>NZ_JAYKYQ010000017.1:0-128541 GCF_035544775.1 Nocardia implantans | reverse complement strand
GCGGCGCCGACACCCCCACCGGCGACTGCACCCCCGAACCACTCACCACCACACCAGCAACAACCAAAGCCGAGACCGTTATCGGAGCAGATACACGCATTCGGCCACACCCAATCCTCGACGTCGTCCGCGTCTCGGGACGGATGCACCGCACGGGACAACGGAGTCCTTCTGCCTGGCCGTATCGACGACCCGGGCTCTCTCCCCGACAGGGAGCGAACCCTCGATAACATAAGGTACACAATGTCGAGTACATCGCGGTCGGGATCGCGGAAATTCGCGATAACTTAACGCTTCTCGCGACACCTCATGAACCCAGGGTACCGACCCGAGCCGCCCCGTGCCCGTACCCGTTGCACCCGTTGCCATCACCGCACGGGACGCGTGATTCCGTGCGGCGCTGCGCCTTCCGTCCGCAACGGCGTCGCAGAGCTATTCCTCCGCGAAGTACAGCAGCACCGACGACGCCGCGACCACGCCGCCGCGCTCGCCCAGATGCCGGTCCGAGCCGTCCTCCGGACGCCATCGCGGGCCGAGCACCCACATTCCACCGCTGGGAACGGTGCGGTCGAAGGCCTCCTGCCCGACCGGGTGGGCCGGGTAGAGGACTCCACCGTCGACGGGCGGCTGCCCGTCGACCAGGATCGGCGCTCCCGCACCGGCACACGTGATGCGATCGCCTTCCGTCGCGATGACCAACGCGATTCGATATTCGCCGGTCGCCCAGCCCGCTCGCGACCCGTCGAACAGGACCGATTCCCCGACTTTCGGCCGGTAGCCCGTCCGCGGCGGAACACGAGTCACGAGTTCTCCAGGCCTGACATGCACGGAGGGGGCGCACGGGAACGCCTGGGCGCCGCACTGCGCTCCGCTCGGATCAGGCCCGTATGCCACACAATCGGACCGCGTCCCGGAGCCCGGTGCGCTGGACCGATGACACAACTGCCATCCGCTTTCCGCTTCGGCACTCGACACGATCGCGCGACTGGCTGGGGACGATGCCATCAGCGCCATCGAAGTGACGTCGGCGCCCGGCCACGCCGCGGTGTGAAACCCGTATTCCCCCAAGATGTTCAGCATGAACAGGGCCGCGCCGACACCAACGCCGACCGTGGCTCCGAGGCCCGCAGGCGGCTGCGGCCACAGCGCTTCGGAGGCATCCGCCCGAGATCGCGCGAAGGGGCCGACCCGCAGCAGCCGCGGCGCCGCGAGCAACAGTGCCAACGCGACGGCGGCCGACAGTCCCCGGACATCGGACAAACCTTCAGGGAACTGCTGCCGCTTCATCAGTTCTCCCGTCACCCAGTTCGGCAGGCCGGACGCCTCCATGGGCAATCGCGCATAGAGGAAGTAGGCCCACAGCAACGACGGCAGCCAGGGCAGCATGAGCACGGCGGCGCCGGCCGCCAAGGTGGCGACGACGACCCGGGGACGGTCGACCGTCGCGACGACCGGTAGCCAGCTGCGTGCCGCCACGTGGACACAGGCGCTCACCCCGATACAGCACATGCCGAGCGCGGTGGCCCATTGCGACAGGAATTCGCCGGTCGCCGACCAGGTGTGGCCGATGGAGCCGTGCGCCACCGGATCCAGTGCCAGCACGCGCCCCAGCACCATGCCCAGCGCCAGAGCCGAACCATGGGCGCACGCGATCATCAAGATGTGGAACGCGCTGTCCCGCAGGTGCATCGCATCCGCCTCGACACGCACCCACAACGCGTTGCGCAGCGCCGCCTGCGCGAGACCGATGGTCGCGACCAGCGTGGTCAGCGTCATCCCCACCAGCGGCGCTATCGGTGTGCGCAATCCGGCCACCGCGGTCACCGCGTCGACCAGATCGTAAGCCAGCATGGCGCTGAAGCCGATGGTGACCAAGGAAAGCAGTCGCGGGGCCAGCAACTCGCCGGGGGCGTCCAGCATTCGCCGCCTGTTCCGTGCCGAAGGGTGCATGCCGAACCGTGCGCGCAGTCCCGGGTACCCTCTGGGCCGCGGTGCATCGTCCAGCAGTCGCCGCAGCTGGACCGGGTACGCCCGTGCGGCACGGAGGTCTGCGTAGTACTCGCGCGCCCGCAGCAGTCCATTGCGGATCAACAGGGTCGATCCGAGCAACACGACGATCCGCCAGCCATAGGTGAGCGCGGTCCGCCAATCACCGGTCGCGAGTTCCACCAGCATCCAGCAGCCGAACGGGATGCCGCCGAGCAGCACGAGCAGACGCCATGTCCACACCGCGAGATAGGCCGGATCCAGATCGCGATTGCGGATATGGGCCAGTTCGTGCGCGACCACCGCGTCCACCGCGCCGTCGCCGGTGCCGCGCCGCCACCGTTCCACCAGACCGCGACCGAGAACGACATAGCGGCGCCGGTACCGGCCGAACGCCCGCCCACCGACGCGAGTGTCGGCCGGATCGAGCAGGAACCGCACCTCGGTGTTCCCTGCCGAAGCCACCAGTTTCATCGCCAGCCCGGAAAATTCGCCGGCCGGGAGCGCGATCAGCCTGCGCCGCCGGATATGCCAGGACGGCCACAGCCAGTAGACCGAGGCGACAGCGATCGCCGTGGCGACGACGGAGAGCATCGCGATCACCGACGCCGTCGCGCCGATACGGCTGGAGCAGGCGCCGACCGTCGCGGCGAAGGTCGCGCCATGCGCCGGGTCGGCCGGTGCGGCGGAACCGGGGTCGTGCCCGCCGAGCGACGTGATCAGCGCTCGGACGCACTGCTCGGTCGCCAGCCGGTAGGGCGTCCCGAGCGCGGCTCCCGCGAGCACCTGCCAGCAATTCCACATGGTCGCCGCGGCGGCGAGCACCAGCACCGCGAAGCGCAGGGTGGTGCCCGAACCGAATGCTTCCGGGGCGGGGCGCATCAGTCCGGCGGGTCGTCCGGCGCCGCCAGCTCGCCTACGATCGCCCCCGCCAGGAGGTTCGCCTGCTGATCGGTCAGCCCGTAGGCGAGTATCGCGCGCCTGGCGGCGTCGCGGGTGGCGTTCAATTGCTCGGAGCTGAGCGGTTCGGCCGCCGCGACCGCCGCGGCGCGCCGCCGCCACGGCAGCCGGCTCAGGCGGCCGCGCAGGCCACGCGCGGTGCGTTTGCCGGAATATTCCAGGAGCGCGTCCACCGCACCCTTGGTCGCGGCCAGCACCGCGACCGTCACCACCGCCTCCACCGCACCGACTCCGAAGCCGAGCAGTTCGTCCGGACTCGGGCCGCGCCGACGCGCCGCGTACGCCGCGGCGGTGACGTCGAACAGCGGCAACTCTTCCGGCGCGTGCGCGGCGACGACTGACCGTGCCACCGCAACGACATCGATCGGTTCCGCATCCGCGATACTCAGCGCACTACCCCCTCGGCGTCGACGACTGGTCGAAAACCATTCTGCCGCACGGGCGCTGTTCCGTTGCGGACCCGCAACCCAGCAGTGAGCCGCCACCGATGCGTCAGCCGCGGGTTATCGGCCTCACGCCGCCTCGCTCGGCGCCGACTCGGCGGCCGTGGCGGTCGCCACGGTGGCTTCGGCGGCGCGCTCGGCCTCCTCGACGGTGCACCGGCCGAGGCCGCACGCCGTCGCCACACCGTACGCGGCCCGGCCCGCCGCCGCCTCGAACAAGGCCAGGCTCTTGATGCTGTCTTGCGCTCCGGCCGGCGACACCACCCCGGCGATGACCCGCCACTCCGGGTCGAGCCTGCGCAGCGGCCGGTAGAACGCAGGCTCCAGCGGAGCCGGATGAGCACCGTAAGCGCAGGGGATGTGCGCGGGCGGCAGCGGCACGGCGCGAGCGCGCAGGTCTCGCGCGAGGGTGTTCAGCAGCCGCACCGCCGGCGCGAGACTGCGCGGCGCGAGCAGTTCTCTGTGCTGATAGTCGCCATAGCACAGATGCAGGGTGGTCTGTGCGCCGATCTCGTGTGCCCGGGCGAGAAAGCCGGACAACTGACGCGCGACCAGACGGCCGGCCGGAGCCTGCGCACCGAGTCGCGCCGCCTTCACCAGGGCGAGCTGGGCGATCGGCGACTCCACCTGCCAGGTGACCAGATCGCCGTGCTCGGCTGTCACCTGCGCCATTTCGGCCAGCACGGCCTCGACGAAGACGGGTAGGTTGCGCAGCGCTGGGGTCACCGTCCGCAGGTGGCGCAGCGCGCGCCCGAGCGGGAGCCCGTCGGCCACCGCCGCGCCTGCGAACACGAACAGCGCCAGATCCAGCGGATTCGGTTGGCTGATCTGCAATCTCGTTTCGGCGAGTTCGGGATGCCGAGCCCGCAGCGCGCGAAAGGCGGTGACGGCCGCGCCGATGCGGTCGACGCGATCCATCGCCACGTGCCGGGGTTCGAGGGTCGCGCCCCGGCGAATGCCGTACACGCGCATGTCGGCGTAGTCGGCGAAGTCACCGCCGCGCACCACTTCGAAGACGTCGTCGTGTCTGTCCCGCTCGCGCAGGTACTGCACGACCCAACTGGGATCCAGGTCCCGCGGCACACCGGTGAGCCGGTGGCCCCGGCTGCGCTGGACGAACCACTCCAGCACAGCGCTGTCGCCGGTCGTCAATGGCTCGGGCAAGCTGCCCACGAAGTGCACGAGTCGCGTCATCGCCTGTCCAACACGTAGTCCGCGCGAGACGGGTCCGGCGTTCGCCTCCCGCTCGGGGCCCCGATCCGGCGGCCGCCGAGCAGCATAGGCCGATTCGGTAGCCGGAAATTCGCCACTGGTGGGAAGTCGGTGCCGGATCGATGCGGCGACTTTCCGGAAACGCCCCGCGTGGTGCGATCGCGTCCGCCGCGACTACCTGGTAGAACTCCGCCATGGTCGATCGAACGCGGTTCGCGCGATTGGCGCTGGAGCAGGTGGCCGCCGAGTTGGACGGCACGGCTCTGCGCGGCGGCTACCTCACCTCGGAGCGGATGCGATTCCTCGCGACCAAGGTCCGCGACGCGGGGTACGCGTACGACGAAGCTCTCGAATCGAACGCCGCACCGGAATGATCCCCCGCTCTACCCGCGCCTGTCCTGCGGGGTTCGGGCTCCGGTGACTCCGGCACGCCCGCTCGGCGCTCGGCCGGCATCGACCCGGTGTCGCCACATGGTGGCCGGGTCCCAGTCCGGCGCGGTCCGGCCACGCGTGAGCGGGTAGGCGGCCAGCCCGATCAGCAGCGCCGAACAGTGCCCGATGCCGGTGAAGGTGGGATGGATCAGCAACGGGGTGGCGAACCACACCAGGATTCCGCCGAGGTACAGCCACCGCCACGGACGGGCGACATGGTAGGTCAGGATCCCGATGATGGCGGCGAGAAAATAACTGACGCCGATATCACGCACATCGACCATCCCCGGATCGGCGTACCCGTGGCGGATGGCAACGGCCAGGATGCCCTCGCTGAAATACGTGGCCGCGACGTGCGCGCACAGACCGACGATCGCCCAGCGCAACGAGCCGAGCCACCGTTCCGCCGGGGCGTGGAAGACACAGAACAGCACCAGGTAGGGCAACCAGAAATAGCCGTCGATCCACAGCAGACTGGTCACGAGGGCGTGCAGTGGATCGGATTCGAGGTTGCGCAGGTTGGTGGAACGCTCGCCCAGCAGGCGCTCCAGATCGCCGCGCGGCACCAGGTGCTGGATGATCGTGGTGCCCAGCAGCAGCGTCAGCCAGGCGAAGGTCCACGGCGCGGTGCGCGCGTACTGCCATGCGGACGCCGTGCGGCCGGTGCGCGTCCCGCCGCCGTCGACTGTGTGAGTCATGGCGCGGCCTTCCTGCGGGAAATCCTTCGCCGAAGGACGCGACCCGCCCGGCCGCGTTGCCGAATCGAGGCGCACTCTCCTGGCTCTGCCAGCTGAAACACTACTCTCCGGCCGGCCGGAGATCCCACCGATGACCGCCCCGTCCCCGGGACGCGTCCTGGGAATGCCGCGGCTACGTGGCTGACGCGCCGGTCTCGGGCGGCTGCGCGGCAAGCGGCCCCGTGCGGTTGGCGGTGAGCATGCGCACCGCCGCGATGCGCAGATCCGGACGTGCCCGCCGGGCGGTGAGCTCGGCCAGGCAGATCTCGCCGACCATGGCCACTTTCATCCGGGAGGCGGCGTCGGGGTCGGGCCATCCGGCGGCGGCCATGTCCGGCCGTCCGACCGCGATGAACAGCTCGTGGCGGCGGCCGATCTCCTCGCGCAGGTCGGGGTCGGTGCGTGCCTGCACCATGAACGCTTCGGTGCCGCGGGCATGGAGACAGGCATCGAGGAACGCGTCCAGACTCGGGGCGATCCGCTCGACGCCCGGCGGAATCCCCGCCAGCGCCGCGGCCACCGACTGCGACAGCGCGTCGAAGAAGCGGCGGTGCAGCGCGATGACGTAGCTGCGACGGTTGACGAAGTGGTGGTAGAAGGTGCCCTTGGCCATCCCGGCTTCCTCGACCACCGCGTTGACCGAAAGACGGTGCAGCCCCTCGCGTTCCGCCACCACGGTGCCCGCGATGAGCAGCGCCGTGCGACCGGGGTCGGCAATGACTGTCATGTTTCCGAATTCTCCCCACTCTTTCTGAAAAGGCTAGTGTCGTGCACCGGCCGCACCTACGCTGTGACCGATCGGTCGGTCGAAGCCTAGCCGGGTTCCGGATGGACCATCGGGTCATCGAGGACCGATCTGATTCCGGGCGACCCTGGGGGTTCGAAATGTCCGCTGAGTTTAAATTGGTGAGCGGCGATGTGGTGCCACTGGCATCGAACGCAAGCTATCTCGTGTCGATCGACGAGTTGTTGCCCGCGGATTCGCCGCGGTCGAACGGGGAAGACCGCAGGCATATCGCGCGATTGGCCGAGAGCGACACCGAATTACCGCCGATTCTGGTGCATCGCAGCACCATGCGCGTCATCGACGGAATGCACCGGTTGCGCGCCGCGCAATGGCTCGGCCGCGAGCACATCGATGTCGTGTTCTTCGACGGGACACCGGCAGAGGCTTTTCTGCGCGGTGTCGAGCTGAATACGACGCACGGTCTGCCGCTGACACTTTCGGACCGCAAAGCGGCGGCCGAGCGGATCATCGAGACGATGCCGGAATTGTCCGACCGGGCCATCGCCTCCACTACGGGACTGTCCGCGCGCACGGTCGCCACGATCCGCCAACGTTCGAGTGCGGAAATTCCGCAGTCGAACATCCGCGTCGGCGCCGACGGCAGGCGCAGGCCGATGGACCGCGCGCAGCGCAGGCGCCGGGTCGCCGAGCTGCTGGCGACCTCGCCGGACATGCCGCTGCGCGCGCTGGCCGCCGCGGCGGAGGTGTCCATCAGCACGGCGCACTCGATCCGCAAACGCTTGCGCGAGACCGGATCCTGCGAGGACGACACCACCGCGGATCAGCCGGAGGGCAGCGCGCTGCTGCTGCAACAGCTCACCCGCGACCCGGCCATGCGGCACAGCCAGCAGGGCCGCGACCTGCTGCGCTGGTTGCACACCCACTCGATGCAGCGCGAGGTGTGGACCGCGCTGGTGGCCACGGTCCCCCCGCATTGCATCCCGGCCGTCGCCGAACTCGCCAACCGCAATGCCAAGGAATGGCGAGCGCTGGCCGGCTACATCGAATCCGGCGCCGCCGAATAGCACCGGCCGCACCCGCATTCGCCACGGCCGCAGCCCGAGAAAAGGTCATTCATCATGCTTGTTGGTCTCGCACGTCTGGCGACCCGGCGACCGCGATCCGTCCTGTACGGCGCGCTGCTGATCGGCATCGTCTGCGTCGCGCTCGGCTGGTCGGCGCCCGCCCACCTGAAGTCCGGCGGCTACATCCCGTCCGACACCGAATCCGCCGAGGTGGCTGCGTTCCTCAACCGCGAATTCCCCGGCGCGGCGCCGAATCTGGTGCTGCTGGTCACCGCGCCGGACGGACTCGACGGCCCCGCGGCGCGCACGGTCGGCGAGCGCGTGACCGCGCAGCTGCGCGGCCGCGACGACGTCGACGCGGTCCAGTCCTACTGGGAGCTCCCGCCGGATCTGCGCCAGGCCTTGCGCGGCAACGACGGTCGCGACGGGCTCGTCCTGGCGCATGTCACCGGCGACGACACCGACGCGCCGAAGCGGGCCGGAGCGATCGCCGAGCAGGTCGGCGGCGACTTCGACGGCGTGACGGTGCGGGCGGGCGGCCAGGCGGTGGCGTTCGACGAGATGAGCCATCGCATCGTCACCGATCTGCTGATCACCGAGGCGATCGCGATACCGCTGACCGGCCTGGCCCTGATCCTGGTCTTCGGCAGCCTCACCGCCGCGCTGGTCCCGCTGGCGGTCGGCGTGTTCAACATCTTCGCGACGCTGCCGATCCTGCGGCTGCTCACCGAGGTCGGCGACGTGTCGATCTTCGCGCTGAACATGATGAGCGCCTTGGGTTTCGCGGTCGCGATCGATTCCAGCCTGTTCATGGTCAGCCGGTTCCGCGAGGAACTCGCCGCCGGGCACGACACCGCCGCCGCCGTCTCGCGCACCGCGCGCACCGCGGGACGCACCGTGCTGTTCTCGGGTGTGGTGATCGCGCTGTCGCTGTCGACGCTGCTGGTCTTCCCGCTGTATTTCCTGCGTTCGCTGGCCTACGCGGGCTTGGCCGTGCTCGGCGCGGCCGTATTCACCACCTTGCTGTTGGTGCCCGCCGCGCTCGCGCTGCTCGGCCCCCGCGTCGACGCGCTCGACCTGCGGGTGTTGCTGCGCCGGCGATTCCGGCGGCCCCGCCCCGAGCCCGTCGAGCTCACCGCCACCCGGTGGTACCGCTCGGTGCGGCTGGTCATGCGCCACCCGGCCGTGGCCGCGCTGGCGGTGATCGCGCTGTTGCTGGTGCTGGGATCGCCGTTCCTGTCCATCCGGTTCGGCGCCGCCGACGACCGGGTCATCGCCGGGGCCTCCAGCCACGTGGTCGGCGACGCCTTGCGCACCGGTTTCCGGGAGAACGCCATGGCCGGTGTGGTGGTGGCCATGCCCGGCTACCGAGGCGGCGACACCGACATCGCCGCCTACGCGCAGCGGTTGTCGCGGGTGGAGCATGTGACGTCCGTGCTGTCCGCGGCGGGCGTGTACGCCGGCGGGCTGAAAGTGGCCGCCGCGCCGCCTGGCCTGCGCGACGACGCGGGCACGTATTTGCGGGTGGGCACCCGGCTCGACCCGTACTCCCCCGCCGCGATCGCGCAGCTCGACCAAGTGCGCGCGGTTCCAGCGCCCGGCCGGGCGCTGCTCGGTGGCGCGGCGGCCGAAAGCGTCGACACGCTCGACGCGCTCGCGGCGAAAGTGCCCGTCGCCGTGGTCGTGATCGCGCTGTCGACGCTGGTGGTGCTGTTCTTCTTCACCGGCAGCGTGCTGCTGCCGATCAAAGCGCTGCTGCTGAACACGCTGTCGCTGGCGGCGACCTTCGGCGCCATGGTCTGGATCTTCCAGGACGGTCACCTGGCCGGCCTGCTCGGCTTCACCCCGACCGGTTACCTGGTGCCGACCATGCCGATTCTCATGTTCTGCATCGCCTTCGGCGTCTCGATGGACTACGAGGTCTTCCTGTTGTCCCGGATCCGGGAGGAATGGCTGTCCACCGGCGACAACACCCGCGCCGTCGCGACCGGCGTGGCCCGCACCGCCCGGATCTTCACCGCGGCCGCCTGTCTGATGGCGATCGCCTTCGCGGGCATGGTGACCTCACACGTGTCGTTCATCCAACTGTTCGGCCTCGGCCTGACCCTGGCCGTGCTCAGCGACGCGACATTGATCCGCGGCGTGCTCGCGCCCGCTCTGATGCGCCTGCTCGGCGCGGCCAACTGGTGGGCGCCGCGCCGGCTCGCCGCGTGGCACCAACGTATCGAAATCCCCGAGACCAGCGCAGCTCTCGAGCCAGTACCCAAGTAGTGCGAGAGGAACAACATGGCGAAATTTCGCACAGGCGTGATGGATTCCGGCGTCTACACCCGGTTCGCGCCCGATCTGCAATTTCGCGGCAGTCGCTCGGTGGCGATGGCGGGCGGGGCGGACTCGCTCTGGGTGACCGACCACCTGCCCTCGATCCTGCCCGCCTCGATCTGGAAACCGCGGCACGTCGGCATCACCCGGCTGGCGCCGCACGCCGACGGCATCTACGAACCGTGGACGGCGCTGGGCTATCTCGCCGCCCAGAACCGCTTGGCCCGCCTGCGGCTCGGCGTCGGCGTCACCGACGCGGGCCGCCGCAATCCCGCCGTGACCGCGCAGGCCGCCGCCACGCTGCACCAGTTGAGCCGGGGCCGCGCGATTCTCGGCATCGGCACCGGGATCAGGGACAACAACGAGCCCTACGGCGTGGACTGGTCCGCTCCGGTCGGCCGGTTCGAGGAGGCGCTGGCGACCATCCGGGCACTGTGGGACTCCCGCGGCAGCCTGGTGACCAGGGACTCCCCGTACTTTCCCTTGCGCGACGCGGTCTTCGACGTTCCGCCGTATCGGGGTAGCCGCCCGGAGATCTGGGTGGCCGCGGGCGGCCCGCGCATGCTTCGGGCCGCCGGGCGCTACGCCGACGTGTGGTTCCCCGGCTTCGCGCAGCGCCCGCACGAATACCGGCACCGCTTGGAGCTGGTGCGCGCCGCGGCCTCCGACGCCGGGCGCGACCCGTCGTCGGTCGCGCCCGCCGCCGTGTTCAGCGTGCTCACCGCCGCCCGTCCCGGGCAGGTGGACGCCTTGGTCGAGAGCGTCGGCGCGCGGGCGCTGACCCTGTGCGCTCCCGGGGAGATGTGGACCAGGCACGGTGCCACCCATCCGCTGGGCGATGACTTCACCGGCCTGCAGGACTACCTTCCCCAGACGCTGGACGAGCGCACCGTGCTGGACTACATCGAGAAGGTCCCGGCCTCGCTGGTGCGGGAATTCTGCCTGGCCGGAACGCCGGATGAGATCGTCGAGCAGCTCGCGCACTGGCGCGACCACGGCCTGCGCTATGCCGTGCTCATGAATCTCAGCGCAATTCATCCGAGCGTCACACAGGGGATGATTTCGAACGCGTCCCTGGTGGCGACGTTACGTAAATTGAAGCGCCTGTAACGCAAGACAATTGACGCACGAGCGGCCCGAGCAATAGCATGCATTCGAGCGAAGGAGCTCGTCATAATATTTGTGCTGCTGCGGTCGGGGGGCTCAGCATGGTCCCGCATAAAAGGCCAGGAGAAATAATGGTCGACATTGCAATAGTGGGTATCGGCTGCCGTTTTCCAGGCGGCGTATCCGATGCGGAAAGCTACTGGAATTTTCTGCTGAACAAAGGCGACGGGATCGTCGATATCCCGCCGGATCGCTGGAGTATCGAAAAGTACTACGACCCGGATCCGGACGCGCCGGGACGTATGTACACCCGGCGCGGCGGATTTCTCACCCAGCCGCTGTGGGATTTCGACGCCGATTTCTTCGGCATCGCCCAGAAGGAGGCCGCCATCCTCGATCCCCAGCAGCGGCTGCTGCTGGAGGTGACCTGGGAGGCGCTCGACGACGCGGGCATGGCGGGCCGGGTCTCCGGCCATCGCGTCGGCGTCTACGTCGGCGGCTTCATCCTCGACAACGTGCTCGGGCGCAGCGGTCCGCTGGTCCGCTCGGCGATCACCAGCCACACCGCGATGAGCGCCTCGCACACCTTGCTGTCCAACCGGATCTCCTATCTGCTCGACCTGCACGGCCCCAGCCTGACCGTCGACACCGCCTGCTCGTCCTCGCTGGTGGCGACGCATCTGGCGGTGCAGGCGATCGCCAACGGCGAGTGCGAGATCGCGCTGGCCGGCGGGGCGAACGCGATGCTGCAGCCGGAGACGTTCATCTCGATGTGCAAGGGCCGGTTCCTGTCGGTCGACGGCCGCTGCAAGACCTTCGACGCCGCCGCCGACGGATACGGCAGGGCGGAGGGCGCGGGCGCGGTGCTGCTCAAGCCGCTGGACGTGGCCCAGCGCGACAACGACCGCATCTACGCCGTCATCCGCGCGACGGGCGTCAACCAGGACGGCCGAACCATGGCCATTCCGGTGCCGAATCCCGTGGCGCAGGAACAACTCGCCCGTCAGGTGCGCGATGACGCCGGCGTCGCGGCGCACGAGGTGAGCTATCTAGAGGCGCACGGCACCGGCACCGCGGTCGGCGATCCGATCGAGATGTCCGCGCTCGGCGCGGTGTACGGCGCGGTGGACGGCCGCGGCGAACCGGTGCCGGTCGGCTCGGTGAAGAACAACTTCGGGCACACCGAGGCCGCGGCGGGGGTCGCGAGCCTCATCAAGGCCGCGCTCACCCTGCACCACCGCACGGTCGCGCCCCAGTTCGAGCTGACCACGCCGAACCCGCAGATCAAGTTCGACGAGCTACGACTACGTGTCCCGCTGCGCCCCGAGCCACTGCCCGCTGCGCCGGGCAAGGGTGTGGTCGCGGTCAACGGCTTCGGTTACGGCGGCACCAACGCCCACGCCATCCTCGTCGAAGCGCCGTCATCGGCCACGCGGGCCGAGGACGAGCGCCCGGTGCCGCGGGTGCTGCCGGTCTCCGGCCGCCACGAGACCGCCGTGCGCGCGCTCGCGGGCGAACTCGCCGACGCGCTGGACCGGCATCCCGCCGACGCGCTGACCGCCGCCGCCTGGACCCGCCGCGCCCACCATCCCCTGCGGGTCGGCTTCGCCTACGACGACGCCGACGACCTGCGCACCCAGTTGCGCGCCTTCGCCGACGGCGAGGGCCGGGCCCCGTCCCGCATCATCGGCGACGGCGAGGTGGAGCCCGTCTTCGTCTTCAGCGGCATGGGCCCGCAGTGGTGGGGCATGGGCCGCGAGCTGCTCACGACCGACAGCACGTTCGCCAAGGTCGCCAGGGAGATCGATCGGGAGTTCGTCTCGATCGCGGGCTGGTCGATCCTGGACGAGATGCTCGCCGACGAGGACGGCTCGCGGATCATGCAGACCGCCTACGCCCAGCCCGCCAACTTCGTGCTGCAGGCCGCGCTGACCGCCGAACTGGCCGAGTACGGCGTGTATCCGGCGGTGGTGGTCGGGCACAGCGTCGGCGAGGTCACGGCCGCGTATGTGTCCGGCGCGCTGTCGCTGCGCGACGCGCTCACCGTCAGCTACCACCGCGCCCGGTTGCAGGCGACCACCGCGGGCAGCGGCGGCATGCTGGCCCTCGGCATGTCCGAGAGCGAAGCACGGGAGTTGCTCGCCCGCACCGACAGCATCTGCGTCGCCGCGGTGAACAGCCCCGGCGCGGTCACCCTCGCAGGCGACAGCGAGGACCTGGAGCTGCTGCGCGACACCCTGTCCGCCACCGGCACGTTCGCGCGCAGCCTGCGGGTCGAGGTGCCGTACCACAGCCATCTGATGGACCCGATCCTCGACGACCTGCGTGACGCGCTGGCCCAGCTGGCGCCGCGGGACGCGAAGCTCACCACGTACTCCACCGTGACCGCCGCCGAGATCGCGGGCACGGACTGGGACGCGGACTACTGGTGCCGCAACGTCCGCGAGCCGGTCCGCTTCGCCGACGCCATCGGCGCGCTGGTCGACGCGGGTCACCGGGTCTTCCTCGAAGTGGGTCCGCACCCGGTGCTCAGCGGCAACATCCGCGAGATGCTGATCCATCGCGGGGTGATCGGCGCCGCGGTGACCACGCTCTCGCGCGATCTGCGCGACCGCAACAACGTGCTGCGCGCCGTCGCGGACCTGTATGTCGCGGGCTCTTTGGACGGTTCGGCCGTGCCCGGTCGTCCCGACTCCGTCGTCGGGCATCTGGATCTGCCCGCTTATCCGTGGCAGCGCAAAAGGGTCTGGCACGACGAGGCGGTCACCCTGCTCGATCGCCTCGGTACGCCGGACGGCTACGCGCTGCTGGGCGAGCCGACGACCGCGGCGGGCTCGGAGTGGGAGGTGCAGCTGTCGGTGTCGCGGCTGCCGTGGCTGCGCGACCACGTCGTGGCCGGACATGTCGTGCTGCCCGGCGCGGCCTACCTCGACGCCGCGCTCAGCGCCGCCGTCGAGCGCACCGGACGCACCAGCGTCGGGCTGGAGTCGGTGGAATTCGTCGCGCCGCTGGTGATCGACGAGCACGACATCCCGGTGCTGCGCGTGAGCGTCGAGGAGTCGACCAAACGCTTCCAGATCCGCTCCCGCTCGGCGACCGCGGCCACCTGGACGCTCAACGCCCACGGCAGGCTCATCGAAGCCGACTTCACCTCCGCCGTCGTGGATGTCGCCGCCCCCGAGCACGCCGTCGCCGTCGCAGGCCCGGATCTGTATCGCGGTCTGGCCGCTCGCGGCCTGGACTACGGACCCGCCTTCCAGCGCATCGTCTCGGCCGCCGTCGGCGCGGACGCGGTGGTGGCCTCGCTCGCGCCCGTGCAGCAGGACGCGCCGATCCGGCACCTCGCCCACCCCGCCCTGGTCGACGCCGCGCTGCAGTGCATCGCCGCGCTGGCCGCCGACTCGGACACCGGCGTGGCGATCGTGCCCGCCGCCATCGCCGGGGTGCGCCTGCTCGGCCCGCTGCCGCAGCGGCCACGGGTCGTGGTGACCCGGCGCGGCGCCGACCCGCTGCGCGCCGACATCGCGATCGTCGGCGAAGGGGGCGAGGTGGCCATGCGGTTGCTCGGCGTCGAGTTCCGCCCGGTCAGCGCGGCGATCGAGGTCACCCATCAGCTGGAACGCGTGTTCTATCAGCCCCGGTGGGAGATCGTCGAGACGCAGGCCGGCGCGCGGTCCGAGCAGGAGGTGGTGGTGGCCGTGTGTGTCGGCGCCGACGCCGCCGACCGCGCGACGTCGCTGCTGGGCGAACGGACCGACGTCACCATCGTGCTCACCGATCCGGACGCAGGCGACAACGACGAACGCCTGCGGTCGGCGCTGCGCTCGCCGGACGGCGCTCCGATCGCCGAACGCATCCGGGTGGTCGTCGTGTTCGGCGACGCGTTCGACGGCTCGCGCAACGTCTACTGGCTGGCGCGCGCGGCGAATGCCGTCGAGCATCTGCTCGCCGACGCGCCGCAGGTCCGCGTCCGCGCCGTCGTCGTGACCGAGCAAGCGTTGTGCACGCCCGCCGACAGCGGCGCGAAGGTCTCGCACGGCGCGCTGGTGGGCGCGCGGCGCGCCCTGCTCAACGAACAATCCGCGGCGGGCTGGCGGCTCGTCGACGCGAACGCGGGCTCCGAGACTCCGCCTGCGGATCTCGTCTTCTCCGACGACGTGCTCGACGAGATCGCGGTGCGGGGAACCGACCACTGGGCGGTGCGGCTGGACCGCAATTTCGGCGCGCATCTCGACGAGCGCAACCGGGCCACCCCGCTGGCGGACCCGGACGCCTCGTTCGTGGTGGAGATTCCCCGTTCACGTCTGATGGCGGATCTGGCGTTGCGCGAGACCGATCGGGTCGCACCCGGCCCCGGCGAGGTGGAGATCCGGATGGAGACGGCCGGTCTCAATTACAAGGACGCGATGAAGGTCATCGGCGTGCTCACCGAAAAGGAACTCGCCGGCACCTATTTCGGCACGACGGTCGGCATGGAGGGCTCCGGCGTGGTCGAGCGCGTCGGGCCCGGCGTCACCGATGTCGCGGTCGGCGACCGGATGATGGTGTGCGCCCGCGACATCCTGCGCAAGTACGTCACCATGCCCGTCGACGCGGGCGCGACCATGCCGCACCGGCTGCTGCCCGGCGAAGCCTACGATCCGCTGACGTGCGGTTCCGGATTGCCGTTCCTCACCGCGGAATTCGGGTTGCGGACCCTGGCGCGGCTGCGGCCGGAGGAGACCGTGCTGGTGCACGGCGCGGCGGGCGGCATGGGCATGGCCGCGGTGCAGGTCGCGCTGGACATCGGCGCGACGGTGATCGCCACGGCGGGCACCCCCGAGCGGCGTGCGCAGGTGCGCGAGCTCGGCGCGCACCATGTGCTGAACTCGCGGTCGGCCGACTTCGTCGACGAGATCGCCGAACTCACCGGCGGCCGCGGCGTCGACGTGGTCTACAGTTCGGCGCCCGGTGAGATCCTGCGCCAGAACTTCCGGGTGGCCGCCGAATTCGGCCGGGTCGTCGACATCGGCAAGGCCGACATCTACACCGGCGGGGTCATCGAACTGGCTCCCTTCGACCGCAATCTCACGTTCTTCTCCGTCGACATGGACCGGGCGCTGGCCCACGATCCGGAATTCTTGCGCACGCCGATGCGCGCCAGTCACGCGGCGTTGCGTGCGGGCACGTACCGGTACCTTCCGTATCAGGCCTATCCGGTGTCGGAGCTGGCCGCGGCGTTCGAGTCCGTCGCGCGATCCGATCAGATCGGCCGGGTCGTGCTCGACCTGCGCGAGGAACGGCCGATGGTGCGCCCGAAGCTCGCCCATCCCAGGATCGATCCGGACGGCTGCTATCTGGTGACCGGCGGCTTCGGCGGCTTCGGTCTGGCCACCGCGCGCTGGCTGGTGGCCGAGGGCGCACGCACACTGGTGCTCGTCGGCCGCAGCGGCGCGTCCACCCCGCAAGCCAGGAACCAGGTCGCTGCCTTCACCGCCGCGGGCGTGTCGGTGATCGAGGAGCGAGTGGACGTCGCCGACTATGCCGCGACGGTTGCCCTGGTGGAGCGCATCCGGTCGGTCGCCCCGCTGCGCGGTGTCTTCCACGCGGCAGGGGTGGTGAACAACCTGCCCATCCCGCAGATCACCCAGGAGTCGCTGGACGATCTGTTCGCCAAGGTGCGCGGAGCCCAGCATCTGGACCGGGCGATCGAGGCCGCCGGCATCGAGCCGGACATGTTCGTGCTCTACTCCTCGATCAGCGCGCTGGGCTGCATCACCCCGCAGATCGGCTACGCCGCCGCCAATGCCGCCTTGGACGCGCTCGCCGCCGACCGCCGTGCCCGCGGCGCCGCGGCGCTGGCGGTGAACTGGGGCTTCATGAGCGGCGGCGGCATGGCCGACAAGACCGAAGCGCTGGCGGACTACGTCAAGTCGATCGGCTTCCTGCCCATCGACATGGACCGGGCCACCGCCCTGCTGCGCGAATGCCTGGCGCTGGACGCCCCGCAGGTCGCGGTGGCCGACATCGACTGGACGGTGTGGTCGCGCGTGGCGCGGCCGTCCACCGATACGCGTCGCTTCCGCCAACTGCTCGCCGACATCGGCGTCGGCGACGAGGCAGGCGGCGCACTGCGCACCGAGATCCTCACCCTGCCCACCGAACAGCGCGCCGACTTCGTCGCCCAGCGCCTCGCCGATCAGCTCGCGGTGGTGCTCGGCGTGGACACCGACACCATCAACATCGACGAGCCGGTCACCGATCTGGGCATGGACTCGCTCATGGCGATGGAATTCGGGGCGCGCACCGAGAAGGAGCTCGACGTCAAGATCTCCGCGCTCGAGCTCAGCAGGGGCCTGTCGCTACGCGGCATCGGCGCCAAAGTGGTCAGCCAGTTCGCCGAGCCCGACGCCGCGGCCGCATGAAAGGCACCCACATGTCCACCGAACTCATCGCTTACGCCGATATCGACACCGTGCTCGGGCACCGGGACGGGCGGTTCTTCGGCGAAGGCTACAAACGGATCACCCACAGCATCTTCGACATCACCCTCGACCGCGACGCGGAGGACAGGCCACGGCTGTCGGCGACCGCGGGCGTGCACTATCCGCTGGACTGGTCGCGCAAGAGCACTAGGGTGCTGGTCCCGCACGTGAGCAGCATCGATTGCTCGATCTTCGGCTACCGGCTGCTCGAGGTGATCCTGCGTGAGTGCTACGGGCTCACCGATGCCGAGATCCGTTCCTGCTGGGTGCCTTTCGTCCAGTTCAGCAGCGGGACCATCGCGACGGAGTCGCTGGCGGAGTTCCCGATCAGCGCGACCGTCGTCGCGGTGGAGGGCAACACGATCGGCATCACCGGCGCACTGGGCGGCGGTATGAGCCTGGAGGCCACCGTGGCGTTGCCCGCGCCACCGCAGCCCGCCCACGCCGCACGGCGCACGGTGCACGAGACGGGACGCGGGTACTTCCACGGCGGGGTGTACGCCCGCGGACAGTACCTGCGCAATGTCGTCGTCTCCGACGGCGGCAGCCGGGCACAGGCGGATTTCGCGCTCGCGGAACCGGATCCGGCCGGGCCCTGGCACGGCGTGGCCGACGCCTATCAGCCTTCCGTCACGCTGGTCGACGCGACGGTGATCCTGGCGCAGCTGTCCCAGGTCGTGCTCTACGAGCTGGACAACATCGCCCGCAAGGACAGCGAAACGCTGTGGATGCGCCGGATGACCGCGCGCGCCTCCGCTCCCCCGGCGCCGTTCACCGCGGGCACCGCGACCACGCGCATGGCGCGATCCATGGTCCTCGCCTTCGGCGGCGACGACTGGCGCATCTCCAGCTGGGCGTCGGACTTCGCCGGGTGCGAGATCCGATACGACCTCGCGCACCGGCTGCCCGCCTAACCCCGCGCATTTCCGAACGTTCAGAAAGGCACTCTCATGTCGGCGAACAATTATCGACGCATCGTGATCTCCGGGACCTACTCGACCGGGAAAACCACCACCTCCACGGCCCTGTCCCTGCTGACCGGCATTCCCCGGGTGGATGCCTCCTCCGCGCGCGAGGTGGTCACCGAGCTCTATCCGGGCATGCGGTTCCAGGACCTGAGCACCACCGAACTGATGGCGCTCGGCTTCCGCAGGCTCGAGCTGCGCATCCAGGCCGAGGCGATCCTGGACGCCCAAGGCGGATTCATCGCCGACGGCTCGGTGCTCAACGAGTGGGTCTACGGCACCACGCGGCTCATCACCGGGCCGAACCCCGGATCGTCGCGATGGCACAAGGCCGTCAAGAACACCCTCACCCTGCCCGGCCGGCCGTTCTACCGCCGCTATCTCAACGCCTACGGCGACATGGCCAGGCAGCGCGCCCGGCAGAACTACGACATCTTCTTCCACCTTCCGGTGGAGGTGCCGATGGACCCCGACGGCCACCGGCCCGTCGACGAGCGCTACCGCGCCATCTCCGATCGGCAACTGCTGCACGCGATCAGTGAGCTCGGGCAGCCGGTCGTCACGGTGCGCGGCACCCCGGAACAGCGCCTGGAATCCATCGTCTCGATGCTCGACATCCCCACCGTGATGGACGTCGACGTCGCGGTGAAGGAGGCGATGGAGATCGTGCGCAGCAGCCGCGAGCGCGTCCAGGAAACGATCATCGCCCAGCAGCAACCACACACTTTCGGCCGCAAGATCAAGTTCGCCACCCGCGTTTAGGAGCACGCCATGACCGTCCTGCTGGACAAGACCAAGCGCTACAACCCGATCGACTCGTGGTTCTACGACAATTTCATCTCCGATGCCGTGCGGGAGATGACCCCGACGCTGTTCGACGACATCGTCGCCCAGCTCGACGACGGCGCGCAGGTGCTCGACGTCGGTTGCGGCGGTGGGCAACTCGCGGTGGGGCTGGCCACCACCGGAACCACGTTGCGGCTGACGGGGATCGACCTGTCCCCGCAGCAGGTGCGCAGGGCGCGCAAGCGCGGCGCGCCCCTGGGCAGCCGGATCCAGTTCCGGGAGGGCTCGGCGATGGACCTGCCGTTCCCCGACGCCGCTTATGACGCGGTGATCAGCTCCGGCTCGATCAAACACTGGCCGAATCAGCGCAAGGGCCTGTCGGAGATGATCCGGGTGCTGCGGCCAGGGGGCCTGCTGCTGGTGATCGAGGCGGACCGGGGCTGCACCTTCGAGGACGCGCGGGCGTTCGTCGACCGCTGGAAGCTGCCGCAGCCGATGGCGCGCGCCTGCCTGCCGTTCTTCCGCACCTACATCGCCGGCTACGGCATCGACCTGGAGGACGGCCGCGAGCTGGTGGCCGATCTCCCGGTCACCGATGCGACGGTGCGCCGCATCGCGGGCGAGCCGGGCATCCAGATCACCGCGCGCAAACTCGACGAGTGAGCAGCGGTCGGTCCGACCGGTGACCCGGCCGGGCGGCGTCACGGCCGAGACGTCGCCCGGCCCGCGTTCCGGTCTCAGGTACGACGGGCGCGCTGCGGTTTGCGTGCGGCTTCCTCGGTCACCTCGGCCTGCCGGTCGGCGGGCACCAACGCCAGGATGTCCTCGCGGGAAGCGATCATCAGTTTCTGCAGGACCGCCGCCATCTGGGCGTCGACGGTCTTGAAGGAACTGCCGCGGCGGGCTGCGATGGCGGTGTTGGTCCAGCCCGCCGCCGCCAGCACGGCCACGTCCTGTTCGGCCGCCGACAATTCCTCCCACTGCGAGGGTCGGCGACGCCGGACCGGATGTTCGACGGGCAGCCGGTCCAGCGACAACTTCCCCAGCGCCAACTGCGCCACCTCGCCCAGCTCCGGACGCAGCAGCGCGCCCTCCTGTTCCGCCACCGCGAAGGCGGCCTCGCCCAGAACCTGACGGGCGGTGTCGGCGGCGACCTCGGTCTCACTGGCGAACGGTCCGAGATTGGCGATGTTCACGCCGATCCGCTCCCGCAACGTCGCCCCGCCGCCGAGCAGCCGCGCGACATCGCGCGCCTGAGCCGTCACCGTGCCGGAGCGTTCGGATCCGGTATCGCGGATCAGGCGCGCCAGCGCCCATGCCTGGATGTGGACGGCCCACACCACGCCCCACTGATCGCGCATCGCCAGCTGTGTGGTCAGCGACGCCCGTATCACGGCGACCGCTTGGTCGGGGTCGCCGTGCTTGGTCAAGGCGATCCCCCGCGCCAGTCCGGCCCACGATGCCGCCCACCGCGCGCCGGAGAGTTCGGCGTGGTCCGAATGCCGCCGGGAGATCTCCAGAGCCTGCGCCGGTGTGCCGAGCAACGCCGCGGCCAGCGCTTCGAACAGTTCGCCCATCGCGGCCCCACCGCGGTCGCCTTCGGCGGAGAACTTCTCTCGGGCCCGGGCCAGCACCGCGATCGCGCGCACGTCACGGGGCAGCAGCATCAGCTCAGCGCCCCTGGCGAAGTCGATCGATGCGGGCAGATCGAGGTCGTCGAGTCGCTCCCGCCACCCCGCTCGGGCCGCGGGGTCGGGCAGGCAGAGGGCGACGGCTTCGTCGAGCATCCGTTCGGCGTCGTGGTGCATGCCCTGGCACAGGCAGATCCACGCGATCAGCGACATCGCCGTCACCTGCAGCGGCACCGGCTGCGGGTCCAGCGCCCTGCTCGCGGCCAGCGTACGCTCGGCCCAGCGGCGTGGTTCGCGCAGCGAACCGGCGAGAAACGGGCTGCGCAGCGCGATCAGACCGGCGGCGATCTCCAGTCCGACCGCGGCCTCCTCCGCAGTCGCGAGGCTGCCCGCCATGGCGCACAGCAGGTTGTCCCAGGCCGCGCGCGCCCAATTCAGCAGGTCCTGTTCGCCCGGCCCGAACCATCCGGCTCGAGCCGCGACGACCTTGTCGCGGTAGTAGCGGCGGTGCCTGCGCGCCAGCCGCGCCGGTTCACCGTCGCGTTCGGCCAGACGCTGCTGGGCGAACAAGCGGACGCTCTCCAGCAGCGAGTAGCGCACCGTTGCGGCGGTCAGATGCACGGTGACCAGCGATTGGTCCGCGAGCCGCTCGAGCAGGCCCTCGATCTCCCCGCGGCGCAACCCGTCCGGCTCGTCGTCGGCGCAGACCGCCTCGATCGCCTCCAGTTCGGCGCCGACGTCCGACTGCGCCGGGTCCGCGTTGTCCGGATCGACGTCGTACCCGGCCGCGAAGACCGACAGCCGGTCGAACAGCAGCCGCTCTTTGTCCCGGCACAGGTCATACGACCAGGCGATGACGTCGCGGATACCCTGGTGCCGTGCGTCCGCGCCGACCCGGGGACCGTGCGACCAGCGCAGCCGCCGGTCGCCGGCCTCACCGGTGAGGTCACGCAGGATCATCGGCAGCGGCCGGCGCAACAGCCGTGCGGCCGCCAACCGGATGTAGAGCGGGTGGTTGTGCACATGGCGGCAGATCTCCGCCGCCAGCTCGCTCTCCTCCTCCGTGACGGTGTGCCCCGTCAGACCGGCGCGGGCCCGAAACAGCGTCAGCGCCTGTTCCCGCGACAGCGCGGGTACCGGCACCAATTGTTCGTCGACCCATCCGATCGCCTCGCGGCTGGTGGCCAGCACGGTCAGCCCCGGAGCCGCGTCCAGCAGGTCGGCGATCACCCGCCCCGCGCCGTCCAGCACGTGTTCGCAGTTGTCCATCACCAGGATGGTCTGCAAGGTGCGCCCGACCGCGTCGCGGCGGCGCAGGGTGTCCAGCACCGCCTCCCAGGCCGACCGCCCGGAGAAGTCGGCATCGATCAGCGAGCGCGCGACCTGCTCCTCCACCGCCGCCGCGTCGGAGCCCCGCGCAAGCAGCGCCAAGCGCACCCAATGCACCGGAACGCGCCGCGCTTTGTGGAACCGCTGCACCGCCTCGGTCGCCAGTCTGGTCTTGCCGATGCCGCCCGCACCGATCAGCGTGACGAGGCGGGTGCCGCCGAGCAGCGCCATCCCGATCTTCTCCAGTTCCCGCTGACGCCCTACGAAATCACTGGCGCCCGGGGGCGCAGACCCCGGACCCGACGCACGTCCTACCGACACAGCAGGGCAGCGTAGTCGGGTCGCTCCCCCGATTCCCGAGTCTCTACCGATGTGCGCGACCCACCTATACGCGGACGATTGCGCTGGCGCGGCAGTCGATCGCACGATCGGAAGGAGACGACGGTGGGACGGATACTGGTACTCGGGGCGGGCGAATGCGGGTTACCCCTCGCTCACCGTCTGCTGCGCGGCGGGCGGTCGGTGACGCTGGTCGCCGATCGCGATGCCGAAGCGGTGCTCGCGGGCACCGTGACCAGCACCCAGGTCAAATTCCCGCCGACGCTCGATCTCGAAGCGGATCTCGGCCTGGGATTCTGGCGCTCGACCGCGCCGAACATCGAGGGCATCCGGTTCACCATGGCCGTCGATCGCGCGGTGGTGGTCACCTGGACCGGACGATTCACCCGCCCGGCGCAGAGCGTGGATCAGCGGACGGTGTTCGCCCGCTGGCTCGGCGAGTTCCTGACCGAAGGCGGTGATCTGCGCATCACCGAACTCTCGGTACCGGAACTCGACCAGCACGCCGCCGAGCACGACCTGACCGTGGTGACCCGGGCGGGTCGTGAGCTGGCCGGCTGTTTCGAGGCCGATGCGGCGTGGCCGGTGCACGCCGCGCCGATGCGACGGCTGGCGGTGCTGTACCTCGACGGTGTCGAGCCGGACCCGGAGGGCCTCGGTTCCTACACCGCGCTGCCCGAGCACGGTGAGGTGATCTCCTATCCCGGCCTGACCGGACGGCCGGGGCAGGAACGCCGCTGCGAGATGCTTCTTTTCGAGGCGCGGCCCGGCGGTGCGCTGGACGGGTTCGAGCAGCACGGCACGCCCGCGCGACGCTGGGCGCACGCCAGGGAACTGCTGAACGCCCACTTGCCCGCCGAGATCGCCGAACGGTACCGGCATGCCGAGCCGACCGATGCCGGGGCGACGCTGGTGGGCGCGGTGACTCCGGTCATGCGCCGTCCGGTGGGCATCCTGCCGTCGGGCAAGCCGGTGCTGGGCGGAGGCGACGTCGTCTGCCGGATGGACCCGGGCGGCGCTCAGGGCGCCAACAACGCCGTGCACTGCGCGATCCGCTACGGCGAGGCGATTCTGCACGATCCCGACGGCCCCTACGACCGCGCGTGGATGGAGTGGGCGGCCGCGCCGTGGCTGACGGCCGTGGCCCACCCCGCCGCGCGGTGGACGGCCACGGTGCTCGATCCGCCGCCCGCCATGCGCGAGATGATGCTGGCCGCCCAGCACGACACGACACTGGCCGACGCCTTCGCGAACACCTTCGCGCGGCCGGCGAACCTCGCCCGGCTCGCGGCGACCGCGCCGTCCTGACCGATTCCGCGCTTAGGGCCGCCAGGGCGGTGTCGCGGGAAAAGTGACCGGCAGCGCGGTCAGAGCGCGGTGGAAAGGTCCTGGCCGCCAGGCCAATTCGCGCACCGGCACGGCGGGCCGCAGTTCCGGCAGCGCGTCCAGCAACTGGTCGACCGCGTCCTGGCCGATCAGGTAGGCCGCGCTGCGGGCCGGACACGCGTGCGGTCCGGCGCCCCACGCCAGATGCGATCGGTTGCCGCTGTGGTCGTGCCCGCTGATCGCCGGATCGTTGTTGCAGGCCGCGAAACTGATCACGACCGGCTGATGGGCAGGCAGCCAGACATCGTCGATCAGGATCGGCTGGCGCGGATAGGTGACCGAGAAATTCGCCATCGGCGGATCGGTGAACAACACCTCGTCGAGCGCGTCTCGGGTCGACAGGCTCCCGCCAAGGACATCGCCGCCGAACCGGTCGTCGGTGAGGATCAGCACCAGGGTGTTGATGATCAGATTCTGCAGCGGTTCGATCCCCGCCCCGTAGAGCACGACGAGCTGGTGGATCACCTCCGTGTCGTCCAAGCCTGCCGGATGCCGCAGCAGCCGCGTCGTGATGTCCAGGCCCGGTTCGGCGCGCTTGTGCTCGAGCAGCCGCAGCAGCGCGGTGACGAGCAGGCGGTTGCCCTCCTCCGCGTCCACTCCGTCGAACACGGCGCGGGTAGCGGCGGCGACTTCCTTCCCGATCTCCGGCGGGCAGCCCAGCATGGCGTTGATCGCCTCGAAGGCCAGCGGTAGAGCGTACTGCGATACCAGATCGGCGCTGCCCGTCGCGCAGAAGGTGTTGATCAGCGGCACAGCGATCCGCTCCACCGTCTCGTGTAAGGCGTGCAGGTCGACGGCGTCGATGCTCGCGGTGTTCGCCTGGCGGTAGCGCGCGTGTTCCTCCCCCGTGCTGCGCATGGCGTTGGGACGCCACTCCAGCACCGGCAACACCGGGCAGTCGGCGGTCACGTTCGCCTGCCAGGTGCGCGGGTCGGCGGGAAAGTGCGCCGGGTCGTGCATGATTCGCACCGCCGTGTGATAGCTGAGCACCAACGTCGCGGGCACGCCCGGCGCCAGTTCGACCGGCGCCATCGAGCCGTAGCGGGCGCGCATGTCGCGGTAGGAGCGATGCGGATCGGCCGCGAACTCCGGGGAATACAGCGATACGCGCTCGACGTCGTGGTCGATGGGCGAACCATGATGCGCGCCAGGGGCGTCCGCGGTGCGGTCGAAGTCTCGGGGTGTGGTCAACGCGTCACTCTCACGGTAGGAGCGTTCGCACCGAGCGCGGGCGCACTCGGCGCGGATCGTCGCGACGGCGCTCGGCCCATACGGCGCACCACTGCGACGCATCGTCCCGACCGCGCAGCGGATCGACACACAGGATCGTCGCGTAGGTAGCTCACGGGCATCGGTAATGACGCGCGACCTGCGGTGATGCGACCGCCCCCTCCGCACGGCAACGAAATCGCGGACGACTCACCGCTGCGGACCGGCCACGATCCCCGACAGCCGCGCCCCGGCGACACCGGGCGCGCGCGAATCCCGCAGTGACGCTCCGTATTCGCTACCGGCGGAAGGATCGACGGACGCATCCGATCCGGGACGGCAGGCACGCCGTTCGCCCGCATCCTGCGGGGAGACAAGCACTTCGACGTGCACGTGGCTGGTGTATAACTTCCATCGGCCCGGCCGACTCCCCCGACAAGCGATAGCGAGACACGATGCACGGTTACCTCAACCAGGTGTCCCACGGCACGACCCCCTCCGGCTATCCGACGCGCGAACCCGAGACCCCCGCCGTCGAGCCGCCGCGCACCGCGGATCTCGTCGTGAGCGCGCTGTTGTGGTTCCTGCCCGCGACGCTGGCTGCGATGTCGACGGTCCTGGCGCCGTGGTTCCTGATGGCGGGCGGCATCTGCGAGTCCAAGCCGGAATGCCGGGTCGATACCAGCGCGGGCGTCTGGATCATGGTGGGCGGCGGGATCGTCGGCTTCGCTGTGGGCGCGTTGCTGTCGCTGCTGGCGGCCCGGCAGGGGCGCGCGATGTTCCCTGGCGCGTTGGTCGGCGCGGTGCTGGTCCTGCTGGCGTGGTTCGCCGCCTCGTTCCTCATGGGCTGAACCGCGCGGGCGGCCACCGCGGCGCCGGTGCGGCCAGTGCGTGTCGGCGATGCCCCGGAAGCGGGCCGGCGCGGTGGGTGCCGCACCGCTCATCACTTCGAGGCCCTTCGGCGTCCGGACCTCGTCCCCGGCTCCCGAAAACTGGCGCGGGTGTACTATTCGCCGGAATCACTTCACCGCGGGAGCTCGGGCACGGCCGGGCTGAGAGGGCGGACCGCACGCGCCGCCGACCGCATGAACCTGTCCGGGTAATGCCGGCGTAGGGAGAGCGTTTCCGTCATGTCGTCGACCCGTACGAGCGCGCCGCGCGAAGCCCCGCTGACCCTCGATCAGCCCGCCCCGAAGGTGCTTTCGTTCTGGGACCAGAGTGCGTTCTGGGCCAATCTCGGCGTCAGCCTCATCGCGTTCTCCGGCGCGTACACCGTGCTCGCGCCGGACTCCGCGGGCGCGGCGCGGATCTCGATCGCGGCGGGCATCCTGGCGACCGTCCTCGGCACCCTGGTGGGTGGACTGATGCTCGGCGCGGCGGCGCTCACCGGCGCACGCACCGGGCAACCCGCGATGGTGCTGCTGCGCGGACTGTTCGGCGCGCGACTCAGTTACCTGCCCACCGTGCTCAACATCGCGCAATTGATCGGCTGGGGGACCTTCGAGCTGATCGTCATCGGCGACGCGGCCGGGGAACTGTTCGGCGGCGGTCCGCGCTGGCTCTACGTCGTGGTCGCGGGCGCGCTCACGACCGTCCTGACGATCTGGCCGCTCGGCTCGGTCCGTCTGCTGCGCAGGTTCGTGACCGCCGGTGTCGTGATCGCCCTGATCTGGTTCTACGCGCAGTTCTTCCGCGCCGGTCTGCCGGATCTGCGGGCGAACCCCGGCCCGAGTGGAAGCGGGCCGTTCGGCGTCGATTGGAACCTGTTCTGGGTCGCCACCGACGCCGCGCTGGCCGTCTCGATCTCGTGGGTGCCGGTCGCCGCCGACTACACGCGGCACGCCCGCACCGGCCGGTCCGCGTTCGGCGCGGCCAGCGGCGCGTACGGGCTCACCCAGATCGTCGCCTACGTCCTCGGCCTGTTCGCGCTGGCGCTGGCGACCGGCGAAGGCGGGCCGTACGCACCGTTTCTGCAGGTGAGCCTCGGCGCGCTGTTCTTCTTCGTCTTTGTGCTGCGGGAGGCGGACCAGTCCTTCGCCAATGTGTACTCCACCGCCGTGTCGATCCAGAATCTCGCGCCGCGCGTCGACCGCAGAGTGCTCTCGATCGGCCTCGGCGCGCTGATCACGGTGTCGGCCCTGTGGATGGACATGACGAACTATTTCGGATTCCTCGGACTCATCGGTTCGGTGTTCGTGCCTCTGCTCGGCGTGCTGGTCGCCGATTTCTTCCTGCGTGCCCACCGCGCATGGAACACCGCGCCGGACGCGCCCGCGCGATGGGGCATGGTGCTCGCCTGGCTGGCCGGGTTCGCGGTATATCAACTGATCAATCCGGGTGATGCCGGAGTGTGGACCGAATTCTGGGAGCGCGTCCGGCAGGCCCTGCATGTCACCCCGCAGGCGTGGATGAGCGCATCGCTGCTGTCGTTCCTGGCGGCGCTGGCGGTGGCCTGGTTGGTCGGCAAGGCGGCGAGGACGCCATCGGCGTAGCGCGTTTGCCACCATGGAGAGATGGGCCGGATCAGGATAGGCACGTCGGGCTGGGTCTACCCGCCCTGGCGCGGGACGTTCTACCCGGAGGGTTTGCCGCACAAGCGCGAGCTGACCTATTTGTCCGAACAGCTCGACAGTGTGGAGATCAACGGCTCGTTCTACTCGCTGCAACGCCCGTCGAGTTACCAGAAGTGGGCCGAGCAGACGCCGGACGATTTCCTCTTCGCGGTGAAGGGCAGCAGATTCATCACGCACATGAAGCGGTTGCGCGACGGTGACGACCTGCTGGCCAACTTCCTGGCATCGGGCCCGCTGGCGCTCGGACCCAAGCTGGGCCCGATCCTGTGGCAGCTGCCGCCGACGTTCCGTTTCGACGCCGACGTGCTGGACGACTTCTTGTCCCGGCTGCCGCGCGGCACCGAGCAGGCCGCGGAGATCGCGCGGCGGCACGATCACCGCGTCGACCCCCCGTACACCAGCACCGACGCCGACCGGCCGATCCGGCATGCCATGGAGATCCGGCACGAAAGCTTTGTGACCCCGGCGTTCACCGATCTGCTCGGCCGCCACAACGTAGCCCTCGTCGTCGCCGACGCGGCGGGCAAGTATCCGCTGCTGGAAGAGGTCACCGCCGACTTCGTCTACATCCGGTTGCACGGCCACGACGAGCTCTACGTCAGCGGATACACCGACGAGGGTCTGGAGATGTGGGCGGAGAAGATCCGCGCGTGGGCCGGAACGCTGGACGTCTACACCTATTTCGACAACGACGCGAAAGTGCGGGCGCCGCGCGACGCCATAGCGTTGCGGGAACGCTTGGCGTCGGTCGTGTCGCCACGGCCGGCGGGATCGGGACAGTGACGCCGGCGCGGCAGGTCGCGGTCTGCGGGCCGAGGGAGTGCACACCGCAGGAAGCGGAGTGGGCGCGTGCGGTCGGCGGGCTCTTGGCGCGGGCGGGAGTCACCGTCCTGTGCGGCGGCGGGTCCGGGGTGATGGCCGCGGTCGCCGCCGGCGCCGCCGAGGCCGGTGGGCTGGTGATCGGCGTGCGGCCGGACACCGACCGCGCCGCGGTGTGTCCCGGCCTGTCCGCGGTGCTGTTCACGAACATGGGCGAGGCGCGCAACGCCATCCTGATCGAGTCGGCGGACGCGGTGATCGTCATCGGCGGCTCGTGGGGCACGCTCTCGGAGGTCGCACTGGCCCGCCGGCGCGGCGGCATTCCGGTTGTCGCGCTGGGCGGCTGGCAGATCCGCGACGCGCACGGACGGCCGATGGCGGCGACGGTGAACACGGCCGACCCGGCCGATGCGGTGCGCCGGGCGCTGGACGGGATCGGTTGCGAACCGGCCTGAGACCGCCGATCGATCCGGGGCGGACAGACAACTGTCGGCGACCGGTCATCGCCGAGCACCGCCAGTGCACCCAGGCGAAATTCGGCTCGCCCGTACTACGCCATAGATCCGCGCAAGATTCGCTGTCTCCAGCGAATTCGACACTGCCACGGCCGGTCCGGGTTGCCCAGCTACCGAATCCGCCCTCCCCCAATTCTTTCCGATCACGCAATCTTGCGCGTCACGCAAGTTTCGCTACGGTGGACGTGTGGCATTCGTCCTGGGCCTGCGCGAGCGCAAGAAGCTCGCCACCCGCGAGGCGCTCGGTTTCGCGGCGCTGCGACTGGCCGTAGAGCGCGGGCTGGACAACGTTCTCGTCGAGGACATCGCCGCGGCGGCCGGAGTCTCCGCGCGCACGTTCAACAACTACTTCGCCAGCAAGTACGAGGCCGTCTGCTCGGTGGCGGTGGACCGGGCCCGCCGGATCGCGGACGACCTGCGCGCCCGACCGGCCGCCGAACCGCTGTGGCCAGCGGTGATCCACGCCGTGCTGGCGGAGTTCCGCGACACCGAACCACCCGATTCCGCTTGGACCGCCGGCGTTCGCCTGATCACCCGCGCACCGTCGTTGCAGGGCGAATACCGCAGATCACAGGCGGTGATCGAAGGCGCGCTGGCCGAGGCCATCGCCGAGCGCACCGGCCGCGCGAACGATGCCGACATGTTCCCTCGAATCATGGCCGGGGCGGTCACGGCAGCGCTGTACGTGGCCATCGACCGATGGGTCGAGGCCGATCCCCCCGTTCCCGCGCTACCGGTCATCCGGGAAGCGTTGCGCCAGTTGACTCATCTCTCAGGAGCGTTTCCCATGGATGTACCGACCCAGCACACTCTCGCCGTGCCCGGTGCGACCCTCTACTACGAGATCCGCGGCACCGGCCCGCTGTTGCTGCTCATTCCGGGCGGCAACGGCGACGCCGGAGGCTTCGACGCCGTCGCCGAACGACTCGCCGACCGCTACACCGTGGTCGCCTACGACCGGCGCGGCTTCAGCCGCAGCCCCCTCGACGGGCCGCCGCACGATCGCATCGTCACCGACGGCGCGGACGCCGCCGCGCTGCTCACACACCTCACCGACCGGCCCGCCCATGTACTCGGCAGCAGTTCCGGAGCGATCGTCGCGCTCGAATTGTTGCGCGCCCGGCCGGAACTGGTGCGCACGCTCGTCGCCCACGAACCACCGCTGGCCACGCTGCTGCCCGACAGCGAGAAGTGGCTGACCTTCCTGGACGGCATCCACGAACAGAGCAGGACCGAGGGCACGGCCGCCGCCATGGCGGCGTTCGCGGCCGGCATCGGCATGCGGTCCACGCCGCCTCCCCCGGTCGACCAGTTGCCGCCGGAAGCCGCCGCGATGGTGACCAGGATCCAGCAGAACCTGCTGTTCTGGCTGGAACACGAGCTTCGGCAATATCCCCGGTACACCCCGGATCCGACGGCGTTGCGCGCGGCGTCCGACCGCCTGGTACTCGGCGTCGGACGCGAGTCGAGAGACACCTTCCCCGGCTTCCCGAACGCCGCACTCGCAAAGGAACTCGGCCTCGACCTCGTCGAGTTCGCTGGCGACCACATCGGCTACCGCACCGCCGCAGACGAGTTCGCCACACAACTCGACCGCGTGCTGACCCGCGAGGGAACCGGTGCCGGATCCTGACCGAGGACACGGCGACACCCTGCCACCGAGCGGCGAGGCACCCGCCGCGGCGGACTAAGCCGACTGGCGCAGGGGATGCAGGGCGGCCAGCGCGCGCAGGGCGTCGGCGCGCGAGATGGGCTGGTCGTTGTCCAGGGCGGCCAGTTCCAGTTCGATCCAGTCGCGGATGAGCGCGGACATGGTCACATTGCGCTGCTCGGCGGCCTTCTTCACCCGCTGGTGCAGTTCCAGTGGGATGCGCAGCGAGGTGGTGACGGTGACCGTGTCCTCGGCGCGCAGCGGCGGGGGCAGCTCGGCGGCGTCGACCGGCGCGTCGCTGTACTCCAGATCGGACAGGAAGTCCCGGACGTCCTCGGGATTCGTCGGATAGTCAGTCATCGGCGTGCTCCCAACGCTCGAGTTCGGCCACCTGCGCCTCGGTCATCTCGACCGCGCCCAGAATGTCCCACTGCCAGCCCTCGGTGCGGCGGACAGCGACGATGAGCGGCCGGCCCGCCTCGGTCCGGCCCCACACCGTCAGGACCGCGAGCTCGTTCCGGCCGCGCGCCCGCCGAGGCCATCGGCGAGCGCCCATGAGCACCTGCAGCACTTCGCGCGGGTCGATTCCCACCAGCGACAACAGTGCCCACTCAGGCCAGTTATAACCCACGATCAGCGATAATACAAGTGTATTGCGGGCGAGCTCACCGCGCTCTCGCCCGGGACAGATTCCAGCTCTGCCACGTGTCGTCGCCGAGACCCGACCGCAGCCGGGCACGCACCTGCGATCGCAGCGGCTCGGGAAGCCGTTCGGTCGCGGGCAGTATGTCCGGCGAGAGCGTGACCAGGTATTCGGTGTCCAGCGCCTTGCCCCGCTGCCAGCGAACGATGTTCTCCTCGGCGATCAGTCGCTCCGGGTCCAGCACGGCCAGCGCCAGCAAGGTGGCCATGGCGGTGCCGAGCACGGCGCGCGGCAGCCACGCCCGGCGCAGTCGCAGCACCGCGACCAGCACCAGGAGGTAGACCGAACCGAGCCACAGTTCGCAGGCTTCCACCAGCAGGCGCAGCACCGTGAAGCCGTAGGCCCGCTGGTAGGTCCACATCCGGCCGAGTGCGGAGGCGACGATCACCAAGGCGAGCACGCTCACCGCCGTGAGCAGCCCGCGCAGCCACCAGCGGTCGGCGGGCGTGTCCTGGCCCGCCCAGCGCAACACCACCACGAGCACCGCGAGGGTCAGGACGGTGACGGCCGACAGTTGCCAGAACCCGGTGCGGGCGTACTCGGCGTAGGTCAGGCCCGCCGTCTTCCTGACATGGTCGTCGCCGCCGAAGAGCACGACGAACTGGGTCGCGACGAAGGCCGCGAACAGGATGGCGAGCGCACCGACCGGCAGCGCCCATTCCGAGCGGCGCAGCGTGCGCCCACCCGCTCGGGCGGCAGCGGGCGGTGGCGGACCCGCGAGCACGAACAACGCCCCGAGCGCGCCGAGCGCGACCACTGCGAACAGCACGATCCACCGCACCACCGAGGGCACGTCCAGGTCCGGCGTCACGGTATCGAGCAGCGCGGCGAACATCGCGTCGGCGCTGCCGAGCAACGGAACGAACACCGCGAGCAACGCCACGGTCACCGCCACCGACACCCCGAGCCGCCTGGCCCGCGGCGCGTTCGCACCGCGCACCCCGGCGGTGCCGGCGTAGGCCCACGGCACCGCTGCGACCGCTTCGAGCCCCACGGCCAGCGTGTCGTAGAAGACGCCGTTCGCCGAGCGGCGGCCGACGACGGCCAGCGAACCGGCGACAGCTGCCGCGACCACGCACAAGGCGAACAGCCAGCCCGCGGCGCGGACGGCGCCTACCGCGAGCAGCGCCAGCGCGAGCGTCGCCCACCACACCCGTCCCGCCAGCCGTGCTCTGCGCGCGGAAATCCACCTGAAAGAAGGCCTTCCGGCCTTCTGCGCCGCTTTCGCGACGGCGTCTTCCGTCGCGCTCGCCACCGCCCTGCGGGCGTTGCGGTCGACGAGGACGACCGCCGTCGCGGCCACAACGGCCGCGAGAAGCCAGCCGATGCCGGGCCGGTCCCAGTGCACGAGAATCGCCGCCGCCAGACCCGAGACGAGCGCGGCGGGCACCACGCCCGCAGGACAGGCCACACGCCGCCACTTGGGTGGTCGCTGCCGGACGGTCGGCCCGCCCGGAGAAGGCCGGACGGACGCGCCGTCCTGCGCGGCGGAGCTCGCCGCCGGTCCCTCCGATCCGGCGACCGGAGGCGCACTCGTCGCAGTGCCGGAAGTTGTTGCCGCGGAGGCGGATTCGGTGCTCCACACCACCGCGGGCGCAGGGTCGGATTCGGGTTCCGGAGGCATGGTTCGTCCCTTCGACAGGCGTGCGGAATCACCCCGGCGCCGTCTTGGCGGTCCGGGTCGGATGAGGGGATGGATCAGCGGCCGGGCAGCACGACCCGGATCCGGGAGCCCGGCTCGGCGACGGCGATGGTGCCGCCGTGCAGATCGACCACCCAGCGGGCGATGGCCAGGCCGAGGCCGGTGCCCCCGCCCGCGGTACGGCCGCCCCTGGTGAACCGGTCGAACACCCGGGCGCGTTCGGCGAGCGGTATGCCGGGGCCGTCGTCCTCGACGTCGATCACGACCTCGCCTTGCGCGCCACGCACGGTGACGCGGACTTCCCCGCCCGCTGGCCCGTGGCGAGCCGCGTTGTCGAGCAGGTTCAGCAGCACTTGATGCAGACGCGCACGGTCGGCGTATACGCGGGCGGCGCCGGGCAGCACGTCGGTGCGGAACCGCACGCCGCGCCCGAGCGCGGCGGTCATGACCTCCGCCTCGGCGACGACGTCGGCCAGCAACGGCGCGATCGGCAGCTCTTCGCGGTCGAGCGGGAAGGCGCCCGCTTCGATGCTGGACAGGTCGAGCAGTTCCGAGACCAGCAGCGTGAGTCGCTCGGTCTGGGCCAGCGCGGTGCGCAGGGTCGCCGGGTCCGGCTCGGAGACGCCGTCGACGAGGTTCTCCAGTACCGCCTGCAAAGCGGTGATGGGCGTGCGCAACTCGTGCGAGACGTTCGCGATCAGGTCGCGGCGCTGCTGGTCGGCCGCGGCGAGGTCGGCCGCCATCTGATTGAACGCCTCGGCCAGTTGCCCGACTTCGTCGCGCGAACTCGCCCGCACCCGCAGGGTGTAGTCGCCGTGGGCCATGCGCTTGGCCGCCGCGGTCATCTCCCGCAGCGGCCTGGTGATGCCGTGGGCGAGGAACTGCGAGGTGAGCAACGCGATCACCACCGCGGTGAGCGTGGTGCGCGGGGGCAGCCAGCCGATCTTGAACCGGAAGAATCCGAACGCGACGCCGCCGGAGCACAGCATGAGGACCGCGAGCTTCAGCTTGATCGACTTCACCGGGTCCAACGGCCGTGGCAACAGCTCGGCTATCCGGTCGCTCACCCGGCGCCACCGGGCGCAACAGGTTGCGCGCTTTTCGTTTCCCACCTCCGGAATGCGCGCGGGACCGGCGCTCACCGGGCCTCCAAGGCGTATCCGACGCCCCGCACGGTGCGGATCAGATCGGCGCCGAGTTTGCGGCGCAACGCCTTGATGTGGCTGTCGACCGCGCGGATGCCCGCCGCGTCGGACCAGTCCCAGACGTCTTCGAGCAGCCGCTCGCGCGCGAGCACGGTGCGCGGGCGACGGGCCAGCCGGGCGAGCAGATCGAACTCCAGTGGCGTGAGCACGGCCTCGACCTCCGCGCGCCAGACCCGGCGCTGATCGACATCGATGCGCAGGTCGCCCACCAGGATCGTCGCGCCGTCGGGGGCGGCCGCCCGGTCGAGCCTGCGCAGCAGCGCGTGCACCCGGGCGGCGAGCACGCGCAACGAGAACGGCTTCGTCAGATAGTCGTCCGCGCCAACGCCAAGTCCGACGAGCTGATCGGTTTCGTCGGCGCGCGCGGTGAGCATGAGCACGGGCACCGGACGGCGCGCCTGGATGCGGCGGCACACCTCCAATCCGTCGAACCCCGGCAGCATGACGTCGAGCACCACCAGGTCGGGGCCGACGGCCTCGGCGGCGGCGACGGCCGAGGGGCCGTCGTGCGCAAGCTCGACGGTGTACCCCTCCGCCCGCAGGCGCGCCGCGACGGATTCGGCGATGGTCATCTCGTCGTCCACCACCAGGATTCGCCGTGCGGCCTGCGCCGGTGCGCTGTGTTCCATGCACCGAACCCTAGCCACCGGCTGTGGAGAGTTCCGGCGCCGATTGTGGAGATTTCGTGTGCATTCGCCGGCGTGGGCCGGCGTTCACGGCCGGGGCCACGGACGCTTGTCGATGCGTTCGATGTCGGTGTTGAACCGCTTCAGGAATCCGGCGAACGCGGCGACGTCCCCGGCCGACCAATCCGCCAGCACGTTCTCCAAAGCGCGGACGTTGTAGGCGCGCTCGGCATCGAGCTGGCGGCCGCCCTCGGCGGTGATGCGGAACTTGCGCGCCATGCCGCCGTCCGGATCCGGGATGCGTTCGATCAGGCCGGCTCCACGCATGGCCGTGGTCTGCCGGTGCAGCGTCGAGGTGTCGAGGCCGAAGGCGTCGCTGAGCTCGCCCACGGACATCGGGCCCTGCACGCGCAGCCTGCTCAGCACCGTGTAGGCGCTGCGGTCGAGGTGGCCGCGACCCCGGCGGGCCTTGGCGCTGAGGCTGTGCCGCCCCAGCAGCATGGTCTCGAACTCCACCGAAGATACGGGCTTGTCCACGCAACGCTCCTGCCGATATTCGCCAGCTCCCGGGCTCATCTCCGCACCTATACCACACCCCCACGGCGAGACCAGCGCATTTGCATAATACAATTGTTGTGCATAGTGCAATTTATGTGTACTATGCACAAGAATCGAGAGAGAGGGAGACCCGCGTGACAGCACCATCGGCAGCTCGGTCCGAGGGCATCGTCGGCGTACTCGCGGCGGCGGGCATCGTCGCCGCACTGATGCAAACCCTGGTGGTGCCGCTGATCGGGGACCTGCCCCGGATCCTGGACACCACGGTGTCCAACGCATCCTGGGTGATCACGGCGACGTTGCTCGCCGGCGCGGTGGCCACCCCGATCACCGGACGCCTCGGCGATCTCTACGGCAAGCGCCGCATGCTGCTGGCGTGCACGGTCCCGCTCATCGCCGGATCGCTGGTCTGCGCGCTCGCGAGTTCGGTCGTGCCGATGATCGCCGGTCGCGGCCTGCAGGGCATCGGCATGGGCGTGGTCCCGCTCGGCATCAGCGCGCTGCGTGACGTGCTGCCCGCCGAACGGCTCGGCACGTCCATCGCGGTGATGAGCGCGTCGATGGGCATCGGTGGCGCGCTGGGGCTTCCGCTGGCCGCGGCGGTGGCCGAGAATGCCAGCTGGCGTGTGTTGTTCTGGGGCTCGGCGGTGCTGAGCGCGGGTGTGGCCACGCTGATCTGGCTGCTGGTGCCCGCCATCCCGACGCGCGGCGGCGGCGGCGGTTTCGACGTTCCTGGCGCGCTCGGTCTCGGCACGGCGCTGGTGTGCCTGTTGCTGGCGGTGTCCAAGGGCGGCGACTGGGGTTGGACGAGCGGAACCGTTGTCGGCCTGTTCGCGGTCGCGGTCGTGGTCCTGGCGGTCTGGGGCTGGTGGGAACTGCGGACGGCGGATCCGCTGGTCGATCTGCGGGTGACCGCGCGCACGCAGGTGCTGCTGACCAACGCCGCCTCGATCGTGGTCGGATTCGCCATGTACGCGCAGTCGCTGATCGTGCCGCAATTGCTGCAACTGCCGCTGGCGACCGGTTACGGCCTCGGACAATCCATGCTGGCGATGGGATTGTGGATGGCGCCCGCCGGACTGGTGATGATGGCGGTCTCCCCGCTCGGCGCCCGGCTCTCGGCCGCGCGCGGGCCGAAGGTGACGCTCGCCGTAGGCAGCCTGGTGATCGCCATCGGCTACGGCTCCTCGGTCGTGCTGATGGGGTCCGCCTGGGGGCTGCTCATCGTGACCTGCGTGTGCAGCGGTGGCGTCGGCCTCGCCTACGGCTCGATGCCCGCGCTCATCATGAGCGCGGTCCCGCTGTCGGAAACCGCGTCCGCCAACAGCTTCAACACCTTGATGCGTTCGATCGGCACCACGGTGTCGGCCGCGGTCGTCGGCGTGGTCCTCGCGCAGATGAGCACCCGCCTCGGTGGGCACACCATCCCCACCGAGGCCGGTTTCCGCACCGGATTGCTGATCGGTTGTGGCGTCTCGGTGCTCGCGGCGCTGGTCGCACTGGCCATCCCGGTGCGCAAGCCCACCGAGGGACTGCCGCAGACAACCGACCTCGAGCCCGCGGCCGCGCGCGCCTGAGCGCGGCCCGCACTCGGGTCAGGCGAACAGCCGCGCGACGAACGGAATGCTGTCCGACAGTGAAGCGGCCATCGTGGCGCTGTGATCCTTGCCCGGATACACGTGGACCTCGGGCCGGACGCCGTGCGATTCCATATCGGCGATCAGCTTCGCGGTCAGCGGAGCGGGGACGTCGGTGTCGTTGGTGCCCTGCCCGATGAACAGCGGCCGGTCGTAGCCGGTGAGCGGAACGTCCATGACCGGGCGAGCCGTTGCGACGAAATCGCCGTCCGCGAGCGGGCGCGAGAACAACCGGTCGACCGAGATTCCTTGCGCGCGGTCGGCCAGCGGCTGGAAGCACAGCGATTCGGCGGCGGTTGCCAGTTGCTTGCCGACCGGGCTGAGATAGCTGTCGAGATCGAAGCCCGGTCGCGCCGCCTTCAGTCCGTTCATCACGTACGCGATATAGGCGGTGAGGTGCGCGTTGTCGATCGGGGGCGCGTCGGGCCCGAGGAACGAGGCGGCCTCGACGACGTTGGAGGCGGGGCCGGTGGCGACGGCGCCGCGGTAGTCGAGTTCGGGGGCGTAGGCCGTGGCCAGCGAGGCGGTGAACACCGCGGCTCCACCGCCCTGGGACTGACCGATCGCCACCCACTTCGACGACAGCGAATCGTCGACGGCGCGGGCCGCGCGCACCATGTCGATCCCCGCGTGCGCCTCGGCGCGTCCGTCCAGGTACGCGTGCGGCCCCGGGGTGCCCAGACCGATGTAGTCGGTCGCGACGACGGCGTAGCCCTGGCGCAACCAGGTCGCCAGATAGTCCAGGTCGCGCTTGCTGCGGCCTGCGGTCGACGGCGCGCACTCGTCGGCGAGGCCGACCGTCCCGTGCTCCCAGGACAGCACCGGCCAGCCGCCGCTCGGCGGCGTGCCGGCGGGAACGAAGACGGCGCCGCTCGCCAGCGCGGGCCGGTCGTCGGAGGTCCTGGTCCAGTACGTCAAGCGGCGAGCCGCGCCCGTGCCTTCGACCCACAGCTGTTCGGGCAGCGCCTCGTCGGTGACGACCGTGCCCGCGGCCGCGCCCGGCGCGGGCTCCGCCACGGCCGAACCCAGCGGAGGCCCCGCGAAGAGCAGTGCGGCCACGGCCACGGTGATTGCTGTACGTCGCACCGACATGGCGCCACCTCTCGGTCATCGGTTTGGTGTCTCGCCGAGACACTGTAGCGGCTAAAGTGTCACTTTGAGACACCAATGATGGTGACATCGCGGGGAGAGAGCGGGTATGACGGGTGTGAACGGTGCGCGTGACCGCGAGAAGGCGCGGGTGCGGCGGGAATTGGTCGACGCGGCGCTGCGGCTGTTCGAATCCCACGGGTTCGAGCAGACCACGGTGCAGCAGATCGCCGACGCGGCGCGGGTGTCCCGGCGCACCTTCCACCGTCACTTCCCGTCCAAACTCGCGGTGGTCTTCAGCCACGAAGAAGACCTCATGGCGCAGCTGCTCGCCGCCGTCGACCGGCGCCCGGCGAGCGAATCGGTACTGACCGCGCTGCGGGCGGCGCTGCGCGACTTCTTGCTCGACGAGCACGACACCAGCTCGCGCGACCGCCAGGCGGAGACGGCGCGCCGGGCCAGGCAGCTGCTGGTGGGCAACCCGGAATTGCGGCGGGAGAACTTCATCGGAGCACTGGGACGCCAGCGCGCGATGGCGCTGAACTTCGCCGCCCGCGCCGGGCTTCCCGCCGACGATCTGCGACCGCAGCTCACGGCCTCGGCCTGCTTCGCGGCCTTCGGCGTCGGCCTCGACCACTGGATGCTGGGCGCGGACCACTCGGTGCCGGCCCTGTACCGCGTCCTCGATCAGGCGGTCGAGTCGCTGCAGCAAGGCATCGACATCGAAGGCGCGAGCTGATCGCGCACCGCCTCGGCACAGCCCGCACCGCAACCTGTTTCACCCGGTTCGCATACCATCGCGAAGGTGATCACGGTGGCCACTTGGAACGTCCTGCATCGCGTCCACGCCGAGAACTGGTACGAGGACGTCGCCACCCGCTGGCCGGACGAGGGCGCGCGGATCGCCGAAGTCACCGCGCGAGTGGCCGAACGCACCGAGGGGATCATCGCGTTACAGGAGGTCAGCGGCGATCAGCTGGCGAGCCTGCGAATGGCCCTGCCGGACCGGACGTTCCACGCGATGCGGTATCAGCGGCTGCCGACGCCGCGGCGCATGCCCAGCTCGCTGCTCGACGGCGGTGAGTACCTCGTGGTGCTCACCGCGGGGCCGAGCAGGGAGGTGACCGCCGAATCCTTCGCCCACGATCACGGCAAGGGCGCGCTGGTCGTGGACGTCGGCGGCCTGACGGTGATCGCCACCCACGTCACCGGCGACCGGCGGCGCACCGACCAGTTCGCCCGCCTGGCCGAACTCGCCACCGACGCAGCGGAGGACGCCGCGGTGCTGCTGGGCGACTTCAACACCGACCGCGCCACCGTCGCCGCCGCGCTGGGCGAGGACTTCGTGGTCGCCGAGCACAGCGCCGACGGGCTACCAACCCGCCCGCGTTCCTCGGGCGCGAAATCGCAGCACATCGACCACGTAGTGGTGCACGGCGCGACCGTCACGGCGGCGTCGGTCGACGACATCGGCGGGGTGTCCGACCACAATCTGGTGCACGCGACCGTCACGGTGTGAGGCTCCGGCCGGCAGGCGGAAACGCTGCACCGCAGAGCGTTTGGGCGCGATTGCGCGGCTCGGCTGGACATCCCGGCACAGGTCCGTTCCGATGCGAACAAAAGCTACGACAGACGGTAGTATGAGCCGGTGCGTAATCCGACGATGATGGCGGCGCGACTGCGCGGCGCGTTCGTCGGATCCGCCGCCGCAGCGGTGAGCATCGCCGCGCACGCGCTCGGCGGCGGCACGATGGCGCCCGGGGCCGCGCCTGTCGCGCTGCTGATCGCCGCCTGCGCGGCGGTGGGTGTGCTGGCCGGGGCGCGGCCCCACCGGCACGGCATCGGCGAGATGATGGCCACGCTCGCGGTGGCGCAAGCAGTCGCGCACATCGCGTCCACGCTGTCGGCCCCGCATCAGCACGACGCGCGCGCGACCTCGGTCATGCTCGGCACGCATCTGGCGGCCGTCCCGCTCGGCGCGCTGCTCATCCGCGCCGCCGAACACGCTGTGCTGCGCGCGGCTTCCGACGTGCGCCGCACGGTGCGCGTGCTCGGCGAAGGGCCGAGCGCACCGGTCCGGATCGGCTCGCCCGCGTTCGAGCATGCTCCGCCCCATCCACGTCGCCCGCTGCTCGGTTCCGGCTGCGGCCTGCGCGGGCCGCCACCGCCGCGCTGACCTCTACCTCGCGCCGACGAGCAGCGCCATCGTCCCGGCCCCACACTCGACGCTCGGTCCGCGACCTCGGATCGTCGCCGTCCGACGCGGTCGGCGAACGCCGTCGTCCACAGGGACGAACGCCGTCCGCCGCAGCTGGCACACGCCCGTCCGCTATGGCCGGCACACGCCGTCCCGCACCGGGTTCGACTGCGGTAGCCGACACGGGCATCGAGCCGACGAGCCGGTTCGCCGCGAATCCCGTGCACTGCGTTCTCGAAGAATCCGCGGTGCGGCTGCAGGATTCGATCGAAGCCCCCGCCGCCGGAGTTCCCGGTCTTGTGGCGATGCTCGACGTGTTCACCGACAGCACGGCTGACCAGCGCCCGCCGACGGATCGGCCGATGCGCCTGCGCTTTCGTCGGCGCGCACCCACCGAATCTCACGACTTGTGGAGTCCCCATGCCTGACAACCTTTTCCTTCCACCCCGGGCCGCTCGCCTCCTGCGTGGCGCGCTCGCCGCCGCCGCGGTGCCCCTTCTCCTGACCGCGTGCTCGTCGGCCGACAAGACCGGCGACGTCGCATCAGCCGACGCGGTGACCATCTCCGACCAGTGGGTCAAGGCCGCCGACAGCGGGATGTCGGCCGCGTTCGGCGACCTGATCAACAGCGGCGACACCCCGCGCACCATCGTCTCGGCCACCAGTCCCGCCTCCGGCCGGATCGAATTGCACGAAGTGGTCGTCGACGCGAACGGGACGAAGGCGATGCGGCCCAAACGCGGCGGCTTCGTGATTCCCGCGCACGGCCGCACCCAGCTGCGCCCCGGCGGGGATCACATCATGTTCATGGACCTGCGCGGGCCCCTGCGCACGGGGTCGGAGACGTCGGTCACGCTGACCTTCGACGACGGCTCGACCACCACCTTCACCGCTCAGGTGCGCGACTTCGCGGGCAACCAGGAGAATTACCTGCCCGACCACGCGGGCGGCGAGGCACATGCGGGCGCGCAGACCCCCGCGCACGGTGGCTGACCGGAACGGACCGCGTCCCGCACGGATCAACCGGCGGCGTCTGCTGGGCGGCGGGGCCGCCGCGGCAGGCGTCGCCGGTGTCGGGCTCGGCGCGGCCGCCCGCATCGGACGGCGGGATTCCGATCCATCGCCGTGGGCGGCGACGGAGCCGTTCTACGGAGCGCACCAAGCGGGTATCGGCACCCGCCCGCAAGCGCACGCGGCGTTCGTCGCCGTCGATCTGCGACCGGGCGTCCGGCGCGACGACCTCGTGGGCCTGCTGAAGATATGGACCGGCGACGCCGCCCGGCTGACCGAGGGCCGCCCCGCCCTCGCGGACACCGAACCCGAACTCGCGCTGCGCCCGGCGCGGCTCACCGTCACGGTGGGTTTCGGGCCGGCGATGTTCGTGGCGGCCGGGCTGGAGCACCGCAAGCCGTCCTGGCTGCGGCCGCTGCCGCCGTTCACCATCGATCGGCTCGAACCCGCCTGGACCGGAGGCGATCTGCTCCTGCAGGTGTGCGCCGACGAGGCGACCACGGTGTCGCACACGGTGCGTGTGCTGTGCCGCAGCGTCACCTCGCTGGTCACTGTGCGCTGGGTGCAGCGCGGGTTCCGTGATGCCGCTCCCGGCCGCACACCGCGCAACCTGATGGGCCAGGTCGACGGCACGGTGAACCTGGCGCCCGGCACACCGGAATTCGACCGTCTGGTGTGGGACGACGGGGCCGCGCAGCCCTGGCTGGGCGGCGGCACCTCGTGCGTCCTGCGGCGGATCGCGATGACGCTGGACACCTGGGATCAAATCGACCGAGAAGAAAGGGAACTCACCATCGGCCGCACCATCGCCGACGGTGCGCCGCTCACCGGACACCACGAGTTCGACGAGCCGGACTTCACGGCCGTCGACACGAACGGGATTCCGGTCATCCCGCCGTCGTCACACATCGCTCGCGCGCACCACACCAGCGACGGCGAGCGTTTCCTGCGCCGCGGCTACAACTACGACGACGCGCCGACGCCGGGCGCCACGTCCAACTCGGGTCTGCTGTTCGCCGCCTACCAGCGGGACGTCGACAGCCAGTTCCTTCCGGTGCAACGCCGGCTCGCGGAGTTCGACGCCCTCAATGTGTGGACGACCCCGATCGGTTCCGCGGTGTTCGCCATCCCGCCCGGGGTAGCCGCACCGGGCGGCTATCTCGGGCAATCGCTGTTCGAGGGGTGAGGCATGTCCGGCGCCGCGGGGGCGCCGGACATCTCAGGTCCACAGCACGGCCACCAGGACGTTCACGATCGCCAGCACGCCGGCGGCGTCGCTCAGCCACGGCACCGGCTTGCCTCGCTTCTCGTCCGCGTGCCCGATCTCGGCGAACGCCGCCACCGCCACCGCGACGACCAGCTTCACGCCGATCTTCACCATGTTCGGATCCTTGCCGAGCGAGTCGATCGATTCGGCCATGCCGACCAGGACCAGCCCGGTGACCACCTGCAACCGCGCGCCCCAGACCATGACGTCCGATACGTTGGGGCGCCCGGCCACGTAACCACCCACCACGGCGGCCATTCCGAGCAGGTGCGCGACGACTACGACGTTGTAGATCAACTCTGACACGTTCACGCTGCCAACTTGCCATGGTTCGGGCGACAGCGCATTTCGCGACTACTCGACCGCCGGAACTACGTCGCGCGCAGCGTCACCTGACGGATGTGGCGGGTATGCCGCACGACCGACAGTAGATCGCACGAATTGCACCACACCCGTACGAAGGACGAACCACATGGTCGAAATCGGACGCGGTCGCATCCGGCGGCGCACCACCCGAGCAACCACCGCGATCGCGGCCGCGATCGCCGCGGGCGGTCTCGCCGTCGCGTGCACCGCGAGCAGAACCACGCACGCCGGCCCCACCGAGGACGCGCCGAAACCGACGATCGTCCTCGAACACGGCGCCTTCGCCGACGGATCCAGCTGGAACGACGTGATCGAGAAGTTGCGCGCGGACCACTATCCCGTGGTGGCCGCCGCCAACCCGTTGCGCGGACCCGCCGCGGACGCCACCACGCTGCGGGCGCTCGTCGACCACATCGGCGGCCCCGTGATCCTGGTCGGACATTCCTACGGCGGTTCCGTCATCAGCGCGGCCGCCGCCGGAAAGGACGAGGTGAAGGCGCTGGTCTTTGTCGCCGCCTTCCTGCCCGCGCCGGGCGAGACCGCGCTGGAGCTGACCGGAAAGTATCCGGGCTCCACCCTGCGCGGCACGTTGAACCCGGTGCCGTTCACCGGAATCGACGGCGGCGCCGGCACGGACCTCTATATCCAGCAGGACGAATTCCCTCAGCAGTTCGCCGCCGATGTCTCCGCCGACCGCGCCGCCCTGATGGCCGCCGCCCAGCGGCCGATCGCGCAGTCCGCGCTGGAGGAGAAGGCCACCGTCGCGGCATGGACCGAGAAACCCAGCTGGGACGTCATCACCACCGAAGACCGGAACATTCCGGTCGCGGCCCAGCGGTTCATGGCCGAGCGCGCCCACGCCAGCATCACCGAGGTCGCCGCTTCGCACTCCGTGGCCGTCTCGCACCCCGATGTGGTCGCCGACGTGATCGAGCAAGCCGCGCGGGCCACCCGCTGACCACATGCCCGGCCGTTGAACCCACTCGCGACCAGCGGCTTACGGCTGAATATCCTCCGCACCGAGCAGTCCTAGCGGTCACAGAGCATCCGAAATCCGCGCGGGCACAGCGCGGTCACGATCAGCCGGTGAACTCCCACACCGCCGGTCCCCGGCCGTGCAGTACCGCGGTCTCGGCTCCCAGCCACAGCGCCGCCGGGCCCGCGAAAAGCGCGGCGACGGCGCCCGCCGCCTGCCTGCCGGGGTGCGGCTCGGAGGGTAGCGGGCTGTCGTGCGTGGCCGCATGCCGCGCGGTCATCACGCTGCCCGCAGCGGGCCGGCGAAGGACTTGCGCAGCGAGGACGGGCCGACCAAGGGCAGCAGCGCGGCGAGGATCTTGCCTTTGACCGTCCGCGGAGTGCGCGTCAATTCCACGTCGACCCGGGTGCCGTCCTCGCCGGGGGCGGCCCGGAAGACCCAGCCGCCGCCCGCGCCGAAGAGTTTGGAGTCCAGGGTGGTGACGGTGACGGTGTCACCGGCCGGATCCCATTCGTAACGGGCGCGTTCCCACGCGGCCGCGGTGCCCTCGGTGACCTCCGCCCAGGTGTCACCGCGCTCGTGCACGACGAAGTGCTCGGCGTCGATGCTCGGCCATGCTTCGGCGCGGGCGGGGCCGAAATCGGTGAGCACGCGTACGACCTCGGCCGGGGACAGGGTGGACAGCAGGTGGAAGCGAACGGTGGCCATCGGGCTGCTCCTCGAGAATCGATCGATGCGGTCTGTGTCTGCGATTCCGGCCCCGTGTCGGCGGTTCCGGACGCTCATCGAGCATCGCTGTCGCGGGCAGGCCGCCGAATCCGTCGTGTGACGCTGTGCTGACGTAATCCGCTGCTCGGCGACGCCGTCGCGATGGCGGGCCCTACGTACACCGCGCGCTCACAGGTGGTCGGCGTCGATCACGGCCTGGGCGAACGGGCGTGGCGCCTCTTGCGGAACGTTGTGCCCGATGCCGTCGAGCACACGATGCTCGTATTTGCCGGCGAATTTGCCGCGGTAGCTTTTTCCGTCCTTGGCCGCGCCGTCGAAATCGCTGCTGACGGTGATGGCGGGCACGGTGACGGTGGCTCCGTCGAGTTGCCGTTCGTAGGCGTCGAATTCGGGTTCACCGGGCGCCAGGCCGAGCCGCCATCGGTAGTTGTGGATGACGATGTCGACGTGATCGGGATTGTCGAAGGCGGCGGCGCTGCGTTCGTAGGTGGCGTCGTCGAAGTTCCATTGCGGGGACGCGCGCCGCCAGATCAGCTTGTTGAATTCGCGGCGATTGCGGCTGTAGCCCAGCCGCCCGCGCTCGGTGGCGAAGTAGTACTGATACCACCAGCCGAGTTCGGCCTCCGGCGCGAGCGGTTGCTGATTGGCCGCGATCTGGGTGACGAGATATCCGCTCACCGACACGATCGCCTTGCAGCGCTGCGGCCACAGTGCGGCGATGACGTCGACCGTCCGCGCGCCCCAGTCGAATCCGCCGAGCACCGCTCGATCGATGTGCAAGGCGTCCATGAGGTCGACGATGTCGCGCGCGATCGCGGTCTGCTGGCCGTTGCGCACGGTCCGATCGGAAAGGAAGGTGGTGGATCCGTAGCCGCGCAGATACGGAACGATCACCCGGTACCCGGCCGCGGCGAGCAGCGGCCCGACATCGGCGTAACTGTAGGGATCGTACGGCCAGCCGTGTAGCAGCACGACGGGTTGCCCGGTGGCGGGGCCGAATTCGGCGTATCCGACGTTCAGGACCCCGGCATCGATCTGCTTGACCGGACCGAGTGTGGTGTTGGCTCCCGCTCCCGCGCGCAGGTCGGCGCCCGGTGCGGCGGCGCGGTCGGCGGCGCAGGCCGCCAGCGAGGTCCCGGCAAGGCCCGTGGCGCCCGCCGCGAGCGCTCCGCCGAACAGTCGTCGTCTGCTGATGGTCATCCGAACTCCTAGTAGCCTTCGCGGAGGGCCGGTGGTGCCGAGCCGGAGCTCATCGCCCTTTCCGGCCACGCCGATGACGCTAGGCAGCGACCGGATGCCGTCGCGAGCGTCGGATGACGTAATCGCCGTCGGTCATCGGGGACGGTGCGCCGCCCGCTCGGCGCATGCCCGGCGCGCGTCACACGGTCGCGTCGTCGGCGGGCAGAAGCGCCGCCAGATCCGTGCGGGAGCTGACGCCGAGCTTAGGGAAGATCCGATGCAGGTGAGTGCTGACGGTTCGATGCGACAGGTACAGCCGCTGCCCGATCTCCCGGTTGGTCAGCCCCTGGGCCGCCAGCCTGGCGATGCTCAGCTCGTGCGGCGTCAGCCGGTCGCGGGCGTCGGGGTCGCGGTTCGGGCTCGATTCCCCGGCACCGCGCAGTTCCAGCCGGGCTCGTTCGCTCCACGCGCTGAACCCGAGCGCGTCGAAGATCTCCCTGGCCGTGCGCAGCTCGGTGCGGGATTCGACGACCCGGCGCTGCCGCCGCAGCCATTCACCGTAGGACAGGTGCAGCCGCCCCCGCTCGGCGGGCCAGACGGTGAGGTCTTCGGCGAGCGCGCTGGTGAAGTGAGCTTCTGCGTCGTCGTCGGCCAAGAGGGCATGGGCGTATCGCCATCCGATGTGCAGAGCGGGCGAGGGCGTGGACGCCACGGCTCGCTCCAGGTCGCGCAGCACATCTCGCAGCGCGTCGGCCCGCCCGGCCCGAATCGCCGCGTCGGTGAGTTCGGCCAGGAAATAGGCGCGCAGCGCGGGCGAATACGACGGGTCCCGCGGATCGTGCAACCGGCGCAGATCGGCGAAGGCGTCGTCGTACCGGCCCTCGCCGAGCGCCGCGAGCCCGCGCGCGAGTCGCACCGTGGCCAGGACCGGTCGTGCGCCCGCGGCGAGTCCGACCCGTTCCGCAGTACCCGCCAGCGTCGCCGCCTGCGCGTAATCACCTCTCAGCGCGGCGATTTCGGCTTGCACGGCGATGGCGAGCCCATACATGAAGGGCTGACCGGTTTCCTGGGCGAAGTCCGCGGCCTCGGCCGCGGCGGGCGCGGCGGCGGTGAGATCGCCGAGGCGAGCCAGGCTCCACGCCTGCACGGTGAGCGCACGCGGCAGCAGCCCCAGATGCCCGTCGGCGCGGAATCCCGGTGCGGCCGCGGCGGAGAAGTGGGCGGCGAGATCGAAAGCGCCCACCTGCAGGGACGCGCTGCCCAGAAACCGGTCGACCTCGGGAGCACGACCGGCGCCCGCGGCCAGGGCGCGCAGCATGCCGATAACCCGTTCCCCTCGCTCGAAGGGAGCGACATACGCGGAGACCGCGACCAGGCGCGGATCATCGTCGGGGATGGGAAGGTCGTCGGCCACGGCCAGCAGCGCGGGGCGCGCCCCTGGCTCGGGTTCGGCCCAGAAACAGCGCATCGCCGCACCCCACAGGATCCGCATCGCCGCGTCCGGGTGCCCGTCGGCGGCGACGGAGGCGGCCAGCTTCGCCAACTCGCCGATCCGCGAGGGACTTTCGCGTACGCCGTCGTCGAATCCGCTGAGCAGCCAGGCCGCCGTGGCCCGCTGCCGGGATGTGGTGGGCAGTGCGCGCGCGGCCGCGACGAGCCGCTCGGCGGTATCACGGCGGCCGGAATCGACGGCGACTTCGGCCGCGCGCAGCAATCGGTCCGCGCGCCGCCGCGGGTCGCCGCTGAGGTCGGCGGCTCGCTCCCATGCGGTGACGGCGCCGCCGCCGTGCCGCGCCCGTTCGGCGACCTCCTCCAACTCGCGCGCCACCTGTTCGTCCGGGCCGGCGGCGGCCGCGGCCCGCCGCCATGCGCGCCGTTCCGGGTCGGTGATGACGTCGACGAGCGCGCGGTGGACGCGCGCACGCTCGTCGGCCGTCGCCGTCGCGATCAAAGCCGAGCGCATCAGGGGATGCCGGAAGACGACGGTGCCGGGCCCGGTGGCCAGCAGCCGGGATTCGATAGCGGGCGTGAGGATTTCGAGCTCGGCCGGTGTGCCGAGGAGAACGCTCGCCGCGGCGAGTATCTCGGTGGCGGAGTCGCTGTCGTCGAGTGCGGCGACCAGCAGCGCGGTCCGGGTGGCGGCGGGCAGCGTCGCGCTGCGCGCGGTGAAAGCGCGTTCCAGCCGTTCGGTCAGCGGCGGCGGCGCGGGAAGCTCCGCGAGATCGCTCACCGCGGTCGGCAGCTCGGTCAGCGCCAGCGGGTTGCCGTGCGCCTCGGCCAGCAGCCGATCGCGGATTCGCGCGGGTAACCCGGGGGCCGCCTGGTCCAGCAGCGCGGCGGCGTCGTCCTCCGACAGCGGTTCGAGCCTCAGCACGCTCAGCCCCGCGTCGGCGAGCGGCGTGCCATTCCCCTCGCGCAGGGTGGCGATCAGTGCGACCGGCTCGGCATCGATGCGGCGGGCGACGAACGCGAGGACCTCCGCGCTGGCGGGGTCGAGCCACTGCACATCCTCCGCGACGCAAAGCAGCGGCCGTTCGGCCGCCACGTCGGTCAGCAGCGTCAGCGCCGCGAGCCCGACCAGATATGCCGTGGGTTCCTCGCCGCTGTCCGACAGGCCCAGAGCGCTTGTCAGCGCGTCGAATTGCCGGGCGGGCAGCCCGTCCAGCGACTTTCGCAGCGGATACAGCAGCCGGTGCAGCCCGGCGTAGGCGTAGTTCTGCTCGGACTCCGCCCCCGCCGTCCGCAGCACCCGCGAGCCCGAGATGGCCGCCGCGGCGATCGCCTCCTGAACCAGCGCCGACTTCCCGACCCCGGCCTCACCCCGGATCAGAACCCCGTGGCGATCCCCGGGGCCCTCGACGAGCGCTACCAGCTCTTTCAGCTCGTCATCCCGCCCGACCAGCGGCATGGTGCGCGCTCCTTTCCGGCTCCGTTCGTGCCCGGCTCCCGCCGCGAACCCTACCGAAGCGGGCGAAACACAGACCCGAAACCGCGTAGCGGCCGGACGGCCGCGCGGCTAGGGTGACGAGTCGTTGTTGACGGACTTGGCTTCTCACCTGGCGGTGAGAGTATTCGGGGTTGACGTATGAGCAGCGCATCGGCCACTGTCACGCTCGACCGGCTGCGCCGGGATTTGCGGGAATTCGCGCGCCTGGCCCGAGCAGGTTACGACCCCGCCGTGGTGGATCCGGTGCTCGAAGCCCTCGCCGAGCTGTGGACCGGCTCGGTGGTAGGTGTGCGCACCACGACCCATCCGGTCCCCGACCGCGAAGTCAACGCCAGGGTGCAGCACTCGGGTCCACCGGCCGAGCTGGTGGAGACGTTGCGCGAAGCCGGACTGATCAGCTTCACCGGACATCCGATGGAGCGACTGCTGCACGAGGTCTGCGCGGAGATCCCGGCGGGATCAGCCGTCGACCTCTCCCTCACCGGCGGTGTGCAGAAGGTCTGGCTGTTCTTCGCCGACGTCCTCGATGTCGAGCGGATGCTCGCCTTTCCCGGTATCCCGGACGCGGCACGCTCGCATGCCGAGCACTTGACCCGCTACGGCGGCAAGGTCGGCATCCTTGCGGTCGATTTCCCCGCGCGAACCATGAACCTGTACTCCCAGGTGCTGCCCCCTGGTGCGGTCGGCGCCGACGACATCGCCACGATCCTGACCGATCTGGATTTCGTGGCGGCCACCGACGAAGAATTGGCCCTGTTCGACGGCACGTTCAACGTCTACCGCACGTTTTCCTGGACATCGCCGCGCATGCAGCGAGTCTGCTTCCCGCAGCGCTATCAGGAAGAGAACTTCCCGCGTCACCTCGATCCGGTGCTGACCCGTTTCGTCGACGGAGCCCCGCGCGCCTTCGAGGGCCCACGCGGCTTCACCCTCTACGCCGCCTACGGCCCGCGATCGCGCTACTACAAAGTGCAAGCCGAATACACCACCGTCCACGCTGCCGCCATCCCCGGCGGCGGCGCCCCGCCACCGGCGAAGTAGACGCGGCGTACCTCACGCGCGGACCGGACGGGCCCTCTGCCGCCGCGTGAAATACCGCCGGACGGACGGCGGCGAGGAGGCCACCGACGAACAGTGACCCAGCCGACAGCATAATCTGGAATTGTTCCAATAAAGCCAGGCGTTGTTCTCCATGAAGATCCGAAAGGAGTGCAACCATGACCACGGCACATCAGACCCAGAAGCGAACCAATCGTCGTCTCGCCGACGAGGTCCGGAATTTCACCGGTTCCCCGCGGCTGGCGGCCGACCTGCAGCGCGTCCTCGTCGATCTCATCGAACTGCACCTGCAAGGTAAGCAGGCCCACTGGAACGTCGTCGGAACCAACTTCCGCGATCTGCACCTGCAGCTCGACGAACTCGTCGACGCGGCAAGGGAGGGCAGCGACACCATCGCCGAGCGGATGCGAGCCCTCGACGCGGTGCCCGACGGACGGTCCGACACCGTCGCCGCGACGACCAGCCTGCCGCCCTTCCCGGCCCAAGAGGTGAACTCCGCCGACGTCGTCGATCTCATCACGACCAGGACGTACGCGGCGATCGACACCATCCGCGACGTGCACGACGCCGTGGACGCCGAAGACCCGAGCACCAGCGATCTGCTCCATCAGATCACCGCCTCGCTGGAGAAACTGGCGTGGCTGATCAAGTCGGAGAACCGCAAGGTCTAGCCGCCGGTGAACTCGGGAGGTCTGCGCTCCGAGATGGCGGAAAGGGCCTCGTGATGGTCCTCGGTGTGGTGCGCGGCGGCCTGCATCGCGGCCGAGAGTTCCAGCAGGCTTTCCAAGCTCTGGTGTGTTCCCTCACGCAGCAGCCGCTTGGTCATCCGCAGCACCTGCGGCGGATTGCCGCACACCCGGGCGGCGAGCCCGCGGGCCGCCGCCATGAGGGCGCTCGGCTCGACCACTTCGCAGACCAGTCCCCAGTCGAGTGCGGTGTTCGCATCGATCGGCTCGCCGGTGAAGGCCATCTCGCAGGCCCTTGCCATGCCGATCGCCCTCGGCAGCAGCCAGGCGCCGCCGTCACCGGGGACGAGCCCGACTTTGACGAAGCTCTCGGCGAAGACCGCCGTGGTGGCGGCGACGCGCATATCGCACATCAGCGCCAGATCCAACCCCGCGCCGACGGCCGGGCCGTTGACGGCGGCGATGGTGGGTATCTCGCAGTGGTACAGGGCTTTCGGGATGCGCTGAATACCGTGCCGGTATGCCTGTCGCAGCTGCGCCGGTGTGCCGCCGAACATCCCGGTCCGCGTGCGCATGTGCTTGACGTTGCCGCCGGAGGAGAACGCCGGGCCCGCGCCGGTGAGGATCGCCGCCCGCAGACTGTGATCCCGGTTGGCCGACGCCACCGCGTCCTCGATGGCGGCGATGGTGTCGGCTTCGGAGATCGGATTGCGGGCTTGCGGGTTGTTCAAGGTCCAGACGACCACATCCCCGGTCCGTTCGATGAGGAGCGGGTCACTCATCGCGATCTCCGGCGGGGTTCTCGGCCAGCACGATTCGCACGTCGACCGGGGTGCGGGCGGACCCCGACGCGATCACCGGATTGAGATCCAGTTCGGAGATCTCCGGGTGCTCGGCAACGAAGTCCCCGACACGGACGAGAAAACGCGCGAGACTGTCGCGATCGACCGCGGGCAGATGCCGGTAGCCGTCGAGCATCCGGGAAGCGATCGTCTCCTGGATCATCTGGCCCGCTTCCGATTCGGTGAGCGGGACCGCCCGGAAGGTGACGTCCCGCACCGCGTCGACCAGAACCCCGCCGGTGCCGAACGCCAGCACGGGCCCGAAGACCGGATCGCGAGTGGCGCCCACGAGCAACTCCACACCGGCGTCGGCCATGGGCGTCACGATCATGCCGTCGATGCGGGCGCCGGGCACTTTCGCGGTGACCGCGTCGACGATGGCCGCGGCGTGCTCGCTCGCGGTTGCGGCCACCACGCCCAGCCTGACCCCTCCCACGTCGGACTTGTGGATCACCTGCGGGGAGACGACTTTCACCGCGCAGGGCCGACCGAACGCGGCGACGGCCGCGCCCACCGCGTCGAGGTCGCGCACGAAGGTCCATTCGCCGACGTCGACTCCCGCGTCCGCCAGCGCCCGCCGCGCGGCGGGCTCGTCGAGAACTCCCGATCCCGGGATGGGCCGAGCCGGCGGCGGCAACAGCAGTGAGGAACGCCGGGCGCGGTCGGCCCGCACGCGGCCACGCCGCTGCAAGGCGGCGACCACCCGTGCGGCGTGCTCGATCGAGCCGAGCACCGGTACGCCGCCCGCCCGCAGCCGGTCGTGGTTGGCGATATCGAGACTCGCGTAGCAGCTCTGGATCAACAGCGGCACATCGTATTCGGCGGAGAGCGCGAGCAAGGCGCCCGCGGCGGCGTCTTCGGCCTCGCGCAACGCTGGATCGAACCGCAGATGGTAGCCGCCGTACAGCCCGATGATCAGCACGAGACCCACAGCGGGGTCGCGCATGAGGATCTCGGCGGCTTCGGCGAAGACCATCGGGTCGGCGTCGGCGGCGCCCGCGATGTCCACCGGGCCTGCCACCGCGGCGGCGCTGCCGAGCAGCCGCCGCAACTGCCGCCGGGTTCGCTCGCTCAGCCGCGCCACTTCGATGCCCTGCGCGGCCATGGCATCCGCCGCCAACGCGGCGTGACCGCCGCCGTCGCTGAGGACCGCCACCGTGCGGCCGGGAGCGATGGGAACGCAGGTGGCGAGCGCCGCGGCGACGACAGCGAGTTCGTCGGAACGGTCGACCAGTTCCACCCCGGCCTGGCGCAGTACGGCGGTCGCCACCGCGTCCGAACCGGCGATCGAGCCGGTATGCGAGGCCGCGGCGCGGCGGCCACCCTCCGAACGCCCGCCGCGCAGCAGCACCACCGGCGTCTCCGGCACAGTCGCGGCGGCCGCGGTCAGGAACGACCGCCCGTCGGCGAATCCCTCGGAGTGGATCGCCACCACACCGGTTTCCGGATGACGGGCGAGTTCGACGAGGCATTCGTCGTAGCGGACGTCGGCTTGGTTACCCAGCCCCACGTACGCGTGGAAGCCGGGACCTTTCGCGGCGCGGTCGTCGTTCACCAGCGACAACAGCATGTTCCCGCTCTGGGTGATGACACTGATCGGTCCGCGCGGCACATCCGGCAGACCGACGAGATTCGCACCGGAGGTCAGATTCAGCAGTCCGGAGGTGTTCGGGCCGATCACCCGGATCCCGGTCTCCTCGATCACCTCGGCCAGCGCCGCGGCGAGGTCGGCGCCCTCCGCCCCGATCTCGCCGAAACCGTTCGCCAGCACCACCGCTCCGGCGATACCCGCGGCCGCGCACTCCCGCAGCGCTCCCGGCACCGCCGCCGCGGGCACGGCGATCAACGCGACGTCGGCGCCCGCGGGAACCTGATCGATGGAGGCGAGGACGTCGAGGCCGAGGATCCGGTCCGCGTTCGGGTTGACCGGGTAGACGGGATGGGCGTATCCGTCCTCCAGCAGGGCCCGGAGGACTTGATGCCCACGCTTCGCCGGGTCGGCGGACGCGCCGACCACCACGATGGAGTGGGGGTCGAGCAGCCGTTCGAGCGCGGTGCGGACCGGTGCGTCGAGTGTGGTCATGTCACTTTCCTTCGAACACAGGAGTGCGGCGTTCGGCGAAGGCCGCGACGCCCTCGGCCCAGTCCCGGGTCGCCATCAACTCGAGGATCTGGCGCGGCTCGGTGGCGAGGGCGACGTCGAGGGGATCGTCACGGCGCAGCGCTGCCTTCATCCGCGCCAGCGGCAACGGAGCTTTGGCGGCCAGCGATTCGGCGAGTCCGCGCGCGGTGTCGAGAAGGATGTCGCCGGAGACGGACGCGTAGGCCAGCCCCCAGTCGAAGGCCCTTGCCGCGTCGCATCGTTCGCCGAGGATGAGCAGGTCGGCAGCCCGGCGCAGACCGATCAGCCTGGGCAGTCGATGGGTGACTCCGCCGCCGACGAACGTCCCGATACTCACCTCGGGAAAGCCGATCTGGGCATCGTCGGCCATGACGAGAAAGTCCGCGCTGACGGCCAGCTCGGCACCGGCGCCGAGCGCGTAGCCCGCGACGGCGGCGACCACGGGCGTGTCCATCCGCTGGATCTGCTCGCACGCGCGCTGCGCGAGATCGAGGTAATGCGCTTGCTCGGCGGGCGTTCGAGTGCCGGAGCGGTGCGCTTTCAGATCCGCGCCCGCGCAGAACGCGCGACCGGCACCATGCAGGATCACGCAGCGCACCTGCGGATCGGAATCGGCGACGACCAGATGACCGATCAACGCTTCGTAGAGCTCCTCGCTGACCGCGTTGAGCCGCTCCGGGCGGTTCAGCGTCAGCGTCGCGATGGGACCGGACCTGCTCACCAGCACCGTGGACATCTTTCAGTTCCTCCTGCTCGGGGTCGAAGCCACACTATGCCATACAAATTGCATTCCCAGCAGTGAATGCAAATCAATTTGCAAACGCGAGGCGGGCGGCGTTGCATGACCGACCATCCGTTACCCGGGTCACAGCCCACGGTCCTTGGGAGGCATCGTGCCCACCGCAATCCCCCCTGCGGGAAATCTGCAGCACGCCATCAACACTCGTCAGCTCACGATGATCGGGATCGGCGGCGTCATCGGCGCAGGCTTGTTCGTCGGCAGCGGCAACGCGATCGCGGCCGCCGGGCCCGGCATCGTCCTGGCCTATCTGTGCACCGGCGTGGTCGTCATCCTGGTGATGCGCATGCTGGCCGAACTGGCCACGGCCAGTCCGGAGACCGGTTCGTTCTCCAGCTACGCCGCACGTGAACTCGGGCCGTGGGCCGGGCTGTCGGTCGGGTGGGTCTACAGCTACCACTGGTGCGTGACGGTCGCGTTCGAGGCCGTCGCGGGTGGCGCGATCGCCAACCAACTGCTGCCCGCCGCGCCCGCCTGGGCGTTCGCCTTGCTCTTCCTGTGCGTTCTGACCGGAGTCAATCTGGCCGCGGTCAGCTCGTTCGCGCGTTTCGAGTTCTGGTTCGCCCTGGTCAAGGTCGCCGCGATCGTCGTCTTCATCGGCATCGGCATCGCCGCGATCTGCGGCGCGTTCCCGCATTACGCGGCGCCGGGCACGACGAACCTGCTGGGACGAGGCGGCTTGCTGCCCAACGGCTTCACTCCCCTGCTGGCCGCGTCGCTGACGGTCTTCTTCTCCTACTTCGGCACCGAATTGGTGACCATCGCCGCGGGTGAGGCCGCCGATCCGGTCGACGCCGTTCGGTCGAGCATGCGCAGCGTCGCCGGGCGCATCCTGATCTTCTACGTGGGCTCGATGCTGGTGGTCGTGACATTGCTGCCCTGGGACAGCGCCGAGATCACCGAAAGCCCGTACACCGCGGTGCTGAACCTGCTGAACATTCCCGGCGCCAGGACCATCATGAATCTGATCGTGCTCACCGCGGTGCTGTCGTGCCTGAACTCCGGGCTCTATTCCGCATCGCGCATGCTGTTCTCGCTGGCCCAGCGCGGCGAGGGACCGCGACCACTCGGCCGCACCACCCGTTCCGGCGTGCCTGCGGCCGGGGTTCTCGCCGCCGCGAGCGCCGGGTTCCTGGCCGTGGCCGCGAACTACTTCCTGCCCACCGGGGCGGTCTTCAGCTTCCTGCTCAGTTCCTCCGGCGCGGTCGCGGTGATCGTCTACCTGTACATCTGCGCCACCTACATCGCCGGACGGCGCAACGGCGCCGCCGTGGATTCCGCCGCGCCTGTGGTGCGGATGTGGGGGGCTTCCTACCTGCCGTACCTGGTCCTGGTCACTTTGCTGGGCATCGTGGTGGGCATGGTGTTCGGATCCGGCACCCGGACGCCGCTGGCGCTGACTCTCGTGGTCACCTTCCTGGCCGTGGCCGCGGGCGGGCTGCACCAGCGGCGCGCGGGCCGGAATGCGGCGATGGCGCCGGTGAATCAGCCACGTGCACCGGAAGATCAGTCGCCGTCGGCGGCGTAGACGCCGAATTCGTCCAGGAGTCGTTCCTCTTCCAACAGCGTCTCACGCACCTCGTGGCCGAGCAGGTGGGCCACCGCACCGGACATCGCCTGGACGATCGAGGTGAACGCGGTCATCGACCGCAGCACGCTGGCGCTCGACGCCTCGACGTAGAAGGTCTCGTGCGCCGCCGCCGCCAGCGGCGAGACCGGGGTGTCGGTCAGGGCCACCACGTGCGCGCCGCGCCTGCGGGCCCACTGCGCCGCGCGGACGGTGTCCAGGCTGTAGCGATGGATCGAGAGGGCAACGAAACAATCTCCCGGGCGCACGCGCCGCAGCTCGTCCGTCAGCGAGCCCCTGGTCCCCGTCACGCTCGCGACGTCCTCCCGCAGCAGCCCGAGCAGGTAGCCCAGCAGGTAAGCCGGAGCGTGGCACTTGCGCAGGCCCATCACGTGCACGCGCGGCGCGCGCGCCAGTTGCGTGGCCACCGCGTCCCAGGTGGCGTCCGCGATGCCGGCGAAGGAGCGGGCGATATTCGCCTGGTCCAGCACCACTTGGCGCTCCCGCAGTCCCGCACCCTGCTCCATCAAGTGCTCGAGGTTTTCGAAACGCCGCAGCAGCTGCGCCTGCTCCCGCAGCCGTTCCTGGCACAGGCGGGCCAGACCGGGGTACCCCTTCAGCCCGAGACCGTTCGCGAACCGCACCACGGTCGCCTCGTTGACCGCCACCGCGCTCGCCAGATCGGACACGGTCATGAACGCCACCGCCTCCGGGTCCGACAGGACCCGCTCGGCCAGCTTCTTGTGCGAGGCCGACAGCGAACTCCACCTGGCGCGGATCTCGCCGACCAGATCGTCGAACGTGGCCGGACCGGTCGCCGACTCCGCATTCGCGCCCACCGCGCCTCCTCCACCACATCGACCACCAGCTTCTTCCCAAATCTATCCGACCGGCCGATCGCACCTCCGGCTCCGATGGCCGAGCCGAGGCTCCGACCGGCGATGGAATCGGCCAGGAGACCCCGGCGGCGGTCCTGTCGGCCCAAGACCGACGCGATGCGTATCGCCGCCGACCGACGGCGGCTACCGCGAACCCGAGTCATCGGCACGATCGCGTGTCCGTACGGCCGGATACGCTGGGCGCGTGCCCATCTCGTTCGACACCGCGAATCTGGAGCAGGTCGACACCGCGACCTGGCGCAATCCCCATACCGGCGACATGGTGAACGTGTCGTACTTCGACCTCGTCCCCGATCTGCCCGCGCCCATGGCGGATCTGCCGACCCTGCGCCGTCGCCTGGCCGAGCGGAGCGCCGAGAACGGCTGTCTGATCGAGGCATTCGTGGTGTGGCTCGACGCGCAGCCCGCGCTGTTGCGGATGGAGAAACTGCCCCTGCCCAACCAGCCCCGAGGCTTGGTGTTCGCCGCGTCCGTCATCGTTCCGAAGGCCCGCAGCAGCGCTGCTCTCCAGATCCTGTGTCCCGAAGCCGGGACCACGGGACTACGCGAGGCCCTGCTGGCCACCAAGATCGGCTTCGACGGCATGTACCCGCCGCATCCCTACGCTCCCGAGGTGCGGGGGCGGCTACCGTACAACGCCGCCGACGACATGCGCTGGGACGCGGAATTCCCCGATCATCCGCTCAGCCGTGCCCGTCGCTGGATCGCGCACACCGTCCCCACCGCCCGGCTGGCCCCGGATTTCGCGGCATTGCCCCCGTTTGCGGCCTGATGGGGCAGTCTGCACGTTCTGACCCGGCCGGATCGGGACGTGCGCAACTCGGCAGCGAAGAGATCGCGCACGCGCCGCCATGGGTGGCGACTCGTCCGGTTGCGGAGCGGTCGCTGCTGTGCCTCTAATGAGCCCGAGCACCCGCCCAGGCGGGACGAGACCCAGGCGGACGGCGTGGCGGTCCGCCGACCGCTAGGAGTTCACGATGACAACTGGATACGTATGGAACACCCTCTACGGGTGGGCCGACACCGGCAGCGGAAGTCTGTTCCCGTCCGACGTGACGGTCGGTCTCCAGCCGATCGGCCACCACCTCGCGCATCCCGACACCAAACGGCGTTTCCACGAATTGGTCTCGGTGTCCGGACTGCTGGACAAGGTGCACTCGATCAAGGCCGAACCCGCCGAAGAGGCCGACATCCTGCGGGTGCACACCGCGCAGCATCTGGAGCGGATCAAGGCGGAGAATCTGCAGCCCAAGGGCGGTGACGCCGGCGACGGCGTCTCATCGTTCGGCAAGGGCGGATACCAGATCGCCGCGCTGTCGGCGGGCGGTGCGATCGCACTCGTGAAACAGGTGCTGGCGGGGACGGTCGACAACGGTTACGCACTGGTCAATCCGCCGGGCCACCACGCCACCCGCGCCACCGGCATGGGCTTCTGCATCTTCAACAACGTCTCCATCGCCGCCGCCTACGCCAAAGAGGTCCTCGGCGTGCGGCGCATCGCCGTCGTCGACTGGGATGTCCACCACGGCAACGGCACCCAGGACATCTGGTACGAGGACCCGTCGGTGCTGACCCTCTCGATCCACCAGCATCTGTGCTTCCCGCCGAACTCCGGCTACCGGGAGGAGCGCGGCGCCGGCGACGGACACGGGTACGCGATCAACGTGCCGCTCCCGCCGGGCAGCGGAGACGCCGCGTACCTGTATGCGATCGACCGAGTGGTCGAACCGGCGCTGCACGCCTTCGCGCCCGAGTTGATCATCGTCGCCTCCGGCTTCGACGCGAGCATCCTCGATCCGCTGGCTCGGCAAATGGTCACCAGCGGCGGCTTCCGGCACCTGACCCGCCGGATGCTGGACATCGCCGCCGCCACCTGCGCGGGCCGGATCGCCTTCGTACAAGAAGGCGGCTACAGCCCGCACTATGTTCCGTTCTGCGGGCTGGCCGTGCTGCGCGAGCTACTGGGCGAGGAGTACGTGGAAGACCCGTACACCCCGATCGTCACGACCCAAGGCGGAGATGTCCTCCTCGACCACGAGGCCGCCGCGATCGAAGCGGCCGCGGCCTTGGTCGCCGACCTTTGACTCCGATCGGTCGACCGCCGTGGTGGTGACCGAACGGGCGCATCGGGATTCGACGGGCCAGCGGTCATCAGGCCGCCGAGGTGGGCTCACACCGTGCTGGCGTGGACGAGGTGCGGCACCGAGTCGACAGGCTGAGCGGTGGTTTCGACGCCATAGCCGCCGAGCAACTCTGTCGCGGTGTGGTCTTCGACGCGGGTGAAGCCGAAGGACAGCAACGCACTGCGGATCTCCTCCGCCGTGAAGAAACTGAGCCACGGTTCGCCCACCGCGGCGACTCGATCCGCGCGTGCCCGCCTGCCGTCGGCCGCGGCGTCGGACAGCGGGTAGACGTAGTCGAAGACCACTTCCGCGGCCGCACCGTGACCGGCGATGTAGCGCAGCGTGTCATCGACCGACGTCCTGGTCAGATACACGGCGACGCCCAGCCAGACGAACACCGCGTCGCCGGTGCGGTCCAGTCCCGCCGCCGCCAACCCGGCGGCGAGTGTCGACTGTTCGAAGTCGACGGGGGCGAAGGTCAGCGAAGGCGGGATGGCGATTCCGGTCTCGGCCAGCCTGCGCCGCTTCCATTCCTGGGTGTCGGGGTGATCGACTTCGAAGAATCGCACGTTCTCGTGGGGATTGCGGTAAGCGCTGGTGTCCAGCCCCGCACCGAGCACGACCACCTGGCGCGCACCCCTGGCGACGGCGGCCGCCACGACGTCATCGGCGAAGCGGCTGCGCGCCGCGATGAACAGGCGCCGCCGACGAGCCAGATCTTCGTCGACGCCTCGGTCGAATTCAGTTGCCCCGAAGGCGCTTTCACCGGCGATGCGCGACGCCAGCGGATCGCTGAACACCGGCGGCTCATCGACGACCTGATGCTGAGCCCGCGCTCGCGCCACGGCCATGGCGGTACTACTCGGTTCACCGACCCGCATGCCGCCACCCTACCGACCGCTGCGAGACATTCTGATAGCACCGGCGTTGACAACCGAGCGCCGCCGCCATACGTTTCCTCGCACCGATGCGGAAACTTCGGCGATACGGCCGCTCCGCTGTCGTGACGAGAGGTCGTCGATGTCGACGCAATTGTTGGTGAGCCACGGTAGATTCGTGCGCCATCGGGACGAAATTCTGCGATTCCTGAGATCCGGCATATCGGCCGCCGCACTGATCGTCGCGGTCGCGACACCCGCCGTCACGGCGCGGGCCGAGGGTACGGAACGTATCGAGACCACGGTGGTCTCCTCCTCACCGATCACGTCCGTGGCGGAGTCCGTTGTCAGCCTTCGCCTTCCGTTGCCCGATTCGGTCGGGCCGCATCCCGCCGCCTGTGACCGGCTGTCGTACCTGCGCTACCGAGATGTCGCGGGCCCGGTGCGCTCGGCCGACGCCGACGCCGTGCTGGTGGCGCAGCCGGGAATCTTCGAGGGCGCGGGCGCGTTCGACAGTCTCGCGCGCAATACCGTTGCCGCAGCGGCGGAACAGGGTCGGCACCTGGAGTTCTGGGCGCTGGACCGGCGTTCCAACTGTCTGGAGGACCACCTCGGAAGGCAGGCCGGTCTGGCGGCCCGCGACGTGCATCTCGCCGTCGACTACTACTATCGCGGCGCCGAGATCGACGGCCGCCGATTCGGCGGCGTGGTGCCGGACGACCAGCTCGGGTGGCTCGGTCACGTCGGTGTCGCACAGACCGTTCAGGACCAATACGATCTGCTCACCACGGAACTGCCCGATCCGGTGTCGCGGAAGCGGAAGACGTTGTGCGGTGGGCATTCGCTGGGCGGGGTCCTCACCGCGTTCTTCGCCGAATGGGATTTCGGCGGGGTCGCGGGCGCCGACCAGTGTGCGGGCTATTTCGCCCTGGACTCCGCGATCGACACCTCGCTGTCGGCGCTCAACGGCATCCCGGACTTCCTCGACCTCTCCGTCGGCGGCATCGGCTCCACCGCGATCGAGGCAGCGCTGGACCGAGGCGTGCTGCCCCGAGTGCTGGCTCTGCCCGCGGTCATCAACCCCGAGACGATGAACCTGCTCGGCATCGCGGGGCTGGCGGCTCATCTCGCGCCGGAAGCCGAATCCGACCTCGCGCGTTACGTTCCGGGCAATGTCAACCAGGAGGCCACCTACCGCCTGCTGCTGTCGCGGGACGCGGCGGCGGCCGCGTCCGGTTCCCCGTCGGTCCGTGATTTCCGGATCACGAACGCCGCCGCGCTCGGCGCGTTCCTCGACGCCAACTCCCAGCCGCTCGCCCTGCTGCAAGCGGGATTCGGCTTCTTCGACGGCGGCTCCGTCGCGGACAAGGACTTCCCGCTTCCCGGCGACGTCGCCGCGTTCCCGGCGCTGCGCGGCCTCACCGGCATGCTGTTCGGTCCGGATCGCAAAGCTATTCCCGATCAGCCCGGCGGCCCGCTCTACACCTGGCTCGACTACGACGCGCCGGCCGTGACCGCGGGCGTGCCCGACCGCGACGGCGCACCGTTCACCGATGCCACCCATGAGGTCACCGATATCGCGGACCTCTCGCGCAGCCTCGCCGCGCAACCGCTTGATTTCATCGAGGGATACTTCCCGATGCGACTGGCGTTCGACGTCTTCCAAGCGCAGGCCCCCGAGATCACCCGGCACCGCACCCATCCCGGCGGTGTCCTCGCCGATCGGACCCTCAACCTGATCGGCGGCGCCGGAATCGTCGTCGCGGCAGGGGCGCGTAGTCACGGCGAGACGGTGATCGCCCCCGGCTACCACCACCTCGACGTGCTCACCGCCGCGGCGAAACAATCGGGCGGGCGACCGGAGATCATCTCCACCGATCTGGCCCGCTTCGCTCTCGACCGCGTCGACCGGCCTTGACCGGACACTCCGGTACGGGGAGGTGCGGTCAGCCTGGGCGAGTGGGAGCGACCGGGCTCGAACGGGGCCATGACACCGGATGGGTTTTCCGCCGTCCGGCCGTGAGCGGCGCGGCGATGATCGGGTATCGCGCTCGCGGCGCGGGCGGATTGGACCTGCGGGTCACCGCGCTGCCCGCGGTCACGGTGCTGATCGAGTTCGGGGGAAACGAACTCGTCGTCGACAGCACGGCGGGGCGGCAGGCGTTCAGCGGCTTCGTCTCCGGATTCCCACACGGAACCATGCGTGTGCGTACCGAGCGGGCCGAATGCGTCGAGGTGCGCTTGTCGCCCCTGCAGGCCTATTCGTTGTCGAGTATCGACCCGGCCGCTCTGGGCAGCACGGTCGTCGGCTTGGAGGATCTCTGGGGCCGCCGGGCGCTGTCGCTGTGTGAGCGGCTCGCGGATGCCGCGACGTGGCAAGAACGGTTCGCGCTGACGAACTCGTTCCTGCGGCGGTGTGCCGAGCCGACCCGGACGCCGGACCCCGAAGTCACCGCGAGCTGGCAACGCATCGTCGCAGGCCGAGGACAGGTGCGCATCGATGCGCTGGCCCGATCCTGCGGGTGGAGCCGCAAACGGCTGTGGGCCAGATTCGAAGCCAAGATCGGACTCACCCCGAAACGCGCCGCGATGCTGGTGCGGTTCCGGCATGCGGTCGAAGGCCTGCTCGCGGGCATTCCCGCCGCCGATGTAGCGGTGACCTGCGGCTATACCGACCAGTCCCACCTGTGCCGGGACGTGTCGAGTTTCGCCGAGACCACGCCGGGATCGCTCACGGCGCAACCGCTCAGCCCCCTCTCGCGGCATCGCTACCGGGCCTGGGGAACGTTCTTTCCGGCCGAGCGGGACTGGCCGGTCGGCGGTGCCTGCTCACCGGGTTCGCGGCCGCTGCGCCGGTCCGTGGCGGGCTCGCCGACCAGCCGGTGAGCGATCCGCGGCGCACGGCGCCCCGCCGCCCGGGAGCGCTCCCGTCGGCGCACTCCCGGGTGGGAAACTTCGAGACCGAGGCATATCTTCACCCGGCCAGCGTGTCGCTCGACACCTGCCACAGCCGTGCGGCGGCGTCGGGGTCGAGCGCGTACTCGGCGACTCCGTTGCGGGCGCTGAGAACACCGACCACGGCCTCGTTGCAGTCCTCGAAGTAGCGTCCCCCGACACCGTCGAGCAAGGGCGACGCCGCGACGAGAACGGAGGTGGCCGCACCCTGCTGCGGCGTCTTCCACACGCTCGCCCCGCCCGCGGCCGCGCGGAGCCGCTCGAGTTCCTCCTCCGACACGTGCCGTTGCAGGTTGGTGCGGATACCACCGGGCATCAGCGCGTTGACCGTGATGCCGTCCTCGGCCCACCGCCGGGTGGCTTCCACGGCGAACAGCACGTTGGCCGTCTTCGACTGTCCGTAAGCCGACCACGGGTCGTAGGGCCTGCGTTCGAAGTGGATGTCGTCGAACACGACCGGCGAACGATGATGCGCGCTGGAGCTCACGGACACGACCCGCGCCGTCCCCGCCGCGGCCAGCGCCCGACGCAGTCCGGTGGCCAGCGCGAAGTGGCCGAGGTGGTTGGTGGCGAACTGCATCTCCCACCCTTGCGGCGTGCGCAACAGCGGCGAGGCCATCACGCCCGCGTTGTTGATCAGCATGTGCAGCGGACCCGCCCAAGCGGCCACGAACGCCGCGACGGACGCTCGATCGGCGAGATCGAGTGGAGCGACACGCACCGTGTCGTTGCCGGTGGCGCCTGCGATATCGGCCGCGGTGCGTTCCCCCGCCGCGAGGTCGCGGACGGCGAGAGTCACCTCGGCCCCGGCGCAGGCCAGCGCGCGGGCGGTCTCCACGCCGATCCCCGAGGCGCCGCCGGTGACGACGGCGCGCCGCCCGGTGAGATCGACGCCGGCGAGCACCTCCGCCGCGGTGGACTCGGCTGTGAACGGGGTGGTGATGCGATCGGTCATGACGTGTCCCATCTCGGTAGACTCGAACCGGAGGACGCTCCGGTACTACCCATAACCGGAGATGCCTCCGCTTTGTTCCCCGGGAGGATGGATGACGACCGAACGCCCGCTGCGCGCCGACGCACGACGCAACCGAGACCGGCTGCTCGAGGTCGCCGTGCGCGCGTTCTCCCACGACGGACCGGACGTCACGCTGGAAGCCGTCGCCAAGGAAGCGGGCGTGGGCATCGGCACGCTCTACCGCCACTTCCCCACCCGCGAGGCACTCGTCGACGCCGCCTACCGCAACGAGCTCGCCCGGCTGTGCGACTCGGTCGCCGACCTGCTGGCAGGCCTCCCGCCGGACCGGGCGCTGCGCACCTGGATGGACCGCTTCGTCGACTACACCACCACCAAGCGCGGGATGGGCGAGGCCCTGCGCGCCGTCATCGCCTCCGGCGGCGATCCGTTCTCCGAAAGCCGCGACCGCCTGACCACCGCGGTCACCACGCTGCTGAGGGCGGGACAGGCGGCCGGAACCCTTCGAGCGGACGTCGCGGCCGAGGATCTACTCGTCGGCCTCAGCGGCATATCGCTCGCCACCGAGAGCCAGGAACGCAGGGAACAGGCCGGGCGGCTGCTCGACCTGCTCGTCGACGGCTTGCGACCGCGGATCGCGCACCCGTCGTCGTGAATGCGCACCCTGCCGTGCGGTCCCATCGACTGCGCGGTTCTCGGTCGGGAGGATCGTCGTGCACGGGGACGCGCCCGCACCAGCAAGGGCACTCAACCGGCGGTCGGGCCTGTCCAGAGCCGCGACGACGCCCGCGCGGTGCCACGGTGGCGATATCGCGTCGGCCCGGCCGGCGGAAGGTCCGGTCCGCCCATTTCGATCCGGCTGACCGTAATGCTGGCCGGACCCGAGTTGGCGTGGTTTCCTCGGACCCGGTCGTCCGATTCGAGCGAAAGGCCGTGGCATGTCCGCCGAGCACCGCGAGCTCATCCGCCGCACGCCGAGCAGAGCCATTCCCGTCGGCGGCGCGCCGAGCAGCATGAGCGTGTGCGACGCCGAGTGCTACTCGACGGCCGCACCCGTCACACGGGCCGCATAGCCCTCCTGCCGACGGGACGACTCGTGCCCGCCGAACTCCTGTGTCGCAGCGCATCGGTTACGGTCGGAAAGGAGCGCGAATTCGGCGGCGCGGCGATTCGCTTTCCGCACGCCGCCGGAAATCGATCCCGCGAAACCGACTGCTTTTCGACGGTCCGGGTGGCTGTCCGTGAACAACTCCCGACCGGTCTTCGCCTGACGATGGGAATCCCGTGAATTTATGGAGCTATATCCGGGGGCGGGGCGAAGTGCTGGCATTCCTCACCTATCAGCACGCCTCGCTCGCGTTCCAGACGGTTCTGGTCGGCACCGTCGTCGCCGTCCTCGTGGCGGTGGCGGTTTATCGGTTCCCACTGCTGTCCGCGCTTTCGCTGACCTCGAGTCGAGTCGCGCTGACCATTCCTTCGCTGGCGCTGCTGGCGATCCTGCTGGTTCCGTTCGGGCTGGGCGTGGTGCCGTCGTTCGTGATGCTGGCATTCTTCGCGGCTTTGCCGGTGGTCGGCAACGCGATCGTGGGATTGCGGTCGGTGCCCGCCTCGGTCGTCGAATCCGCCCGCGGAATCGGCCTTTCACGCCGGCGCATTCTGCTGACCGTCGAACTGCCGATCGCCTGGCCGGTGATCCTCACCGGCATCAGAGTGTCCACCCAGATGATCGTCGGCGTCGCCGCGATCGTCGCCTACGTCCTCGGGCCCGGCCTCGGATCGCTCATCTTCAACGGCCTCTCCCGTCTCGGCGGTGCGAACTCCCTGGAGATGGCGCTCACCGGAACCATCCTCATCGTCATCATCGCGCTGGTGTTCGACGCACTCCTCGTCCTGCTCGGACGCCTCACGATCGCGAAGGGACTGTCATGACCGACGTGACCGACGGGCCCGCTCCCGCGACGCCGCAACGGCCGGTGACCGGCGCCTCCATCACACTGGACTCGGTCGTCAAGCGCTACAAAGGCCAGGACGAGCCCGCGGTGCGGCGCCTCGACCTCGAGATCGATGCGGGCGACATCGTGGCGTTCGTCGGCCCGTCCGGGTGCGGCAAGACCACCACGCTGAAGATGATCAACCGCCTGATCGAGCCGACCGAGGGCCGCATCTTCATCGGCGGCCGCGACGTCACCCGAGAGGACCCCGACAAGCTCCGGCAGTCGATCGGGTACGTCATCCAGTCCGGCGGGCTGTTCCCCCACTGGACGGTCGCCAAGAACGTCGGCGCCATCCCCCGGGTGCTCGGCTGGGACAAGAAGCGGATCGCCGAGCGCACCGAGTACCTGCTGGATCTGGTCGGCCTCGACCCCGCCACCTTCGCCGACCGGCTGCCGAAGGACATGTCCGGCGGACAGCAGCAGCGCGTCGGCGTGGCGCGCGCACTCGCCGCCGACCCGCCGGTGCTGCTCATGGACGAGCCGTTCGGCGCGGTCGATCCGATCACCCGGGTGCGCCTGCAGGACAGCCTGATCGCCATCCAGCAGGAACTCGGCAAGACCATCGTGATCGTCACCCACGATTTCGAGGAGGCCACCAAGCTCGGTGACAAGGTGCTCATCCTGTCCGAAGGAGGACACGTCGAGCAGTACGCGAGTCCGGAGGAGATCCTCACCGATCCGGCCACGCCGTTCGTGGAGGAGTTCGTCGGGTCCGGCGCGAAGCTGGCGTATCTCACCGTGTCGCGGGTGCGCGACGTCGCCTATGACGACGTCGTCACCGCACGGATCGGCGAACCCGCCCGCGGCGTCATCGAACGGGCCGAGGCCGCGGGGCAGACCTGGGTCGTCGTGGTCGACGAGGCCGGGCGGCCGCGGTCGTGGCCTTCGCTCGCGGAAGTGGCGACCAAACCGGAGGTCTCCGACTACCTCGATCGGCGTTTGCCCGTCGTGGCGCGATCCTCGACGCTCAACGACGCGCTCGACGCCATGCTCGCCACCAGCCAAGGCGCCGCGCTCGTCACCGACGGCAGGGGCGCGGTGCTCGGCTCGCTGAGCATCGACACGGTCACCGAGGTGATCCGGACCAAGCTCGCCGAGGGGCGCGCCGACGAGGCGGATCTGTCCTACACGACCTACGTCGACGGAACCGATCCGGCCCCGACGCCGGTGGTCGCCGCCGACGAGGAACTCGGATCGGACCAGCCGTCATGAGCCGCCTGCGCCGCGTGCCGATCGACGTGTGGTTCGAACCGCTGGTCATCCTCGTCATCGCCGCCGGATACATCCTGTGGTACCGGTCGACGAGCTTCACCGCGACGGAGCAGGCGTCCCTCGGCTGGGACAACCTGCAGACCACGATCGTGCAGCACATCAAGCTGACCGTGGTGGCCACGGTGATCGTGGTGGTCGTGGCGATTCCGCTCGGCGTCGCGCTGTCCCGCCCGGCACTGAAGCGGCTGGAGCCCGTCGCGGTGAATATCGCCAATATCGGACAGGCCGCACCTGCGGTCGGACTGCTCGTGCTGTTCACCTTCTGGCTGGGCACGGGATTCCGCACCGCGATCGTCGGCCTCGTCGTCTACGCGGTGCTGCCCATCCTGCAGAACACGATCGTGGGACTGCGGCAGGTCGATCAGCGCACCATCGAGGCGTCGCGCGGCATCGGCTATTCGGCCGCGCGCACGCTGCTGCAGGTCGAGCTGCCGCTGGCGGTGCCGGTGATCCTCAACGGGGTGCGCACGGCGCTGGTGATCCTGGTCGGCACCGCGACACTGAGCACGTTCATCGGCGCGACCAGCCTCGGCACGCTGATCACCACCGGGGTCACCCTCTTCCTGCCCAAACTGCTCGTCTCCGGCGCGATCCTGGTCGGACTCCTGGCGCTGATCATCGACTGGCTCGGCCGCCTCGTCGAACTGGCCGCGACCCCGCGAGGGATCTCATGAGATCGCCACGAGCCCGGGTGCTCGGCCTGCTGTGCGCACTCGTCGTGTCGGCCGCGGTCGCCGGGTGCGGTCTGGTGAGTTCGTCGGGAACCTTCCACGACGCGCGCCTGCCCGGCGGTGACCGGCCGCTGGATGGCGCCGAGCTGGTCGTGACGTCGAAGAGCTTCACCGAGGGCGTCCTGCTGGGCAAGATCACCGCGACCTACCTGGCCGCGGCGGGTGCGAAGGTCACCGACCTCACCGGTGCGCCGGGGTCGGCCTCGTCCCGGCAGGCTCAGCTGAACGGCGACGCCGATGTGCTCTGGGAGTACACCGGCACCGGCTGGGTCAATTACCACAATCAGACCGAGACGATCTCCGACCCCGCCGAACTCTGGCAGCGCGTGCACGACATCGAGAAGCGCGACCACGATCTGGAGTGGCTGCCGCCGGCCAACTTCAACGACACGTACGCGTTCGGCGCGTCGACGCCGACCGCAGAACGCCTGCGCGTCGAGTCGCTGTCCGATGTGGCGGCGCTCCCTGTGCCCGAGCGCACCTTCTGTGTCGACGACGAATTCTTCAGTCGCTCCGACGGTTTCATTCCGATGCTGCAGAAATACGGGATCCCCTACAACGATCCGAACGGCGTCCCGTCCGGGAATGTCACGCGGATGGACGCCGGTGTCGTCTACACGGCCACGGCCAAGAGCGCCCCGTGCAATTTCGGCATGATCTACACCACCGACGGGCGGGTCAAGAACCTGAATCTGGCGGTGCTCGACGACGACCGGAAGTTCTTCCTGCCCTACAGCGGCACGGCGGTCGTGCGCGGCGCGGTCATCGAGCGTCACCCGCGATTGCGCGCCCTGCTCGGCACCATCTCCGAACACCTCACCGACGAACTGATGCAGGACCTCAACGGCCGCGTCGACATCGATGGCGAGGACCCCGCCGATGTCGCCTACGACTGGCTGAAGAGCGAGAAGCTGGTGGAGTGACCATGACCGAGATCGACTACGACGGACTGGCTTCCGACACCGCCGCGCTGGACGGCCTCAACCGCGGCATGGTCGCGGAGTTCCGCGCCAACGGCGGCGAGGTCAGCGGCTTGCCGGGCGGCAGGCTTCTTTTGCCGCACACCACGGGCGCCAAGTCGGGTGAGCCCCGCCTGACCCCCTCCACCTCCAACCTATAGCGCACCCGGGGGCTTGCGGCAAGACCCGGGTCGTGCCGCAGAATCGCTGGCTGCGGCGCCGCTGCTCGACTCGGGCAGGCGAGAAACGGCGTTCGCGCGGGATCGTCGAGCCAGGAAAGCGGAGGGGCCTGTGTCAACTCAGGGGTACGAGGACGAATTGCGGTCCGAGCGCGGCTACGTGGCCGGGCTCTACGCTCGGCTCGACGCCGAGCGCGCGCGAGCCAAGAGCGGGTACACCGCCGCGTTGCGTGGCAACGGCGGAAGCCCGATGGAACGCGACGTCGAAGTGCGCACGCTGGCCAGGGAGGTGAAGCGGCTGGAGGTGGCGGACAACGGGCTGTGTTTCGGCCGGTTGGACGCGCTGTCGGGCGAACACTCCTATATCGGCCGGATCGGCCTGTTCGACGCGGAGAACGAGTTCGAACCGCTGTTGCTCGACTGGCGGGCGCCCGCGGCGCGCGCCTTCTACGTCGCCACCGCCGCCAGCCCGGAGAGCATGCGACGGCGCAGGCAGTTCCACACCAAGGGCCGTCGTGTGGTCGATTTCACCGACGAGATCCTCGGCCGCCCCGACGGTGGCGAGCGGGGCGACGCGGCGCTGCTCGCGGCGGTCGACGCGCCGCGCGGCGAGGGGATGCGCGACATCGTGGCGACCATCCAGGCCGAACAGGACGAGATCATCCGGCTCGACCACCCTGGCGTGCTGGTGATCGAAGGCGGCCCCGGCACCGGCAAGACCGTCGTGGCGCTGCACCGCGTCGCGTATCTGCTCTACACCCAGCGGGAGCGGATGGAACGCCACGGCGTGCTCGTGGTCGGCCCCAACCCGGCGTTCCTGAACCACATCGGCCGCGTGCTGCCGGCGCTGGGCGAGACGAATGTCGTGTTCACGACCACCGGCGATCTGGTGCCCGGCCTGCATGTCACCGCAGAGGACGACCCGGAGGCCGCGCGGCGCAAAGGTTCCCTGGCGATCCTGGACGTGCTCGCGGCGGCCGTGGCCGATCGGCAGCGGCTGCCGGAGCATCCGGTGCCGATCGAATTATCCGATGTCACAGTGCGCATCGACGCCGAGACCGCGCAGTGGGGCCGGGAGGAGGCGCGGGCGAGCGGGCTGCCGCACAACGAAGCCCGCGCCGTGTTCGCCGAGATCGTCACCTGGGTGCTCACCGAGCGCGCGATAGCGCGCATCGGCCGGGGCTGGTTGACCAGGCAGGACCGCGACGCATGGGAGAACCTGCGGTCGGACCTGCGCGCCGAACTCGCGGACGACGCCCGGTTCGCCGCCGCGCTCGACGACCTCTGGCCGATCCTGACGCCGCAGCGGTTGCTGGCGGAACTGTACGAGTCCCCGCAGCGGCTGGAAGCGGCGGGCGCCGACCGGGCGCTGTTGCGCCGCGACGGTTATGCCTGGACGGTGTCGGACGTGCCGCTGCTCGACGAGTTGGTCGATCTGCTCGGGCGCGAGAAACCGGACGACGACGCCGAGCGGGAACGCAAGGCCCAGGCCGAGTACGCGGCGGGCGTGCTGGACATCCTGGTCGGGCGCGAGGACATGATGGACGACGAGGACCACTTGTTCGCCCACGACCTGCTCTACGCGGAGGACCTGGCGGATCGCTTCCTCGAACGCGACACCAGGGAACTCGCCGAACGCGCCGCGGCGGACCGGGACTGGACCTACCGGCACGTCGTGGTGGACGAAGCCCAGGAACTGTCCGAGATGGATTGGCGAGTGTTGATGCGGCGCTGCCCGGGCCGCTCCTTCACGATCGTCGGCGACCTCGCCCAACGCCGGTCGGCCGCCGGAGCGATCTCGTGGGACGCGATGCTGGAGCCCTACGTGCCCGGCCGGTGGGTCTACCGATCGCTGACGGTGAACTACCGCACCCCGGCGGAGATCATGACCGTCGCCGCCGAGTTGCTCGCCGAGTTCGCACCCGGCGTCCAGCCGCCGGAGTCGGTTCGCGCGTGCGGTGTGCGGCCGTGGTCCCGGCAGGTCACCGCGGACGAGATGCGAACCGCCATTGACGATTTCGTGCGCGATGAAGCTGCACGGGAAGGCACCAGCGTCGTGATCGGGCCACCGGATGTGCCGGGCGCGGTGGCGGCGGCGGAGACCAAGGGACTGGAATACGACGCCGTCCTCGTCGTGGAGCCGGAACGCATCCTGGCCGACGGCCCTCGCGGCGCGGCCGAGCTCTACGTCGCCCTCACCCGCGCCACCCAACGCCTCGGCGTGCTGCACCGAGGCCCACTGCCGCGGGCGCTCACCGGCCTCGCCGAAGCCGGGGCGCCCGTCGGGGCCGGGGATCACGGGCACAGGGTGTCGAGTCGGGCCGGATCACAATGATCCGGCCCGGTCGACAGTGCGGCGCGAAGACCCATTGCGGCAGTGTTCTGCGAAATAGATGCCTTGGTATGGGGTGCATCTCCGATCGTCAGCGGTAGGCCCGAGGACGTGGCCGGGTCGATCGCCGACGCACCGGTGAACGACGTCGGCACGAGGTTCGGGGGGCGGCCGATTCGTTGATGGGATTCGTCGGGCACCGGCCAGCGCCGCTCCCACCGCACCTTCGTTCACCCCGGTGAACGGTGGTCCACAATGACCGGCGGCGCCGCTAACCCTCCGGGTAGAAGACGAACAGCGTGCAGCCGGTGGCGGTGGCGGGCACGTGCCACGATCCGGCCGGGGCGTGCAGGAAAGTCCCGGCCGGGTAGTCGCGTGCGCCGTCGTTGAACGTGCCAGCTACCACGTAGACCTCTTCCGGGCCCGGCTCATGGATGTCGCGGTGCGGCCACGACGTACCCCGGTCCATCTCCAGCACGTTGGCGCTCGCTCCGGACGGCCCGGTCCAGAGGTGCCGTACCCGGATGCCGGGAAACAGCTCCCGGACCGGCGAGTCCGCGACGGAGACCGACGTGTAGCCCTCCTGGGCGAGGATTTCCGAATGCATAGCTCTCACGGTGCCGCGCGCGAGCGCTCCGAGAAAGTGTCCAGTTGGACACCACTGGGTACGATCTTGCCATGCATCGTGTGGTCGCCTTGGTGCGGCCGGTGCAGTCGACCTTCGAACTCGGCTGCGCCGCGGAGGTATTCGGCACCCAGCGGGCCGGAGTGCCGCACTATTACGAATTCGACGTGTGCACGGAGACGCCGGGGCCGGTGCCGACCTCGGCCGGATACACGCTGGAGGTGTCGCAGGGCCTTTCGGCGCTCGCTTCCGCCGACACCGTCCTGATCCCGGGGTGGGCGCCGGTCCAGGCGCCGCTGTCGGCCGCCGTACACCGCGCGCTGCTGCGCGCACACGCCCGTGGGGCGCGGCTCGTCACGATCTGCTCCGGAGTGTTCGCGCTGGCTCGCACGGGCCTGCTGGACGGACGTTCGGCGACGACGCACTGGGCGCGCGCCGCACAGCTGGCGCGGGAATTCCCCCGGGTGCGGGTGGAACCGGACGTGCTCTATGTCGACCACGGCGATGTCGCCACGAGCGCCGGAGCGGGCGCGGGCATCGACCTGTGCCTGCACCTCGTCCGGAAGGATCACGGGGCCGCGCACGCCGCGCTCGTCGCGCGGCACATGGTGATGCCGCCGCACCGCGAGGGCGGCCAAACGCAGTACGCGCCGCCCGCCGCGCCGACGGACGCGCTGGACGGCCTGCTGGAGTGGGCCGGTGCGCGCCTCGGCACGGCGCTGTCGGTCGCGGATCTGGCCGCCCACCTCAGCGTCTCGCCGCGCACGCTGGCCCGGCGCTTCGCCGATCAGCTCGGCACGAGCCCGGGGGCATGGCTGCTGTCGCGCCGGGTGGCCGAGGCGCGCACCCTGTTGGAGGAGACCGACCTGCCGGTGGAGGCGATCGCGGCACGCGTCGGCCTGGCCTCGGCGGTCAACCTGCGCCGCCGCTTCCGCGCCCAGGTCGGCACAACCCCTGGCGCCTACCGGCGAGCATTCCGGGGCTCGTGATCGATGAACCTTCCGGTAGGCGTTTGCGATCAGCCGCGCCGGGAGATCCGCTCACGCCTGGCACACCGGGGCCAGCACGCCGGCCAGTGCGGCAGCCACCGTCGAACCGGTCTCGGCGCCGGTATCGATGACCACATCGGCACCTCCGCCGCCGCGCAGAACAGCCGCTTCCTCGATGGCGCGGCGCACCGTTGCCAGCTGTTGCCCGGCCGGGGCCCCCACGAGCGAATCGCCCGCCAGGCGTGGACCGTCGCCGCGAGCGCGCCGCGCGATCCGCCGCGCCAGCTCTGCGGGCGACGCCTCGAGACATGCCGTGACGACCCGCTCACCTGCCAGCGCTTCCCGGTACCGATCGGGTGCTCCACGGACGACGACGATCAACGCTCGCGCGCCCGCGTGACGGTACCCCCGCCACACCGCGAGGAGATTGTCCGTCTTCGCCGCGAAGCCGGAAGGACCGAATCCGAGCTGGTCCACATCCACGTACGCCGCGGTGATGCCGCGGCCGCGCACTATCCGCAGAACTTCCCAGCCCACGGTCGACTTGCCCACCGCGGTCGCGCCGGTCAGCAGCAGCACGGGCGACGGCTCGACGCGTGGCCCTACCTCGGGCGCCGAGGACGACACGGGCGAGAAGCCCACGGCCGCTGGGCATATCCGGTCCGCCAACGCCTCGACGACCGTGCGTGGCGACATCGCCGTGGTGTCCAAGGGCCTGCCCACACCGTTGCGGTCGAAGGCATCCGCCACCGCCATCAGCTCGTCGAGTCTTTCGCTCGACGAGCCGCGCGCGAGATAGCGGCGTCGCAGTTCCTCGCGCGCGCATCGCAGGCGGATCAGCGTCACCTCGACATCCGCTGCCTCGCGCACAGCCGCGTCGATGCCGGCACTCGGATCCACCACACCGGACACCACGACTTGTCGCGCACCGCGACGGCGGAACGTGTCGAGAACCCGCACGAGATTGGCGGCCTTCAGCCGATGAGCTTCCGGGTCGCCGACGGGCGGGGGAACGAGCAGACCCAGTTGATCGATGTCGACATACGCGACCGGCCGGTGCGACGCCCGCGCCCAGGAGTAGAGCGCCCAACCGGCGGTCGACTTGCCCACCCCGGGCGCACCGGTCAGCCAGAGCACAGACATCGGCAGCACCCGCGACCCCTTCCACAGCGATGATCGGAGATTCGACCATCCTGAACAAAGACCCGCTACCGCTCAACAGATTTGACGCCCACACCGACGCCCATGATCGGCACGAGCCCACGCCGCGAACAGCTGGGCCGAGAACCGAGCGCAACGTGTGTGCGCACCGATCAGTCGGCGCCGGGGGGCACCGACGTCACCGGGTCGACCGATCTTCCTCGGGCAATCGGCAGCCCACGGTGGCGGTGATCGTCATCGAGCGGGCATCGGCGAAAACCGACAGCTCGGTGTTGCTGTTCCACTCCGCTCCGTCCGCTCCCTCGAACGTGACGTGCCGGTCCGGGGATGAGGAGCCGCCGGGCAACACGTCCGTCGCGCCCACGGACGCGGCCAGGGTGCGGGCCGTCTCCTGGAAACCGAGCCACGCTCCCGCTGGGAGCGATGCGTCCGCGTAGTAGCGCGGGAGGACGACACGCCTTCCGCCGGTGTGCTCATACGGCCCGTAGCACGGGCCGAGCACGCGGTCCCCGGTTCGGCTCCAGCGCAATCCGGGTTCGATCGCCGAGGCGGCGGCCGCGATCCGGTCGACGACCGCTGCCATCTGCCGCTCCGCCGCCTCCGAAGACGGCAGGCCGGTCAATTCCGTTGTCGCGGCGGCGATCTCCTCGGCGGACGGCGGCGGGGCCTGCTCGCCGAGCAGGGTCGCGCATCCACCCGCCGACGCCGCGACCGCGACCGCGACGCACCAGCGCAGAGCGGCGGTCGGCCAGCGCGGTCCGGTCATCGTCGTCTCCCGAGTGCCCGCGGCCGCACGGATCGCCAGGCCGCTTCTGGCGCAATCCTATTCGCGGCCGCCGGGACGAGCGCATCGAATCATTGACTCAATGACACAATCTTTGTATGTTTGTTTCATGAGCGAGGGGTCCGACGGCGTCGACGAACGGATCTTGGACGCCGCGCTGGAACGCATCCTGCAGGTCGGCATCCGCCGGGCCAGCATGGAGGACATCGCCCGCAGGGCCGAGCTCAGCCGGATCACCGTCCATCGCCGGTTCGCGGGCAAGGACAACCTGATCGAAGCGGTGCTCGCCCGGGAGACCCGCCGCATGCTCGCGGAGGTCACCGCGATCGCCGCCACCGCCGCCGGTGTGGACGCCCAGATCGAGGACACGATGCTGTACGTCCTGTTGCAGACCCGCATCCACCGGTTGGTCACCCAGCTGCTGCGGGTGGCGCCCGACGAAGCCTTGCGTTTCTCCACCGTGCAGGGCGAACGCCTGGTCGCCATCGGCATCGAGTACATCGTCGGCATGATCACCCACGCCCAGTCCGCGGGCCTCATCGACGAGTACGACCCGCGCCCGGTCGCCGAACTCGTCGCGCGCCTCGCCCACTCGCTGCTGCTCACCCCGGGCGGCGGCAGCGTCGACTTCACCGACGACGACCGCGCCCGCGCCTTCGTCCGCACCACCATCGTGCCGTTGCTGAAACACGGCATCACCCGCCCCGATGAGGAGCCCTTCCATGACCACGTCCGCGACAATCCCGGCACGCCACCCGGACCGGCCGCGTAAGGCGCCCGGCCTCGGCCCGTTCGCCGCGCTGCTGCGCATCGGGAAGCCTTCCGCGCAGCGCTGGCAGTTGCTCGGCGAAGCACTGCTGGTCGGCGACGAGCCGATGGACCGCCTCGTCGAATGGATGTACGCCGAAGGCATGGCGGGCACACGGCCGTTGTTCGAGCAGGCACTGCGGTCGGGCATCGACAGCATCCCCGGCGCACCCGCACCGCTGCGCGAGTTCTTCACCGTCGTCGAGGCGACCCCGGCGTGGGTCGATCCGAAGCTGTTGCGCGACGGCGAGCGCGTGTTCCGTTCCGGCGGCAACGACGGGTTGTATTTCGCGCGCGACGTCTCGTTCATCGGCGGCTATCTGGCCTCGGGTTTCAACAAGACCCTGCTGCGCACCGGCGCCCTGGAGAAAGGTCCCGCCCGCCGGTTCGCCGAAACCCTGCAGTGGGCGATGGACGTATCCACCGAGAACGGCATGGACCGTTACGGTGTCGGCTACCGCTCCACCCTGCACGTGCGGCTCATCCACTCCCTGGTCCGCAGGCACGTCGTCGCCATGCCGGACTGGCGCACCGAAGAATGGGGTCTGCCGATCAACCAGACCGACATGGCCGCCACCCTCGTCGGCGCCCTGCTCGCACCCGTCGTCGGCGGCATGGCGCTCGGCGTCGTCCTGTCCCCGCGCGAACTGGCCGCCGCCGCCCACCTCACCCGCTACGTCGGCTGGCTCATCGGCGTCGAAGACCACTGGCTGCCGACCGGCTTCCGCGACGGCATCGCCATCCTCGACCACTGCCTGACCGCCATCACCAACCCCGACGAGACCAGCCGCCAGCTCGCCCTGCCCATGGCCGACGATCCACTGCGCTGGTCCTACCCCAACCTGCCCACCCTGCGCGGCCGGCTCGCCCGCGCCAAGCACCTGTCCGTGAGCAGCGCCTTCCTCGGACCCGGCGCGATGCGGATTCTCGGCCTGCCCTACGTCCCGCCCTGGTACCCCGCCCTGCGCATCCCCGTCAACCTCGTGCGCACCGCCTACACCCACCTGACGCCCGGCGGACTCGACCGTGCCGCCGTCCACGGGCGCCAGCAGCAGGAAGCCTTCCTGCGCCGCCTCATCGGCGAAACCGAGGCCACCATCGGGCATTCGGCACCACAGCTGGATCGCACCGCCTGATCGCCCGCCCGCCAGCACGCCCCGCCGGTGCTGCCGCGGCGACACATCGCCGGCGGGCCGGAGAATTTCGCGATCGGCAAGGAGACGGTTGTGTCAGGTCCTTATCGGCTCATCATCTGGGGGCCCGGCGACATGGGTGGCCGCGCCCTGCGCACGGCCCTCGAGTCGCCCGACTTCGAGGTCGTCGGAGTCAAGGTGTTCAGTCCGCACAAGCACGGCAAGGACATCGGCGAGTTGGCCGGCCTGCCGCCGGTGGGTCGCACGGCGACCACGTCGAAAGCGGAGATCCTCGCGCTCGACGCCGACTGCGTCATCCACACCCCCACCACCCCCGCGTTGGTGCGTGGCGCGGACGACGACGTCATCGACCTGCTCGAATCGGGCAAGAACGTCGTCTCCGCGGCGTCCTACCACAATCCGTCGATGCCGACCTGGTTGTCCGCCTCGCGCTCACCGCTCGACGTCCTGCGCACGGTGGCCGACATGAAGGTCACCGGCGACGCCTTCGGCCCGCAGCTGCGCAACGCGCTGGCGGCCTTGCGTTTCGGCATGAAGGCGGTCGACTCGGCAGCCGCACGACCACTGCGTCCCGGTCTGGAACGGTTGGCCGGCCTCGTCGTGGACCGGGTGATTCCCCGGCGGCAACCGGGCAGCCGACTGCAAGCGGCGTGCCTGGCCGGCGGCGTCTCCCTGCACGGCACCGGCCTGCATCCGGGGTTGATGGTGGAGCAGGTGCTGTTGCGACTGGCCGGAGTGCTCGACCGCGTACGGGAGGTGCGGTTCCTGGAAGTCGGGGATCTGTCCTCCGCGCCCGACGGGATGTGGGGCGGCCTGGAGAGCCTCGGATTCGGCATGCCGTTGGCCGCCGTCGACTCCGATCACGCGATCGGCCTGATGCAGCACTTCTATTTCGACGCCGTGCTCGGCAACGTCGCGCACGCCTTGTACGGGGCCGGTCCGGAGCAGGTACGGGTCGAACGGCACCTGTACCCGGTCCCGGCCCGCGTCCGGGTGCGCGCAGGCGGCACGGTCGTCGAGCCCGGCACCGTCGGGGCGATCCACATGACCTATCGCGGCTATCTCGGCGAGCGCCTCTTCATGACCAACGAGGAGTGCTGGCATGTCGGTGGCGGCAACGCCCATCTCGGCCAGGACCATCCGAGCAGCCTGTCCGGTGGGCATGTGATCACCCTCCTCGGCAGCCCCGGCGACATCGAGATGCGCAACGAACTCGACGACGAGGCCTACAGCGGCGACTGGTCGGCCGTCACCGACATCTCGGTCGCCGCCATGCTGAGCGTGGTCGCGCCGTTGTGCGACGCACCGCCCGGCGTGATGATGCCCGACCTGCGCCCGCACTACCTTGTGGAGTCCTGATGAGTTCACCCACGCTGCCCGTCGCGGTGCTCGGCACAGGCCCGCTCGCCCAGCGGATCGCCGAGCGAATCGAGCAACGACCGGATCTGGCGGTGACCGGGCGGGTAGGGGCCACGCAGGCGCCGCCCGAGGGCACGAAGTCGGTCGTCTTCGTCCCGGCCTTCGCGGAGATCACCACCGACATCTGGAAAGACGTTGTACCGCAGCTGCTCGGAGACGGCTACGACGTGATATCCACCGCACCGCGAGACGGGCGCGTCTCGCACGCGGACATTCTGGCAGCCTGCCGCGCCGGCCGTTCCACCTTCCACGCGACCGGAGGTTTCCAAGCCACGATCCCGGCACGGCTGGTTCGCTCCCTGGCCGAGGTGACCCGCGGCATCCGACGCCTGGAACTCGTCGAGGAACTCGACCTTCCCGAAACGGGGGTATATCCCTGGGAAACATTGCGGGACACCGGGATCGGCACCACCGCCACCGACGCCCCGGCGATCGCGGCCGCCGCCGTCGACGGGTACTACGCGGCCGGGCTCCGCGTCCTGCACGACGCGGTCTTCCCCGGCTCCGCCGAGCCCGCCACGTCCCCGAGCACATCGGTCGACGTGATCACCGACGACTCCGGAACCGTCGAGAAGGTGATCGTCGAACGTGATCTCGGCTCCCAGTTGAGCTACCGCTCCATCTGGACCGCCGCCGTCGCCGACGTGGCACCGTTGCGCTACCGCCTCGTCACGACCACCGACACCGCCAAAGGCACGGCGGGCCTGCGGTTCCGATTCACCGACGGCCTGCATCCGGCCGACCACCTGAGCTGTGTGCAGGCGCTGGACGCGATCCGCCCGATATACGAGCACGGCCCCGGAATAGCCCGACCGGATCTCTCGATCACCCGCCTGATGCCCGACGACCGGCTTCCCGGCTGACGCCGCCCGCGCGGTCGCCGTCGGTTCTCCGCTTGTCAATACGTCCTGATTTCGGCGCCGCACGGGGAGATCCGACCGCACAACCGGCCGCCGCCTGCCGTCACCTGGGCGAACAGCCCGCGGCATGCGGCGAGACGGTGAACCACGCGCGACGACGAGGGCCGGGCGACCGGACATCCGGCGGGCACGAGTATGTGCTGTTGTCGACAACGTCACCGGTCGATCTATCTACACTGACAGCGCTGACTACCACCGGGTCGATGCCTTGTCCGAAACCACACTTCGACGGAGACGCTCATGTCCGGCCGCCGGAACCACAAGCGCAACACCAGCACACGTCGTTCGGACACCGTACCGGCGATCCGGTATCCGGCCCGATCCGTCATCGACATCCTGCTGCCCGCCATGATCACGCGCCGCAGCGGTGCGCCGACCACCGACACCGGCCTCGTGCACATCTGGGGTTTCACCGGCACCGGCGGGGACGACAGCGCGAGCGCGGCGGGCTTCGCGGAATTCTCGCCCAACGACAGCCCCACCGTCGCCGGCTCGCCGATCCTGGACATCGCCGGGCGGATGATGGCAGGCATGCACGGTCGCCTCTGGGGTTTCGGGCTGGCCCACCAGGCCGCCGCGGACGCGGTGGTGCACGGGATCGACAACGAGCCGGACCCGGGCACCACCTCGCCGAACGCCACCACCGAGGAAGTCTGGGCCGCCAGCATCTTCGACGCCCGCGGAAGAGAGATCACCCAGCTGCGCTACGTGCATCTGCCGGAACTCGAACCGATCACCTTCGACAGCGATACCCTCGATCGGCGCAGCACCATCCACGACTGGATCGACCGCGTCCAGACCGGAGTCATCTCGGCGCACGTCTGGGCCGCCGCGCTGGCCTTGGACGCGCAGCGCAACCGAGCCGTCCTCGCCCAGCTGGAACAACGGCTGCTGAGCTGAACCGTCACCCGGCGCGGTCACCCACCACATCGCCGGGTGCGCCACGCGACGACGGTCGGTGCGATGTCAGGCGCGAGCGCCGAACCACCGGGCCAGCGACTCCTCGATGCCGTCCAGGTCGCCGCCGTCGGCAGCCCAGGCGACACAACCGTCGGGACGGACCAGAAGCGCCGAAAGCTCGCGCGGCTGCGCGGCTTTCGCGGTGACGACGCGCACCCGCCCGGACCAGCCCTCGGCGCGGGAGCGCAGGTCGGCGGAATCGGTGAGGTCGAGCAGGACGCCATCGGCTCCGGCGAAATGCGCGCCGAGGCGGGTACCGTCGGCCAATTCCACATCCGGCGTGACCTTTCCGGCAAGCGGGTGCGCTTCGCCGAGGTCGTAGCGATGCCGGACACCGGAGATGTGCTTGAACACGCCGGTGGCGCCGTCGCGCGTGGCGAGCAGTTCGGTGGCGACGGCGCGCAGGGCGCGGCTGCGAAGGTCGGTGCGCATCAACGCGACCTGCGCCCGTGTCCACTCCAGCACCCAGGCGCCGATGGGATGCCGTTCGGCGGTGTAGGTGTCGAGCAGGCCGTCGGGCGCCCAGCCGCGCACCGCGGCGGCCAGCTTCCAGCCGAGGTTGACCGCGTCGCCGATGCCGAGATTCAGGCCCTGGCCTCCGAACGGCGAGTGCACGTGCGCGGCGTCGCCGGCGAGCAGCACCCGGCCCTTGCGGTAGTCGGGGACCTGACGGGTGTTGTCGGTGAAGCGGGTGGCCGAATGCACCGCGGTGACGACCACCGGGACTCCGGTGACGGCGCGGATGCTGTGCTGCAGTTCGGCCGCCGTCACCGGAGCATCCCGATCGGCGGGCGGGCCGTCCAGTTCGACGGTGAGCACGCGCCCCGGCATCGGCCCGTAGGCGTAGATGCCGGTCTCGGTGGTGTTCCAGCTCATCCGCAGGTTCTCGGCTCCGGTCATCTCCACGATCGCCTGATGACCGGTGATCTCCGGGTCCAAGCCCGGGAACGCGAACCCGGCGAGCTTGCGGACAGTGCTGCGCCCGCCGTCACAGCCGACCAGCCAGCCGGTGCGCACCCCGCGGTCACCGCACTCGACGGTGACACCCGCCCCGTCGTCGGAGAGTCCGGTGACCTCGACTCCGCGCCGGACCTCCACGCCGAGTTCGGCGGCGCGGCGCCCCAGGATCGCCTCGATGGACTGCTGGGCCACCAGGAACACTTCGGCGGCCGGGCCGACCTCGGCGAATTCCGGATCGTCGAGGTCGACGGCCTCGGTGTTCAGCATGATGCCCGCGAAATGCCCCACCGCGGGCCGCCGACCGCGGTCGATCGGCGGCATACCGGCCTCTCGGCGGAACTGCGCGAACCGGGCGAACGCGGCGTCCTGCTCGGCGCGCAGCTGCGGCAGCAGCCCGCGGCGGTACATGGCCTGAGCGGTCGGCACATTGATCGCCCCGGCTTTGATGGTGCGGTCCGGCTCGGTGAGGCGCTCCACCACCAGCACGTCCACCCCGGCGAGCCGCAGTTCACAGGCCAGCATCAGGCCGACCGGCCCGGCGCCGACGACCACCACTTCACGTGTCTCGTTCATGGGAACCACTGTGCGGCGGCCGCATTGCCCGGCTCTTGCGGATTCTTGCATGCCGCTTGCGCCCAGCGGCGACGATCCCGGATCGGCGACGCGGCCGCCCCCGCGGGTGAGCGGCGCCCGGGAGCAGATCGAGAGTCTCATCGCCCCACCGCAAGCCTCCGCCACGTTGGGAGAAGCCGTCGAGTTCGCCGAGAACGCCCTCGATCTCATGGTCGACCAACTCGGCAACGGACACACCGAGGACATCCCGGACCTGATCGTCGTGCTCGATGACGCCGACCTGTACGACGTGGCGAACACCACGCAGAGGACGGACGAGCGCGGCGGGGCGCCCGGTCATCCGGCGGCGACGAGCACGGGATCGACCGCCACCGGCGCTCCGGTCGCGGCGCGAACCTCCTCGACCGTCACCCCGGGGGCCGTCTCCACCAGCCGCAGACCGTCGCCGGTCACGTCGAGGACCGCCATGTCGGTGATGATCCGTTGCACGCAGCGCAGTCCGGTGAGCGGGAGGGTGCATTCGGTGCGGATCTTGGGCTCACCGCTCTTGGTCACGTGGTCCATCATCACGATGACCCGCCGGGCGCCGTGCACGAGATCCATAGCGCCGCCCATGCCTTTGACCATGCGGCCGGGCACCATCCAATTCGCCAGGTCGCCGCGGCAACTCACCTGCATCGCGCCCAGCACCGCGACATCGACCCGTCCGCCCCGGATCATGGCGAACGAGGTCGCCGAGTCGAAGCACGACGCGCCGGGCAGCACCGTGACCGTCTCCTTGCCCGCGTTGATCACTTCGGGATCGAGCTCGTCCTCGGCGGGATACGGTCCCACACCGAGGATTCCGTTCTCCGAGTGCAGGACGACCTCGATGCCATCGGGCAGGTAGTTGGGTACCAGCGTCGGCATCCCGATGCCCAGGTTGACGTACTGGCCGTCCTCGAGTTCCCGGGCGACTCGGGCCGCCATCTGTTCCCGCGTGAGCCTCATGCTCGTACCGTCCTCTTCTCGATGCCGACCGAGACCTTGCCGACGTGCACCACCCGCTGGACATCGATGCCCGGCGTGTGGACTCGATCGGGATCGATCTCTCCCGGCTCGACCAGTTCCTCCACCTGAGCGATCGTGATGCGTCCTGCCGCGGCCGCCACGGGGTTGAAGTTGCGGGCGCTGCGCCGGTAGACGAGGTTGCCGTGCCGATCCCCCTTCCAGGCATGGACGAGGGCGTAATCGGTCGCGATACCTCTTTCCAGCACGTAGGTGACGCCGTCGAAGTCGCGGGTCTCCTTCGGAGCACTCGCCACCGCCACCCCGCCGGCACCGTCGTAACGCAGTGGCAGTCCGCCCTCGGCCACCACCGTCCCGACACCCGCGGGCGTGAAGAAGGCCGGAATCCCTGCGCCCCCTGCGCGTAGCCGCTCGGCCAGCGTGCCCTGCGGAGTCAGTTCCACTTCGAGCTCGCCGCTCAGATACTGCCGGGCGAATTCGGCGTTGTCGCCCACATAAGAGCCGATCGTGCGCCGGATCCGGTGCGCATCGAGCAGCAGGCCGAGACCGGACCCGGCGGTGCCGCAGTTGTTGCTGACCGTCTCCAGCCGCGTCGCGCCCTGCTCCAGCAAGGCCACGATCAGCGCCTCAGGCACCCCGACCAGGCCGAAGCCGCCGACCGCCAGGGAAGCCCCGTCGGGAATGTCGGCCACGGCGTCGGCCGCGGTTGGCATCACTTTGTCGATCACGCCGACCAGCCTAGCCGTCGGGTTCGTTATATGCACATCCGTTCGCTATGCGAACATCGACTTGGCGCACGAGGTCGCGCCTCGGTAATATGTTCGCTATTCGTCCATGTGTTCGTTATTCGAACGAAAGGCAAACTATGAGCGCGGCAGCGTCGTCGGCAACGAAGGAGGCGCGGGCATGACCGAGCCGTCACCCGACTACGTGCAGTCCCTGGCCCGCGGCCTCGCCGTCCTCCGGACCTTCGATGCCGACCACACCCGGCTGACGCTGAGCGAGGTCGCCAGACGCACCGATCTGACCCGGGCCACCGCCCGCCGATTCCTGCTCACTCTGATCGAACTCGGCTATGTCCGCACCAATGGCACCGTTTTCTGGCTCACCCCGCGCGTATTGGAAATCGGATACAGCTATCTGTCCGGACTCGGCCTGCCCGAACTGGCACAGCCCCACCTCGAAGCGCTCACCGAATCCGTGCGCGAATCCGCCTCCGTCTCGGTCCTCGACGGGGCGGATGTCGTCTACGTCGCCCGGGTCGCGGTTCGCCGCATCATGACGGTGACCATCACCATCGGGACCCGCTTTCCCGCGTACGCCACCTCGATGGGCAGGGTGCTGCTGGCGGGTCTTCCCGAACCGGAACTCGACGGCTACCTGCGCGGCGTCGAATTGGCTCCGCTGACCGGACGGACGCTGGCGACGCCGAAGGCGCTGCGCGCGGAGATCTCCCGGGTCCGCGCCGACGGCTACTGCGTCGTCGACGAAGAACTCGAGGTCGGCCTGCGCTCGCTCGCGGCGCCGATCCGCGACCGCACCGGCGACGTCGTCGCCGCGGTCAACCTGTCCACGCAGACCGCGCGCTACTCCGCCGACGCCGTCCGCCGCGACCTGCTTCCCCACCTGCTGCGCACCGCGGCGGCGATCTCCGCCGATCTCGCCGCGACCGCGGCACCGATCCGTTCCTCGAAGGACATCTGATGCACGACGTTGTGATCTGCGAGCCCTTGCGCACACCGGTGGGGCGGTTCGGTGGAGTGCTGAAAGATGTTCCAGCGCAACGGTTGGCCGCGATCGTGATCGGCGAGCTCATCGAGCGGACCGGGATCGACCCGGCGCGGATCGACGACGTGATCCTCGGGCAGGCGACGCCGAACGGCGAGGCCCCTGCCATCGGCCGGGTCGCGGCGCTGGACGCGGGGCTCGGCATCCAGGTGCCCGGTGTGCAGGTGGACCGGCGTTGCGGGTCGGGGTTGCAGGCGGTGATCCAGGCCTGCATGCAGGTCGGCACGGGCGGCAGCGACCTCGTGGTGGCCGGCGGCGTCGAATCGATGAGTCAGGCCGAGTTCTACGCCACCGGCATCCGCTGGGGCGTGCGCGGTGACGGCGTGGCCTTGGCCGACCGCTTGGCGCGAGCGCGCGTCACCGCCGGTGGAGCGAACTTCCCGGTGCCCGGCGGCATGATCGAGACCGCCGAGAATCTCCGCGCCGAGTACTCGATCAGCCGTGCCGACCAGGACGCGTTCGCCGCCCAGTCGCATCGGCGCGCCGTCGCCGCCCAGGAATCCGGAGCGTTCGCCGCGGAGATCGTGCGTGTCCCTGTGCCGCAACGCAAGTCGCAACCTCTCCAGGTGGCCGAAGACGAGCATCCCCGAGCTGACACCACCGTGGCGTCGCTGGCGCGCCTGCGGCCGATCCGCGCCGCCATCGATGCCGACGCGACCGTGACCGCGGGCAACGCCAGCGGCCAGAACGACGGAGCCGCCGCCTGCATCGTCACCACCACCGACCACGCCCGCGCGCTGGGATTGCGGCCGATGGCGCGGATGATCTCCTGGGCGGTCGCGGGAGTGCCGCCGAGAACCATGGGAATCGGGCCGGTGCCCGCCACCGCCCAGGCACTCGGCCGGGCCGGGCTCACGCTGGCCGACATCGACGTCATCGAACTGAACGAAGCCTTCGCCGCACAGGTCCTGGCCGTGCTCCAGGAGTGGAAGGTCGAGCCCGACGACCCCCGCTTGAACCCGAACGGATCGGGCATCTCCCTCGGCCATCCGGTCGGCGCCACCGGTGCCCGCATCCTCGCGACACTGCTGCGTGAAATGGACCGCAGCGCAGCGCGCTACGGCCTGGAGACGATGTGCATCGGCGGCGGCCAAGGGCTCGCCGCCGTCTTCGAACGCTTCTGACGCCCGTGATCGCCACGCGTCCGGCGGCTCCGGCCGCCGGACGCTGGTATCGGCCGGCCCCGCCGGACCGCTATCGAGTGCTGTCCAGCAACGCGGCGGCACGGGCCAGCACGTCGTCGATCACCGTCTGCGTGCTGCCCAGATAGTCGTCTTGCGGCGCATCGGCGCCGGTGAACGCGGCGATGGACCTTTGTTCTGCGGTCAGTGTGCTCCAGGAGCCCGCGGCCGTGGCGGACATCCGATCGGTGTCCACTCGAAGGCCGGTCAAAAGTTCGGTGGTCTGCGCGGCCGCGACCACGGTTCGGCGGCCGAGGGTGCGCAGCGACGCCCACTCGGTGTGCCACGCGCCGTCCGAACGTTCGTCACCCGCCAGGCTCGCCGCGAGATGGAGCGTCGAGGCGAGCGGAGGCGCGGCGATGGCGGCGCGCCGGATGAGCACGGAGAGCACGGGATTCCGCTTGCCCGGCATCGTGGACGAGCCGCCGCGGCCGGGCGCGTCCGGTTCGGCGAGTTCGGCGATCTCCGGCCGCGACAGCGTGAGGACATCGGTCGCGATATGGCCCCAAGCGTCGGTGCAGCGCACCATCGCGTCACCGAGGGCGGTCACCGCGGCGCGGGCGGTGTGCCACGGCAGCGCCTGCTCCAAGCCGAGGAGTCTCGTCGCGGCGATGATCAATTCGGCGGCTTCGGCGGCGCCTCCCGCGAGATCCGCGATCGCGGAACGGGTTCCGGCCGCGCCGCCGACCTGCGCGGGCAGCCGCACCCGGTCCACGGCGTCGGCGGCGTCGAGCACTCCGGTCAGCCAGCCGGAAACCTTGAGCCCGAACGTGATCGGCACCGCGTACTGGGTGAGGGTCCGGCCCGCCATCACGGTGTGCCGGTGCAGGGCGATCAGGCCGGTCATGGCCTCGATCTGCGCGCGCAACTCGGCACGAAGCCGCTCGACCACCGCGCGCAGGCACAGCATCAGACCGGTGTCCACCACGTCCTGGCTGGTGAGACCGCGATGGATCCACCGCGCCGCCGCGGCGTCGGCGCGTTCGCGCAGCAGGGTCACCAGCGGTAGGACGGGCGTGCCGGTGGACTCGGCGCCGCGGGCGATGCCGTCGATGTCGGCGGGGCCGACCAGACCGGTCAGCGCGACGGACCCGGGTGCGATGCGGCGGGCGGCGATGGCGTCCAGCCACGCCTGCTCGACCCGCACCATCGCCGCAAGCCACGCCTGCTCGGTGAGCAGTTCCCCGGCGCGCTCGTCACCCGCCCAGAACAGGTCGCTCACCGGGCCGGGAAGCGAAGGAACACGGTCTCGTCCTCGCCCTGCAAGCGGATGTCGAAGACGAAACCGTGCTCGTCGCGATCGGCGATGAGGGTGCGGCGGCGTTGCGGCGGAAGCGAAGCGAGAAGCGGGTCCCGTTCGAGGGCGGCCGGATCGTCGGGCAGGTAGGCGCGGGTGAAAAGCCGGTCCAGCAGGCCGCGCGCGAAGACGGTCACCGCGAAGAACGCGGGCTTGCCCGGCTCCGTGGGACCGGGGGGCAGTGTGCTGAAGGCGTAGCGGCCGTCACGTCCCGTGGAGGCGCGCCCGAATCCGGTGAAGGTCCAGCCGTCGCGCCGGATGGAACCCGGTTCCCGCGACACGACGCCGTCGGGACGGGCCTGCCAGATCTCCACCAGCGCGTCGGGGAGTCCGGCGCCCGCGCCGTCGAGCACCCGTCCGCCCAGGCGCACCGAGCCGGCGCTGCCGGGCGGCACCAGATCGCGATCACCGGGATGGAGCAGGCCGTAGTGGAAGAACGGGCCGACGGTCTGGCCCGGAGTCGAAGGAAGTGTCACAGGTCATCGCCTTCCTGTTCGATGTAGGTGCGCCGAGAACCGGACAGCACGATGTCCCAGCGGTAGCCGGTGGCCCATTCGTGCGTGGTCAGGTCGTGATCGTAGGTGGCGACCAGCCGTTGCCTGGCCTTGCTGTCGGTGATCGCCTGGTAGATCGGGTCGAAGGGGAACAGCGGGTCGCCGGGGAAGTACATCTGGGTGACCAGTCGCTGGGTGAACTCGGTGCCGAACAGTGAGAAGTGGATGTGCGCCGGGCGCCACGCGTTGTGGTGATTGCGCCAAGGGTAGGGACCCGGCTTGATGGTCTGGAACCGGTAGCGCCCGTCGTCGTCGGTCAGGCACCGGCCCGCGCCGGTGAAGTTCGGGTCGAGCGGAGCCGGATGCTGGTCGCGCTGGTGCACGTATCGGCCGCTGGCGTTGGCCTGCCAGATCTCGACCAGTTGCCGCCGGACGGGTCGTCCGTCGCCGTCGGTGATGCGGCCGGTGACCACGATCCGCTGTCCGAGCGGTTCACCGGCATGGCCGATGGTGAGGTCGGCTTCGAGCGGATCCACATCCCAATGGCCGAAGCACGGCGCCGCCAGCTCGATCGTCTCCGGGTCGACCGGCTGCGGGTCTTTCGTCGGATATCGCAACGCGCTGGAGCGGTAGGGCGGGTAGTTCAGTCGCGGCTGGGTCTGCTCGACTCCCTGTTGCTGGTAGTCGGTTTCGATGGCGGCGATCTGCGCATCGATGACCGACTGCGGCGACAACCGGGCTACTGCCGGGAAAAATTCGTTGCCCATGGCTCGCAGCGTAGGTCCGCTCCCAGCGGCCGACCATGGTGTGTTTTCTGCTCAGTGGAATACTCATCGCATGGCCGGCAACACCAGCACCCCTGGGGCAACCGTCACCGGCCGCGTGCTTTCGATCCTGTGGGCCTTCGACGAGCGGCATCCTCGGCTGACCCTGTCGGAGATCGCCCGGCGCTCCGGACTGGCGCCGGCCACCGCGCACCGCCTGGTCGGCGAGTTGACCGAGCACGGCGCGCTCGCCCGGCAGGGCAGCGAGTACGCCGTCGGGCGACGGCTGTGGGAGATCGGCCTGCTGGCCCCCGTGCAGTCCTCGCTGCGGGAGGCGGCCTCCCCGTTCCTGCACGACATCTACGCCGCGACCCGCGCCACCGTGCATCTCGCGATCCGCGACGACGACCGGGTGCTGTACCTCGAACGGTTCTCCGGGCGCGCGTCGGTGCCGGTGGTGAGCACCGTCGGCAGCACGCTGCCGATGCACGCGACCGGTGTGGGCAAGGTGCTGCTGGCGTATGCGCCCGAAGACGTGCGGCGACGGGTGCTCGGCTCGCTCACCCGGATCACCCCGTACACCATCACCCATCCGGGACGGCTGAACGAGCAACTCCTGCGAGTTCGCCGCGATGGCTACGCCAGCACGGTCGAGGAGATGACGCTGGGCGCCTGCACCGTCGCGGTGCCCGTGCGGCGTGGCGAGACCACGGTCGCCGCCATCGGTGTCGTGGTGCCGGATCTGCGCCGCCACCGTGGACGGCTCGTCGCCGCGCTCCAGGTAGCCGCGCAGGGCATCGGGCGGCAACTGGAATCCGGTGCGGCCGCGCCGCCCCGGGCGGCAACCGGCGCCGCCGCACGAGTTCCACCGAGCTGATTTCACTGAGCGGAAAGCACGGCTCGCCCTCGGAAAGACCGGCTCCCTAGCGTCGGCCTGGCAAGAAGGGAGCAACGATGTCCGTGGCCTACAGCTCGACCCGGGTCGAGGTAGCGATCGTGGGAGGCGGCCCGGCCGGTCTGATGCTGTCGCATCTGCTGCACTCGGCCGGAATCGACAACACCGTGATCGACAATCGATCGGTCACCGCGATCGAGAACACGCACCGGGCGGGAATCCTCGAACGCGACAGCGTGCGGCTGCTCGTCGAATCAGGGGTGTCGGACCGGGTGCTGCGGGAGGGACAGGAGCACCGCGGCATCGATCTGCGGTTCGGCGGGGCGAGTCACCGGATCGACTTCCAGGACGCGGTGGGCGCCTCGTGCTGGCTGTATCCCCAGACCGAGGTCTTCGCGGATCTGCACCGCGCCCGGGTGCGCGACGGCGGCGATCTGCGCTACGGCGTCACCGGCACCGAGGTGCTCGACGTGCGGGACGAGCCGCGGGTCCGGTGCGTCGGCGCCGACGGGCGGCCGCAAGAGATCCGCGCCGATCTGGTGATCGGCGCGGACGGCTCGCGCAGCGTGTGCCGCGGCCTCGTCGGCGGCGCGACCCGGTACTTCCGCGAGTACCCGTTCGCCTGGTTCGGCGTGCTGGTCGAGGCGCCGCCCAGCGCGCCGGAACTGATCTATGCGCGCTCGGAGCAGGGATTCGCCCTCATCAGCCAGCGCACGCGAACCGTGCAGCGCATGTATTTCCAATGCGATCCCTCCGAGGATCCGTCCGCGTGGTCCGACGACCGGATCTGGGACCAATTGCAGACGCGGCTGGCGGGGACGGACGGCTTCACCTTGCGCGAGGGGCCCGTCATCGAGCGGACGGTGCTGCCGTTCCGCAGTTTCGTGCAGACCCCCATGCGGCACGGTCGGCTCCTGCTGGCCGGGGACGCCGCCCACACCGTTCCGCCCACCGGCGCCAAAGGGCTCAACCTGGCCCTGGCCGATGTGCGGGTACTCGCGGAAGCGGTGGAGCGGGGGCTGCGCGGCGGCGACGACGACGCGTTGACGCGCTACACCGATCGCGCGCTCGCCCGGGTGTGGAAGGCGCAGCATTTCTCCTACTGGATGACGACGCTGCTGCACCGGGTCGCGAGCGCGAGCGACTTCGACGAACGACGTCAGCTCGGCGAACTGGACAGCATCGTCGGTTCCGCCGCGGGGACGGCCTACCTCGCCGAGGGCTACACCGGCTGGCCCAATTCGTGAACCACCCCTCTAGGCCATCGGATCGGAGACACTGTGCAAGCAATCGCGGTCGACTACGCGGTCGACGGACCCGACAGCGGCGTTCCCGTACTGTTCAGCGGCTCGCTGGGCAGCGATCGGCGGATGTGGGAGCCGCAGGTCGCGGCGCTCGCGGCGGCCGGGTACCGGACCATCGCCTACGACCATCGCGGCCACGGCGGCTCGCCCACTCCCCCGGGCCCCTACACCGTCGCGGAACTCGGAGCCGATGCGCTGGCCTTGCTCGACGCGCTCGACCTCGATTCGGTGCACTTCGTCGGCCTGTCCCTGGGCGGTGCGGTCGGGCAGTGGCTCGCGGCGCATCACCCGGCCCGGGTGCGCAGTCTGACTCTGCTGTGCACGGCCGCCGTCTTCCCGCCCGCGCAAGGGTGGATCGACCGCGCCGCCACCGTCCGCGCCGACGGGGTGGCCTCGATCGCCGGAGCTGTCGTCGGCCGGTGGTTCACCCCGCAACTCGCCGGGCGCGACCCCGAACTGGTGGCCCGGCACACAGCGATGGTGTCGGGCACCGGCGAGGAGGGTTACGCGGGATGCTGTGCCGCGCTCGCCGAGTGGGACGGGCGGGCCGACCTCGCCCGGATCGTCGCACCGACCCTGGTGATCGCGGGGGCGCAGGACCCCGCTACCCCACCGGAGATGGTGCGGGAGATAGCCGACGGCGTAGCGGAGGCCGAATTCCGGATCGTGGCGGGCGCGCACCTGGCGAGTGTGGAGAGCGCGGGCACGGTGACCGCTCTCCTCCGGTCGCACATCCAGCGCGCCACCCCGCTGGGAGCACAGCGCGCAGCGGCTTTCGAGCAGGGCATGCGGGTGCGCCGCGAAGTCCTCGGCGACGCGCATGTCGATCGTTCGATCGCCGCGATGACCGAATTCACCGCTCCGTTCCAGGATTTCATCACCAGGACCGCGTGGGGCGACATCTGGTCCCGCCCCGGTCTCGACCACCGCACCCGCCGATTGCTGACCTTGGCCGTCCTCACGGCGGTCGGGAACGAGCACGAACTCGACATGCACATCAGGGCCGCAGTGCGCGCCGGGGTGCCCGCCGCGGAACTCGCGGAGGTGTTCCTGCACACCGCGATCTACGCGGGCGTACCGAACAGCAACCGCGCCTTCGCCCTCGGTGCGCGGGCGCTGACGGAATCGTCTCCGCACGACTGACGCACCCGGCGCGACCCGGCGACGCCGCCCGATGGTACTCCCGTCCGGCGGCGTCCCGTACGGTGCCGATCCATGCGATCCCGGGCGCCTCCCGGACACCGCCGGCGCCTACGATCCGGTCATGGCGCAGATCAGCAGTGAACGGCGGGGCAAGGTCGCGATCATCACCGTGCACGACCCGGATCGGCGAAACGCGCTGACACCGGCGCTGTCGGAACAACTCGCCGCCGCGGTCGCCGCGGCCGAGCGCGATACCGGCGTGCACGCGGTGATCGTCACCGGAACGCCGCCCGCCTTCTGCGCGGGCGCCGATCTCAGCGCGCTCGGCGCGGCCCGCGAGGAGGGGCTGCGGGTGATCTATGACGGGTTCCTCGCGATCGCGCGCTGCGCGTTGCCGACCATCGCGGCGGTCGGCGGCGCCGCCGTCGGCGCCGGACTCAATCTCGCGTTGGCCGCCGACGTCAGGATCGCCGGTCCCCGCGCGCGGTTCGACGCGCGATTCCTGCGGCTCGGCCTGCATCCCGGCGGCGGGATGACCTGGATGCTGCAACGCGCCGTCGGACCGCAACGGGCCGCCGCGATGACGCTGTTCGGCGAGATCCTCGACGCCGAGGCAGCGCTCGCCGCCGGATTGACGCACCGGGTGATCGACGGCGATCACGACGCGCTGCTCGCCGGAGCGATCGACTTCGCCGCGGGCGCGGCCGAAGCGCCGCGCGATCTGCTCATCACCACCAAGCGGACCATGCGCCACACCGCGAACCTCGACGCGCACGCCGACGCGGTGGACGCCGAGATCGTGCCACAGGTGGCGTCGCTCGAGTCGCCGGAATTCGCCGCGCGGCTGGCCGCGAAACAGGCCGAGATCAGCCGATCGCGATGATCGGCGGCACTGCGGTGCGGGCGAATGTCATCGCAGCGGGAGGGAAACGGTTTGGCGTCGCCGGTGGCGGGTAGCCGCTGGCGAGACAGTTCGTGCCGAACCGCAGGGCGCGGCGCTTCTCGTGTGTGCCGGGTGGCTTGCGACCACGCAGAGCGAGAGGAGGGCCCATGCACTACATCGATGACACCAAACACCTGCTCAGCGATCTCGTGGGACGGGTGATCGAATCGGCCGGCAGCTATTCGGGCAGCCAGACCGTGACCATCGCCCGGCCACGCGCCGAGGTCGAGCAGTTCTGGCGCGACCCGGTGAACCTGTCCGAAGTGCTCGGCGACGTCGCCGAAGTCGCGTCGCCTGCACCGCCGATCTACGAATGGACGCTGCAGGCGGGCGCCGATGGACGCACGACCTGGAAGACCACGCTGCGCGAGGAGGAAGGGCACTTCCGGTTCGTCGGCGCGGACGACCAGGACACCGCGTTCGGCAAAGGTCTCGAAATCGAACTGAGCTTCCGGGAGGCACCCCGAGATCTCGGTACCGAGGTGACGATGCGAGCCAAGACCCCGCTGCCCGACCTGCTGACCGGCGCGGGCATGTTCACCGCCCTCTACCGTGCCCGAGCCCGGCTGCAGACCGGCGAAATGCCCACCCTGGCCCACAATCCGAGCGCGCGCTCGTCGGCTCGGTGAACAGGAGGAGACATGCATGCGCTGTGCTGGAACGGCGTCGACGACCTCGCCGTGGAAGACGTCCCCGACCCGGTGCTGGTCAATCCGCACGATGTCATCGTCCAGGTCCGCCTGACCACCACCTGCGGATCCGATCTGCATTTCATCGACGGATATCTGCCCGGAATGCGGGAAGGTGACGTCTTCGGACACGAATTCATGGGCGAGGTCGTGGAAACCGGCGCCGAAGTCACCTCTATCGCCGTCGGCGACCGTGTCGTGGTTCCGTCTTTCATCGGATGCTCGTCGTGCTGGTATTGCGACCACGAGCTGTATTCCCTGTGCGACACCACCAATCCGAACGGCGCTCTACAGCAACCGATTCTGGGCTACCCGACCGGCGGAATCTACGGCTACACCCATCCCTTCGGCGGTTATCAGGGCTCCCACGCGAAATATGTCCGTGTCCCCTTCGGCGACACCAATTGCTTCCGTATACCGGACGGCATCACCGACGAACAGGCGTTGTTCCTGTCCGATGCCGTGCCGACGGGTCTGATGGGCGCGGAATTCTGTGACATCCACCCCGGAGACACCGTCGCGGTGTGGGGCAGCGGTGGCGTCGGATTGATGGCCGGGCACACCGCTCGCCTGCTCGGCGCCGACCGGGTTTTCGTCATCGACCGCTTTCCCGAACGGCTGCGCGTGGCGAAGGAGCAGTTCGGCGCGGAGACGATCGACTACACCGCCGTCGACAGCGTCCAGGAATTCCTGCGGGAGAACACCGGCGGTCGCGGCCCGGACGCCTGCATCGATGCCGTCGGGATGGAGGGGCACGGCACCGGCCTGCAGCAGCTCTACGATCGCGCCAAACAACTGCTCCGATTGGAAACGGATCGTGCGACGCCGCTGCGCGAAGCGATTCTGGCGTGCCGGAAAGGCGGAGTCGTCTCGGTGCTCGGCATCTACGGCCTCACCGACAAATTCCCGATGGGCATCGTGACGAACAAGGGGCTCACCATCCGCACCGCACAGCAATACGGTCAGCGGTTCGTCCCCCGCATGTTCGACTACATCCAGCAGGGCGATCTCGACCCCTCCTACCTGATCACCCACGACATGCCGCTCGACGACGCGGTATACGGCTACGACATCTTCAAGCACAAGAAGGAAGGCTGCATCCGCGCCGTTTTCCGGCCGTGATCCGGAGTTTCCGCCGGGACGAGCGGGGCACCCGCCGGATATGGCAGGACGGACCGAACCCGCCGTAGCCGCGTCGAGCCGGTGGATCGATGCCGACGGTATCCGATACCCCTGCGGCGATACGCACGCATGGCTACCGGGAACCAATCAAACGCTGTGCGGCATCCCGCTCGCGCGCGCACGGCTGGCGCGATTCCCGCATGTCCCGTGGAGCGAGGCGCTGTGGTTGGCCGACACTTCCGACCAGGTGATCGCGACCTGCCGTCGCTGCGCCGCGGCCGGCGACCGGGAACGTCGTCGATGGACCCGCACGAATCCCCGCCCCTGAGCGGTTGCTGATCGCGGTACCGCAGGGTTGCCCGTTCGAAGCCGGACAAGCCCGGCTTCATCGGCGCGATCGAATCGCGCAAACGCCCCCGCGCCTCGTGCCCCAGTGGGTACGCTGCCCGGCAGTTCCCCGAGGCGGGCACCCGCACAGCCGCTAGCACAGCGCGACTTCGAAACAAACTCTTGACTCGTTCCAGAAAACGGACAAGACTTCCGTGCATGCCAACGGCCTCGGAATTCCAGCAGATGCTGCGAGGAGTTTCGCTGCGCGTGACCCGTCCGCGGGTCGCGGTGCTCAGCGCGGTGCACGACCACCCACACGCCGACACGGAGTCGATCATCCGCGCTGTCCGATCCGCGCTGCCCGAGGTGTCCCACCAGACGGTGTACGACTCGCTGAACGCGCTCACCGCCACCGGCTTGGTCCGGCGTATCCAGCCGTCCGGATCCGTCGCCCGCTACGAATCGCGGGTCGGCGACAACCACCATCACGTCGTATGCCGAGCTTGCGGGGTGATCGCCGATGTCGACTGCGCCATCGGCGAGGCCCCCTGCTTGACCGCGTCCGATGACAGCGGGTTCTCGATCGACGAGGCCGAGGTCATCTACTGGGGCCTGTGCCCCGACTGTGTCGAAACACAGGCTTCCCGATCACATTCGTGATCACAGCCCCCATCACTCATTCAGGAAGGAATGCTGTGTCATCCGATAGCCGCCCGCCCAATCCTGACACCAAGACCGGCAGCGCGAGCGAGAGCGAGAACCCGGCGATCCCGTCCCCCACCGCGAAGACGGACCATCGTCCCCGCAGCAACAAGGACTGGTGGCCGGAGCAGATCGATGTCTCGGTGCTGCACGCCCACACCTCCAAGTCCAACCCGCTCGGCGAGGACTTCAACTACCCAGAGGAATTCAAGAAGCTCGACGTCGACGCCCTCAAGGCCGACGTCGCGGCGGTCATGACCAATTCGCAGGACTGGTGGCCCGCCGACTACGGCCACTACGGCGGCCTGTTCATTCGAATGAGCTGGCATGCCGCGGGCACCTACCGCATCTCCGACGGCCGCGGCGGCGGCGGTCAGGGCGCGCAGCGCTTCGCGCCGCTCAACAGCTGGCCGGACAACGCCAATCTCGACAAGGCGCGCCGGCTGCTGTGGCCGGTCAAGCAGAAGTACGGCAACAAGATCTCCTGGGCCGACCTGCTGGTGTTCGCGGGCAACGTAGCCCTGGAGACGATGGGATTCAAGACCTTCGGCTTCGGCTTCGGCCGCCCGGACATCTGGGAGCCGGAGGAGGTCTTCTGGGGTCCGGAGGACACCTGGCTCGGCGACGAGCGCTACAGCGGTGACCGCGAGCTGGCCAATCCGCTCGGCGCCGTCCAGATGGGCCTTATCTATGTGAACCCCGAAGGGCCCAACGGACAGCCGGATCCGGTGGCCGCGGCCCGCGACATCCGCGAGACGTTCGGCCGCATGGCGATGAACGACGAGGAGACCGCCGCGCTGATCGTGGGCGGCCACAGCTTCGGCAAGACCCACGGCGCCGGCGATGCGAGCCTGGTCGGCGCCGAGCCGGAAGGCGCCCCGATCGAGCAGCAGGGCCTGGGCTGGAAGAGCGCCTACGGCACCGGCAAGGGCAAGGACGCCATCACCAGCGGCTTGGAGGTCGTCTGGACCTCCACCCCCACCAAGTGGGGCAACGGCTTCCTGCAGAACCTGTACGGCTACGAGTGGGAGCTGACCAAGAGCCCTTCGGGCGCCTGGCAGTGGAAGCCGAAGGACGGCGCGGGCGAAGGCGCGATCCCGGATCCGTTCGGTGGGCCCGCGCGCACGCCGACCATGCTGACCACGGACTTGGCGCTGCGCGAGGACCCGATCTACCGGGAGATCACCCGCCGCTGGCTGGATCACCCCGAGGAACTGTCCGAGGCGTTCGCCAAGGCGTGGTACAAGCTGCTGCACCGCGACATGGGACCGATCAGCCGCTACCTCGGCCCGTGGGTTCCCGAGCCGCAGCTGTGGCAGGACCCCGTGCCCGCCGTCGATCACGAACTGATCGATGAGGCGGACATCGCGGACCTGAAGAGCAAGGTGCTCGAGTCCGGCCTGTCGGTCGCGCAGCTGGTCAAGACCGCCTGGGCCTCGGCGGCCAGCTACCGCAGCACCGACAAGCGCGGCGGCGCCAACGGCGCTCGCATCCGGCTGGAGCCGCAGAAGAACTGGGAAGTCAACGAGCCCGACGAACTGGCCAAGGTGCTGCCGGTGCTCGAGCAGATCCAGCAGAACTTCAACGGTTCGGCCGCAGGCGGCAAGAAGGTCTCGCTCGCCGACCTGATCATCCTGGCCGGGTCCGCGGCGATCGAGAAGGCCGCCAAGGACGCGGGCCACGACATCACGGTCCCGTTCGCGCCGGGGCGGACGGACGCCACCCAGGAGAACACCGATGTCGAGTCGTTCGCGGTGCTCGAACCGCGGGCCGACGGGTTCCGCAACTACGTGCGGGCCGGTGAGAAGGCCCCGCTGGAGCGCCTGCTGCTCGACCGGGCGTACATGCTGGATGTGACCGCTCCGGAGCTGACGGTGCTCATCGGCGGGCTGCGCGCGCTCGGCGCGAACTACGGTGGCACCGACCACGGCGTGTTCACCGACCGGCCGGGTGTGCTGACGAACGATTTCTTCGTCAACCTGCTCGACCAGAACACCGAGTGGAAGGCGTCGGAGTCGGCGGAGAACGTCTACGAGGGCTTCGACCGCGCCTCCGGCGCGCCCAAGTGGACGGCGACGGCCAACGACCTCGTCTTCGGATCGCATTCCGTGCTGCGGGCGGTGGCCGAGGTGTACGCGCAGGCCGACGCCGGGGCGAAGTTCGTCGACGACTTCGTCGCGGCGTGGGTCAAGGTGGCCAACAACGATCGGTTCGACCTGGCCTGATCGGTATCCGGTGACATCCAGGCCGGTCCCTCCGGGGGCCGGCCTGGATCGTTCCGGTCGCCCGTCGTCCCGTCCGGTGGACCTGTCGAGCGCGCCGAATCCGCCACGGGCACTCAGGTTTCGGGGAGCTGGATGGATCGCGCTGCCTCGTCGTCCCGGCGTCCGGTGGTCATGTAGAGGGTGCGGCGGCCGACTTCGACGGCGTGGTCGGCGAAGCGTTCGTAGTAGCGGCCGAGCAGGGTGACGTCGACCGCGGCGGCGGTGCCGTTGTCCCACCCTTCGGCCAGGATCGCCGCCAGCAGGTCGCGGTGCAGATCGTCCATGGTGTCGTCGCGGGCATCGAGGTCCGCGGCGTCGCCCGGGTCGGCGGTGGTCAGCACGCCGACCGCGGCATCGGCGAGGTCGACGGCCGCCTCGCCCATGTGGGTCACCAGGTTTCGCACCGGTTCCGGCACCGCGGCGGCGGGATGCCTGCGTCTGGCGGTGTCGGCGATGTGCTCGGTCAGCGTGCTCATCCGGGTGAGGTCGTCGACCAGCTGCAGTGCCGTCACCACCCGCCGCAGTTCTCCCGCGACGGGAGCTTCGAGCGCGAGGAGGGTCACCGCAGCGTGTTCGGCGCCGTCGCGCATCGCGACGGTTTCGGCGCAGTAGTCGATGGTGCGCTCGGCCAGCTCCAGGTCCGCGCCGAGCAGGGCGTCGGTGGCCATCGCGATGGCCTCCCGGTTGCGCGCGCACATCGCTCGCAATTGATCGGCGAGTTGCTCGAGATGCTCGTGGAAGCGGGTGCGCACTGTTCCATCATCGCGCGCATCCGGGTAACGCGCGGTGGGTCCCGGTGCCCGGGGGCGAGATGTTCCCGGAAGCCCACCGGGCAACGTTGCGAAACTCGGAAATCGCGCACCGGTCGACTATCGGAAGCTGAGTTAACATCGTGGTTCGCCTGAGCAAGCTGTTCGTCGGCCGCGCCGCTGCCGACCGGGCTGGGAGGGGCCGGTGTGGAGTTGCCATCAGCGGGGCCGTTGACGGCGCGGACCGGTGCCGCCGGGACGTGGTGGTCGTGTTGCGTCGCCGGGATGTCGATGCCGTGGCGCACGCTGCGCCCCCGGCCCGGTGACACGCAGTTGCTCGGCACGCTCACCGACGCGGGGCTGCCCCCGGCGCGAGCCAGGGTCCGGCTGACCGCGCTGATCCACGGTGTGCGGCCCGCCCCGGCCTACGGAGTGATCGAAGGAGCGTTGCGGCCGCCCGAGGTGGCGATCGCGATGACCAGCTTTCTCGTCGAACACCCGCAGGCGCGTTTCATCGTCGATCCGGCGATGTGCACCGACGTGCACTCCCGGGTGCTGCCGCAGCTGCGCCGTCCCTATCGCGATCTGGTCGCTCCGCGCAAACCGCTTGTCGGCCTGGCCGATTCGCTCGCGCTGTCCGCCGTCCCCGTCGACGCGATCGACTTCGCGATCGCGACGCACATCCACTGGGACCACGTGGCCGGACTGCTCGACCTACCGGCATCCCTCGCGCTGCGGGCGACCACGGCCGAACTGAGCTGGGCGACCGACCCCGAGACGGCCCCCATGGGAGTCGCCGAGGCGCTCGGCTCACGACCGACGCCATCCATCGACCTCGACGGACCTCCCGTTCTCACCTTCGCGAGCAGCCACGACGTTTTCGGGGACGGCTCGGTGTTGGCGGTGGATCTTTCCGGCCACACCCCCGGCAGCATCGGTCTCGTTCTCGCGGTGGACGACGGTGGGACCGTGCTGCTGGCGGGCGACGCCGTCTGGCGCCGGGAGCAGATCGGGCTGCTGCGCGAGAAGCCCCCGTTGCCAGGGCTTCTCGTCGATCACGATCGATCCGCCGCATTCGCCGCGATCCACCGCCTGCACCGCCTGCCCGCGGATGTCGAGGTCATCCCCACCCACGACCACACCGCGGCGAAGAGATGGGCGCACCGCTGACGGCGAACGCACACCGGAATCGGCGGGACCACACTCGTCATCGACGGCCGGCTCGACGCCGACCTCGGCCTCTTTCCGTTGCCGGGCCGGCCGTCCTGAATGGCACTGACACCTGTCCCTCCGTCATCCGCCGAAGCGCCGGGCGGGGGCGGGAAGTTCGGACGCGGCCAGCAGCGCCCGGAACTGCCGGCTGTCGTCCCGGGGCAGGATGCCGGCGCGTTGCGTGACACGCACGCTCGCGCGGTTCGCCGCGGGCGCACTGCTGGTCGACGCCCTGCCGCATACGGTCAAGCGATCCAGGCCGCCGATATCCCGTCCAGGGACGAAAGTCCGCGGCAACGGCCTGAGGTGGGGTCCACCAGCGACGAGATCCGGGACCAACGACTGTGTTCCCCTCGGCGCGGGCGACCTACCGTCGGCCCTATGAACGAGCTACCCACCGGAGAAACCATCGAGAAGGCCGTCCTCCTCGCCGGCCGGGCGCCGTCGCTGCACAACAGCCAGCCCTGGCACTGGACGTTCGACGGCCAAGCGCTGCGGCTGTTCGCCGTACCCGAACGCCGCCTCCCGGCGACCGACACCACCGGACGTCAGATGCTGATCAGCTGTGGTGTCGCGCTGGGACACCTGCGCGCGGCCATGTCCGCTGCCGGCTGGCGCACCCTCGTCGCCCACTTTCCCAACCCGAATCGCCGCAATCATCTGGCCACGATCACGTTCCATCGGGCCCACTTCGTGACCGACGGCGACCGCGCCCGCGCCGACGCCATCCTGCGCAGGCGCACCGACCGGCTGCCGTTCGCGGCGCCGCCCGGATGGCCGGATTTCGAAACCGTGCTGCGCAGCACGTTCGATCCCGCCGACGCCACGCTGAGCGTGCTGCACGACGACAGCCGCCCCACGCTGGCCCGCGCATCGGAGATGACCGCGTCCCTGCGCCGCTACGACCCGGATTACCACGCCGAATTGCACTGGTGGACAGGTCATGTCGTCGCCGACGCCGGTGTCCCCAAGGAGTCGCTGATCTCCGAGCGGGAACGGCAGCGGGTGAGTGTGGGCCGGAAATTCCCCACCGTCGCCGGTGAGCGGCGCGGTGAGGTCGCCGACGACCATTCGGTGATCCTCGTCCTCTCCACCGACAGCGACTCCCCTGACGACGTGGTGCACTGCGGTGAGGTGCTGTCCACGGTACTGCTGGAGTGCACCCTCGCCGGGTACACGACCTGTCCGCTGACCCACCTGACCGAGGTTTCACAGAGCCGTGCGCTGGTCCGTACCCTGACCGGCGGTTTCGGCTTGCCGCAGGTGCTGGTGCGGGTCGGCTCGGCGCCCGATTCCGGGCAGGACGTTCCGCAGACGCCGCGCCGCCCGCTCGCGGAGATCCTCGAAATGTCCGGCCCGGCGGGCGGGGTGGACTGAGGACACACCGCCTCGGGACGTTCGCCCCCGCGTTTCGGGCAGCAGTACCCTCCCGTCGCATCCTCCGCGTGAGCAAGCTGTGTGCTATGTCACTGCGCCGTTCACCTCGTCCCCCGCCCGGTAGAGCACCGGACCCGGATGCCGCGCCGCTGGCGGTTCCCGCGGTGGTGGTCGCTTCGATCATGCTGATCGGCATGCTCGTCGCGCTGGTCGTCTTGCTACCGGCCTGGGCCCGCGACTACGGCGCGACCCTGGTGTACTTCGCCGTTCTCATCTACGCCGGTCTCGCGCTGCGGCTGTTGTGGTGGGGCGTGACGACACTGCGTGCGCGGGTGGCGCAGACCGATGAGTAAGCCGGCCACGCCGAAACCGCGGCAACGACGGTGACCAAGGACCCTGCGTGGCGGGCGCAACGCCCGTATTCGCCCGACCCGATCCCGCGAAGACTCGAACCATGACCGCGAACGACGAAGCGCCCGCCCTCCCGGTACCCGGCCATCGGGAAATCCTCGCCGCCCTGCGGCTTGCCACCCGGGCGCCTTCGGTGCACAACACTCAGCCGTGGCGGTGGGTGTTCGACGGCACCAGCCTGCACCTCTACACCGACGCAGACCGGCTGCTGCCGTCGACCGACCCGCACGGCCGGCAACTGGTGATCAGCTGCGGAGCCGTACTGCATCACGCCAGGACCGTCTTCGCCGACCTAGGCTGGCACACCGACACCGTGCGCGTACCGGACCGGCAGCGGCCCGACCATCTCGCGGTGATCGAATTCCGGCCGTGGACCGACCCGCCCGAGGGGATCCATGCCCGAGCACGCGCCATCGACCGGCGCCGCACCGACCGGCTGCCGATGACCGAACCGCAGGGCTTCGCCGACCTGCTGCCCCGGCTGCGGATGCTCAGCTCCCCGCACGAGGTGGAACTCGACGTCCTCGATGACAGCGCCCGGCCTCGGCTCGCCGCCGCTTCGGAACAGATCGGCGCGCTTCGCCACCACGACTTGCTCTACCGCACCGAGTTGGAGTGGTGGACCGGACGTTCGGAGACGCTGGAAGGCGTGCCGACCTCCGCGCTGGTGTCCGATGCGGAGTTCGCCCGCGTCGGAGTCGGGCGCGCGTTCCCTCCTGCGCCGCGCTCGCTGCGACGGGCCGGACTCGACGATCGCGCGCGGCTGGTGCTGCTCGGCACCGAGGGCGATTCGGTGCCGCGGTGGCTGCGCACCGGTGAGGCTTTGTCGGCCGTGCTGCTGGAATGCACCGCCGCGGGCCTGGCGACCTGCGCGCTCACCCATGTCACCGAGCTGCCGACGACCAGAGGGCTGCTCGCGGGCCTGGTTCCCCGCCCTGCGACACCTCAAGTGCTGCTGCGGGTCGGCACCGCGCCCGACGACGCGGACCTGGTCCCGCCGACTCCCCGGCGACCGGTCACGGACGTCTTCACCGTCACCGGCTCTCGCTGAAACCCGCGGCCACCGGCGCCCGGAAGGGCGGGCGGCCCGCGCCCATGGCACGACGAATCGAGGAGGACGCGGTGGAGTATCAGATCGCCCTGGTGGAGGCGGCACCGGAAACGGTGCTGCGGATGGCACGCGGGCTGCGTGCCGACCCGGGCCTGCTCGGCGAGGACATCGCCGAGGGAATGCGGGAAGTGACCCGCGTCGTGCGGCGGGCCGGGTTGGTCGCCAGCGGCGCGCCGACGATCACCTTCCGCGACGACCCGCCCGAAGGCGAGGCGGTCGCGGTGGAATTCGGCGTCGCCGTGGAGCCCGCGCCCAACCTCGGGCCCGGTTCCGGCGCGCAAGTAGTCGTCCAGCCGGGAACTCTGGTCGCCCGAACCTGCCACCGCGGCAGCTACCGCGACCTCGGCGCGGCCTATCAGGCGCTGCGGGAATGGTTGCGCGACAGCGGTTACCGGTCGATCGGCCCGCCCACCGAGGCCTACCTCGTCGGTCCGGACGAGGTCACCGACCCCCGGCGCCTGCTCACCGAGATCAGGTTGCCCGTCGCCCCCGTCGCCACCGTCGCGGTGCACCTCGACGCACCCTTCGACGAGACGGTGCGCAGGACCAGGGATGCCCTGCGCGGTGCGGAACTGGTTGTGCTCGCCGAAGTGGACCTGCGGGCGACGCTGCGCGAGCAGATCGGCGAACAGATCGAGAACTACCTGCTGCTGAGCGTCTGCCATCCGCGGCTGACCCACCGGGCGCTGCTGGCCGACCGCCACGCGGGGGCGATGTTCTCGGCCGGTGTCGTGGTGCGTTCGACCGGCACCGGCACGCAGGTCGAGGTGGCCGATCCGGAGCTGCTGGTCTGCGTCACCGCCGCGCCGGGGCTGCGGTCCGTCGCCGGGGAGCTGCGGCGACAGCTGGCCGCCGCTGTGGCGACCCTGCGCGACTCGATGCCCGCGCGGACGTGATCCGGCGTCCGGGTGACCATGGTCCCGTCAGTGCGGGTACGAGTCCTCTCACCGGTCCCGGGATCAGACGAGCAGCGTGGATATGGCACCTCAACCACGATCCACCCGGGAAAGGCACACGTCATGAGCTACCACCGCGACCCCCTCGCACCCGCGGTGCACACCGCGCACGAGTGGCTGCGCACTCTGACCGACGAACTCGCCACCGAAGACCGCGCATTCGCGCACCGCGCACTGCGTGCCTGGCTGCACACGGTGCGTGACCGCATCGGTGTCAACGCGGCCGCCCACCTCAGCGCCCAGCTGCCCGAACTGCTGCGCGGGATCTTCTACGAGGGGTGGGTGCCCGCCCGCGTCCCCTTCCCGCACGACGTGCCGTCCTTCCTCGACCAGTTCGCGCAGGAAGCGGGCGTCTCCCGGGACGAGGCCTACGCCCTCGCGGGGGCGGTGACCGAAGCGCTGGCCGACTTGTTCTCGCCCGGCCAGCTCGATCACGTGTTCGCGCTGCTGCCGGAAGATCTGCGGGCCGTACTGCGCGGAGCCGACCTCGCGGGCACCATGCACGAGCAGGCGACCGCGGTCACGCCCCCGGAAACGTCTCGTGTCGATGAACTGGACAGCCGGCTGCGGGCGCTCACCGACGCGGTGGCGGTGCTCGCCCGCAGCCTGGAAGAACTCTCCGGTGGCCAGCCGCCCGACGCCGCGCAGGTCTCCGCCGCGCAGCAGGCCCACCGGATCCTGTTCGCCGAAGGGCTCACCCGCTCCGAAGCGCCGACCTGATCGCTGCCCGGCTCCGGCCGGTCGTACCGGATACTTCGTTCCGGCGCGGTACGTTTGCGCCGACAGCGAATCACCTGCGTGTGTGGGGTTCGTGGTGGCCACGCAGGAAGGGACTTTGGTCCGTACCGAGCAGGCCGCCCGATGCGTAGTGTCGAGCCCACCCCAGCTCCCGGATTGGACCGCCGACCCCGTCGCAGCGGCACCCGCCATCCTCGAGCCCACCCCAGCTCCCGGATTGGACACTAGATGATCACGGTTTTTCTGGTCGACGACCATGAGATCGTCCGCCGCGGCCTCGCCGACCTGCTCTCCGACGACCCGGAGCTCACCGTGATCGGCGAAGCAGGCGACGTCGCCCAAGCCCTCGCCCGCATCCCGGCGCTCAGGCCGGACGTGGCCGTTCTGGACGTGCGCCTGCCCGACGGCAACGGCATCGAACTCTGCCGTGACCTGCTGTCCAAGCTCGACGATCTGCGGTGCCTGATCCTCACCTCGTTCACCGACGAGCAGGCGATGCTGGACGCGATCCTCGCCGGAGCCAGCGGCTACGTGGTCAAGGACATCAAGGGCATGGAACTGGCCAAGGCCATCAAGGAAGTCGGCGCGGGGCGGTCGCTGCTGGACAACCGCGCCGCCGCCGCCCTGATGCAGCGACTGCGCGCCAACACCGACAACGACGGCCCGCTGGCCGGGCTCACCGATCAGGAACGCAAACTGCTCGACCTGCTCGGCGAAGGACTGACCAACCGCCAGATCGCGCAACGTATGTTCCTGGCCGAGAAGACGGTGAAGAACTACGTGTCCCGCCTGCTCGCCAAACTCGGCCTGGAACGGCGCACCCAGGCCGCGGTCTACGCCTCCAAACTCCGTTCCCGGCCTTCGGGCACCACCATCGACTTCTGACCGTGGCGGCGTTCATTTCCGCAATCGGGTGAAATAGTCTTGAGTCATGGCCAGCAGCCGCGCCGACGGCGTTCCAGGGGCGCAGACGACCGATTTCGCGCCGGCCGACACCTATTCCGTGCGCGATACGCTGTCGCAACTGCGGCTGCGCGAACTGCTCGGCGAGGTCAAGGATCGGATCGAACAGATCATCGACGCCCGTGACCGCATGGACGGCCTCGTCGAGGCCATGCTCACCGTCACTTCCGGCCTCGATCTCAACCGCACGCTGCGCACCATCGTGCACACCGCCATCTCGCTGGTCGACGCCCGCTACGGCGCACTCGGCATCCGCGGCCACGACCAGCAACTCACCCAGTTCATCTACGAAGGCATCGACGAACCGACCCGCGAATTGATCGGTGACCTCCCCCAGGGCCACGGCGTCCTCGGACTGTTGTTCAGCCAGCCCAAACCGATCCGGCTCGACAACCTCGCCGACCACCCCTCCTCGGTCGGATTCCCCGCCCACCACCCGCCGATGCGCACCTTCCTCGGTGTACCCGTCCGCATCCGCGACGAAGTGTTCGGCAACCTCTACCTCACCGAGAAGAAGGGCGGCCAACCCTTCACCGAAGACGACGAGGTCATCGTGCGCGCCCTCGCCGCCGCCGCGGGCATCGCCATCGACAACGCCCACCTCTACGAATCCGCCCGCACCCGCCAGGCCTGGATCGAAGCCACCCGCGACATCACCACCGAATTCCTCGCGGGCACCGCCCCCGGCCAGGTCCTCACCCACCTCGTCGAAGCCACACACCGGCTCACCGGCTCCGCACGGACCTACCTCGCCGTGGTCCCGGACTCGGAAGGGCCGCCCGACGAGATCACCGAGCTGTTGATCACCCACACCGCCGGGGTCGCGCCCGATCAGCGGCTCATCGAGCTGCCTTTGGGCGACACCACCATCGGGCAGGCGTTCCGGCTGCATTCTCCCCAGCGGGTGGACGACGCGCGCCGCGCGGATCTCGGCAAGATCTTTCCCGACGCCGGGCCCGCGCTCGTGCTGCCCATGCAGACCTCCGACTCCACGGTGGGCGTGCTGGTCGCGCTGCGGGCGGCGGAATCGGCGCCCTACGACAACGAGATCCTCGAACTGATCTCCGCCTTCACCGACCAGGCCGCTCTGGCGATGCAACTGGCCGACGCGCAACGGCGCATGCGCGAACTGGACATCCTCTCCGATCGCGACCGCATCGCCCGCGACCTGCACGACCACGTCATTCAACGACTGTTCGCCGTCGGACTGAGCCTGCAGGGCACCGTCCCCCGCACCCGCGTTCCCGAAGTGCGCGAACGCATCACCGAAGCGATCAACGACCTGCAAGACGTCGTCCAGGAGATCCGCACCTCGATCTTCGACCTGCACGGTGGCAACAGCGACAGCGCGCGGGTGCGCAGGCGCATCGAGGAAGCCATCCGCCAGCAGACCGCCCCCAGTGGCATCCGCACGTCCGTGCGCATCAGCGGACCGCTCTCGGTCATCGACCCCGAACTCGCCGATCACGCCGAAGCCGTGGTCCGCGAAGCGGTCAGCAACGCCGTCCGACACTCCGGCGCCGACGCGGTCACGATCGACATCACGGTGGCCGACGATCTGATCATCGTCGTCGAGGACCACGGCTGCGGGCTGCCGCCCGATGTCGCCCCGAGCGGCCTGACGAATCTCGCCAGGCGTGCCGAGGAAGCGGCCGGGACTTTCACCCTCACGGCCGGAACCGGGCCGGACGGGCGTGCCGCGGGCACCCGGTTGTGCTGGCAGGTGCCGCTGCGCTGACCGTCGCGGCGAGCGGCGAGCCGGAGCCGACGAGCGAGGAGGGCCATGGCCGAGGAACCGACCGAATGGGGTGGGGCGCTGTGGGCGGCCGCCGACCTCGTGACGCCGATGGCCATCCGCGTGGCGGCGACGTTGCGGCTGGCCGACCACGTCGCCGCGGGCAGGCGCACGAGCGAGGCGCTCGCCGCAGCGGTGGACGCGGACCGGGACGCGCTGGCGCGTGTGCTGGAGCACCTGGTGACCGCGGGCGTGCTCGCTCGTCAGGGTAGCGGCGGCTACGGGCTGACGTCGCTGGGTGAGCGCCTGCGTGACGACCATCCGGAAGGCGTGCGACGCTGGCTCGATCTGGAGGGCGCCGTCGGGCGCGCCGATCTGTGCTTCGTCCACCTGTTGCACACCGTCCGCACCGGCGAGCCCGCTTTTCCGCGGCAGTTCGGCCGGCCGTTCTGGGAGGACCTGTCCGCCGATCCGGCGCTGGGCGCGTCGTTCGACGCTCTGATGGGGGCCCGTTTGGTGGCCGACGCCCCGCTGGTGGCCGGCGCCTACCCGTGGGGCGCGCTCGGTCACGTCATCGATGTCGGTGGAGGCGATGCCAGCTTGCTCATCGCCCTTCTTCGCGCCCATGACGCATTGCGCGGGACGGTGGTCGACTTGGCGGGCCCGGCGGCTCGCGCCCGGCGGGCCATTCGCGCCGCGGGCCTCGAGCACCGGGCCGACGCGCGAGTGGGCAGCTTCTTCGATCCCCTTCCCGCCGGAGCGGGCGGTTATCTGCTCTCCGGTGTCCTGCACGACTGGGACGACGAGGCCGCCGTCCGCATCTTGCGGCGATGCGCCGACGCGGCCGCGGAGCACGGAAGGGTGCTCGTTGTGGACCATATCGGCGATGCCGGCGGCGGCCCGCCGGACACCGAAGGAGACCTGCGGATGCTGTGCTACGTCCGCGGCCGGGAACGCACGCTGGGCGGACTGCGCGAGATCGCCGAATCCGCGCGCCTGCGGGTCGGTTCGGTCGTCGCGGCCGGCTCGCGCTCGATCGTCGAGTTGCTCCCGGCCGATCGAAACGGCGGCGGGTGAGAATGCCGACAATGGTCGCGGCTACCCGCGCTCATCGCCGATCCGCGTCGCGACAGCACGTGCGAGCCGAGGACCGCCTCAGGTGATCAGGTCCAGGGTGTCGAATCGGTGGCCGGACCAGATGCGCCGAGAGCGTTCTTCGGGGTACGGCCGGGTGTCCGGCTCTGCGCCGTATACACGAGTGAGGCGGGTGTCGGTGGCGCCGGGGTAGGCGGTGCGGTAACCGTCGCTGCCGTGCGGGGACGGCGCGAGGTGATAGTCACCTTGCCCACCCCCTCCGGCGGTAGCACCACTCCCCCTGATGCTCCGAACTTCAAGGATCGATCGACTGCTCCCGGAGTTCGGCGTGTTCTGGCCGCACAAGCGATTGGCACCCAGCGGCCACTTGGGACTCGTACCGGGGAACAGCAAGGACGATGCGCGCTCGAAGGAGGCCGCGAGCGCCGTGTGGCTGCGGTGGTTGTGCTACCAGCTGGTGAACGAGGGTAGCCAGCTTAGGCGGCAGAGCGAGAGCGCGGTCGGCGATCTGGAGGGAGGCTGTCCCGTGGTGGATGGTCACGTCGTGACGCGGGTCTGTCCACCCAACGGTGTAACCCGGTTTGATCGGGTAACTTTCGTCCAGCGCTGAGTCAGCCTTCGAAGGTGATGTCCAGGGTGTGCAACCGAGTCCACGACGATCTCACGAACAGGGCGGCAGTACGCATGAAGTCGGTGGCCGCGCACCTCGAGACGGTCAGAGGGAGCGCAACCCCCCGTCGCCGGCTGCCTTTGTGTCGGATCGGTTGTAGATCCGCCGCTGGTTTGCGGGTTCGCTACGGAAGAGTGTCCCCATTCGCAGAATTGATTCTGAGCTGATACCTGAGGACCACATGTGTGGAACGCGGGGTTCAGCTTCTGTCGAGGGACGCGCGAGCGCGGAGTTGGGTGACAGCGGAGGCGGGGTCTTCGGCGAAGTAGCGGAAGGTGCGAGCCCGCGCCGGCTTGCCCAACGGCCTGGTGAAGACGATCGGTTCGGTCAGCGACACGGTGACCGACGTCTGGCCGGCTACGGCGAGGTCTGCCGCGGCGTCGCTGTCCACGGCCGCCAGTCGGGTGTCAGGGTACCGGCGGTGCACGCGGACGGATGCTATGCGCTCGGCGGGGATGTGGATGTCGAGCAGCGCCCCGTAACGCAGCCGCAGCGAGCCGTCGGCGCCGATGACGTGCGGGCGGACGACACAGGAGGCATGCAACGCGGTGACGAAGAAGACCCCCCATACGTCGATGACGAGGACGACCGCGTGCACCAGCGGCCACGGGATGAGGTACGCGAGAGCCGCAGTCTCCACGACGCAGACGACGAGGAAGCCGTACATGACGGCCGCCTGCCCGGAGGCGTACGGCACCGCCACGTCGCCGTCGCGCACACCGTGGGGACCGCGACGAGTTGCCCAGCGCAGAAAGCTGGTGACGAGAGCGAACTCGTGCGCGACGAGCTTGCGTACGACCGCGGGAACCAGATCCGTGACGGCAGCCGTGATCGCCTGACGCCAGGTCAGGGCGGCGCGGCGGCGCCGGTGGGAGTCCAGGGCCAGCAGCGTGGCCGCCGCCGTCAGCACGGCGAACACCGATAGCTCCACGGCCAACCGCACAGGCGGTGCGATGGATGTCCCGGACACCCGGCAAACGACGAGCGCAGATTCGCCGGGCAGCACCGCCGCGAATGACCACCGCACGGCCGTGCGCAGCGCCGACAGTCCCTTCATCGTCCCCGCTCCTGCAGCAATTCGATGGCGCGACGTATCGCCGCCGCCTGCGCCGGTGCGAAGTCCGCGAAAAACGCTTCGGCGAAACCATTCCCGCCCGGCGGCTCCAGCTGCTGATCGCCAGGAAAGCTCAGCGCCTCCAGCATCCCCTCCGGCATGGCGGCGACAACGGCACGGGCTGCCTGCTCCACCCGAGGATCGTCCTCGGGTAGTCCCGACAGCTCGTCGAGCTGGACATAGATCTCATACGCGCGCGTCATGGCCTCCGGATCAGCCCTCAGCGCGCGCATCATGCCGTCGAGCCACCCGTCATCGACCGGTGCGCTGGTCTCCAGCAGCGCCAGCAGCTCGCGTTCTTTGACCGCCATCGCCGGCTCCGGACCGGGATGGCGGGCGCCGGCGCGGGCCATGTCGTCGAACAGCGCGGCCAGCGCCGGGGAAACCGGCGCGTCGGCGGACAGCCCGCCGCCCTCCTCCGCCTGCCGCAGCAGCTGCGCCAAGCGGGCGCGGCGCTGTCGGATGGACGCCTCCTGGCGCGCCAGGTCCGCCTCCAGCTCGACGAGCACTTCGACCAAGTCCTTGCCCGCGTCCTCGGCCAGGACGTCACCGACCTCGTCCAAGTTCAAACCCAGCTCGGCGAGACGGCGGATCCGAGCGAGCTCGACAGCGTCGCGCAGCGAGTATCGACGGTAACCGTTGGGTTGGCGCGGGGGTTCCGGCAGCAGTCCGATGCGGTGGTAGTACCGCACGGCACGGGTGGTGATGCCGACGGCGTCGGCGAGTTCTCTGATCCGCATAGCACCAGTGAAAACGTTGTCGCCGCGACAATGTCAAGCGAAGATTCGCAGCAGCCGTGCACCGCTGTGCGACCGGGCGTGGTTGTGCCAGTGAATTCCGGCGTCGGTTATCGGTGAAATCGGAAGCCGCGTGTGTCAGTTCAGCCGTGATCGTGACGGCGAATAGTGACGTCACTTCGCCCTCATGACGCGGGCGCTTTGTCGCCCAGGTCTATCGCTGGTTCGGGCCGATGGTCAAGGATCCAGCTTTTCGTAGTGGAGGATCCGGGCAGTTGCGGTCTCCTCGAGCGTGAGCTCGTGGAGGCCTGTTGTTCGGCGCGAATGCGCCGACGTACCGAATTCGTTGGTTTGTCGTGGACGAACAACGGCACGGCAAGAACGTTGGAAGGGCGTAGATGGTGGATGCGACACGCAGGTTCACGCAGGCGCTGGGTGCATCGAGGTGGCACTTTCGGAATCGATCATCTGGGCGCAACTGTCAGCGGCGCGCGACTACCGGGACCCCGGTTCGACGGAGCTCCGGAACTTTCCTCGGCGCCGGACCTCGGGTGACTGTCCCTCAAACCCCTGCTCGGCCGCGCTGAGCAGCTTGTCGAGTTCTTTGTTCCGTACGTCGCCGCGAAACCGTCGTCGGTGTCGTGCACCGTCGCCGGCGACCCTTCCCGCGGCTGGGCGAAGATGCCGCGGCACATGCTGGCCGAGTGCGCCGAGGCCGACGCCTGGCGGCGGCTGTTCCCCGACGAACTGGGATGGCTGCATCTGGCCGACAGCGCCGACACCGCCAACGAACCCGCCCGCGCCCACCCCGACAGCCTCGGCCAGCCCACTACACCGCGCAGCACCCTCGACGTGCTCGGCACTCTCCGCACGTCGTCGGACACCACGTCGCCGCGACGACGACAGCCGACCACCTTCACCTACACCAAAGCCAGCTTGCTCGACGTCGAGGCGCTGGTCGCCTTGAGCGCCGAGGCCCATCCACTGCTCCCCATCGGCACGCGACATCCGCTGTCGAGCGACGGCGGGGCAAGCCCGGCGAGACCGACACGGTAGGGAGACGCGCTATGAACCCACTTTCGTGGCGAATTCGCTGCCAAATGGGTGTTCCAACAGCAAGTAGAGACCGGTGAAGGTGAAACCGACCATGGTGAGCATCAAGGCCAGCTGACCCGTGACCCGATGGGCTCGTGGCAGCAACTGCAGGCAGCGGTCGTGCGCGGCGGCGACGCCGAGGATATGGCCGATCACCACGGCCAGCACCTTGATCGTGCCCAGCACGGCGGGGTGGGTGGACAGCAGATAGGCGACGTCGCGGTCGGCGAGGCCGGCCAGGTTCCATCCCCGTCCGAACGGATCCGCGAACAACAGCGCCGTCGCCTGGCCCTTCTCGACCAAGAACGTGAGGTAGTGCGCCACGAGATAGCCCGCGACGATCGGGGTCAGGCTGTGCGCGAGGCGGGCGGGTAGCAATTTCCGCTCGGCTGCGGGCAGGCCTCCGGTGGCCTGTGCGGCAGTCCGGAACGCGACGCCGACGACCACGATGAAACTCAGCAGCCCCGCCGTTTTCAGCACGGTCGGCATGACCTCGGATCCGCCCGTGTCGGCCAGCAGTCCGCGCCAGGAAGGGAAGGTGGAGAAGCTGTCGAACGCGGTCGAGCCCAGCAGGGTGGCGGCCACGGCCACCGCGCCGATGCGGACCGGCGTGCCGGCCAGATTGTCCAATGGCGATCGCAGCACGAGTTCGCCGGTCGCGCGACGGCCCAACGGGCTCAACCTGCCCAGCAGACTGCTGTACACCTCCAGCGGGTCGGCACGCTCGGCCCACGCGGTGCCGCACAGGACGAGCCCGGTGGTGTTCACGACGAGGTATGCCACCAGCCAGGTGGTCACGACGGCCACCGAACCCGGTTCCGGACAGGCCAATTCCATCCACACGAAGGAGAACAGACCCAGCACCGCGGGCCAGTGTCCCCAAGAATCGGGATACCGTACCGGGCCGTGCCCGGGTTCACGGCGCCGCACCAGGCAGAGCGCCCGGTGCACGGCGCGCACCGGGGACAAGACCTTCCACACGGGTCCGGCGACCAGCGAGGCGACCATCACACCGACCCAGAGGAAGATGTACACGACACCTGGCACGGGATTGCGCGCCGGATCAGAACTTCCCAAAACGCCGATCACGACGACCACGACCGTGACGGTCACGCTCACCGCCGAGATAGCCACCCGCAAAGCCCTGGCGTCCACGATCGCACGCACCAGCGAGGGGACCGCGATTCCCGGTGACCGCGGATCCAGTCGCGGTTCGCGCCAGGCGAGCACCAGCACCGCGAACGAGAACGTGAGGGCCCATGCGGCACCGACGAGCGCGTACGACAACGGGATCGGCAGATCGGCGGCACCGCCGATGCCGTGTGCGAGAACCGTCATCCGCGCACGAGCAGGGTCGCCACCGTTCGCCGGGCGTGGTGCAGTTCGATCTCCACCCGCCCCGGCACGTCCACGGTGAAGCGGAAACGCTGACCGGTCCCCGGTGTGATCGCGAACGTGTGCTGCGGCGAGGCGTGGACGTGCAATTCGTCGTCGGCGTCGCTGTCGACCACCACCTCGATGGGTCGTCCCACCCGGGTCTCCAAGCGGACCTCGGCCGGGCTCACCTCCCCGGCCGCGATCCGGACGGCGACGACGAGGCTGTCGGAGTCGCCTGCGGGCACGCTCGTCGACGGGGCGGTGGCGGGCTCGGAGGAGGCGCAGCCGGTCACCAGCAGACCACACAGCAGTGCGAGCGCGCCCCAGCGCCGCACGGAGGCCATCACCGCTCCTTCTCCGCGCCGTGCTCGGACGGCGCCCCTGGCGTGCGATCGCGTTCCTCGGCGCGGCGGTCGCGCACGGCGACGAACACGACGACGGCCACCACGGCCAAGGCGGGCAGGAAGGCCGGTATCGCGAGCAGGAGCGAGTGATCGGCCAGCACGTCCACGCTGCCCGAGCCTCGGGTCATCGCGCCACCGCCGGTTCCGCCACCGCCGCCCGGCTCGCATGCGGGTATCGGTCGTTGATCCGCGCCGCACCCCAGGACAGCGCGCCGACGAGGATGAGACTGCACACCAGCACCACCAGCGACGCCGCGCCGAACAGCCAGGATGGGTAGTCGAACGAGCGCTCCCGCTGCAGCACCGTGATCTCGGCGATGAACGGGCGGGTGAACGACGTGAGCGCGGGAACCTCTTCCACGCCGATGCCGGGGTCGGCGGCCATGAAGATCGGCGCGGCGGTCAGGACGCGCCCGTCCTGCAGTCGCAGCACGGTCTTCCACGACCCGTAGGCCGGGACGGGTTCGGTGGAGACATAGTGTCCGGCGCCCACTCGTTGCAGGTGATCGACGACCAGACCGCGGCCAGGACTGTCACCGCCGATGCCACCTTGCCAGGACAGGATCTGCATCCATTCCGGATCGGAGCCGACGAGGTCGGCGGGCGTGACGCGAACGTCGGCCAGCACCATCCTGCCTTCCGGGCCCGATCCGGCGTCGCGCAGCGCGACCGTGGCGGTGGCCTGCGGCGGCACGTCGACCAGCAACCCGTTGGCGGTGGCGGCCGCCACGATCACGACCGCGGCGACCATCAACCCGCGCCGCACCGCCGGGCGCGGCAGCGGCTCGCCGCGCAGCGTCATCGCCAGCAGCGCCCCGACGACACCGCCCGCGACGCCGGTGGGCACGGCCATCGCGAGCAGTTCCGGCCACATGGCGGCCGGCCACGGATTGACGAACATCGCCCCGACCCACAGGGATTCCAGCCACAGCCCGACCGTCGCGATGCCGAGGCCGCACAGCGCGCCCCACCAGATCGGCCGCCGGATGAGCGGCAGCAGCGCGAGCAGTTCCACCACCACCGCGCAGCCGAGATAGAGCGGGAAGACATTGCGCGGCGCGTCGATGACCGGTCCGCCGACCAGCACGGCGACCACGGCGCGGACCAAGGCGGCGAAGCCGACCACCACCAGTGTGCTGAACGGCCCCAGGCTGGCGCGGGCGGCGACGAGGGAGATCGCGGCCGCGGCGGCGATCAGCATCGGCTGCAGGACGAGCCGGAACTGCTGCACCCCGAAGTCGAACTCCACTTGGAACACCGAGAGCCCGATGAGCAGGCCGCCGAAGGCGAAGGAACGCAGCAGCCACATCAGCCTGCCGTCGGCGCGGTCGGGCTCCGGTTTGCTGTGCCTGCCTTCGAATTCGAGCAGCAACACTCCGACCAGTGACAAGCCTGCGCCGCCGATCAGCATCAGATGCGTCGGGCCCCAGAGCGTGACGTCCTGCCCGAACAGCCGATGCCAGATGTCGTCGAGGGGGAAACCGATCAAGGCGTAGAGACCGGCGCCCGCGATGAGGATGCCGCCGACGGGCGCGTACCAGGTGCGGGTGATCCGCACGGCCGCCGCGCCGGGCTTCTCGTCCAAAGGCAGCACGATCGCCGACATTCCGGCGGTGAACAGGAAGAACAGTCCCGCCAGGATGAAGTAGTGCGCCGGGTTCGCCAGCGGCCCGTTGTCGCGGCCGTTGCCGACGTGCAAGCTGACATCCCAGATGAAGCCGAGCAGCGCGGTCAGGATGGTCGCGAGGAACATCGCGAGCGGAAGGGCGACCCAGCCGGGCCGGTTGAACAGTCGCCCGATCCGGTCGGCGACGCGCTGCAACCAGGTGATCCGGCGGGTTCGGTGCAGATACCCGACCCACAGCAGAACGACCGCGACCAGACCGGCGGCGCCGGTCATGATCGCCACCTGGTCCAGCGCCGCTCCGCCGCCCTCGGCACCGGGTGCGGCGAACCATTCGATCCTTGCATGCGCGACATCGCGCATGGTGACCTCCATCACACGAGCGAATATATGTTACTTACAGTATCACGAAGGTGGCCGTCTTCGGGCGCGATCGCACCGCCGCTTCCGGTCAACCGACGATGGGCAGGGCGCGCTCCTCGTCGAGCCTGGTCAGCGCGCCTTGCATGATGCCGGTGACGTACCGGTAGGCCGCGTCGAGATCGAGTTCGGGCCCGATCGCTTCGCGCAGATCGATCGGGTCGAGGAACTCGACGGTGATCTTGCTCGGCAACGGAAGATGCCCGGCGAGATCACCGACGTTCAGCCCCCACGGCAGAGCGATGGAGATCGGGAACACCTTCAGCCGCAACATCCGATCCAGCCGTAGCAGGCGCGCGATCCGATCACCCCGGGTGAGCACCAGCTGACTCTGCTGCGCCCCGATGTTCACCACCGGAACGATCGGAACGCCCTGGTTCCAGGCCAGGCGAAGGAATCCGGTGCGACCGGCGAAGTCGATCCGGTCCTCCTCCCAGGTCGGCCGGTGCACCTCCCAATCGCCACCGGGATAGACCAGCACCGCCGCGCCGTCACGCAGCACTTGCTCCGCATTGGCGGGGTCGGCGTTGACCGTCCCGAAGCGGCGCAGCAACGAGCCGATCACCGGATAGGCCATCACCATGTCGTGGGCGAGCTGGAAGAAGGGCCGGTGCGGTCCGAAACGCCGCACGAAGGCCAGCGTGGTCACCAAAACCTCCGGCGACACGTTCCCGCCGGAGTGGTTGCCCACCAGCAACACCGGCCCCTCTTCCGGGATCCGCTCCAGGCCGCGTACCTCGGCGCGGAAGTAGAGGCGGACGAGCCGCCAGCCCAGATCCACGGTGCTCGCGATGAACTGCGGGTCGCGATCGGCGGGGTCGGCGGCGGGAACCCGCTGCTTCACCTGCCGGGCGACCCAGTCCGTCGCCCGGTCGACCGTGCCGCCGGCCAATCGGAAGACATTCATGCGCAAGGTCTTTCCGCTAGCCGCCGATCGAGAGCAGCTGGTCGAAGAACGCCCGGTACCCGCGCAGCGCCTGCCGCAGCCCCTCGGTGTCGGACGTGTCGCCGAGCCGCGAGTCCAGTTCGTGCTTGCGCTGCTCGTAGGTGGCGGTCAGCTGGTGAATGGTGTTGCCGAGCAGTTCGTCCGCGCGATCGACCGCGGCACGGGGATCGTCGACGAAGGCGACCTGCACTTCTCGCCACTGGGTGCGCAGGCGATCGAGATCGGCTTCCGGGAACAACGGCTCGGGCCGTGCCTCCGCGGCTTCCGCCGTCGGCGCGGCTTGCTCGGCCGCCGCGGCGCCACCGGACTCGGTGCCGATGGTCTGCTGTCGCGCCGCGGCATCCGCGCGGACCGGCTCGGCGCCTGCGGCCGCGGCGGCGGGCGTACCCGATCCGGGCGCACCGGTGGCCTGCGCGCGTTCGGCGTCATCGATCCCGCCCGACGCCGCGACCTGCCCGGACTCGTGCTCTACCGCAGCGGGGTCCACGACCGGTCCGGTCTGCGGACGGTCGGCCGCCCCGGTTCCGTCGTACCGCGATTCTGCCCGGCTCTCCCCCGCCGTCGAATTCCCTTCCGCCCCATCGCCGTAGGGTCGGCGCTCGGATTCGGTGCTCATGCTTTCACGTCCTTCTTGCCCTGGCTGCCCACGCCGATCAGATCTTGGAACACTTCCCGGTAGTGCACGATGGCCGTGCGTCGGTCCTCGGTGGACACCGCCGCCCCGGCGGGCCGGGTCGCGATGTCGTGCGCGGCGCGATAGTGGCCCAGCGGCTCGGCGTGCTCCACGGACAGATCGGCCAACTGCTGCTCGTAGTTCTCCGTGGGGTAGCCGCGCTCGGCCATGATGGTGGTGACGAGGCGGTCGGCTTCGCTCAACGCCCCGGCGGGGTCGTCGATGAATCGCTCCTGCACCTCTACCCAGCGAGTGGAATAGACCCGCTTCTCGTCGTCCGACAGCTCACGCAACCGCAATTGCGCGTGCCTGCGCTCGCGTTCGGCGAGTTCGCGCTCCGCGGTCTTGCGGTCCTCGTGCTCCTGCACCGTGCGGTCGTATTCCGGGCCGAATCTGCGGCGTAGTCGCTGTCTGCGCAGCATCGGCCGGACCAGGAGCGCGACAGCGGCCGCGATGACGACAATGGCGATGACGACGATGATTACCCAAACTGCAGCCGACATCCGAACCTCCTTGTCGAGCTTGTCCGCTGGGGTAATGCCTCCTGAGGGGGCTCCCAAACGTATGTTCGTCAAGAGGCTTCGACGGACATCGCCGACGAGCCGGGCCGGCCGGACACCCCCTCATCCGTGATGTCCGACCGGCCCGTGGGCGGTTCAGCGCACCAGCGCCGGACGCTTGCTGTCGAAGCGCCAGCCCGGCACGAGATACTGCATGATCGCGGCGTCGTCGCGATCGCCCAAGCCCTCCCGGTGGTAGAGCTCGTTCGCGGCCGCGACCTGTTCCTCGTCGAGTTCGACGCCCAGACCGGGGCGAGACGGCACGGTCAGCAGGCCGTCGGTGATGCGGTAGGGCTCCCGCGTGATGCGCTGACCGTCTTGCCAGATCCAATGGGTATCGATGGCGGTGATCGCGCCGGGGGCGGCCGCGGCGACGTGGGTGAACATCGCCAGGGAGACGTCGAAATGGTTGTTGGAGTGCGAGCCCCAGGTCAGGCCCCACGCGTCGCACAGCTGCGCCACCCGCACCGAGCCCGCCATGGTCCAGAAGTGCGGGTCGGCGAGTGGGATGTCGACCGCGCCCGCCCGGACGGTGTGGCCGAGTTCGCGCCAGTCCGTGGCGATCATGTTGGTGGCGGTGGGCAGGCCGGTGGCCCGCTTGAACTCGGCCATCACCTCACGACCGGAGTAGGAGCCCTCCGGGCCGACCGGATCTTCGGCGTAGGCGAGAACGCCGGTGAGCTCACGGCACAGCTGCACCGCTTCGCTCAGCAACCACCCGCCGTTGGGGTCCAGCGTGATGCGGGCGTCCGGGAACTCCTCGGCGAGCGCGCGCACCGCGGCCGCCTCTTCCCGCCCGGCCAGCACGCCTCCCTTGAGTTTGAAATCGCGGAAGCCGTAACGCTCGCGGGCGGCGCGGGCCAGCGCCACCACCGCGTCCGGCGTGAGCGCCGCCTCGTGCCGCAGCCGCTGCCAGGTGTCGGCGTCGGCGGGCTCGTCGGCGGCGGATCGGTACGGCAGGTCGGTGCGGGTGCGATCGCCGACGAAGAACAGGTAGCCGAGCACCGGTACCTCGGTGCGCTGCACTCCGTCGCCCAGCAGCGCGGCCACCGGCACGTCCAGATGCTGGCCGAGCAGATCCAGCAGCGCGGATTCCACGGCGGTGACCGCGTGCACGGTGACCCGCAGATCGAACGTCTGGTTGCCGCGCCCACCCGCGTCGCGGGCGGCGAAGGTGCTTCGGATGTCGCCGAGCACGGCGTGGTACTCGCCGATCGAGCGGCCGAGCACCAGGTCGACGGCGTCGGTGAGGGTGGTGCGGATGCGTTCGCCGCCGGGCACCTCCCCCACCCCCGTCCGGCCCTCGGAATCGGTGAGGATCACCAGGTTCCGGGTGAAGTAGGGAGCGTGCGCGCCGCTCAGGTTGAGCAGCATGCTGTCGTGGCCCGCGATCGGGACGACGCGCATGCCGGTGATGCGAGGAGTGCGGGACGAGGATGTCATGACCGATTCTCCGAGGTGGTGACGGCAAGAGTGTTCGGGGAGCCGACCGGTGCGCGATCGACGGAAGGTTCGGCGGCGGCGGCACGCGAATCGGTGTCGACGGTTCCGGATCCCGCGTGACGCCGCACCAGCAGCACCGATGCGGCGGCGAGCACCGACGCCGCGGCCAGCGCGTACAGACCCCAGGTCACCTCGCCGGTGGCCGATTTCACCAGGCCGAAGCCGTACGGTGCGACGAAGCCGCCGAGGTTGCCGATGGAGTTGATGATGGCGATGGCGGGCGCCAGCACCAACGGGTGCAGCCCCGACTGCGGGATGGACCAGAACAGTGGGCTTGCGCTCTTGAAGCCCATGGCGGCGATGCACAGGAACACCAGGGCGAGCCACGGCGAGGTGATCGCGGCCAGGTAGGTGCCGGCCGCCGCGGTGAGCAGCGCGATGATCAGCAGCGGCCGCCGGTTGCCGGTGCGGTCACCGATCCGGGCCGAGACGTACATAGCCACCACGGCGCAGATCCACGGCAGCGAGGCCAGCAGACCGACGGTGATGTCGTTCACGCCGTCGATACGGCGGATGATCGAGGGCAGCCAGAACGTATTGGCGTAGATGGAAAGCTGGATGGCGAAATAGATCCAGCAGAACAGCAGCAGTTTCGGATCGGCGAGCATGCGCCAGCGTGACGCTTTGTGCGCGACGCCCGAACGCACGGCCTTGTCGGCTTCCTCCGCGGCGATGGTCTCGTTCAATGCTTTTCGTTCCCCCGCCGTCAGCCATTTCGCGTCCTCGATCCGGGAATCGAGGAAGAAGAAGGCGATACAGCCGACGATCACCGAGACCATTCCCTCGATGCCGAACATCCATTGCCAGCCGTGCAGCCCGCCGCCGCCGTCGAGCGAAAGCAGCGGTCCGGACAGCGGCCCCGAGATCGCGGCCGCGATCGACGATCCGGCGACGAAGAGCGCGGTGGCGCGTCCGCGGTGGCTGTTGGGCAACCATTTGGCCAGGTAGAAGATCACGGCGGGGAAGAATCCCGCCTCGGCGGCGCCGAGCAGGAACCGCAGGACGTAGAACATCGTCGCGTTCTGCACGAACATCATCGCCGCGGAGATCAACCCCCAGCTGACCATGATCCTGGTGAGCCAGATCCTGGCGCCGAACTTTTCCATCATCACGTTGCTCGGCAATTCGAACAGCGCGTAGGCGATGAAGAACACGCCCGCGCCGAACCCGTACGCGGCGGCGCCGATGCCGACGTCCGCTTCGAGGTATTCGCGGGCGTAACCGATATTGGCTCGGTTGATTTGATTGCAGATCAACATGACGATGAACAGCGGAACGACGCGTCGAAAGAACTTTGATACGGCCGCATCCAGTTCTGCCGTCGGCTGCCGAGTGAACGACATCGTCCACTCCTTTCGGTCGAACCACCACCGCGCTGCGCGGTGCTGTGGGAAGAGATCATCGGGGCGAGTGACTCGCCTCACAGCACCGAACTTAGAGAGCAGGCACGATTCCCGTCCAACACTATTTACGGATGAATCGATACAGGAAAGGTATCGGACGACGGTTCGGCCTGCTGCTCCAGCCCGTGGAGCAAGCGGGCCAGGGCCGGGTTCTCGTTGTCCTGCCGCCAGACGAGATCGAGTTCGACCGCCTTCCCGGCTTCGGCCAGCGGCCGGTACCGCACGTTGTCGAATCGCATTCCCGCCGCCGATTCGGGCACCAGCGCCACGCCCCACCCCAGGTTGACCAAAGCGAGGATGCTGTGCACCTGGGTCATGTACTGGGTCACCACCGGCACCACCGCCGCGGCGTGCAGCACGCTGGTCACCAATTCGTGGAAGTAGCGCGCCTCGACCGGCGCATGCATGACCATGTCGGCGCCGTGCAACGCCGAGACCGGCAGCGGCTCGGACGACGCCGCCAGCGGATGCCCGCCGGGCAACGCGGCGATCAGGCCCTCCCGCACGAACGTACGGGCGGTCAGATCGGGCCGGGTGATCGGCGGGCGCACCATGCCCAGATCCAGCGATCCGTCCGAGAGCGCCTCCACTTGGTCCATCGTCACCAGTTCGCGCAGTTCCACGTCGACGTCCGGCAGTAGCGAACGGGCGGTCGCCAGCACCAAGGGCAGGCCGGAGTGCACGCTGGCCCCGGTGAAACCCACACGCAGCACGCCGCCGGTGCCCGCCGAGACCCGGCGCACCGCCAAAGTCGCGCGCTCGGCCTGTTGCAACAGGCGGCGGGCATCTACCAGGAACGCCTGACCGGCCCGGGTGAGCCGCACGGTGCGATTGGCACGGTCGAACAGTTCGGCGCCCACTTCCTTCTCGAGCAGCTGGATCTGCCTGCTCAGCGGCGGCTGGGTCATCCGGAGGCGTTCGGCGGCGCGTCCGAAGTGCAGTTCCTCGGCGACGGCCACGAAGTGGGTGAGCTGCACGAAGGTGAACATTCGATACCGACCTTGTATTGAAAGATATGCAAACAGTGTTGGACGTGAATCATAAGTCGTTCCTAGGGTGGGCTCACACGGCCCATCGAACAGGAGAGCCCCATGACCACTGCCGCACCGCAGGACATCGCCCGCAAGCTCGGCTCCGGGCTGCTGTCCTTCCCGGTCACCCATCTGCGCGCCGACGGCTCCTTCGACGAGGCCGCCTACCGGGAGAACATCGCCTGGCTCGGCGGTTACGACGCCTCCGGCCTCTTCGCCGCGGGCGGCACCGGCGAATTCTTCTCGCTGACCCCTGCCGAGGTGGAGCAGGTGGTCACCGCCGCGGTGGCCGAGGCGCCCGAGGGGCTGCCGGTGATCGCACCGGCCGGATACGGCACCGCCACCGCCGTGGAGATGGCACGCGCGGCCGAACGCGCGGGCGCGCACGGGATCCTGCTGCTGCCGCCCTACCTCACCGAGGCCAGCCAGGAGGGACTGGTCGCGCACGTCCGGCAGGTGTGCGCGGCCACCGAGCTGGGCGTGATCATCTATTCGCGGGCCAACGCCGCCTACACCGAGACCGCCGTCGCCGAACTCGCCGACCGGTGCCCGAACCTGGTCGGATTCAAGGACGGCATCGGGAACATCGAGCAGATGACCCGCATCTACGCCGCTCTGGGCGACCGGCTCACCTACGTGGGCGGCCTGCCGACCGCGGAGATGTTCGCGCTGCCGTACCTGGCCCTCGGCGTCACCACTTACTCCTCGGCGATCTACAACTTCGTCCCGGAATTCGCGCTGGCCTTCTACCGGGCTCTGCGGGCGGGCGACACCGAGTTCGTGCGCACCGCGTTGAACGACTTCGTGATTCCCTACTGCGACCTGCGCAACCGGAAGCCGGGCTACGCGGTGAGCATCATCAAGGCGGGCATGAAAGTGATCGGACGCCCGGCCGGCCCGGTCCGCAGCCCGCTGACCGACCTCGACGAAGTCGAACTCGCCGAGCTGGCCGACCTTGTGAAGAAAGTGAGCTGATGACCACCGCACACACCGATGCCGCACTTCTGACCGGCGCCAACTTGGTGGGCGCCGTGGACGTCCACGGCGCAGCCGGAGCGTTCCGGGCGACGGATCCGGCGACCGGCGCCGACCTCGACCCGGTGTACGGCGAAGCCGACGCCGCGACGGTCGCCCGCGCCGCCGAACTGGCCGCGGCCGCCTTCGAGCGCTACCGGCATACCGGCTTCGACGCGCGCGCGGCGTTCCTGGACACCATCGCGCGCGAAATCGATGCGCTCGGCGATGCCCTGGTCCACCGGGTGATCGCCGAGACCGGACTCCCCGAGTCCCGCGTGCGTTCCGAGATCGGCCGCACCACCGGCCAGCTCCGGCTCTTCGCCGAGGTGGTGCGGGAGGGCAGCTGGACCGGCGCCCGGCTGGACCGGCCCGACCCGGCGCGCAGCCCGCTGCCCAAACCCGACCTGCGCCAGCGCCGCATCCCGCTCGGCCCGGTCGCGGTGTTCGCGGCGAGCAACTTCCCCCTGGCTTTCTCGGTGGCCGGCGGCGACACCGCCTCCGCGCTGGCGGCGGGCGCGCCGGTGGTAGTGAAGGCCCATCCTGCCCATCCGGGCACCTCCGAGTTGGTGGGCCGCGCGGTGCGTGCGGCCGTACGGGAGCACGACCTGCCCGAGGGCACCTTCTCGCTGGTCCACGGCGGCGTGGAGACCGGCTTGGCGCTGGTGCGCGACCCACGCATCCGGGCGGTCGGCTTCACCGGGTCGCGACGGGCGGGGCTCGCGCTCGTCGCGGCGGCCGCGGCGCGGCCGGTACCCATCCCCGTGTTCGCGGAGATGTCCAGCGTGAATCCGGTGTTCGTGCTGCCGGGCGCCCTGGCCGAGCACGGAGCGCGGCTCGGCGCCGAATTCGTCGCCTCCCTGACCACCGGCGTCGGGCAGCTGTGCACGAGCCCCGGCTTGGTCTTCCTGGCCGACGGTCCCGGAGCGGACGATTTCGTCGCGGCGGCGAGCGCCGCGGTCGCCGCCGCGTCCGGCGCGCCGATGCTGAACGCGGGCATCGCCTCCGCGTTCGACGCGGGCGTACGCCGCTTGGCCGCCACCGACGCCGTGCGAACCGTCGCGAAGGGCGCCGGCGCCGAGGCGGTGTGCACCGGCGTGCCGCAGTTGTTCGTGACCACCGGTGAGCGCTTCCGCGCCGACCGCGAACTGCAGGAAGAGGTGTTCGGGCCCGCCTCGATCATCGTCCGGGTGACCGGCGATGAGCAGTTCGCCGCCCTGGTGGACGAGCTCGAGGGCCAGCTCACCGCCACGGTGCACGCCGCGCCCTCGGATCGCGAGCTCGCCGTGACCCTGCTCGGCAGGCTGGAACTGATCGCGGGCCGGGTGCTGTTCGACGGCTGGCCCACCGGGGTGGAGGTCGGCCACGCGGTGGTTCACGGCGGCCCGTTCCCCGCGACCAGCGCGCCATCGACCACCTCTGTCGGCAGCCGCGCCATCGAGCGCTTCCTGCGCCCGGTCGCCTACCAGAACGTCCCCGACGACCTGCTCGCCGACGAGATCCGCGCGGACAACCCGCTCGGCATCTGGCGGCGCGTGGACGGGGCCATCACGCGGGACTGAGATCCGGTTCCCGCGCGGGTACGACGCTGCGCGCCCGGCCTCGAAGCCGGGCGCGCAGCCGCAAGCACCGGCTCGACCGGTCCGAGCGGCCACGGGTGGCGGGGCGCAGGTCCAGGCGATGCGCGCGCCGACGTGGCGGAAGCCGGGTCACGCCCAAGCTGTCTGCCCGAACGGCGGGATGAGTTTCGCCCAGAATTCGCGGCGCACCGCGTCCCACAGCCGCGCCAGTTCCGGAAGAAGCTCACGCGCCTGCGCGAGGTCGGGATAGCTGCCCGGGCCGAACGAGACCACGGGCGAAGCGTCGGAGGCGTTGTGGACGGCCACGATCGCGATCAGGTGATGCTGTACGAAACGCCAGGTCACGCGAACACCGTCGACTTCGGTATGGCGCACGTCATCCATCGCGGACACCGTGGCTCCGCACCATTTGCCTGTAGTCGTGCCGACCGTCGCCCACCGTTCGCAGCCCCCGCCGCGACGCCTCGGCACGGCCGCGACGGGGTGACCGTCGGTGGACGCTAGGGCTGTTCGTGACGCCGCCGCGTCCCGGTGCCAGGAAAGACAGTTGCACGGGTTTGAACATAAGACATTAGATTTCATAGTTCAACGGGTGCCAGGTAAGGATTGCGTTAAGTTAGCCGAGCACAAGGGGGGCAATCCTGCCGCGACCGGGAGAGCGCGGATCAGCGATACTGACCTCTAACTCGAGAGTTCATAGTTCAAGTGTTCGTTGGCTAGGATCGAGTTACATTCCACGCGAGGAGTCGCGTTGTCCAAGCAGGAGAGCGCCGGATTGACCGCGCTCGGCGCCGTGCTGGCCCCCCTCGAGGGTGGCGGCCCGAAGACCGAGGCCGTGGTGCAGCGACTCTGCGCCGCCATCAGTCTGGGCCTGATGGTCGACGGCCAGCAGTTGCCCAGTGAGACCGACCTCGCCAACCAATTGGGCGTCTCCACGATGACGCTACGGGAGGCGCTGGCCGTACTCCGGCAGCAGGGCATTGTGCAGACCAAGCGCGGACGCGGCGGCGGCAGCTTCATCCGCGGCGCGGCGGAAATCCTCGAGGGCACCGCGTTGGCGCGTCTGAGGAAAATGAGCGTTCAAGAATTGCGCGATCTCGGGGACGAACACTTCGCCGTCACCGGAGCCGCCGCGGTGTTCGCCGCCCGCCGTGGGTTGCGGGCCGATATCGCACGGCTGCGTTCCCTGGCCGACCGGCTACAGGTCAGCAGCGAGCCCATTTCGGCGCGCAGGGCCGACAGCCGCTTCCATATCGAGATGGCGGTGTGTGCGCAATCCACCCGTCTGACCCGCGCCCAAGTGGCGCTGCAGACGGAACTCTCCGCCTTGCTCTGGTTGCCCCGGCTGAAACTCGATCCGGCGGCCGAAGCCACCGCTCATCGCGACCTGGTGGACGCGATCGAAAGAGAAGACGACATCCGGGCCAGAGAACTGGCAGAATCACAAACCGAATCACGCATCCGCCGCCTCGTCGCCTTACGCTTGGAGCTCAGTTGATCGATGAGGGATACCGATAGTTCTCGCGCCCCGGTGACCGTCGAATCGCTCGTTCACGCCGTCACGGAATTGGCCGAGGAGATCTACCGATCGCTGGGCGTCATCGGAGACGCGCTGACGACGCTATGGGGAAGCTACACCGCGAAGGCGCAGCGCCCGCCGCGGTCGACGGATCTCGCACCGCTGCGCGACACCATTGTCGGCGAACTGGAGCGCCGCGGAGAATTGCTCGAAAGCGCGGGCGTGGTGATGGCTGACGGCGTTCTGGCGGATCGCCCCCGATACTTGGAATGGTGGTTTCTCGGCACCGCGACCGGATCGCAACGCCTTGTGCTGGAACTGAATCCCCACAGTGAATACTTCTACGACTACACGACCATGGAATGGTTCGCGATTCCGCGCGACCAGGGTCGGCGCTGGGTACACGGCCCGTGCCTCGATTACGCGTGTACCGATCAATATGTCTGCACCTTCGCGATACCGGTGACGATCGATTCCGGCGCTTTCCTCGGAATCGCCGGCGCCGATGTGCCGGTCGCTTCGATCGAGGAAGTCCTGCTGCCCCGATTCCGGGCATTCGGTCGGCGAGTGGTGCTGGTCAACAGCGAAGGCCGCGTCATCATGGGAACCGATCCCGAATTCCTCACCGGATCCAAGACCGGCCGCGTGGCGCGATCCGCCGCGGCGGTGCCGATCGAGGCGACATCGTGGTCGTTGCAGCCGCTGGGTTCGCACTGATGCCGACGGGCAGCCGCTGACACGGGCCCGATGGCGTGCGCCGCGCCCCGATGAATAGGGTCGTGCGGGACGGAGGAGTTCGCCGAATACTCGTCCCCATGAAGGCGATCACCGCGGGCACCCTCGCGACGGCCACACTCCTGGCACCACTGGCGACCGCACACGCCGCGCCGATCCAGCCGGAGGCGTCCCTCGCGGAAACGGGGTCGGTCGCGTCCGGATCGGCAACGTGACCGCTGTGCCTGCTGCTGCGGATGTTGCGCGCCGGGTAAATCGACGGTTCCGGCGGCGGCCCCGCCTGCGCACTCCCCTGATGCCGCGGACGCGAATCCGAAGGATCATCGAGGTCGGAGCACGAGCGAGGTCCCGCGACTACGGCACCGGGGGGCGTGAGATAGCCTGATCGGCTTGCCATCTCAGAAGTGGGGGAAGAAATCCTCGCGATGGAGTTCGGGGAGCCAGTCGAGCGGGTCGACCGGAATCATCGTCTGAGTCGCGCCGCGTTGGCACACTTGATCAGTGAAAGGTGTGAGACACAGCATAATTCGCCGGCGCCGCAGTATGCCGTGCCGTAAGCGGGTTACCGGCTGTGTACTGTCCCGACGGGACCAGACGGTCCGGGGCTGCTCGCGAGCGTGCCCGCAGGCTGTCTGCGACACCATTGCGAGCAAGTAGCGAGGTTGTGGGTTGGATCGTTGGTGTACGGCCGCGAGTGCCGGCACCACTTGAAGGAGAGCACGGAAAATGAAGATGGACCGCCGTTCTGCGCGTGGAAACCGCCGTCGCCGTTCCGGCGGTCTACTCTTCGGGCAACTGCTCACGGCCGCGGTGGAGTCCGCCGCCGACACCGTGGCGATCCGGTTCAATCCGACAGGTGACCCCGCCGATGACGCCCAGCTGACCTATCGAGAGCTCGACGAAGCCTCGTCTCGGCTGGCACGGGAGTTGATCGACCGTGGCCTCGGCCCCGGTGACGTGGTGGCCATCGGTATCCGGCGCTCCATCGAGTCGGTGTTGTCGGTGTGGGCGATCGCCAAGACGGGCGCCGCCTACGTGCCGATCGATCCCACCTACCCGCCCGAGCGGATCGCCTACATGGTGTCCGATTCCGGAGCCGCGCTCGGCCTGACCACCTCCGCGTACCGTGAAGCGCTCGGCACGTCCATCCCGTGGATCGACCTCGACGACCCACGCGACCAGGAGCGGATCGCGCAGCGGCCCGCGCACCCGGTTTCGTATGCCGATCGGGTGCGGCCGCTCACCGAGCAGCATCCCGCCTACGTCATCTTCACCTCGGGTTCGACCGGCAAGCCGAAGGGTGTCGTGGTCACCCACTCCGGATTGGGCGCGATGGTGGCGTCCGAACGCGAGCGCTACGACGTCACCGAAGGCTCGCGGGTGATGCACATCTGCTCGCCGAACTTCGATGTCTCGGTGCTGGAACTGCTGCTGGCTTTCGCCACCGGATCCACCCTGGTGATCGCGCCGCCGACGGTGTTCGGCGGGTTCGAACTCGCCGATCTGCTGCGCCGCGAACACGTCACGCACATGCTGATCACACCGGGAGCGCTGGAATCGGTCGACCCGGCCGGCCTGGACGATCTGCGCGTCGTGATGGTCATCGGGGACCGGTTCGGCCCGCACCTGGTCAGCCGGTGGAGCGGGAACGGCCGCGCGATGATCAACGGTTACGGCCCCACCGAGGCCACGGTCATCGCGACCAGCAGTGCGCCGCTCGTGGCGGGCGAGACGATCACCATCGGCAACGCGATACCGGGATTCGGCCTGTTCGTGCTGGATTCCCGATTGCGCCCGGCCCCGGCCGGAGTGGTCGGTGAGCTGTATCTGTCCGGTCCCGCGCTGGCGGAAGGCTATCTGAACCGGCGAGGGCTCACCGCGGCGCGCTTCGTGGCCAACCCTTTCGGCGGCGAAGCGGGCAATCCCGGGTCACGCATGTACCGCACCGGCGACCTGGCCCGCAGGCTGGCCGGGGGCGGCATCGAGGTCCTCGGACGTTCCGACTTCCAGGTGAAGGTGCGCGGCTTCCGCGTCGAACTGGGCGAGATCGATGACGCGCTCAGCCGCCACCCCGATGTGGAGTTCGCGGTGACGTTGGGCAAGCGGCAGCAGAACGGCACGACCATGTTGGTGTCCTATGTGCTGCCGGAGGCGCACGCGGTGGGCGTCGGGGCCGAATTCGACACCGCGGCGCTGTTCGACTTCATCGCCGAGTCGTTGCCCGCGTACATGATTCCGGCGTCGATCATGGTGTTGGATGAGATTCCGTTGACGCCGGTGGGGAAGTTGGATCGGGCGGCGTTGCCGGAGCCGGTGTTCGCGGTGCGGGAGTT
>NZ_JAYKYQ010000016.1:0-149624 GCF_035544775.1 Nocardia implantans | reverse complement strand
GGTTCTTACCCAACGCCATCTCACCGTTATCGGTGCACGGACCATCGGCCAGCACCTGACCACGCTCCACCCGCTGACCCTCATCCACAATCGGACGCTGGTTGGAACACGTGCCCTGATTCGACCGAGCGAACTTGCGCATCCGATAACTGCGCCGGGTTCCGTCGTCGGCCATCACGGTGACGTAGTCGGCGGAAACCTCTTCCACCACACCGGCCTTCTCGCTGACGACCACATCTCCGGCATCGATCGCCGCGCGCAACTCCATACCGGTACCGACCAGGGGCGCTTCCGATCGGATCAGCGGAACGGCCTGCTTCTGCATGTTCGCGCCCATGAGGGCGCGGTTGGCGTCGTCGTGCTCGAGGAACGGGATCATGGCCGTCGCGACCGACACCATCTGACGCGGCGAAACGTCCATATAGTCGATATCGGCGGAGGCGACGAGCTCTACCTCGGAGTTCTTGCGGCGCACCGGGATGCGCGCGTTGACGAACCGTCCGCCGGCGTCGAGCGGCTCGTTCGCCTGCGCCACGACGTGCAGGTCTTCCTGGTCCGCGGTGAGATAGTCGATCTCGTCGGTGACGCGGCCGTCGACCACTTTCCGGTACGGGGTCTCGATGAAGCCGAACGGATTGACTCGCGCGTACACCGACATGTAACCGATCAGGCCGATGTTCGGGCCTTCCGGGGTCTCGATCGGGCACATGCGGCCGTAATGGCTGTAGTGCACATCGCGGACTTCGAGGCTGGCGCGCTCCCGGGACAGACCACCGGGACCGAGCGCGGACAGGCGGCGTTTCTGGGTCAGGCTCGCCAGCGGATTGCGCTCGTCCAGGAACACCGACAGTTGCGAGGTTCCGAAGAACTCCTTGAGCACCGCGACGACCGGGCGGATGTTCATCAGCGTCTGCGGCGTGATCGCCTCGATGTCCTGAGTGGTCATCCGCTCGCGGACCACACGCTCCATCCGCGACAGCCCCAGCCGGATCTGGGATTGGATCAGCTCGCCGACGGTGCGCAGCCTGCGGTTGCCGAAGTGGTCGATGTCGTCGACCTCCACCCGGACCTCGACGCCACCCGGGGCGGTCATGGTCTTCTCGCCCGCGTGCAGACGCAGCAGGTATTCGATGATCGTGACGATGTCGTCCTCGGTGAGCGCCAGTGAGCCGCCGCCGGTGCGGATGCCGAGTTTCTTGTCGATCTTGTAGCGGCCGACGCGCGCCAGGTCGTAGCGCTTCTCCTTGAAGAACAGGTTCTCCAACAGGTTTTGCGCGGACTCCTTGGTCGGCGGCTCACCCGGACGCAGCTTGCGATGGATATCGAGCAGCGCCTCGTCGGTGCCCGCTGTGCCGTCCTTCTCCAGGGAGGTCATCATCACTTCGGAGAAGCCGAAGCGCTCGACGATCTGCTCACTCGTCCAGCCCAGCGCCTTGAGCAGGACCGTGACCGGCTGGCGGCGCTTGCGGTCGATGCGCACACCCACGGTGTCGCGCTTGTCCACGTCGAACTCCAGCCACGCGCCACGCGACGGAATGACCCGCACACTGTGCAGATCCTTCTCCGTGCCCTTGTCGACCGTGTGATCGAAATACACACCCGGCGAACGCACCAACTGCGACACCACGACCCGCTCGGTGCCGTTGATGATGAACGTGCCCTTATCGGTCATCATCGGGAAATCACCCATGAAGACCGTCTGGCTCTTGATCTCACCGGTGTTGTTGTTGATGAACTCCGCCGTCACGAACAACGGAGCCGCATACGTCATGTCCTTGTCTTTGCACTCATCGATCGAGGCCTTGACCTCCTCGAAGCGGGGATCGGACAGCGTCAGCGACATGGTTCCCGCGAAGTCCTCGATCGGGCTGACTTCCGCGAGCACCTCCGCCAAACCACCCGCGCCGGATTCCCCTCGCGCGGTGGCCCTTTCACGCCAGGCGGGCGCGCCGATCAACCATTCGAACGAATCGGTCTGGATTTCCAGCAGGCCCGGGACCTCCAGTGGCTCACGGATCTTCGCGAACGAGAGTCGTTTCGGCGCGCGGGAGACTCCGGCAGCGGCGGGCGTCGCGGTGTAGACGTCGGTCTGACTCGAGACTGTCAAGATGCGTCCTTCCAGCACCTCGTGACGCCCACACGTCCGTGTGGGCGTCACGGTATCTGCTTGTCCTGTGGTCGGTATTTCTCATGGCGCACCGTGCTGGACAGTGTCCGAACGTGGCTCGACAACAACGGGTGGAAGGCGGCACGCAGATTGTGCCGCTTCCACAGTCAATTCGTATTTCGAGAGTTGGACAGCACGCGACCCGGCGCGACGTCCTAAGTTACACCCGAATTAGACCGATGTCGAGGACATCAAAAAATAGACACATGATTTCTTGTGTCTTCCCGTATTTATAGTGACATCTGGCTACACCGTTCGTCAAGTCTATTAGCGGTAATTCGCCAGGGTTACTCCACCGTGGCCGCTGCGGCCGATGATGCGGCCGGTTTCCGGGTGGTCCGGACGACCGTCGCCGCGACGACGGCGAAGACCGCGCCGCACCAGAACGCCTGCGCGGGCCGGCCGGTGTGGCCGACGACGACTGCGGCGGCGGGGGGGCCGAGAACCGCGCCGATGTTGAACGCGGTGGTGGCCAACGCACCGGCGATCCGCGGCGCGGCGGGCGCCACGGCCTGCACGATCGTCGTGATCAGTGTCGATCCCACTCCGAACGCGACCGCCCCGGACGCGGTCGCCATGACCGCCACGCCGAGCAGGGTATGGGCGGTCAGAGCCGCCAGCAGCCACACGGCCACGAGCCCCATCGTTCCGAGCGCGACGATCCTTTCGCGATGACGGTCGCTGTATCGGCCGGTGAGCGTCACGCCGGCGAACGAGCCGAGGCCGAACAAGGCCAGCACGATCGGAGCCCAGCGGGCGCCCGCGTCGGCGAGCCCGGTGGTGACCGAACCGAGGAACGTGAACCCCGCGAAGGTCGCCGCGTTGACCAGGACGGCGACCAGGACGGCGGTGCGGACCGGACGTTCGCCGAGCACGGTCCACTCCCGCAGGAGGGAGGGCTGCGGTGCGATCGGCCGATCACCGGCGCGCAGCGCACCGGGCACCATCGCCCACACCGGGATCACCGCCGCGCCGCTGACGATCGCGACGGCCACGAACGCGGCACGCCATCCCCACAGCTGCCCCAGCACAGTGCCGGCCGGAACGCCCGCGATGCAGGCGACGGTCACTCCGGACACCACCACCGAGGTCGCGCGCCCCACCACGCCCGGGCCGACCAAGCCCGGCAGAGCGGCCAGCGCGATCGCCAGGAATCCGGCGTTGGCGACGGCCGCGACGACCCTGGTCATCAGCAGCACGGTGAAATCGCTGGTCGCCGCGCCGACGACATGAGTGACGCAGAAGACCGCCAAGAACGCCGCCACCGAATGCCGGACCGGCAACCTGCCCGCCGCCATCGCCATCAGCGGCGCGCCGAGCACCATGCCCGCCGCGAACAGCGAGGTCAGCAGACCGGCGGCCCCGAGCGAAACCCCGACGTCGGCGGCGATGCGCTCCAACAGGCCGGACACCATGAATTCGGACGTGCCCTGCGCGAACACCGCCACAGCCAGCACGAACACCACAATGGGCATGAAAGGAACTCCCCGGAAGAGAGGGCGCCACGCAGCAGCCGGGACGCCCGAGATGGTCGCGCAATCGGGAGAACCGTCACCCGATGCGGAGAAACCAGCATTGTCCGGCGTCGCGAAATACCCACGGGCCGCATTTCGGCCGGCGGTTGCGCATTCACAACGCCGCCCGGCACGGATGCCGGGCGGCTACCGTCTGGACGCCTCCGGAGAATTCACGACCTCACCATAACAACGCACCCGGACGAGTCCAACGCGATTTTCACCGCCCCCGTAGACGCGCTATGGCGGCGCGGTTCGCGGACGGATCGAGCGTTATGGCCGCCGCCCACACGTGCGCCGCGACGGCGCGCTGGTCGAAGAGGGCTACCCAAGCGTCGGTGGAGTCGCGGGTGTCGCTCACCCAGGTGGGTGTCGGTCCCAGTTCGGGCAGGTGGGTGTAGGTCAGCGACGTGTAGGCGCGTGCTCGGGCATCGAATATGGTTGCCGCGCAGACCGGGTCGGCTGTGGGGCGTTCGCTCAACCGGCCGGCCTGCGCGGCCTGAATCGCGTCTTGGGGGACGTCGTCGGTGAACAGCTCGCCCACCGTCAGGTAGGCGAACCCGAAACCCCATATGCGGCCGGTGAATCTCCGGATCATCCCTTCGGCCGAATCCAGGATGGGGGAGCGTTCGGCATCGGAGTCGAGGGTTATAGGGGTGTGTGCCGCGTCGTGCGCGGTGGGGTTCTCGGTGCGGGCGAATCCCCAGAAGTGCACGGTGTCGATATCGGGCGCGTCCGCTCGGCGCTCGGCGAGCATGGCCGCGAGCATGGCGTCGATCGTGGTCCTGGGTGGGTATCGGATGGCGGCACTCGTCGGCTTGCGTGATTCGGGTCGTCGATTTCGGCGCTTGGACATTCGGCTCTCGGTTACCTGTGCGAAGTAGGGGATCAGGCCGTCTCATCCGGCCGGCGCGGGACGGGAAGGTCCGCGGCGCGCGCCCTGTGGGCGGGCAGCAGAACATTCCAGAACTCGGCGCGGACCGCGTCCCACAGCCGGAAGTGGCGCGGGAACCATTCACGGACCTGCGCCAGATCCGGCAGTGCGCGCTCGTCGAAGGCGACGAAACCGTTCTGGCCCAGCGGAACCGGCACCGTGTCGCCGTTGTTGCGCAGCCGGTAGGCGGGCGTGGGGTCGGAGGCGTCGCGGAAGAACACGATCTCGATGCGACTTCCCACCACCCGCCAGGAAGCCTGTACGGCTCCGATCGTGGTGCGATGCAAACGGCTCACCCCCGCGCCGCGTCCGGTGGGGCCGCCAACGCCGACAACTGCTCCAGCACCGCTTGGATCGTGTGCACGTCGAGCACATGGTCGGTGTCGCCGCTGTCGTCCTGTGACGGGAACCCGATCCCGCGCGCGGCGGCGCGTTCCCGGTGGCTCACCGCCTGCGGTGTCAGCCGTCCCGTGATCACCAGCGTGCGGTACGCCGCCGCCTTCCACGCGCACCGCTCGATCCGGCAGGTCAGGTGCGCCCGCATCTGCTCGTGTGCCAGCCGGACGTCGGCGCGCGCGCAGATTCCGGGCGGGACGAACAGGCCCTCCGTCACTCCGTGCCGGTGTGATCCGGTGCCGGGAACCGTCGACCGTAGATCATGCGTATTCGGCTCCGGCGCGCGGGAATTCGTGACGAATTCGAGTTCCGTTCCAGGTTGTTCGGTCATGTGCATATGCTGCGAACGTGCTCACGACGGGGAGCTCGAATCGGCCGGTGCCCAGCAATCGGCGCGTACGCGCTGATCGCCTCCCGAGTGGGCGGACATCGATTCTCGCCGTGGGAAAAAGCAGGTCACACCGTGGGATAGCAGGGGAGGACGCAACGGAAATGGTCGGTACCAAGTCGGACTTCAGCCGGACGACGCTGCCGCGTCGCCAGTTGGGCCGCGCACTGCGCGACGCGCGTCAGGCCAACGGTTACACCCTCGAGCAGGTAGCCGAAGTCCTGGAGATCAGCCGATCCTCGCTCGGGCGGCTGGAGTTGGGGCAGAACGAGAAGATCAAAGTTCGGGACATCGAGTACATCTGCCAGTACTACGGGCTGCCGGACGAGCGGACCGAGTACTTGAAATCGCTGGCCGAGCACGCGCGTGTGAAACCGTGGTGGGAGGACTTCCGGGATCTGGTGCGGCCCGGGTTCAACACGTATCTGCAATTAGAGGCTGCGGCAACAGATTTGCACTTCTTCCAGACGCTTATCATACCGGGCCTCTTGCAGACTCCCGACTATGCCCGCAGTGTGCGATCCTCTGCATCAAGGGGCTCGTCCGAAGAGGTCGACTGGCTGGTGGAACGGAGAATTCAGCGATCAGCGATACTCACTCGTAAGCACAAGCCGATGCAGGCTGAATTCCTGGTGCATGAGTCGGCTCTGCGTACCGTCGTCGGTTCTACCCGGATCATGTCTTCGCAATATCGTCATCTTGCCGACATGGGTACGCGGGAGAACGTCTCGATCCGGGTAGTTCCCTTCGCTGCTGGCTTCCCGGGCGGGTTGGCGGTCCCGCCGTACATCATCATCGACTTCCCTCATGACGAGCCGTCTGTCGTCTACACCGAAGGTGCCATAGGCACGATGATTTTCGAGGAAGCGGACGATGTGAACCGCTTCCGGGTGATCCACGCAGCCGTCAATGGTGCTGCACTCGACGAGCAACGATCGAGAGATCTGCTCAGGAATATGGCCAGGAGATACGAATAATGAAGGTCGACCTATCCGGAGCGAAGTGGTTCAAGTCTGTCCACAGTGGTGAGGCCGATGCATGCGTGGAAGTCGCGTGGCTCGCGGCTGGCCACGTCGGTGTCCGCGATTCGAAGGACCCGAGCGGGCCAGCGCTCGTCTTCACGCCGGACCAATGGGACGCCTTCACGGCCAGCGTCGGCGCGTGCGGGTTCGACCTGGCATTTGATATGTGACCTCGCGGTAGCCGACAGACGGCCTGGACTTCTGCTCCGCAGCCGAAGTCCAGGCCGTATCCATCGCGACGCGAGCGACGTAGCGCTTTACCGGCGCATCCGGTTCAGCGGCGGCTGAGCCAGACCGCTGCCAGCGGGTACGGGGCGATGATCGGAGTTCCGGCGATATTCACCGTTCCGCTCCAAAGCCCCTGCCGCGGGTCGATGTCATGCAGGTCGAGGCCGAGCGGCACGAAGTCGAACGAAACATAGGTCTCGTCCGGGCCGACCGGCGTCTGATGCCCGCTTCGGCTGGAGGCGCCGCAAATCAGCGTCACAGTGCTGCCATCCCCGAAGACTTGCAGGTCGCAGTTCTCGATCGGCGACCCGATCACGTTGGAGGGGCCTCTCCCGATGTGGTAGGTCCCCGGCGGAATGACGCCGTTGCGCGGGAACTCCGGATCGTCGGCGGAGGCGACGGCGGGAGCGATCGAGACTGCGGCGGCAGCCAGCGCGAACCCGGCCACGATCTTGCCGAACTTCATGATTCCAACCCCTTCGAATCTGCGTCGAACTCAGTCCTATGTCCTAGCTTTCGTCCATCTCGTTACTGCCCTGCCACCATAGATCCGTCTCCAAACCCGCACGCCCCGCTACGGAGAGCCCCTGCCGCCCCCCAGCCCACCGCTGCCCCACGCGCCCGAGATCAGGGCACCCGCTGACCAGCGCGACCAAAGAGCGCCGGACATGCCGTCTGCTACTGTTGGCGCACTTGAGTCGTCACGGGTCGAGAGGGTGGGGATGAGTCGTCGAATCCTGTTGGCACTGCTCATCGGTGCACTGGCGACCGGAACCGTGGGATGCGAAGACACCACGACCGGATCGCCCACGACGGGGGCCAGCACTACGGCACAGGCTCTGTTCAACCCGTGCACGGGGATCCCCGACGAGGCGCTGCGGGCCGCGGGAGTCGATCCGAAAACTGAAGAGTCGGGCATCGCCGGTGTGCATCAGTCCGGCTGGGAGATCTGTAGCTGGAGAGGATCGAAGTACTCCATCACCGTGTACTCGACCGGTCGTACAGTGGCGGAGTTCGAACGCAAACCTGGAAACGTCGACTTCAAGGATGTTACGGTCGCTGGCCGTCAAGGCCGCCAATTCAGGGTCGAGGGCGCCTCTAAGAATTTCGATTGCGATGTGGTTTTCCCGGCAACTCAGGGCGTCGTGCAGGTAGCTACCATGAACAGGGCCGGGCAGGACAACTTGGAAGACCCGTGCACAGTCCTGTACCGCGTCGGAGAGTCGATCGTGCCGGTGCTACCGCGTTGATCAGGGAGGGGTCATATGAACGAGGACAATGCATCGGTGTGGAGCCGACTGGCCGGCCAAGCGCGGGGAGGGGAACTGTATCTCGACGACGAGAATGCTGCGTATCTCTGCGCCAAGGCATGTGACCAGAGAATCGCTGATCTAGAGGGGATTCGCGATCTGTCACGCAGAGTGCAAAATGTCAGCGGTTTCGGTGACTTCGACATGGCCCGGGGCCTGGAAACCAAGTTCATGAAGCAGGGTACCGGGGATAGTAATTCGATCGATCAGATCATCCTCGAGCACATCGAGACCGTGAAGAACATGCGTGAGGTCATGGCGATCTCGTTCAAGCGCATCACCGGGCAGGACATCGAGAACGCGACGCAGTTCGCGAACACCACCGAGCAGGTGCGCTGATGGTCAATCCGTTCGAGAGACTGAAAGTTCTGGAACTCGACTACGGGCAGCTCGGTTCGACTGTGCTGCGCAACGTCACCAATTGGATCTCGGGTGAAGAGTTGCAGCCCGAGGTGAATGTGGCCGGGGTGCAGGACAAGTACAACCAGCAGCGTGACGGCGTGCGCAGCCGAGCGGCCGGTGTCGGGTTCCAGGGCGAATTCCGGCCGCGGGAGGTTCTCGACGCCGACGAGTTCGAGCGGCACGATGTCGCGACGCTGCGCGGCAAGGTCGATCAGATCGATCTGAAAGCGGTCACCGATCTGGTAACCGCGTGGAACACCATCGCTGATCGGCACCAAACCTCTCTGGATACCTTCACGAAGGCGATGGCGCGGGCCACCGATGGCAGTGTGTGGCGGGGTGAGTCGCGCAACGCCGCAGCCAGTGCGGTCGCCGACTATGCCGCCCAAGGTGCGCAGGTCTCGAATGCGGCCCGGCTGACGGGCAACAAGCTGTCCGAGTTGCTGACCGGGCTGGAACCGACCAAGCAACTGGTCCCGCACGCGCCGGAGCACCGCAGTGGAATCGGCAACGCCCTCGCCTTCGTCGCCGGACGCGGATGGCGCAACGACGACGTCGCCGAGTACAACGCGAAGACCGAAGCATTGCGGGTGCTGCGAACCGTGTACGCCCCGGTTGTCATGGAATCGGATACCAACGTGCCCGTGATTCCGCGTCCGGCTTCCACCACGAATCCGGGCGGCGCAGACGACGGCACCAGCCCGCGAGGGACGAACAGCGGCAGTCAGAACCCCTCAGGAACTTCGTCGCCCAGCTCGGAGCCTTCCGGCAAGAATCCCACCGAGGATCCGGCGACTCAGTCCAGCGATCAACCCTCGGACATCGCCTCGGAGAAACCGGAGTCGACGGACACCGACCCGGCGTCCACTACGCAGGAATCGACGACCCCGGCGTCCACCACTCCGGCTTCGACAACGCCTGCGTCCACGACGCCTGCGCCGAGCACATCGCCGCACAGTCCTGGCAGCCCGCACCTGAGCACGCCGAGTAATCCCGGAACGCCGGGCGGACCCGGTGTCTCGATGCCGTCCAAAGGCACGCCGAGCAATCCCAACGCCGTCTCGGCCGCAGCCGCACGCACGGGTGCCTCGCCCGGCCGCGTCGGTACCAGCGGCATGAGCGGAATGGCGCCCGGTGCGCGCGGCGGCAAATCCGATGAGGAATCGACCAAGGGCATCCCGGATTACCTGATCACTCAGGAACACGGCGACGAGCTCACGGGGCTGGACCAGCTGCCGAGGACGGTTCCGCCGGTCATCGGCGACAACCCGCGATAAGGACCTCACCCATGCCCGAGGTGCAGAACTGGCGATTCACCGCGCTCGAATTCCGGACACTGTGGGAGTCCACCGGACGCGATGTGCTGCCGTATCCCTTGCAGCACCAGTACACGACCGAGTTCCGCTCGGAGAGTCTGCGGTTGCGGCAGGCCGCCGCGCAGTCGCTGCGCCCGCGCATCGATGACGAGTTGTTGCGCGCGGTGGAAGTGCTGCTGGCTCCGGAGGCGAGGGTGGAGGTGGCCGGATTCGCCGGTAGACGCCGCGACCGCAGGCTGCGGGCCCATGCGGGGGTGCACTACGAACACGGCGCGATCGCGGTGCAGGAACCAGGACCGAAACCCGAACACGGCGGTGACGTGGTGCTGACGTTGCTGCCCGCCGGTGCGGTGGCGCGAGCTGTGGTCGACGTGTTTCCCGCCTGTGCTCCGGGGAAGGGCAAGCAATTGCAAGCCTCCACCGAGGAGTTGGCGCGGCCGAGACCGCCGGTCCGGGACGCGTGGCGGCCGACGCCACGGGAGGAGTTCGAGCGGTTCTTCACCCGCGCCATGACCTTGATCGGGCACGTCGGCGTCTACGCGATGGGCAGCGTCGACAACCGGCATACGCACGGCCGCAAGGATTTCCAGCTCAACGACGTCGAGAACGACGGTCGCTACGTCACCTTCGGCACCGACCTGCTGACGATCAAACCCACCACCCCTGAGCGCATCGCCGCCACCTTGCAACAGATGATCGTCAGAACCGTCAAGGAAGTGCGCGGCGGCGTCCACCTACCGTATTGACCGGAGTGGCCGGGCAGGTCATCTACTATTGCGGCATGCCCGAGCGGCCCGACCTTCCCGAGTACATGATCTGGGAGGAGTTGGAGCGACTCCCCGAGGAGATCGCGAGTCAGATCGAGTTGTGGAACGGTCGCGTGGTCTGGGTTCGCCGCGGTCCCTCCGAACATCAAACATTCACCAATTTGATGTGGAGCGCCTTGCGCCGCTGTGCCGGGCAAGACATGTGCGTGCGCACACAGCATTGCTGGCGTGTCACGACGGAGACGAATGTCTTTCTGGGCCGCAGTGGTAAATCCGATTTCCTTACTCCCGACTTTCTCGCGCACAGGTGTCTCGAAACCCCGTACCAGGATGTCCGTGGCGGCGACGTCTCGCTGGTCGGGGAGGTTTTGTCGCCGTCCGACACCCAGGCTGATATCGAGGCGAAGAAGGTTCGATACGCGAGCGCCGGAATTCCGTGGTACTGGGAAGTGACTCTGGCTCGCGAAGCGAGCGCTATCGCCATTGTGCGTGCCTACGCGGTCGAGACCGGGCATGCTCAGCTTCCGGAGGGGGTTCATCCGCTCCACGCGTCCAACTACCTCATGGTCGGCGAATGGACACCCGGTGATTCGGGCGGCATCGAGATCGACTTCCCGTTCCCGATCGCCATTCCCTGGTCCGAACTCGAATTCTGAACCAGACGGGGGCAGGTGGCCTGCGGTCGGAACGAAGTCGGCACCCGCGGTCCTGAATCGGGTCGGAGAGTCGATCACTGCAGCGTCGCACGACGACACCGAACGTCCGCCCGTCTTCTCGGTGCAGGCCGGGACCCGGATCAACCCGGGCGACGAGCGGACGTTCGGTGGTGGGGGTCGGCTCCGCCGGAGGGGGGACGGCGGATGCGACGCCCGTGTCCCGCGGGGTCCGGACCGCGGGACAGGCTGCGACGGTCAGACGTTCGCGTAGGCCAGCGAGGGAACGCGCTGGATGGCGAACGAGGACCGCAGGTAGAACCACCAGGTGACGGCGGCCATCACCAGGAACGCGCCGGCGTAGGCCCAGAACGCGGGAGCCATGCTGTGCAGGTGGGTGTTGGACAACCGCAGCGCCTGCTGCAACAGCCAGCCACCGGAGGCGCCGACCGCGCCGATGACGCCGATCGCTGCGCCGGCTTGGCGTTTGGCGGAGACGGCGGCTTCGGCGATGTCGATGCCGTGCTCGGCGGCGTACTTCTTGGACTCGGCGCTGAAGATGGTCGGGATCATCCGGTAGGTCGAGCCGTTGCCGATGCCGGTGAGCACGAACAGCAGCAGGAACGCGACCAGATACAGCGGGAAGCTCTTCAGTTCCAGCGCGGCCATGATCAGCGCGACCGCGATCGCCATGCCGCCGAACACGTACAGGGTGATCTTCGCGCCGCCGACCTTGTCCGACACCCAGCCGCCGAACGGCCTGCTGAACGACCCGACCAGCGCGCCGAGGAACGCCAGGTTGCCGAGCGTGGTGATCCAGCCGATCTTGGCCAAGTCGGGGAAGTTGGCCTTGATCAGGGTCGGGAAGGCGAAGGAGAAGCCGATGAACGAGCCGAAGGTGCCGATGTAGAGGATCGCCATCACCCAGGTGTGCCGGTTGGTGAGCGCGAGCCGGTAGGACTTCCCGTCGGACTTGGCGGTGGCGATGCTGTCCATGTAGCGCAGCGCGCCGAACGCGGCGGCCAGGATGAACGGCACCCAGACCAGCACCGACAGTGTGATGCCGAAGCGATAGCCGCCCGGGTCCTTGGCCATGATGTGGGTGCCGAGGGTGATCACCAGCGGCAGGATCAGCTGGGTCTGGGCGACGCCGAGGTTGCCGCCCGCCGCGTTGATGCCAAGGGCCGCACCCTTCTTGCCCTCCGGGAAGAAGAAGTTGATGTTGGCCATCGAGGAGGAGAAGTTGCCGCCGCCGACGCCCGCGAGCGCCGCGAGCACCAGGAACACCCACATCGGGGTGCCCGGCTGGTTGACGAAGTAGGCCAGGCCGAGCGTGGGCAGCAGCAGCATTCCCGCACTGAACACCGTGAACGCCCGCCCGCCGAACCGGGGAATGGCGAAGGTGTACGGAATGCGCAGCGCGGCGCCGACCAAGGTGGGGGTCGAGGTCAGCAGTAGCGCGTTGCTCACCGCGGTGGGATTGCCCTTGCCGAGACCGGCGAGGAAGTCGAATCCGGCGGCGCCCATGCTGGTCACCACGGTGCCCCAGATGACCCAGATGCTGAAGCCGAGATTCTCGGCGAACACGGAGAAGATGAGGTTCTTGCGCGCGGTCTTCGCGCCGCCGGAGGCCCAGAACGTCGGATTGTCCGGATCCCAGTGGTCGAGCCAGCGTCCACGTTTCTGATATTCGAAAGTCGTTGTCTGCGACTGCTGGCCGGTGGCTGCTACGGCGGTCATCGGCTTCCTCTCGATTCGGCTCGACCGGCCCTCATCGCGGCGCAGTGCCGCCGGCGGCTGTCGAGTGCCTAGCTACGGTCGAGACAAAGGTATGAGCCGCGTGTTGCGTCCCCGTGGCCCTCGATGACGTTCCCGGCAATTCCGACTCACATCACGCGGCCGGTAATGGTGACCACTCGGTTACCTGACGCGTTTATCGCGCGTCGGGATATTCCGCGATGAGCGAATTGAGGAAGCAGCGGGTCGCGGAGGCGGCCCGTTCGGGATCGCCGTCGATGACAGCGTGCACCAGCGCGGCGTGCTCGTCGGTGTAGGAGTCGTCGGACTTGGCCGTGCGCGCGCGGATGACCTGTTCGATGATCGGCAGCAGCGAATCGTAGAACTCGAGGTACACGGCGTTGTGGCTGGCGACGACGATCGCGCGGTGCAGTTGGACGTCGGCCTCGATCGCGGCGGTGGGGTCCTCGTCCCATTTCTTGTCGCGTTCGGCCAGCAGGCGCTGGAGGTTCGCGATGTCGGTGTCGTCGCGGCGGCGCGCGGCCAGGCCCGCTGCGGTGACGTCCAGCGCGAGGCGCAGCTCCAGCACGTCGCGTTCCTCCGCGTCGGCGAAATATTTGCCGAGCGTTCCGCCGAGGTCCGATGCGGCGATGACGTACGTTCCAGAGCCTTGGCGACGCTCCAGCATGCCGGCGTGCACGAGGGCCTGCACGGCCTCGCGCACGGTGTTGCGGCCGGTGCCGGTGAGCTCGGTGAGCTCCGGCTCGGTCGGGATGCGGGAGCCGATCGGCCAACGGCCGGAACGGATTTCGGCACGCAGCTGTTCGGTGACCTGGGCGATGAGGCTGGTGCGCCGGACGGGTTGCACCTCGACAGAGTACCGCCCATCACAAATCGTTGCCGCTCTTCATCCGGTCATCCTATGATTTCTCGGTGACTGCGACCCTTCCGGAAACCGAGACTCGCCAGGAAACCGTCCTGGTCGAGCGCCGTCGACGTGCGCTGACCGAGGGCCGGGTGCTGGTCCTGGCCGCCATCGTGATGTCGGCGCTCACGCTGCGCGTCGCCGTCACCGCGTTCAGCCCGCTTGCCGAGCGGATCGGCTCCGAGATCGGTTACGGCGCCGCCGTTGTCGGCGTCTTCGGGATGCTGCCCACCGCCATGTTCGCGCTGTCGGGGCTGCTCACCCCGGTTCTCGCGGTCCGGCTCGGACTGGAGCGCACCGCGCTGACGGCCATGCTGATGGCGGGCGCGGGCATGTCGATCCGGGTGCTGATGTCGGGCACCGCCGAACTGCTGATCTTCTCCGCCCTGGCCCTCGCGGGCATGGGCATCGGCAACGTGGTGATCCCGCCGCTGGTGAAGCGGTACTTCCCGGATCGCCTCGCCGTGATCAGCTCGCTGTACATCGTGATGGTGCAACTCGGCACGGTGGTGCCCGCCTTCACCGCCGTCCCGGTCGCGGACGCGCACGGCTGGCGCGTTTCGCTCGGCGTGTGGGGCCTGCTGGGGTTCGCCGCGGCGGTGCCGTGGCTGGCGGTGCTGCGCGGCCGGCGCGGACACGACGGCGCCGACCGCACGGCGGTGCCCGAGCAGCCGCCGCACAACGGGCGGGTGTGGCGCTCGCCGATCGCATGGGGCATGGCCGGCATGTTCGGCATGACCTCGCTCACCACCTACGCGATGTTCACCTGGTTGCCGAAGATCCTGAGCGAAGCGGGCGCGAGCGCCGCGTACGGCGGAGCCATGGTCGGGCTGTTCGCCGTGGTGGGCCTGGTCGCCGCACTCTCCGCGCCGACGGTGGTGGCCCGGTTCCGCAATCCGTTCCCCGTCGTGGTCGGTTGCGCGGCGCTGTTCTTCATCGCGTTCGCCGGTCTGCTGATCGCGCCGATGGCCGCGCCGATCCTGTGGGTGGTCGTGCTCGGTCTCGGGCCCAGCACGTTCCCGATGGCGCTCACGCTGATCAATCTGCGCACCCGCACCCCTGCCGGGTCGGCCGCGCTGTCGGGCTTCACCCAGGGCGTCGGCTACGCGGTGGCCTGCGTGGGTCCGCTGCTGTTCGGCGTGCTGCACACGACGACGGGCGGCTGGCTCGTCCCGTTCGCCATGCTGGGCGTGGCCGTGCTGGTGCTGCTCGCGGGCGCGTGGCAGGCGTGCAAGCCGCGCGTGCTCGAAGACACCTGGAATTGACGCGCGCCGCCGCGGGCCGGAAATCTCACAGTTCCGGTTGCGCGGCTGTGCGAACAGGTCCAGGATTGGCGCATTCGATTTACGCGACGTAGCGCGCGTCACACCTCACCGGCCGTCGAATTCGAGATCGGCCTATTTGTGACGGACGGAAACCGTTGTGTCACATGCCTGAAACATTCGCTCGAAACTCACCTCGGATCACCGGTAATCGTGAGCAACCGTTGATTTGACGGTCATTTCGCGCAGCATTTCGGCAATACCCATTTCCTACCGTGGGGCCAACCGACTTTGGGAGGCCCCGTTGAGCACGCTGACGCGTAACCGTCTGGAAGCGCTGGGACGGACGAAGATCCGCAGGCCGCGCCTCGAGCATTGGGATGCCGAGGACGTCACCGCTTGGGAAGCGGGCGGCAAGGACATCGCCCGCCGCAACCTGATCTGGTCGGTCTTCGCCGAGCACGTCGGATTCTCGGTGTGGTCGATCTGGTCGGTGATGGTGCTGTTCATGCCGACCGACAAGTTCGGCATCGACCCGGCGGGCAAGTTCTTCCTGGTCGCCATGCCGACCCTGGTGGGCGCGTTCCTGCGGATTCCCTACACCGTGGCGACCGCGCGGTTCGGCGGCCGCAACTGGACCGTGTTCAGCGCGGTGATGCTGCTGATTCCGACGCTGCTCACGCTGTACTTCGTCAACCAGCCCGGCACCTCGTACACGACGTTCCTCGTGATCGCCGCGTTCGCCGGCTTCGGCGGCGGCAACTTCGCCTCCTCGATGACCAACATCAACGCGTTCTACCCGCAGCGGCTCAAGGGCTGGGCGCTCGGCCTGAACGCGGGCGGCGGCAACATCGGCGTTCCGGTGATCCAGCTGATCGGCCTGCTGGTCATCGCGACCCTCGGCAACGGCTACGCCTCACTGATCTGCGCGGTGTACCTGGTGCTGATCGCGGTCGCCGGCGTGGGCGCCGCGCTGTTCATGGACAACCTGCCCAACCAGAAGGCCGATCTCTCCTACATGCTCACCGCGCTGAAGGTGCCGCAGTCCTGGGCGATCGCGTTCCTCTACATCGGCACCTTCGGCTCGTTCATCGGCTACAGCTTCGCCTTCGGCCAGATCCTGCAGATCAGCTTCCGCGCCGGCGGCGACAGCGTCGCGCAGGCCACGCTGCACGCAGCGCAGATCGCGTTCATCGGCCCGCTGCTCGGCTCGCTGGCCCGCCCGTACGGCGGCAAGTGGGCCGACCGCATCGGCGGCAGCCGGGTGACCCTCTACGTCTTCGGCGCGATGATGGCGGCGGCGGTGCTGGTCACCGTGGCCAGCACGCTGGCCGACAACAACAACGGCGTGGCCGGCGGCGGTGTGATGACCGCGCTCGTCATCGGCTTCATCGCCCTGTTCGTGCTCTCCGGCATCGGCAACGGGTCGGTCACCAAGATCATCCCGTCGGTGTTCGAGGCGAAGTCCAAGAGCCTGGACGCCACGCCCGCCCAGCAGGCGGCCTGGTCGCAGAACACCTCCGGCGCGCTGATCGGTTTCGTCGGCGCCATCGGCGCACTCGGCGGCGTCGGCATCAACCTGGTGCTGCGCTCCTCCTACGCGTCCACCAAGTCGGCGACCACCGCGTTCTGGGTGTTCATGGCCTTCTACGTGGTGTGCGCCCTGGTGGTCTGGGCGGTGTTCCTGCGCCGTCCCGGTCTGCGCGCCCTGCCCGCAGATTCCGAGGTGGTGGCCGAAGCCGAGACCTTCGTCCTCGAAGCCGAGGCCAGCCAGTCCCAGTCCCCGTCCGCCGGCTCGGCCCGCGCCTGACACCCGATCCAGTCCAGGAGGACCAACAGATGAACCCCACAGTCGCTCGCAAGACCGCGGTGGTCGTCGGCCACGGAATGGTCGGGCACCGGTTCGTCGAGGCGCTGCGCTCGCGCGACACCGAAGGCCAGTGGCAGGTGATCATCCTCAGCGAGGAGCAGCTGCCCGCCTACGACCGCGTCGGCCTGTCGTCCTACGTCGGCGCCTGGGACCCCAAGGCGCTGGCGCTGCCCGGCAACGAGTACGCCGGTGACGAGCTGGTCGAGCTGCGGCTGGGCCAGAGCGCCGAGTCGATCGACCGGGCGGCGCGCAAGGTGACCACGTCCTCGGGCGACATCCTCGCCTACGACGCGCTGGTGCTGGCCACCGGCTCCTACCCGTTCGTTCCGCCGGTGCCCGGTCACGACCGGCCGGAATGCTTCGTCTATCGCACCATCGACGACCTCGACGGCATCCGCGCGGCCGCCGAAGCCGCCGGTCCGGGCGCGGCGGGCGTGGTGGTCGGCGGCGGCCTGCTCGGCCTGGAGGCCGCGAACGCGCTGCGGCTGCTCGGGCTCACCCCGCACGTGGTCGAGTACAACACCAGGCTGATGCCCGCCCAGGTCGACGAGGGCGGCGGCGCCATCCTGGAGCGCCTGGTCACCGACCTCGGCCTGCACGTGCACACCGGTGTCGGCACCTCCTCGATCGAGGCCGCGGGCGACGGCGTGAAGGTCACCCTCTCCGACGAGAGCGTGATCGAGGCCGGGCTGGTGGTGTTCTCCGCCGGTGTCCGCCCGCGCGACCAGATCGGCCGCGACGCGGGACTGGAGATCGCTCCGCGCGGCGGCATCGTCACCGATCTGGGCCTGCAGACCTCCGATCCGAACATCTGGGCCATCGGCGAATGCGCCGCCGTGGAGGGCGTGTGCTATGGCCTGGTCGCCCCGGGTTACAGCACCGCGGAGATCGTGGCCGACCGCCTGCTCGGCGGCGCGGGCGAGTTCCCCGGCGCGGACATGTCCACCAAGCTGAAGCTGCTGGGTGTCGACGTGGCCAGCTTCGGTGACGCGCACGGCGTCGCCGAGGGCGCGCTGTCGGTCGTGCTGCACGACGCGGCCAAGGGCACCTACGCCAAGCTGGTCGTCTCCGATGACGCGAAGACGCTGCTCGGCGGCATCCTGGTCGGCGACGCCACCGCCTACTCGGCGCTGCGCCCGCTGGTCGGCCGCCCGCTGCCCGCCGAACCGGCCGCGCTGATCTCGCCCGCGGGCGCCGAACTCGGCGCCGACGCGCTGCCCGACGACGCGCAGATCTGCTCGTGCAACAACGTGTCCAAGGGCGCGATCTGCGGGGCGATCGCCGAAGGCGCGTGCGACATCCCGGCCATCAAGAGCTGCACCAGCGCCGGAACTTCGTGCGGCGGTTGCGTGCCCATGCTCAAGAAGCTGCTCGAGCAGTCCGGCGTGGAGATGTCCAAGGCGCTGTGCGAGCACTTCGAGCAGTCGCGCGCCGAGCTGTTCCAGATCGTCCAGGTCACCGGCATCCGCACCTTCTCCGGCCTGATCGCCAAGTACGGCAAGGGCACCGGCTGCGACATCTGCAAGCCGACCGTGGCGTCCATCCTCGCCTCCACCTCGAGCGACCACATCCTCGACGGCGAGCAGGCGGCGCTGCAGGACACCAACGACCACTTCCTGGCCAACCTGCAGAAGAACGGCACCTACTCGGTGGTGCCGAGGATGCCGGGCGGTGAGGTCACCGCCGAGCAGCTGATCACCATCGGCGAGGTGGCCAAGGAATTCGGCCTGTACGTGAAGGTCACCGGCGGCCAGCGCATCGACCTGTTCGGCGCGCGCGTCGAACAGCTGCCGCTGATCTGGAAGCGACTGGTCGACGCGGGCATGGAATCCGGTCACGCGTACGGCAAGTCGCTGCGCACCGTGAAGAGCTGCGTCGGCTCCACCTGGTGCCGCTACGGCCAGCAGGACTCGGTCGGCATGGCCGTGCTGCTGGAGAAGCGTTACCGCGGACTGCGTTCGCCGCACAAGCTGAAGCTGGCCGTCTCCGGGTGCGCCCGCGAATGCGCCGAGGCGCGCGGCAAGGACGTCGGCGTGATCGCCACCGAGAACGGCTGGAACCTCTACGTCGGCGGCAACGGCGGTCTCACCCCGAAGCACGCCGTGCTGCTGGCCGGTGAACTCGACGACGAGACGCTGATCAAGTACATCGACCGGTATCTGATGTTCTACATCCGCACCGCCGACCGTTTGCAGCGCACCGCGCCCTGGCAGGAGGCGCTGGAAGGCGGCATGGATTACCTCAAGCAGGTGATCTGCGAGGACAGCCTCGGCATCGCCGAGGATCTGGAGGCGGCGATGGCCCAGCACGTCGCCGGCTACCGCGACGAGTGGGCCGCGGTGCTGGACGACGAGGAGAAGCTGTCTCGCTTCGTGTCGTTCGTCAACGCCCCGGAGGAGACCGATCCGACGATTTCCTTCGACGAATCCGGGGAGCGGAAAGTTCCCGTCCTGCTCGGACTGCCGGAAGTTCCGGTCGCCACGCAGGGGAAATGACCGCTTAACCGCTTGGAAACAGAACGTCGGTACCAATGAGTAAGGCGTTTGGAGGATGACACCGATGACCGTGATCGATACCCCCGGCATCGCCGCAGCAACCACCACGGGGTGGACGCAGGCTTGCCGTCTCGACTACCTGATCCCCGGCCGCGGCGTTGCGGTGTTGCTGCGAGGCGGCCGGCAGGCCGCGCTTTTCCTGCTGGACAACGGCATGCTGTATGCCGTCGGCAATATCGATCCGATCGGACGGGCGGCGGTCATGTCGCGCGGGATCGTCGGCGATCGCGGCGGGGTGCCCGTCGTGGCCTCGCCGCTGCTGAAGCAGGCCTTCTCCCTGGTCGACGGGCATTGCCTGGACGACGAATCGGCGATGCTGCCGGTGTACGCGGTGCGCGTGGACGACGGCATCGTTTCGATTTCCAACGAGCCGGTCGCCACCGCGCTCGCGTCCTCGGATGGATGAACGCCAATGACAACAGTTGACGCGGGCGCGAGCCTGGCCGGATTCACGGTGGGCATCACGGCCGCCCGCCGGGCGGAGGAATTCGCCACGCTGCTGGAACGCCGGGGCGCGAACATCGTTTCCGCACCGGCCATCCGCATCATCCCGCTGGCCGACGACAACGAACTGGAGCGCGTGACCAGGCAGCTGGTCGCCGATCCGCCGCAGATCACCGTGGCCACCACCGGAATCGGCTTCCGCGGGTGGATGGAGGCGGCCGAGGGCTGGGGCCTCGCCGAAGACCTGCGCGCGACGCTGGGCACCACCCGCATGCTCGCGCGCGGCCCGAAGGCCAAGGGCGCCATCCGCGCCGCGGAACTGCGGGAGGAATGGTCACCCGCCTCCGAGTCGTCCGCCGAGGTGCTGGATCACCTGCTCGCCGAAGGCGTGGAGGGCGTGCGGATCGCCGTGCAGCTGCACGGGGCCACCACCGAGTGGGAGCCGGTGCCCGATTTCTGCGAGGTATTGCGTTGCGCGGGCGCGGATGTCGTGCCGGTGCCGGTGTACCGCTGGGTGCCGCCGGACGACCAGGGGCCGATGGACCACCTGATCGAGGCCATCGTCACCTCCGGCATGGACTGCGTCACCTTCACCAGCGCCCCCGCCGTGGCGTCGATGTTGATGCGCGCCAAGGAAACCGGGCTGCTCGAAGGGCTGCTGTACGCGCTGCGCGGCCGGGTCTTGCCCGCCTGCGTCGGTCCGATCACGGCCGCGCCGCTGGAAGAACTCGGGGTGCCGACCTCGATGCCGGGCCGGGCCAGGCTGGGCGCGCTGGCTCGCCACGTCGCCGAGGAACTGCCCAGGCGGGCCAACCGGATTCACGCCGCGGGCCACATCATCAGCGTGCGCGGCGCGTGCGTGGTCGTCGACGGTCAGGTGCGTCAGCTGGCGCCCGCGCCGATGGCCCTGATGCGCTCGCTGGCCCGCCAGCCCGGCCGGGTCGTCTCGCGCGAGGACCTGCTCGCCGCGCTGCCCGGCGGCGGGGACGACACACACGCGGTGGAGACCGCCATCGCCAGGCTGCGCGCCGGACTCGGCACGCCGAAAGCGATCCAGACCGTGGTCAAACGTGGCTACCGGCTCGCGCTGGACCCGGCGGAATGTATCGACAACAACCCACGGCCCACCGCGACAGGAGGACCGCAGGTGCCCGGCGTCGGAATTCCGACCCGGGCACCTCGGTACATCCAGGCTGCGGGGAGCTGGTGACCGCGCCGGCCCTGGTGCTGGTGGCCCACGGGACCCGCAGCACCAAGGGCGTGCAGATGATCGCGGCGCTCGCCGAGGCCGTGACGAAGGAGCTCGGTGCCGGGATTTCGGGGCCCGGCACCGAGACACCGTGGGTGCGAACGGCCTTCGTGGACGTGCTCGGTCCTTCGCCCTCGGAAGTGCTGCGCGATCTGGTGACCCCGGCCGGGGAATCCGTTCCGGCGGTGGTGGTTCCGGCGTTTCTGGCCTCCGGGTACCACGTCTACCAGGACGTGCCGCGCGAGGTCGCCGAGAGCCGGCATCCCGCGGTGACGGTCACGCCGGCCATGGGGCCGGATCCGGCGCTGGCGCGGATCATGGCGATGCGTCTGTGCGCGGCGGGTTGGCGCCCGGGTGACGCCGTGGTCTTCGCCGCCGCGGGCTCGTCGGACGCCCGCGCCCGGCAGGACGTCCGCCGCGCGGCCGCGCTGCTGGCCGAACGTCTCGGCGCCCCGGTTCGCATCGGCTACGTCGCGACCGGCGCGCCGCGCGTGCCGGACGTCGTCGCGGAACTTCGCGAGGCGGGGGCGGGCCGCGTGTTCGTCGCCTCGTATCTGCTCGCGCACGGCCTGTTCCAGCAGCGCCTGCACGAGTCGGGCGCCGACGGCGTCGCCGGGCCCATCGGCGTACACCCTGCGGTGGTCCGGTTGATCGCCGAGCGCTACCGGGTCGCGGCGGGGGAGCCGGCGCGGGTTCGCTGAGCGTTATCGGGTCGGGTGAGTTAGCTGGTGCCGGTCCGGGATCGCTGTCGGGTCGCGGTGGGGAGTTGGCGGGGCTTCGCTGCGCCTGACGGATAGCCGTGGGGGTGTTGGCGCGGGCTTTGCCACACGCTATCCGGTCCCGGTGAGGACTTGGTGGCCTCGCTGCGCGCGTCGGGTCGCGGTGGGCAGTTGGAGGCTTCGCTGCACGCTGTCGGGTCGCGGTGGGCAGGTCGGAAGGGTTCGGGGGGCGCTGTCAGGTCGCGGCGGGTTCGCTGAGCGCCAGGTCGTAGCGGCGAGCCGGGGCGGGCGCTGTCCGGTTATGGGAACTGGGCGCGCGCTCGGCTGAACCTCGCGGGAAATTACTTCTGCCTACCCGCGATGGTGGGTGGCCCCTGGTAGGGCCGGTGCAGGTCGGCGAATTCGGCCGTGGTGGTGAGCGTGACGAGCGCCTCGAGCAGGGCGCGTGCCCGATCGGGAGCCGGGGGACCCGTGAGGACAGGTCCGGCGAACGCGTGGCCGTCGACGACGATGATGGGCGCGCCGTTCGTGGCGCCGAGAACCTGCTGACTGTCGTGGTGGGTTGCGCTGACCAGGCGGTCGAGGCTCGCGTCGTCGAGCGTCTCGACGAGGGTCGGATCGAGTCCGCTTTCGGTGATCGCCGCGGTGATCGCCGCGTCGTCGTGCGCGCCGCCGACGTGCATGCGGGAGCCCAACGCGGCGTAGAGCCGGGCGAACGCGTCGCGTCCGTGGCGGTCGGTGACGGCGGCGCAGAGCCTGCCGAGGCGGCGTGAGCGTTCCAGCATCGGCCGTTGCTTCTCGTCCACCTCGGTTCCTTCGTTCAGCACGGCGAGATTCATCTGTCGCAAGGTCACCTGGTGGTCCTCGCCCGCGGTCTCGAGCAGCCAGCGGGCGCTGACCCAGGAGAAGGGGCATACCGGGTCGAGATAGAGATCGATGTCAGCCATCAGGGATCGGCTCCTTCGGTCGGTGTCGCTTCGGTTCATGAGAACAGCGCGGAACGGCTGTGGTGCATCGCACTCTACTCATAATACCCCCAGGGGTATAGTCGGTGATGCCCCCCGGGGTATGGCAAGGCAGGGTGAGCGCTGCGATTCGTACAAGTAGGGAAAGGGAGCGTCGATGCGGCCGACGACATTCGTGGGGGAAGGCGGGGTGGACGCTGGGGACCGGTGGCCATCCGGCGGACTGCTGGCGCGCTGGGGCGCGACGATGACCGGGCGCGCCCGGGTTGTGTTCGGTGTGTGGCTGTTATTGCTGGTGGCGCTCGGGGCAGCGGCGCCGAGTGTGTTCAGCTCGCTGGCCGGCGCGGGTTGGCAGGCCGATGGTTCGGAGTCGGTGCGGGTCCGCGAGCTGGCCCAGCAGCACTTCGGCGGGAATTCCTCGGCGGCGGTGCAAGTGGTGGTGCACTCCGACACCGAGACCGTGGCCGGTCCGGCGATGCGGCAGACATTGGGCCGGGTCTCGGCGATCTTCGCCGACGACTCCCGGTTCGGAGCCGTCGTCCCGCCGCAGCCGGGCATGACGATCAGTCCGGACGGCCACACCGGCATCCTGATCGCGGGCGCGAACGCCTCCACCGACGACATGGTCAAGGCCGTCGATGAGCACAAGGCGGCGCTGACCGCGCTGTCCGGCGCCGGAATCGAGGTCTATCCCACCGGTGCGTCGGCGTTGTGGAGCGATTTCAACAAGGCCAACCACGACGCGATGCTCGAGGCCGAGTTGTTCTCCTGGCCGGTCACGCTGGCGATCATGGTGCTGGCGTTCGGCTCGCTGGTGGCGGCCGGGCTTCCGCTCCTGCTGACCGTGGCCGGGCTGGTCGCCTCGGCGGGTGGCCTGGTGCTGCTCAACCACCTCACGCCGATCTCGGTGTGGGCGATGAACTTCGCCATGATGTTCGCTCTCGCGCTGGGCATCGACTACGCGCTGTTCCTGGTCGCGCGCTTCCGTGACGCGCTCGCCAAGTCCGCCGATGCCGGTTCGGCGGTGGCCGAGACCATGGCCACCGCGGGCAAGGCTGTCGTGCTCTCCGGGTTGACCGTGCTGGTCAGCCTGTCGGCGGTGCTGCTGGTTCCGGCGCCCGCGGTGCGCACCATGGCCGTGGGGATCATGCTCGCGGTGGTATTCGTGCTCGCCGCCACGCTGACGTTGTTGCCTGCCGCGCTGGGCGCGCTGGGCGGCCGGATCAACGCCGCGGCACTGCCGTTCGCGACCCGGCAGCAGCATCGCTCGCCACGCTTCGCTCGCTGGGGAGAGATACTGCACGATCATCCGTGGCCGTTCGCCCTGGCCGGGCTCGGAGTGCTGGTGGCGTTGGCGTTGCCTGCTGCCGGATTGCGGGTCGCGATGCCGTCGATCCAGGTGGTGCCCGCAGACGCACCCGTGCGGCAAGGCTATGAACTGGTGCAGCGTCAGCTCGGCGAGGGAGCGCCCGGCGCATTGCAGATCATCGTTCCCGCGGCCGAGTCCGCTCGCGGCGCCGAGGCGGCGGGCGCGACCGACGGCATCGCCATGGTCACTCCGCCCGTGGCGGCCGCGGATGATTCCGGCCTGGTCATGATGCAGGCATTGCCCGCGGTCGATCCTTCCGATCACCGGCTGGGCGGCATCCTCGACGACCTGCGTGGTCGACTGCCCGCCGACGCCCTTGTCGGCGGCGCGCCCGCGGAGAACCTCGACCTGCAACAGGCGCTCGACGACTACCTGCCGCTCGTCGTCGGGGTGATCCTGGTGCTCGGCTTCCTCCTGCTGTTGGTGGCGCTGCAAGCTCCGCTCATCGCCGCGCTGGGCACCCTGGTCAGCCTGCTGTCGACCGCGGCCGCGTTCGGTGTGGCGAAGCTGATCTTCCAGGACGGTCACGGCGCGGGCCTGCTCGGCTTCACTCCACAGGGATTCCTCGACGGCTGGGGGCCGGTGTTCTTCTTCGCGATGATCTTCGCCATCGCGATGGACTACACGGTGTTCCTCTTGGCCACGGCCAAGGAACACTACGAGCGCTCGCGCGATCCCCGCACGGCGGGCATCGATGGGCTGGCCCACTCCGGCCGGGTGATCTTCGCCGCAGCCGCGGTCATGGTCGCGGTGTTCTTCACCTTCGCGCTGGCCGATCCGCTTCCGCCGAAGGAGATGGGCGTCATCCTCGGCGTCGCGGTGCTGCTGGACGCGGTGGTGGCGCGCCTGGTGTTGCTGCCGGTCGCGCTGCGCCTGACCGGTCGGGGCGCCTGGTGGTCCCCGGCTTGGCTGCGCCGGATCCTGCCCACCATCAGTTTCGCCCACGAGCCGACCGAGCCGTCGGCTGATACCCCAAGGGGTATGGTGGTTGGCAAGTGAGAGAAGGAGAAAAATCATGGTCGGCGACGAAGACGCCATCGCCTCGGTACTCAATCGTCTGCGCCGCGCCCACGGCCAGCTCGCCGGAGTGATCGCGATGATCGAGCAGGGCCGGGACTGCAAAGACGTGGTCACGCAGCTGGCGGCGGTCTCCAAAGCGCTGGACCGAGCGGGTTTCAAGATCGTCGCCACCGGGCTGCGGGAATGCCTCGTGAACCCGGACGCCGAGACCGCCGATCCGATGACCGTCGACCAATTGGAGAAATTGTTTCTGACCCTCGCGTGACGCATGCGTCGCGGTGCACGCGATGGCCCGACCGACCATCCTCATAAGGAGGCATTCAGCATGGATCTGGCGATTTCCACTACCCTGCGTACCGGCTTCGACGATGCCGTGGAAGCCACCCGCGCCGCACTGGCCGAGCAAGGCTTCGGTGTGCTCACCGAGATCGACATGCGAGCCACCCTGAAAGCCAAACTCGGCCAGGACATGGAGGACTACCGCATCCTCGGCGCCTGTAACCCGCCCCTGGCCCATCGCGCCGTGGAGATCGATCGCCAGATCGGGCTGCTGTTGCCCTGCAACGTGGTGGTCCGGCGCGATCCCGCCGACGCCGACGCCATTCGCGTCGAAGCGATGAACCCCCAAGTCATGGTCGAGGTCACCGACGAACCGGAACTGCAGGCTGTCGCTGCCGACGCCACCACGCGCCTGCGCGCTGCCATCGATGCCCTCGGCGCCGGCTGAATCGAGGGACGTCGGCCTGACCTGAACCGGCCGCTGCTCGCGTGCGGGCTTGGCATATGATCGCTGGCGTCCGCACGGAGGGACAGCCGGTTCGGATTCCGCCCCAGCTCGGGCCGCCGCGAAATCGCTTTCCACGTCCCGGTGCCGGCGAAATCCATTGCGAGCCAGCGAGTATTCCTGGCGTCGTCCGCCGGTGCGATGGTTGAATCGGTGTCGAGGCGAGTGCGGGAGCCTCGACAATCGGGAGGAGGGGCCTGATGCCGGTGGAAGGCGTAGTTCGTGATGGTGTGTGGCGAACGTCGGCGCCGGACACGCCTGGACGCGAGGCGCGGTTGTGAGAGTGGCGCTGCGGCGGCGGACTACACGCGCGGACACCGGTTACGGCGCGTTCCTGTCCTATAGCGGCGATCGGGACCGGGCAGTGCTCCCGCTGGTGCAGAACGCGATCGAGAAACTGCCGCGGCCGTGGTACCGCTTCCCGCGCATGCGAATCTTCCTCGACTACAGCGGTGTCTCGATCGGTCCTGGCCTGGAGGACAAGATCGTCGCAGGTCTGTCGCGTTCCCAGTGGCTGGTCGTGGTGGCTTCACCCGAGGCTGCCAGCTCCGAGTGGGTGGACCGCGAAATCGAGTGGTGGCTGGCGCATCGGTCTCCCGAGACGATACTTCTGGTCCTCAGCGCCGGATCGTTGGTCTGGGATGAATCAGCCGGGGATTGGGACCGAGCGCGCTCAACCGCGCTGCCGCCACGCCTGTTCGGAGTTTTCGCCTCCGAACCCGTCTACAAGACGATCAAATGGCGTGCGGATTCGACCGGCGTCCCGCGCCCGGACATCGAGGCCATCGCGGTCGGCATCGCCGCGGTCATTCGCGGCGTATCCGAGGCGGATCTCAAATCCGAGGGTTATCAACAGACCAAGCGAAACCTGCGCGTGGCGAACATCGCCATCGGCGCATTGGCCATGCTGTTGGTCATCGCGCTGGTCGCGGCGTTCGTCGCCTGGGCGCAGAGCAATCGCGCCGAGGCGGAGGCCAGAATCGCCACGGCGCGGCTCATGGCTTCGGTCGCCGACACCAAGATGGCCACTGATGTGCGCGCGGCCCTGCTTCTGGCCGTCGCCGCGTACCGTCTCGACCCGAGTCCCGCGCACCATTCCGCTCTGCTGCGCGCGAATCTGGCCGGTCCGAACGTTTCTCGCTACGCCGCCGCACCGGCGGAGGTCACCGCTTTGCAGAGCAGCGCCGATGGCACGACCGTGGTGGCCGGGCTCGCCGACGGGCAAGTCGTGACATGGGCGCCCGGTGAGCCTGCGACGACTTCGGTCGCGCGCTTGCCCGGCAAGGTCCTCTCGGTCGCCGTCGCCGCGGACGGCCGGACGGTACTCGCGACGGACGGCGGCTCGATCACGCTGTGGGGCGGCAACTCGGCTCGGCCGGACTTCGGCGTGCACGATGCCGGCGCGATGAAAGTCGTCGCCATATCCGCGTCCGGCAAGTTCGGTGCGGTGCACCGCAGCAGACTCGATGCGGAGGAAGGCACTTCCGGGACGGTCGACATCATCGACATCGCCTCTGGAGAGGTCATCGCCACACGCCCGACCGATCGCGCAATCAACAGCATGGTGTTCGTCGACGACACGACCTTGCGTCTGCTGGGCACCGACGGCAGGGTGCGGCAGGTCTCGCTGCGCGACGGCGCCACCGTCGATCTCTCACCCCTCGACACCGCCACCGACTACGCCTGCGGCGTGGGTCAAGACGTCGGAGAATTGTCGCCGGACGGGTCATCGTTCACTTGCGCGGTCTTGCCTGGTATTCCCGTGCCCGTTTTCCGGCTGCGGCCGTCGCCTGACGCTGTCCGTCCGGAGCCGGAATACGTGGGTGTCGCGATGCCCAGGCGGTCGGCTTCCGCCGTGCTGAGCCGCTCGGGGCGGATAGCGGCGGTGCCCAGCGCCGACGCCGGGTTCTATGTCGCGCCCGTGACCAGCGAGCCAACGCCTGCGGAGCAGCCTCCACTGATCACCGGTACTGCCGTCGACTTCGACCGGAAGCTACTGCGTTTCCTCGGGAACTCCGAAACGCGACTGGTTTCGGCGTCCGGGCGGCTGATCACCCTCTGGGATCTCACCCAGCGCGACCGGCTGGCGAAATCCATTCCGGTGCCGATCGTCAAAGGATGCAATGCTTGCCCGCCCAGCTTGTCGCTGTCCCCGGACGGACGCACCGCGGTGATCACCGGCAAGGGCAAGGATCCGGATGGTTCGGCGCTGGACGACGACGTCGTGATCCTGCAACAGCTCAGGCCGGACTCATCCCGGCGGCTCTCCATACCCGGCCTGTCCGGTGTTCCCGCATGGCGCGCGGATGGCGCGATGCTGGCTATCGCCGCGAATCCCGCGTTCGGGAACGAACAACGCGTATCCGCCCACCGGCCACAGGTCGAGACTCCATTCGAGGTGGCGGTCCTGTCCTCACCGCCACCGCATGTCAGCGTCGCGGCGGCCGGAGTGTCGTCCTCGTCACCGACCGCCGTATCCGTGGACAGCAGGGGACGGGCATATCTGCACGATCTGGCCACCGGCCACATCGATACGGAATTCGTTCCGCTGGGTGGCGCCGTGGACACCGACCCTGTCGCGGAAGCGGGAATCGACGCGGCCGGAGAGTTCCTGGTCATGCGTGACGCCGACAACATATCGGTCTACGACTTGGCGGGAGAGCAGGACACGCACGACATCGACGGCAAGGACGTGCAGGCGGTGCTGTTCGCCGGGCCACATCTGCTGATCCGCCGGGAAGACAGCATCGAGATATGGGATCGGACCGGCTCGCATCGTGAGCGGACGATCCCTTTCCGCAGCACCCGGAACGCGTCCGCTCAGCTCGCCGCCGCAGCGGACGCTACCGTAGTCGCCGCGAAGGACCAGGCGGGCTATATCACTCTCTTCACCGACGGCACGAATCTCGGCGAACTCCAGCCGGATTCCGTCTGGCACGTCCCATCCGCCGTCGCCTTGTCCGCTGACGGACGGTATCTCGTGACGGTGAACCCCGGTCCGACGTTCTCCGGCGGCGTCGATGGAACGCTGATCGAACGGGATATCTCACCGGACGGCCTGATCCGGACCGCTTGCGCACATGCGGGCGCCGATCTCACCGACACCGAATGGAGCGCCTTGATGGGGGTTGCGCGGCCTGCACGAGCTCGCTGTCCATAGGGAGCCTTCCACTGCCCTCAGCCGTATTGCGCACCGTGCGTGACGGCTCCTTCACGGGTTACCGGCGGTCGGCGTGCCGGCCGCCGTTCCCGCGCGGTCGGGCGGCACAGGCGAGCGGGTGAACGACGCGCGGTAGCTGCTCGGCGGCACTCCGACATGCCGGATCATGTGCTGGCGCAGCGACTCCGCCGAGCCGATGCCGCTGTGCCTGGCCACCTGATCCATCGGCAGCGTGGTGGATTCCAGCAGTTCCCTCGCGCGTTGCAGGCGCTGGTGCAGCAGCCATTTCTGCGGGCTGAGGCCGGTTTCCTCGTGGAAGCGGCGGGTGAGCGTGCGCACGCTGACGCGGGCGTGGGCGGCCAGGTCGTCCAGCGACAGCGGTCGGTCCAGTCGGCGCAGCGCCCAGGCGCGGGTGTCGGCGAGCGTCACGCCGTTCTCCGCGGGTAAGGGGGCATCCACGAATTGCGCCTGCCCGCCGGGTCGCACCGGGGTGACGACGGCGGTGCGGGCGGCGGCGTTCGCGACGGTCGCGCCGTAGTCGGCGCGGATCAGATGCAGGCACAGATCTATTCCGGCCGCCGCGCCCGCGGCCGTGGTGATCGGACCGTCTTCGATGAACAGTGCGTCGCTGCGGACCGACACATCCGGGTGGTTCGCCGCCAGTTCGTCGGCGAGAGCCCAATGCGTGGTGGCGGTGCGACCGGACAGCAGACCCGCCTGCGCGAGCACGAAGGCGCCGCTGCAGATCGAGGTGACGCGCTTGCCCGCGGCCACCGCGCCGCGCAGGGCGGTGAGCGTGGCCGCGTCCGCGTCGGCGCGGCTGCCCGTGCTCGGCACGATGACGATGTCCGCTTCCTCGATCGCCTCCAAGCCCCGGGAGACGACCACGTCGAATCCACCCAGCCCTGCGGGAAGCACACCGGGCACGGCGGTGCACACGACGATGCGGTAGCCGGGCTCGCCGTCCACCATCGCCGCGCCCAGCACCGTTTCCGGCATGGCCAGGTCGAAAGCCTTCACCGGAGGAACCGCGATGACGGCGACAGTCTGCATGGCCTGATCCTTGGGATAGTTGGCAATCCGGCCAGTAGCCTACCCCGCCGCGCCACGGCAGGCTGAGTAGCACGCGATCGGCGAACGGTGCGCCCGGTGCCAATGATCGCGTGAATCTCGTTGTCCTAGAGAGGAAGTCGCATGCCTTCGCAAGTCATCGTCGGACGTGGCGCGACCGCTTCGGCCACCGCCGCGCTACTGGCCGAGTCCGGCGATCGGGTACGGATCGTCAGCCGCAGCGGTGCCGGACCCGAGCACCCGAACATCGAGCGAGTCGCCCTGGACGCTCTGGACACGGCTGCGCTGACCGCCGTCGCCGAGGGCGCCGAAACACTGTTCAACATGGCGATGCCCGCCTATCACACCTGGCCGCAGACCGTTCCGCCACTGTTCGGCTCCGTTCGTTCCGCCGCTGAGCGGACCGGTGCGAACTACGTGATGCTCGGCAATCTGTACGGCTATGGTCCGGCCGACGGCCTGGTCACCGAGCAGTCACCGCTGGCGGCCACCGGGCCGAAAGGGCGGGTGCGTGCGCGGATGTGGCGGGAAGCCGAGAAGGCGCACCGGGCGGGCCGGGTGCGCGTGGCCGAGGTGCGGGCGGGACAGTTCGTCGGTCCCGGCGCGATCTCGTTGTTCTCCTTGCTCGCTCAGCCGAAGATCCTGGCCGGACAGTTGGCGTTGCTGCCGCAGGAACTCGATTTGCCGCACGCCTACACCGCGATCGGTGACGCGGCGGCGGCAGCGGTCGCGGTGGCCCGCGACGAGCGCTCGTGGGGCCGTGCCTGGCACGCGCCGGTCATCACCGCCACCGCGCGTGAGCTGGCCGGGCGATTCGCCGCGGCGGCCGGCGCGCCGGAGCCGCGACTTGCGGTCATGAGCGATCGCGAACTGACGCTGCTCGGCCTGACCGACCCGTTCTGGGCCGAGCTGTTCGAGACCTATCACATGTCGCACGCGCGCTTCACCGTCGACGACTCCGCCATCCGGGACACGTTCGGCCTGAAGGCATCCGATCCGGACGACGTGTTCGCGCAGGTGGTGCGCGCGGCCTGAGCGCGATGCGGGCCTACGCGCCGTGACTCGCGGCGGCGCGGTCCGCGGTCGAGGTCTACGCCGACAAGGTGGGGCCCGCGAGCGCGGACATCGGTCAGGAAGGCGTCGCCTTCCCCGCGATCTGGCTGGGCAGTTCGACGCTGCGCATCCGGTCACGCTACCGCGTCGTCCGGCGGGCCGGGGCACCCGGCGAAGAGTGGCGGCCGTAGGAGCCCGTGCACGGGACAGCCCGGCTCGTCACGGGTTCCACGGGTCGAGTCCGCCCTCTGGATCGAGGTGGTCGAGGTTGGCGACGCGTCTGGCCGACCGCATCAGGGCTTCGCGGGTCATGTTGTTCGGGTTCGCGTAGTACTCGCGGGCGGCCTCCTGGTGCATGGTCGCGACCCGGTGGCCGATCGCCCACCGGGTGTCGCGGCCCGCGTTGTCCCACTCGTCCGGGGTGATCGCCGCTCGCAGTGCGCGGTCGGAATGCCAATTCCGCTCGACCCGCCGCACGAACGCGTGATCGATGTTCGCGTTGGGGGCGGGCGCGTTGCTGTGCCGGACGAAGCTGTCGGCCGCGATCACCGCCTGGGCGGCGAAGGCGTCGCGCGCCTCGTGGTCGACGTGGTTGTCCACCGCCCACGCCGCCGCGATCGCCTTTTGCAACGGAGCGAAGCTGTACGGGTTCTGCGACGCCGTCGACTCCTGGACGGAATGTGCCGTGAACGCATGGGTGACCATCTCGTGGCTCGCGCCGGAGGACAGCAGCACGGCATGCACCCGCGAATCGGGAACCTTGTTGTCTCGCAGCACCTTCAACGCCCGTGAGACACCGAGCTGAGTGTGTATGCCCCCGACCGACTGGGCCGCGTCGACCGCGACGCCCCGCCAGTTGGTACGCGACAACTGATGCTCGACGTAGCCCGCTTCGCGGCTGGCCAGGATCCTTCTGGTGGAGCGTTCGATCGTCCTCCTGGTGCCGGAGAGCGGATTCAACGGATTGACCCGCCCGCCGGCCAGCCACGCCGTCACCGGCGAGGAGTTGACGGTGTTGAGCGTGGCGAGCGTGGTCACCCACCCCATGCCGGGCGCGGTTTTCCCACCGCCGCCGCCACCGCCCATCCCGAGGGCGGTCCCGCCGCTCGCCGACTTGCCCGCACTGCCCTGCATCGCGAGTGCGAAGCGATTGGCGATCCACTCGTTGCCCCGGCTGAGGCCGCTGCTGAGGCGTTTGAGCTGGAAGACGGCGACGATCTCGACGGTGCCCGCGATGATGATCACCGCCATGACCTGTCCGCGCGCCTGCGCGAACAGATTGCCCATGAACAACACGTAGACGCCGAGGAATATCGTGTACGCCGTCATTCGCGCCGCCGCGACGAAGCTGTCGACGATATTGCGCACCAGGAACGTCTGGGTCGGGCCGTACACGAATCCGCCCGCCGCGAAGCCGAATATCGACATGAACCCGTGATAGATCGTGTCCAGCGCGGCCTTGATGACCTTCATGCCGAGATACATCGCGAAGGCCAGCAGAATGCCGCCGCAGACCAACAGCATCAGCCCGGTCGCGACCTGTCCCATCGATGGATTCTCGGCCTTCGCGTGCGCTGCGGTGTCGCCGCAGGATTTCAGGCCGCTGATCACCCGGGAGTCGTCGCCTGCCGCCACCCCCGACGACCACGCCGATCGGCAGGCGGGCCGCTGGTCGACGGTGTGCCCGAAATTCCACACCTGCAGTGGCTGCCGGGCGAAATTGTCGGCCAGATCGCTTTGCATCGTGGCCACCAACTGGGTCGGGTCCGGGTCGGCGTTCCCGTTCAGTCCGGCGGCCACCGAGATACCGAGATCGCGGCCCTGCGCCAGCAACCCGTGCGAGGACAGCACGTCCGCCAGAGGCTCGGCCAGGAACAACGGACCCAGCAGCGCGACGCCGACCATCGTCACCACCTGCATGGTGGCCTTGGCGTGGTAGCCGCGCGCGACGAACCATCCGACGCAGACCGCGCCGATGGTGGCCGCCGTGACCAGCATGATCGGTGTCGCGATCTGCGCGGTGAGCGCGTCGGCCACGCCGTGCAGGGCCGAGCTGAACATGTCCAGCCACCGGAAGCTCAGCGCGTAACCGATCAACCAGATGGCGGTCGTCACGATGGCTATGTAACCGATGAACTCCAGGCCCAGCACGGCCCACAGAATGGTGGTGCGCGGCTTCAGCAGGCTCTCGTCACCGGTGGCGAACCGGTAGTCCGACAGCGGGATGCCCGACGAGTCGTGGATGTTCATCCAGCTGAGCCCATCGATGCCGGAGGTTCCGGAGGTGCCGCCCGCCGCGTCCTGGGCGAAGGCCAGCGCACCGAGGAAGCCGGGGAAGACGAAGAGCGCGAAGACGCTCAGCGCGAGCCAGAACGCCCGTCGCCGCCACGCGCTCGCCCGGGAAAGCGGCCACCAGCGCGCAGCTCGGGTGAGCAATACAGTTATGGGGAACTCGCGCAGGACTCCTGTCGAATGCCGCTCGGTCGAACTGAGGCGGACAGTGCGTGGTCGCACCGCCGGAAGGCAGATGTGCACGAAAGGGTCCTTCGTCCCGTCTGTGGGGGCGCGGTCTACGGCGACTACCGAAACGGGTTGCGCGCGAACGCCGATGGCACCTCGCCCCCGTCTCACGCCTGTATTACAGACAGGGACGGAAACATCCGCTTGAACGTCCAATGACATCCAGGCGGCTCGGGAGTGTACGTACGTACCTCGTTCGCCCACTGGTGGTGTGCGTCGAAGTCATTGGAATGCAAGGTATTTCACGCGGTGGGCGCATCTCTCGTCATCGGTGTGCGCCCGGGGACGAGGACACGGGGCCGTGTCCGGTCGCGGATCACCCGACTTGTCGGACAGCAGGTGAACAATGCCGTCATGGCATACGACGAGGAGCTGGCCGAGCGAATCCGGGAACTGATCGCGCCCGGCCCCGAGCTCACCGAGCGGAAGATGTTCGGCGGCCTGGCCTTCTTGATCGGCGGCAATATGGCGGTGGCCGCCAGCGGGCAGGGCGGTCTGCTGGTGCGGGTGGACCCCGACGAGGGCGAGCGGCTCGTCGGTGACGCGGTGCAGCCCATGGTCATGGGTGGGCGCGAAATGGCCGGCTGGCTGCGGGTCACCGCCGTCGACGACGACGAGGTGCTGCGGGAATGGGTCGAGCGCGGCGTCGCCTACGCCCGGACCCTACCGCCCAAGAAGAAATAGCCCGGATCAGGCCCTGACCTGCCGCCGGAAAAGCACGCGGTCGAATTCGCGGCCGTACTCGTCCACCGCGACCACGTCCATCTCACTGGCGAACACGCCCGGCCGGACGTCGACGCGCAGGAACGAGTAGTTGCGGAAGCGGACCCGTGACCACGGCGCGGCTTCGTCCTGCTTGCCGCCGCCCGGCGTCCACACATAACTGTTGGGCACCGAGGTGTCGGCCAGCTCGTTGCCGCGGAAGGTCTCCTGCGATCCGGGCTGGAATTCGTAGCGTGGGCGCCCGCCGCCGCCCACGGTGTAGTAGACGGTGCCCTCGGTCTCCGGGTAGACGATCGAGTTGTCGCCCGCGACCTTCGTCGCCTGTCCGCCGCGCAGCGGATCGGTGCGCTCGTAGACGTGGTTGTGGCCTTGTAGGACCAGGTCCACCTGGTACCGGTCGAACAGCCCGACCCAGGCGTCGCGCACGCCACCGTCGCTGGCGTGCGATTCGGTGGTCGAATACGCGCAGTGATGGAAGAAGCAGACGATGAAATCGATGTCGGGGTCGGCGCGGTGGGCGGCCAGGGTGCGCTCCACCCAACTGGTCTGCGCCCCACCGGAATAGCCGCTGTTCGCCCGGATCTCGTAGGTGACGTCGTTGGCGTCCAGGGAGAGCACCGCGACATTGCCGTAGGTGAACGTGTACGCCGAGGGGCAGCCCGCCGGACCGTTGCCGGGGAAGTCCAGGCGCGCCAGATGCCCGCCGTAGCCGTGGTCGCCGTAGGTCGCCTCCATGTCGTGGTTGCCGGTGGCGAACATCCACGGCGTCTGGGCGGCGCTGGGCTCGATGGCGTTGAAGTAGACGTCCCAGACGTAGGGGTTGTATTTGTCGAAACCGCTCGCCGGTCGTGCTCCGTGCGCGGCGAACTGTCCCGGCTTGCCCGCGCCGGAGGGGTCGGCGTAGGCGATGTCGCCCGCGAGGATGTGGAAATCCGGACGTGCGGCGGCGATCTGGCGCAGCACATTGCTCGCGTGCGGGGCGGCGGGATCGTTGTCGGCCCTGTAGTACTTGTCGTCGTAGTCGCCGGGAGCGACGCCCTCCGGCAACGCCGGGGTCTCGTCGGTGCCCTGGTCGCCCATCATGGTGAACCGGAACGGAAGGACCGCTGGGCGTGCGCTGGGCATCGCGGGCGCGGCGGCGCGGATGTCGCCGACGAATCCGTCCGAGGTCCGCCACCGGTAGAAGTGCGGCACCCGTCCGGGCAGGCCGTCCACCGGGGCGTGGACGTAGAACTGTTCGGCCGCGAGCACGCCGCCGTCGGCGGTGGGCAGCTGGGTGAGCAGGTTGCGCACCTCGGCCTCGACCGTCGCGCCCAGCGCAGGCGTCGGTCCGTGGTCGAGATACACCGTGGCGCCCGCCGGACGCCGCGAGAGCTGCGCCGCGAACCGCAGTTGGCTGGCCGCGTCCGGCCCGAAGGCGACGCGCCGTCCGCCCACCGCGAGCTGCGCCTCCTCGGCGTAGGCGCGCCTGCCGAACGGCGTCGTGCCGACCGCGGCCACCGCTGCCGCCGCGGCGGCGCCGCGCAGGATGTTGCGCCGTGACACCGGGCGACGGCGCAGGTAGGAGCGGTGCCATTCGTGCTGCTCGGTCATGGTCATGTGGGCAGCGAGACGGCCGGGAATTCCGGTGTCCGGAATGTCGCCTGCTGGATTCAGCGGTGTGGACGGCATACGGCAGATGCTCTACCGGGCAGGCGCGCGGAGCAACTCGACATCGCGCCGCGGGCGGGAATACCTCGTGAACAGTCGGTTTCGCTATTCCGGTTCCGGCGATTGCTTCGAATCCCGGGGAGGACCTGGAGAGAACGGGGAGACGAGCGAAGCGCTCCACGGGAACTGCGGCGCGCCCGGTCGCGCGGACCCGGCGGCAGCCGCCAGCGGTTCGTTGTTCCCGGTCAGCCTGAGCACAGTGCGCTCCATGGCGGGCAGGATTTCGGCGATGTCGAGATCGGCGTGGGCGAAGCGGCCGATCAGCGCGTAGATCATGTTGGTCAGCACCAGCGCGATATCGGCGGCGTAGTCCGGATCGGCATCGGCGAGCAGGGCGCTCGCGGCGGGCAGCACGGCGTCGAAGCCTTGCGCGTCCAGTCGCCGGCCGCCGGGGCCCGAGCGCGCGCGGTAGTAGGCTTCGAGCATTCGGGGATTGCGTTCCCAGGGTTGGAATACGTAGCGCAACAACCGCATCAGGCCATCGGCCAGCCTCTCGCCTTCGATGGCCGGGGCGGGGGTGGCGTAGGTATTGGTCGCCATCCATCGTTCGACGGCGGCGAGCATCAGGTCGTCGCGGGTGGGGTATCGCTTGTAGACCGTGGCCAGGGAGACGTGCGCGTTCCGGGCGACCGCACGCAGTTGAACCGCGTCGTAGCCGTCCGATTCGAGCAGCGACACCACGGCGTCGAGAATGTTCGCCGTGGAATCCGCTTCGTCTGTCCTGGCCACGTACGTACGGTAATCCAGGATCGCGGCGCGGGTGCTCGTCGCCGCGGCGGCGTTCGGCGAACGGGCGTTCCGCTGCCGCCGACGTGGCTAAGCTGCCAGGATGACGCTCTTTCTTCGCGTCGCCGCGATGCCGGTTGCGCTCGCCGGTGCGCTGGTGAGCGCGGCGCCCGCCGACGCGACGCCCGGTAGCGACATCACCGCCGTCACCCTCGGCCAGGCGCAGATCCCCGCCGGGCTGGTGCCGTTCGTCGCGGGCACCGATCTGGTCGTTCGGGAGATCACCATCGGCCCCGGCGGCTCCACCGGTTGGCACTACCATCTCGGCCCGGTCTTCGGTTTCGTCCGCTCGGGGACGCTCACCCACCCCGGCCCCGACTGCGACGCTCCGGTCTTCCGCACCGGCGAGTTCATCTACGAGCCAGCGGGTGAATGGAATGTGCACATCGGCCGGAACCTCGGCGCGGAGCCGCTGGTCCTCGACGTCGTCTACGCCCCGCCCACGGGCGAACCGCTGTTCGTCGACGCACCAGCCCCGGCCTGCGCGTAGGACCTTCGGTCGCATGGGCGGCTGTCCGACCCGCTGGCGTCGGGGTGTCGGCGGTCGGGCGATCCGGCGGCGCGGGCACCGCAACGGTGTCGGCAGCCGAGAATTCGACCCGTGCCAGGGTTACCGACCGGCGGGACGGGCCGACGCCCCGAGGAGCCAGCGCCAACGTGGCAGTTCGGTGATCGTCGTGATGACCGTCAGCGTGGTGACGACGACGGCCGGCCAGGCCGGCCAGGTGGCCCAGGACGCGAGTACGGCGGCGACGAGTTGGAGCACGACGAGTCCGATGGTGACTACGCCGGGGACAGGGATGAGGACCTGTTTCTTGTCGCCAGGGGTGGAGAAGAGGGTCGGCAGCCCGATGAGCAGGACCAACGCCGCGACCGCGAGCACGAGCGAGTGATCGGCCAGTGCCAGCGGGGTGGCGATCCAGGCGATCAATTCGGTGGTGAACCGCAGAATCGAGGCGGTACGTCCATGGTCGGTGAGGTTCGGCGAGGTGGAGGCCCGGGTGGACATGACGGACAGCCTGTCATACCAGCTGGTCTGGAATGCTCGATGCTCCCAGGGGTGAGCAGGCGGCGACGTCAGCTACGCCACACAGCGGTGAACTCGTACCACGGGCCGCCGAGGTGAGTTGCGGTGAAGTCGTCGAAGCCGACCGGTGTGCCATGAGGGGAGTACGCCCACCCGTTGCTCACCGTGAGCCCGAGCCCGCCATCCTCGATGAAGTACACGGCTCCGTCGGGGTCTTTCCTGGCATAGCTGATGTCGAACCGGCCGATTTCGAAACGGGAGCGTGAAGATTCCGAGCTCGCCAGTAGGTCCAGGGCCACCTGCTCGAACTGCGGACGGGTGTCTTCGAACGACGGGCGAGGCAGGAGCGCAATGGTGCCCGCGACCGCGAAGATCATCGCGGGGGCAGCCGCGATCCACCATGACCATGTCCGGCGCCTACCTACGACATACAGCGTTCGGACCGCCCATACCGCACCGCAGATGAGGAGCACGAGTACGGCCGCAGCGCCGAACAACAGCGGATCGGCCCAGGCGAAGCAGCCGTAGCGGGACGGCCACCAGTCGTAGTAGACGCACACCAACACAACGACTGGAACGAAGGTGAATGCCAGGTGAATCGGCCCGGGAGCCCAGTTCGGCTCATCCTGGTCTACCAATGCCCGGCCATCGGGCTCCCGGTTGCTCACCGGGCCGAAAGTACCGCGCCGCAGTGGTCCTGAACACCGGCACAGGGACGATCGGGGATTTTCGAACGTGCCCTAGTTGTGGCTCGAGACCGGGATCGGCGGCTGTGTGCCGACGATGTTGCTGGCTCGGCGCGAGCGGAGCCAAGAGACGAGGACGGCGGTCACCACCGCGAGATAGATCGCGGGCGGAACACCGCAGACGACCGCCCGGAACCACTGCGGCATTCGTTCCACCGCGGCGTTCATGGCCGGGATGTAACTCGGTGCGCCGGTGAGGTCGAGTCGTTCGATTTCGGTGAAAACGACGGTGGTGAACCACATCGAGGCGGCGGCGGCACTCGTCACCGTGGCCGCCGCGAGAACTGTCCGGATACGGGAACGCTCGCGAATCGCATAGTGCGACAGCAGAATCAGCAGCGGCACGAACCATACCCAGTGATGCCCCCAAGCCAACGGCGGGATCGCGCAGCCGATCAGTCCGGTCACGACCAACCCGAGCAGTTCCTGGCGCAGTCGGTGGGCCGCCCACGCGGCAGCGAAACCGAGTGCCGCCGCGATCGATACGCACAGCAGCCATGTCCCGGTCGGCACCGTGGCCGGTGCCCAGATGTTGGCCAAGACCCCGTTGATCGATTGGTTGCCCGGATGCGTCACCGGCCCGATCCGATCGGTATCGCGCACCGCGTGCAACCAATACTCACGGGTGTCCGACGGCGCCACCAGCCAAGCGAGCAGCATGGTGGCAGCCGTGGTCGTCAGCGCCGTGGCCGCCGCCCGCCACTGTCGCGTGACGATCAGATAGGGGACGAACACGATCGCGGTCAGTTTCACGCCGGTCGCCACTCCCACCGACCACCCACGGAAACGCGCTGACCTGCGACGCGTCAAATCCCACACGATGATCGCCATGAGCACCAGATTCACCTGGCCCTGCCACAACGTCCCCCGCACGGCCTCGATGTCCACCGCGACCGCCGCCAAGCCCAGGCAGAACACCGCCAGGCGCGCGTCGCCGCGGTAGCCGAGCACCCGCCAGCACCGCCAGACGGTGGCCAACAAGGCGAAACAGGTGATCGCGAACCCCGCGATCCGCGCCGTGTCGAACGAGAGCAGCGCCAGCGGAACGAAACACATCGCCGCGAAGGGCGGATAGGTGAACCAGCCACCCGGAGGCACCGGAGCCGCGTACAGCGGGTCCCGATGCAGCAGTTGCCAAGCGCCGCTGCGGTAGATCTCCAGATCGCCTTGGTTGACCAGCAATCCGAATTGCGGAGCTGCCCACAACGGGACCAACACCGCTTGGACGATCAGCGCGCACACGCCGCCCGCGAGCGCGAGCACCGCCCAGCGAGCCGGCACCGCGATTTCATCCACATCGTCACTGCGCAAGCCGCACCCCCGGATCGTCGGCCGGAACGAAACGTTCGCGACAAACGCTAGCAAGCACGCCGACAGCTTCGCAGCAGCATGCGCTTGGAGTCATCGGGGTCGCGTATTTGGAAGAGGCGCTTGCCGTCTCGCGTCAGCAATGGGCAAGCGGTGAGGGACGTAACGGTTGACCGATCGTTTTTTCTCGGTGTCCGAGCCGGGTTAGGCGTAGGGCCACATCGTGTGGGGGAATCGCAACAGTCGGCGCAGGTAGGTCTACTTGTTCGAGTCCCCGCAGCGATCCGGCGCAGCTTCTGGCTCGCGGTTCGCGCCGCCCCGCCAGCTGCGGTATCCGCGGTGGGCGGCGAAGGCTCCGATGATCGCGGTGGCGCACCAGACCGCGATGGCGGTGTAGGCCAGCGGGGCCGACAGATCGCCGATGGACGCGCCGAGCGCGGTGTAGACGAAGGCGCGCGGGGCCGATCCGATGAACGCTCCGACGGCCATCTGCCACAGCGGGACTCCGAACGCGCCGAACACATACGACGCAAGCGCATCCGAGATGCCGGGCACGAAGCGCTGGCCGACGACCGCCCACAGGCCGCGCCGCTCGATCTGTGCATCGATGCGTTCGGCGCGCTCCGCCCCGAGCAATCCGCGCGCGCTTTCGCGGCCCGCCCGCCGCCCGAGGAAGCTGGTGATGATCGCCGTGCCCACCGCCGAGCCAAGGGTCACGAAGGTCCCGACCAGCGGACCGAACAGCAGACCGCTTCCCGCGGCCAGCATCGGGCCGGGCACGAAGATCGCGCCGAGCACCGCCGACGCCACCAGATAGGCGAACGGGGCCGCGGGTCCGGCCGCGGCGATCGCGTCGCGCACGCGTTCGACGTCGATCACTCCGGCGACGGCGACCAGATAGAACATTCCGAACAGGAACACGACGAACAGCGCCAGCCGCGCGATGTGCCGCCGTCGTCCGGTGCGGAGGGAGCCGTCGTTGTCCGTCATGCTGCCCGCAATCCTGCCTCGAGCTGGCCGGACGTTCGCGTCGAGGGCGCAGTGTGCCCGCCGCCGGAGTACGGGGGCACGATCACGAAGCGGGGCTCTACGGTTTGAGCTATCGGCGGTGGCCGACCGGGGTGTGAATCCCGAATCTCCGCGCTTCTGTGGAAACCCGGTCGCGAACCGGCGGGGTCTGTACCCGGTTTCCTGCGCCTTGTCAGGTGCGCACCGTTCAGTTTACTGGTGATCGAAGGAGTCGCCGTCGATTCAGGGTTCCAGATACAGGCGTTCGTTCGGTAGGCGGCGTAGGCCGCTGGTGTCGGTGATCGCTACGGTCACCGCATCGGTGTAGCGGCGGGTCTGGTGTTCCTGGACGAACAGCAGGGCGGCGGTGAGGCAGGCGACGAAGTCGAAGCGCATGCCGTGCAGAGAGATCGACAGGCGGACATCGGGTTCGTCGGGGCGCGGGGATGTCACGGGCGCTCCGATTCGCGGTCGCGGAAGTAGCGGAAATCCTCTCGGCTCACGATCACGGCGGCGACGAGGGTGGAGCAGGTGTGATAGTCGCAGTCACAGTGGAGGTCGAGGGCTCGTATCGCGTTCTTGCGGCCGGACACCGGCCAGTGCGGGTTGTCGTGGGCGAACCGGGACCGCACTGGAAGCGTTCGATCGGTGCGGAAGGGGACGATGACACGGTCATCGCGCACTGGACACCGCCCTGAGCCCGCGACGGCGGTCCGGCATCTGATCAGCCCATGCGCGAATGGCTTCCAGCACGACGCGCCCCGATGGCCGGTACGGTCCGCGCGGCGGCACTATCCACTGGCGGATCGCGCCGGACGAGGCAGTGGGCGAGGGCAGCGCGATCGTCGCTCCGCACCGGGACACGCTCACGTCCAGCCGGAACAGTTCAGCGAACAGCCGGTCGTCCTCGGGCAGGTCCGCGACGACGAGGAACGTCCAGCGCCCCGAACGCGGATGTGCCACAACGGGTCCGAGCGAAGCGCCACGGCTCTGCATATGAGCCTTCACGGCTTGCCCCAGGCGGGTGGGCATCGTCACCCCGGACACGTACCCGGCTCGCAGGACGATCCGCCCCAACTCGGGCGGGCCGATCACGGCGGGTAGATCGCACTCGCGCCGGTAGTACTGACACCTGGATCGCGGTGTGTCCCCGAACGATTGCATCGCCATCGGCGCTCCCCTCGGATCTGTTGCTGGTCATGCGCCCAGACTTGGAGAGGTCTCCTCGGTGGGGAGAAATCGCTCTCGCCAAGACGCGGGGTAAGCAGACGAGAAGTGCTTGGTCCTGGGAGAAGTAATGTGGGAACCCAAGAAAGACAGCCCATTTCCCAGCAGGTTGCCCATGAGAGGTGTCACCATTTCCCCGACAGGGAACTCGGACGACCTCGGGAGGGAAGGCTTGTCAGAGGACGAGACCGGCAGCACGCTGCCGCGTCGCCAACTCGGCCGCCATCTGCGCGACGCGCGAGAGGCGCTCGGCATGACTTTGATCGAATCCGCGAAGCTCATGGAGTGGGGCAAGAGCACGCTGCAACGTCTGGAGAAGGGACAGACGGAGAAGGTCAGGTCGCACGACATCCGGCTGCTATGCGAGCAGTACCAGCTAGGCGAGGAGCGGACTGCGGACCTGCTGTCGCTGGCTGAACAGATACCGGTGAAATCGTGGTGGCACGACTATGGATCGTTGATCACACCGGCGTTCGATGTGTACATGGGACTGGAGTCTTCGGCGGCTCAGCTCACCCAATTCCAACCATCTGTCGTACCTGGCCTGCTGGAAACCGCGGACTATGCTCGTGCTCTCGACATCTTGTACTTCCCCAATGACTCGCAAGAGGAGATCGACCGCCGCGTCGAGCTTCGTCTACGTCGGCAGGGGCTGGTTGCTCGGAGGCGTCGTCCGGCGACGTTCAGTGCGGTACTGCACGAGGCCGTGCTGCGAACGGTGATCGGCTCACCGAAGGTGATGTCTGCCCAGTCGCGCCACCTTGCGGATCTCAGCACTCTTCCGAATGTCGACATTCGGGTGTTGCCATTCCGAGCCGGGTTGCCGGTCGGAACATCCACCGGCCCGTTCCTGATCTTGGACTTCGATACGGACAAGAAGGGTCAGCCGGAGGAGCCCAGTGTCGTCTACGTCGAAAGCTTCACAGGAGGGCTCTTCCTGGAGCGGGTCAGTGATATAGACCGGTACCGTGACGCATATTGGGTGATCCACCGAGCCGCGCTCGATGTTCAACCCAGCCGAGATCTGTTGCGTCAGTTGGCGAAGGAGTACGAACGTGGACATTGACCTATCCGGAGAAAAGTGGTTCAAAAGCAGCCACAGCAGCGGCGGCCAAGATTGTGTGGAGGTCGCCCATCTGGCAGGCGGGATGGTCGCTGTCCGGGACTCCAAGAATCCGACCCGCTCAGCACTGGTCTTCGCGCCTGGCGAGTGGGACGCCTTCACCGCTGGTGTCGTGGGTGGCGAGTTCGACCGCTCGTAGCTGGAGGCGGGGAAAGCCAGCCGCTCTCGCGCACACACTATCCGGTTCATTCACCAGCAGGGAGTACGAAGGTGCACGTCAACCTGTCGAAGGCGCATTGGTTCAAGAGCAGCTACAGCAGCGGCGGCCAGGAATGCGTGGAGGTCGCGCACTTGGCAGGCGGGATGGTCGGTGTCCGAGACTCGAAGAACCCGACTGGCCCGGCGTTAATCTTCGTGTCCGGCGACTGGGATGCCTTCACCAGCGGTCTCGTGTGCGGCGAGTTCGACCGCTCGTAGACCGATGCATGGTGCGCGGTAGTCGCTCTCGCCAGCTTCTTACACCAATAGGGGAGTACAAACGTGCACGTCAACCTGTCGAATGCGAATTGGTTCAAGAGCAGCCGCAGCGGTGGGGGAAAGGAATGCGTCGAGGTCGCCCATCTGGCAGGCGGCATGGTCGGCGTCCGCGACTCCAAGAACCCCACCGGCCCGGCGTTGGTCTTCACCCCCGCCGCGTGGGACGCCTTCACCGCGACCCTCTAAGCCTTCAAGATCAACGGCACATGGCTGTGGCGTTTGCCGAGAAGAGCTCTCCACCATGTGCCGTTGATCTTGATGTTCAGGGTGGGTCGCGGGGGAGGAGGGTGCCGAGTGGGCCCAGGTCGATGTTGAGGTCTTCGGGGGTGAGGCCGAAGTGGTCGCGTAGTTCTTCCATGCGTTGTTCCAGGAGCATGAGGGTGGTGCCGATGCGTTCGATCTGGGCGTCGGTGAGGTCGCCGGCGTCGACGCGGCGGATCGCTTGACGCTCCATGAGTTGGCGGAGCAGTTCGACCAGGGTGAGGACGAGGCTGACCAAACCGCGCTCTACGGATTCGGGCTCGGTGTCGATACGCGGTGGGATGCCGCCGAATTCAGTCATCGCCGGGGGGCTCCAGCGCGGGATGCGTCGCGGGTCCGAGTGATCCGGACAGGGTGCTGATGGAGGAGATGAGTGCGCGCAGCGAGATCTGGACCAGGTCCACGTCCGCGATGGCGAGCTTGATGTCCCCGGTGATCACCACGCCGCCGGCCAGCACCCGATCCAGCAGATCGACCAGCGCGACGCGGCGCTCTTCATCGACCGTCATGCCGGTTCTCGTTCCACACCGGCGAACGAATACGGCGGCCACGGACCGGTGAGTTCGAGGCGGATGCCGGGGAACTCGTCACCGAGCGCCTTGACCGCGGTGGCGAAATCGTCGGTGCGATCGTCGTCCACCAGGTAGGTCCCGTTGAGCACCAACCAATCCCGGCGGCCGCTCAGCGCCGGGTCGGTCAGCGCTTGGCGTCGTCCCGCCGCGGCGTGCCGGAGCAGGCGGTTGTGGATCTGCTCCGCGCGCTGCGCCGCGTCGCGTTCCACGGATTCCTGCGCCGACAGTTGCGCCCGCCGCCGCGCCAGATACGCCGCTCCCGCGCCCTTGCCTTCGCTCGCGGTGCGGGCCTCGGCCACGGCGGCGGTCAGGGCGGCGCGATCGCCGTAGGCCTTCACGCCCCACTCGGTGCGGCCGCTGACCAGCTCCAGCGCGGCGGCGAAGTCGGCTCGCCGTTCGGTCAGCAAATCGCGGACCCGATCGTCACCGAGGAACACGGTCGCCAGCCGGAGCGGAACGACCGGACCCCGGCGCACCATGGCCGAGACGACGGCGTCGTGCGCGCGGGCCGTCGCTTCCAGCCAATCCAAATCCTCCAGCCGCGCCTTCAGCGGTTGCTCGCCGTACACCTCGAGCGGCACCGAGCCGACGATCGCCGTCAGCCCGTCCACGACCACCGCGCGCACCGGCTCGCCCGCGACGCCGGTCAGCCCGCCCAACTCCTCCTCGCCGCGGCCGGGCGTCACCGCGTACAGCCAGACCCCGAGATCCGTCACGAGCGTTCTTCCCTCGGCTGGCGGCGACGCTCGATGGGTTGCGGCTGCCGCTTCGCGCTCTCCAATTCGGCGATCCGGTCGCGGAGCTTCTGATTCTCGAGTTCGAGATCGCGATCCTGCCGTTCCAGCGTGCGGGCCTTGCTGTTGAGCCAGGGATCGGTCTCCCACCAGTCGATGCCCACCGCCTTGGCGGTCTCCAAGGACGCGATCACCAACCGCAGTTTGATCGTGAGCAGTTCGATGTCGAGCAGGTTCACCTGTATGTCGCCCGCGATCACCAAGCCCTTGTCGAGCACCCGCTCGAGGATGTCGGCGAGATTCGTCGACGAATGCCCTCCGAGCGGCTGCGGTGCGGACGATCCGCCGGGCGCCACCGTCATGACCGGGCCCCGCCGATGTCGGTACTGCCGCGCCCGTAGCGCCTGGTTCTGCGGTAGGCCAGCATGTTCCCGTCGAGATCGATCTCCACTTCGTAGAGCGCGAGGATGTCCGCCGACGACGGGATACGGCGGTCCTCCAGCACCTCGATCTCCACTACCCAGCCGTCCTCCGTCGGTTCCATCGAGGTGACGCCCTCGACCTGTTTCGATGTCAGGTCCACGAGGTGTCCGACCGCCACCGCGGCGGCTTGCGCCGGAGTGGCGGGAGGCGGCTCGTCCGAGCCCGAATGGACGTCCTCGGAAGTGGTCTTGCGTGCCACACGGATCACTCCTTCCGGCCGGTGGCGGTCACGCCTGCCGACCGGTCATGCGGTCCAGCACCGCCTGCTGCGCTTGTCTGCGTTCCTCTTCCGACAATCGACCGGCGGCCGCGGCCGCATCGATCTCCTCGAGTTCGCGGCGCATGAGGGCGGGATCGTGCATCTTCTGGTCCACCTGGTCCTGGATCAACTCGCCCAGCCAGATCACCCCGCGGACCGGCGCCAACGGCAACGACAGAATCGATGTGACCACGCCGAACATGTCCTCACCCCTCCGGTCCGCGCTTCGCCACGAAGTCGTAGGCCGCCATCGGGCCGAGCAGATTCAGCTCGACCCGGCCGTCCCACTCCTCGCCGAGCTCGCGCAGCGTCTCCTCCAGCTCTTGCTGCCGTTCCAGTTCGACCAGCAGCGCGATGTGCACGGCCTCCTCCTCGTGGGTGGGGTCGCGGTAGTTGACCAACGGCTCGAACCGCTCGAGCGCGTCGACCACCTTGCGGGTGTCCGCGGCGCGCTTGGACTCGATGGCCTGGTTGATCATCTCGCCGAGCGCGATGCGTTCGTTGCGGGTGGCGTCCTCCGGTTTGTCGCGGATCGCGTCGCGTAGCCGGGCGGCTTCGGCGTTCTCCTCGAGCAGTTCCCGGAGGATGGTGTTCTCGACGTAACGGCCTCTGACCACGAACTGCGCGCGGCCCTCCAACTGCTCCAGAGCGGAGCGGAACTCGGCTTCGTTCGCCCCGAGCAATTCGTTCTCCACCGCCTCGGTGTCGGTCATCACCGCGCCGAAGCGCAGCGGCAGCACCGGAGCGACGGCAGCCGAGCCGTCCAGCAGCTCGGCGTGCGCGGTGAGGTCGTCGGGCGTGCCGAGCGGTCGATCGGATTCGAGCCTGCTGATCAACGCGGCGATCTCGCCGTGCCGCACCACTCCCACCTCGCCGGGTGGATCGCCGACGCCGCTGGCATGCGGCTCGGGCTCCACGTCGGCGGGCACGATGCCGTAGACGTATACGGCGGCTTGACCGGTGGTCATCAGCCCTCCCTACGTTTGGGCCTGTTCGCCGTCTGGCGCTTGTCCTGCACGTCGCCGAGGAAGTCCATGACCTTCTCGCCCGCTGCCTCGAGCGCACCCTGTGTCTTGTGCTTCGCCAAGCCCTGGGTGCCCTCGCCGACGAGGTCGGTGAGTCCCTTCGGCTGGGTGGAGATCTCGAGCCGGTTGACGGCTTCGGCGAAACGCAGATAGGTGTCCACGCTGGCCACCACGACGCGGGCGTCGATGGTCAGCAGTTCGATGCCGACCAGCGAAACGCGCGCGAACGCGTCGATGACCAGGCCTTTGTCCAGAATGGTGTCGATCACGTCGGCCAGGCTGGAGGAGTTCGGGCGCGCCATCGTGCCCGCTCCGCCACCGCCTCCGCCGCCTGCGGGTTCGATTGTCATGCGTGTGCTCCTCGCTTCTCACGCGACCGGCGGGTCACCGTGCTGCGGCGGGCGGCGGGTCGACGACGAGGACGCCGATCTTCGGCTTGCCGGTCCTCGTCTCGCTCGTCCGTCTCTTGCTCGTCGGTCTCGTCTTGCTCTTCCTCGTCCGGTTCCCGACCCGTTTCGTCCTGCTCGCTGTTCTCCTGTTCCTCGCGTCGTGCGGTCTCGTCGTCCTTGACGACCTTGCTTTCGTGGATTTCGCCGTGCCAGCCGACGATGTCGTCGCGGTGCAACACGGACTCGGTCATCACGTGCCGCTGGAAGTGCTTCAGTTCCAGGCGGCAGCGGCGGCCGGCCGCGCGCCAGATATTGGCGGTCTTCTCGAAGACTCCCTGGGGGTGGTACTCCAGCACCACGAGGATGCGGGTGTACTCCGGTGCGATCTCGTGGAAGGTGACCGCGCCGTCGATGTAGCCCTTGTGCCCCTTGGAACGCCAGATGATCCGCTCGAACGGCACCTGCTCGAGAATCGTGGATTCCCAGGTGCGCCGGGACCAGAACACCTTGCCGGTCCAGCTGAGCTTCTCGTCGGCGACCTGCTCCACCTGCTCGAGCTTCTTGGTGAACTTCGGGAAATCCGCGAACTGGGTCCACTGGTCGTAGGCCAAGTCGACCGGAACGCCGACATCGATGTGCTCGACGATGTTGGTCAGCTTGATCTTCTTGCCGCCGCCCTTGCCCTTGCCGCCGGTCAGCGATTCCTTCACGTTCTCGAACTGATCGCGCAGCGTGTGGCCGAGCTTGCTCTTGCCCATGCTCATGGCCGCTTGTAACGGCGAGCCGCCTTCACTGAGCTTCTGCACACCCGTCAGCGCCGTCAGCAAGTTCCCCCCGCCGCTGCCCTCGGCGTATTCGTTCAACCTCCCCGCCGTCTTCGACACCTGGTTGCTGAGGCCCGAGACCGCGCGCTCGGCCAGTGTCCCGGCGAGGTTCTGCACCGACTGCTGCAACAGACCGGTCGGCGTGGGCGGTGGCGCCTTCTTCTTGGCGGAGGACCCGGCTTTCCCGGCGGAGGTTCCCGCCTTCTTCGCGGATGCTCCCGCTCCGGAAGCGGCTTTGCTCGCCCGGCTCGCCGTGTCGGCGGCTACCTTGCCGACTCCGGCCGTCGCGTCGCGCAAAATCTTCGCCATTTCCGGTCACCTCCTGGTGCGACGCACGGGGGCTTGACCGGCCTCTGCGCGAGTTCGGCGGCCACGGGTACCGGACGGTTTGCGGTCCGCGGAGTCGGGCGAACGGTCCGCGGCCCGCGAACTCGCTCCGCGCTTCGCGGTGGTGCTCGACCGGCGGGCATGCCCCCGCGCGGCGGGTCGCTCGGTGTCGTCTTCTTCGGCGTCCTGGTCGGAGGCTTCCGCCCCGGGCGCTCGGTCTTCGTCCTCGTCTTCGGGGGCTTGGTCTTCGTCCTCGTACTCGGCTTCGAGCACGTCTTCGGGGGCTTGGTCCTCGTATTCGTCGTCGGGAGCCCGATCCTCGTCCTCGGAAGCCTCGTCCTCGTACTCGGCTTCGAGCTCTTCGTTCTCGTCCTCGGACGCCGGCTCCTCGTACTCGTCCGACTCCTGGTCGTACTCGCCCTCGTCGGAATCCGTCGCCCGCGAGCCGCCCCGATCCTGGTCCGCCAGGAGCGTCGCCCCCTGCTGCAACCGGTTGCTGAGCGCGTCGATGCGATTGCTCGCCGCGGTGACCGCTGCCGCGCGCGCCGCGCCGAGCAGTTCGTCACGCACGGTGTCGGTGATCCGGGTCAACTCCGGCGTCGATTTGAGCAACTCGGTCCCGCGCCCGATCAGATCCCCCGGCCCTCCCGCGGAGCGCCGGGCCATCGCGGCGCCCGCCAGCGACAACGCGAAGCGCATCTTGCGGGTGCGGCCCAGCAGGTAACCGATGCCGACCCCTAGCGCAATTCTTCCTCCGCCTTTCATCACTCACTCCTTGCTCGCCTCGACTGCCACCGCACCGGCGAAGCCGGGGCGTCGAGACTTGACGTCCCCAGAAGTGGGGTAGACCACATTGCGGCGGCCAAACTTCAGCGTATGCCTGGTTACCGATGAGGTCGATGTCTTTGCCTGCGAAAACTGGTGATCAGATGGGTCTGTCGAGGCTGGTCAGCGACCACTTGGCAGAGAGCAGTGGACACTGCCGGAAAAATAATTCGGGAATCTTCGCGAACTATGTCGAAGGCGAGCGGGCGGCTCCGACCGGTAGGTGACAGCAAGTCACACCACAGCACAGGAGCACATCATGTCCGTCAACACGTTCCTCTGGTTCGACAACGCCGCCGAGGAAGCCGCCGCCATGTACGCCGCGGTGATCCCGAACTCGCGGGTGGTCGAGGTCTCCCGCGATTCCGACGGTTCGGCGTTCATCGTCTCGCTGGACCTGGACGGTCAGGCGGTCACGCTGATGAACGGCGGACCGGATCACCCGCACACCGATGCCGCGTCGCTGCAAGTGGTCGTGGACACCCAGGACGAGGTCGACCGACTGTGGGACGCGCTCACCGCGGACGGCGGCGAGCCCGGCCCGTGCGGCTGGCTGAAGGACCGCTACGGCCTGTCCTGGCAGGTGGTGCCCTCGGCGCTGCCGAAGCTGATGGGCGGTGACGATCCGGCCAAGACCATCGCGGTCGGCACCGCCTTGCGGTCGATGTCCAAGCTCGATGTCGCGGCGCTCCAGAACGCCTACGACAACGCCTGATCACGCGCCGCGAACGCCGAAGACCCCGCCGGGACGCCGTTGTCCGGGCGGGGTCTCGCGGCGTCGTCAGCGCCAGTGTTCGGGCGTCACGGGGGCGTCCCACGCACGGGCGTAGCGGCGCTTGTCCGGAGCGTTGTATTCCTTGCTGCGGTAGACCACATACGGCCGCACCAGGTAGCCGACCGGTGCGCTGAACATGTGCACCAGCCGGGTGTAGGGCCACAGCCCGATCAGGGCGAGCACCACCAGCCCGTGCAGCTGGAAGGTCCACGGGGTGTCCACCATCAGCTCCGGTCGCGGGCTGAGCGTGAACAGACTGCGAAACCACGGCGACACCGTCTCGCGGTAGTTGTAGGTGCCCCACAGCAGATTGCTGCCCCAGGTGTTGAGCAGACCGGTGATCAGCGCCGCGGCCAGCAGCGCGTACATCAGCTTGTCGTTGCCCGTGGTCGCCTTGCGGACGGCGGGAACGGTGAAGCGACGGTAGAGCAGGATGCCGACGCCGGCCAGCACGGCCAGACCGGCCACCGAGCCGGCCCCGACGGCGATCACGTGGTAGACGTGCTCGGAAATGCCGATCGCCGAGGTCCACGATTCCGGGATCAGCACGCCGAGCACGTGCCCGCCGAACACCCCGACCATGCCGAAGTGGAACAGCGGGCTGCCCAGCCGCAGCAGGCGGCTCTCGTAGATCTGCGAGGAGCGGGTGGTCCAGCCGAACTGGTCGTTGCGGTAGCGCCACAGGTGCCCGAGCAGGAACGAGGTGAACGCGACGTACGGCAGGATCAGCCACAGCGAGACGGGCAGATGCGGCGTTGCGTTCATCGTCGGCCTTCCGATCCGTCGAACAGGGAGGGGTCCATCGCGAAAGGTTCCAGCCCGACTTCCTCTTCGGGCGGGCCCTGGGCGGCGAGTTCGGCGATGCGCCTGCGGTCGGCGGTGGTCGGCGGCGGCAACGTCGCCCCGATCGCCGCCAGCACGCCCGCGTAGGGAGAGTTGTTGTCCGACAAGGAGAGTCGCAGCAGTTCCAGCACCGGAACGTGCTCGCCGAGCAGCCGTTCGCCGCCGATCGGGTCGACGGTCGCGGCGAACTCCAGCAGCACCGGCAGGTGATCGGGCAGCTCTTCGTCCCCGAGTTCCACACCGGCGTGCCGGTAGGCGTGCTTGAACCGCAGCAGCGCCATGCCGCGCTTGCGGGTGTCGCCGTAGGCGTAGAAGGTCAGGTGCAGGCTGGCGCGGCGGCGCATGTCGAAGGTGGCGACGTAGGCGGCCGCGAGTTCCAGCGGCGGGGTGGTCCGCAGGTAGTCGAGGCATTCGTCCAGGTGCGCGCGCACCTCGTCGGGCAAACCTGTCGCGGCGCTGGTCAACTGGCCGATCATGGCCAGCGTCTGCTCGCTCGGGTAGTCCAGCAGCAATGCGGCCATGCGCCACACCAGCTGGCGGTCGCGCTGGGCGAGTTCGACCACCGCTTCCGGGCGGCGGCGCAACTTCAGCAGGCTCATCGCCCCGCTCCGCTCGGCGCGGAGGCCGGGTCACCCGCGACGCTGCCCGCACCGTGCCCGTCGCCTGCGACCCCGTTGCCCGCGCCGTTCGCGTGTCCGTTACCCGCGTGCCCGTTGCTCGTGCCGTCGGCGTGCCCGTTGCCGTTCGCGGCGCCATTGCTCGGCACCAGGCCATCGGTGCTCTTGCCGTCCCAGTTCAACAGGTTGATCCGGCCCGACTTCTGCTCCGGCGCGGCGCCGTTGGTGTCGGTGAGGTGGAACTTCTCCACCATCTGGTCGAACGCCGTCATGCCGGGACCGCCGTCGGTGTCCAGGCTGCACCCGGTGGCCAGCGAGTCCAGTTCGTGCGCGCGAGCTCCCGCACCCGTCGGAATGACGTAGCGATGCTCGTACTTGGCGATGGCCAGCAGCCGGTACATCGCCTCGATCTCTTCCGGCTCCAGCCGCACCGACGGCGCGATGGAAGGGTCCGGTTCCTCGCCGAGATTCACCGACCGCATGAAGGAGCGCATGGCCGCGAGGCGTTGCAACGACGCTCGCACCGGCCCCACGTCGCCCGCGGTGAACAACTCGGCCAGGTACTCCACCGGAATGCGCAGCGCGTCGATGGCGCCGAACAGATTCGACACGTTCTCGCCGTCGTGCCCGGTCTCGCTGAGCACGTCCACCACCGGCGACAGCGGCGGCACGTACCAGACCATCGGCATGGTGCGGTACTCCGGATGCAGCGGCAGCGCGATCTGGTAGTCCACGATCAGCTTGTAGACCGGCGAATCCTGCGCCGCCTGAATCCATTCCGGCGAGATGCCGGCCCGTTCCGCCTCCGCGATCACGCGGGGGTCATGGGGATTGAGGAACACCCCCAACTGCGACGGGTAGAGATCCTTGTCGTCGGTGACCGAGGCGGCCTCGAGCACGGCGTCGGCGTCGTAGAGCATGACGCCGATGTAGCGCAGCCGCCCGACGCAGGTCTCCGAGCACACCGTCGGAATGCCGACCTCCACGCGCGGGTAGCAGAAGGTGCACTTCTCCGCTTTGCCCGTCTTGTGGTTGAAGTAGATCTTCTTGTACGGGCAGCCCGACACGCACTGCCGCCAGCCGCGGCACTTGTCCTGATCCACCAGCACGATGCCGTCCTCGGCGCGCTTGTAGATCGCGCCGGACGGGCAGGAGGCCGCGCAGGAGGGATTCAGGCAGTGCTCGCAGATGCGCGGCAGGTAGAACATGAAGGTCTCTTCGAACTCCAGTTTCACCTGCTCCGACAGCTTCGCCAGCAGCGGGTCCCTGCCGACCTGCTCGGGGCCGGAGCCGAGGTCGTCGTCCCAGTTCGCGCCCCAGGTGACCTTCGTGTCCTCGCCGGTGATCAGCGATTTGGGCCGCGCGACCGGCGTGGTGTCCACCGGCGGGGAGGACAGCAGGTTGTCGTAGTCGTAGCTCCACGGCTCGTAGTAGTCCTCTACCGTGGGCAAATCCGGGTTGGCGAAGATGTTCAGCAGCCGCTTCAGCCGGGACCCGGACTTCAGGGTCAGCTTGCCGCGCTTGTTCAGCGTCCAGCCGCCCTTCCACTTCTCCTGGTCCTGGTACTGCCGCGGATACCCCTGCCCGGGGCGGGTTTCCACGTTGTTGAACCAGACGTACTCGGTGCCGCCGCGATTGGTCCACGCCTGCTTGCAGGTGACCGAGCAGGTGTGGCAGCCGATGCACTTGTCCAGGTTCATCACCATGGCCAGCTGTGCCATGACGCGCATGTCAGTACCGCTTTCTCGCGTCGGTGGATGGTGCCGTGCCGCCATCGCCCATGTCAGTACTCCACTTCCTGCGAGCGCCTGCGAATCGTGGTCACCTCGTCGCGTTGGTTTCCGGTGGGGCCGTGGTAGTTCAGCGCGAAGGACTGCTGGGCGTAGCCGCCGATGAGATGCGAGGGCTTGATCATGATGCGGGTGAGCGCGTTGTGGATGCCGCCGCGCTTGCCCTGGCCCTTGGTGTCCTCGCCGAGGCCCTCGATGCGCGGCACGTCCACCGCGCGGTCCTGGGCGTGGTACATGAACACGGTGCCCTCGGGCATCCGGTGGCTGACGATGGCGCGGGCGACCACGATGCCGTTGCGGTTGATCGCCTCGATCCAGTCGTTGTCGGCCACGCCGATCTTCGCCGCGTCACGATCGGACATCCAGATCGTCTGCCCGCCGCGCGAGAGCGTCAGCATGTGCAGGTTGTCCTGGTAGGCCGAGTGGATCGACCACTTCGAGTGCGGCGTCAGGTAGCGCACCGTGACGCCCTGCTCGCCGACCGCGCCGATCGACGGCTCGCGGAACAGCGCAGTCATGTCCAGCGGCGGCCGGAAGATCGGCAGCTGCTCGCCGAGTTCGATCATCCAGTCGTGATCGAGGTAGAAGTGCTGCCGCCCGGTGAGCGTGTGCCACGGCTTGAGCCGCTCGGTGTTGATGGTGAACGGCGAGTACCTGCGTCCGCCGGTCTCGCTGCCCGACCACTCCGGCGAGGTGATCACCGGCACCGGACGCGCCTGGGTGTCGGCGAAGGTGATCCGTTTGCCCTCGTGCTCGGCGGCCAGATCGGCCAGTTTCGTTCCGGTGCGGCGTTCCAGCGCGTGGAAGCCCTCCACCGCGAGGCGGCCGTTCGTGGTGCCCGACAGCGCGAGGATCGCCTCGGCCGCGTGCGTGTCCTTGGCCAGCGAAGGGCGGCCCTGCGCGACGCCGGACACCACCGTGCCGTTCACCCCGGCGAGGTACTCGACCTCCTGGTCGGGGTAGGTGGTGACGCCCTTGGTGGTGACGCCGAGCGTGTCGACCAGCGGCCCGAGCGCGGCCATCTTCTCCGCGATCTTCGGGTAGTCGCGTTCGACCACCACCAGCTTCGGCATGGTCTTGCCCGGAATCGGCTCGCATTCACCGGCTTTCCAGTCCAGCACGCGCCCGCCCGCCTGCGCCGTCGCGTCCGGCGAGTCGTGCTGCAACGGCACGGCGACGATGTCCTTGCGCTTGCCCAAGTGCTTCTCGGCCATCCAGGAGAAGCCGCGCGCGATGCGGTGGAAGGCGTCGAAGTCGGTCTTGGCCTCCCAGGGCGGCGAGATGGCCGGGGAGAAGGCGTGCACGAACGGGTGCATGTCGGTGGAGGACAGGTCGTGCTTCTCGTACCAGGTGGCGGCGGGCAGCACGATGTCGGAGAACAGCGTGGTGCTGGTCATCCGGAAGTCCAGCGACAGCAGCAGATCCAGCTTGCCGGTGGCGGCGGTGTCGCGCCAGTTCAGCTCCTGCGGCCGCACGCCGGCGGCCTCGGCGGCCTGCAGGTTGGAGTCGGCGCCCAGCAGGTGGCGCTGGAAGTACTCGTTGCCCTTGCCGGAGGAGCCCAGCAGGTTCGCCCGCCACACGGTCAGGCAGCGGGGGAAGTTCTCCGGCGCGTCCGGGTCCTCGCAGGCGAACCTCAGCTCGCCGGACTTCAGCCCGTCCACCACGTGCTCCGGCGCGGTCTTGCCCGCGGCCTCGGCCTCGTCCACCAGGTCGAGCGGGTTGCGGTCGAAGGTGGGGTAGCTCGGCATCCAGCCCAGCCTGCTGGCCAGCGCGATGTTGTCGGCGGCCGTGCGTCCGGCGAACTTGCCGGTGCCCAGCGGCGAGGCGAACGACTCGGCGGTGAACGGGTCGTAGCGCCACTGGTCGTTGGTCAGGTACCAGAATACGGTGCCCTGCATCTGCCGCGGCGGGCGCTGCCAGTCCAGGCCGAAGGCCAAGGTGGACCAGCCGGTGACGGGGCGGCATTTCTCCTGTCCGACGTAATGCGCCCAGCCGCCGCCGTTCACGCCCTGACAGCCGGTCAGCAACGTGAGCGTGAAGAACGCGCGGTAGATCTGGTCGGAGTGGAACCAGTGGTTGGTGCCCGCGCCCATCAGGATCATCGAGCGGCCGCCGGACCGATCGGCGTTGTCGGCGAATTCCCGTGCGATGCGCTGCGCCTGCACGGCGGGCACGCCGGTGATGGCCTCCTGCCAGGCCGGGGTGTAGGGCTCGGCCGCGTCGTCGTAGCCGCTGGGCCAGGTGCCGGGCAGCCCGTCACGGCCGACGCCGTACTGGGCCAGCAGCAGATCGAAGACGGTGGTGACGCGCCTGCCCGCGACGGTCGCGGTCGGCACGCCGCGCACGAGCACACCGGGAACGTCGCTGTCGAAGCGGGGAATCTGTACAGCCGCAGCGTCGTCGGTGCGGCCGTACAGACTCAGGAGGGGATCGACGTCCCCGAGATCGAGGTTCCAGCGCCCGGCTGTCGCTTCGCCGAACCGATGTCCGAGCGACCCGTTCGGCACCACCGGCTGCGCCTGCGCGTCCAGCAGCACCGTCTGGAACTCGACGCCCTCGCCGGTGCGGCCGAGGTCGGCGGCGGTAAGGAACTTGCCCGGCACGAACGCTCCGTCGCGCTCGTCCAGCGTGATGAGGTACGGCAGATCGGTGTAGCGCTTGATGTAGTCGAGGAACCGCGGCGTCGACTTCTCGACGAAGAATTCCTTCAGCACCACGTGGCCCATCGCCATGGCCAGCGCGGCGTCGGTGCCGGGACGCGCGGGCACCCACTCGTCGGCGAACTTGGTGTTGTCGGCGTAGTCGGGGGAGACCACGACGACCTTCTGGCCCCGGTAGCGGGCCTCGGTCATGTAGTGCGCGTCCGGCGTTCGGGTGACCGGCACGTTCGAGCCCCACATGATCAGGTAGCCCGCGTCGAACCAGTCCGCGGACTCCGGCACGTCGGTCTGGTCGCCGAACACCTGCGGCGAGGCCACCGGCAGGTCGGCGTACCAGTCGTAGAACGACAGCATGGAGCCGCCGAGCAGCGAGATGAAGCGGGCGCCGACGGCGTGGCTGACCATCGACATGGCCGGGATCGGCGAGAACCCGGCCACCCGGTCGGGGCCGTACTGCTTGATCGTGTAAACGTGTGCGGCGGCGGCGATCTCGGCCGCTTCCCACCATTCGGCGCGGACGAAGCCGCCCTTGCCGCGCGCGGCCTTGTAGCTGCGCGCCTTCTCGGCGTCTTCGACGATCTCGCCCCAGGCCAGCACCGGATCCTTGAGCCGGGACTTGGCCTCGCGGTACAGCTCCAGCAGCGTGCCGCGCACGTACGGGTAACGCACCCGGGCGGGCGAGTAGGTGTACCAGGAGAACGACGCGCCGCGCGGGCAGCCGCGCGGCTCGTACTCCGGCTTGTCCGAGCCCACCGAGGGGTAGTCGGTCTGCTGCGATTCCCAGGTGATCACGCCGTCTTTGACGTAGATCTTCCACGAACAGGATCCGGTGCAGTTCACGCCGTGCGTGGAGCGCACCACCTTGTCGTGCGACCAGCGATCCCGGTAGAACTCGTCGGCGCTGCGCCCGCCGACCTTGTGCAGCGTCCGCTGATCGGACGACACCTCGCCCCGGTGGAAATATTTCCCCAGCCGCAGGAGCGCGTCCCCGGCGTCGGTGGCCGGGCCGGAGGGTGTACGACCCTGGGCACGCGAATTAACCACGAGGTCCCCTTCGAGCTGTGCGATCGGGTGGATGTTCCGACTGTAAAGAGGCGCGCACAACTGACCAAACATCTTTCTCACAGCCCATTCGCACACGTGGTGAGTTGTGAGATCGGCGCAACGTCACGGTCACGGTGACGGGCGGCTGCCGGGCGTCGTCCGTGGGGTCGACCTGGGGGAACCCGCTCTGAACTGGAGAGGACCGGATCCGAGGAGTCCGCTCGCACCCGCGCCGGTGATGCTTTGGAAACGGCGGGTTCTCCAGTGATTTACATTTGTTAACACATCCGATGAGCCGTCGGCGGCGCTGCGTTTATCCGATCCGACGGGTTTCTGCGTCGACTTCCCGGCAATATATTGTAAGCGCAATCACAATTCGCCGGGAATTCGCCATGGCCGATGAATTCCCGTGACCGGGTGGGGCTCCCGGGCCCCGCCGCCGTCGAATCCCTGCTCTCCACGGACGGCGGCTTCCTCAACGGGGGCCGCCGTGCCCGCCGACGGTGGACGCTCGGGTCACACGATTCGGCTACCCGTCGACCGGTTGTTCGGGCGGCGTACCCGGCTCGAACGATTGCGGCACCGGCCATCAAGGTGCCCGCCGCCGGTTCAGGCGGGGGTGACGGGATCGATGGCGGCGAACGTATCGACCCAATGGTGGGGCGGCCGTGGGGGATTGGGCTCGCCGGGGCGGGCGAGACCGACGACGCGCCATCCGGCGGTGACGGCGGCGTCGAGTTCGCTCGGGTGGTCGGACAGGAACAAGATGCGTTCGGCGGGGGCGCCGATGGCTCCCGCGATCTTGTCGTAGGACGACGACTCGCGCTTGCCGCCCGCTGTCGACAGATCGAAGTAACCGCTGATCAGGCCGGACAGGCTGCCGCCGCGCGCGAAGGCGAACCAATCCTGCTGATTGCGAATCGATCCCGAGGAGTAGACGTACAAGGCGAGACCAGCGGCGTGCCACGCGGCCAGAGCCGGTGGCACGTCCGGGAAGAACTCGCCGTGCAGCGCGCCGCTGCGGAAGCCTTCCGCGCAGATCAGGCCCTGCGCGGTCTTCAGAGGCTCGGCCTTGACGTCGGTGTCGAGCCACCCGCGCAGGATCGCGGCGACCTCGGCCGGGTCCGCGTCCGGCCGCCCGGTCAGCTCCCTGGTCGCGGCCAGCACGGGCGCGGCGTCCCCGGAGCTGTTCTCGGCCAGCCACTCCGGGAGCCGCGCGCGGGTGTAGCCGTAGAGGTCCTCGCGAACGGCGGAGGTCGGGCTGGTGGTGCCCTCGATATCGATGACGACGGCGTCGGTCACGGCGCGGTCAGCAGCTGGTCGAGGGTGGGGAAGCCCGCGCTGATCTTGTCGCCGGTGAAGTCGCCGACCCAGCCGTCCTCCTCCTCGAAGAAGCGGATGGCGATGAAGTCCGGGCGCTCGCCCATGTCGAACCAGTGCAGCGTCCCCGCGGGAACCGAGAGCAGGTCGCCGCCCTCGCAGACCACCGCGAGTACTTCCTCGCCCAGATGCAGGTAGAAGCAGCCGCGCCCGGCGGCGAAGAAGCGCACCTCGTCCTCGGCGTGCCGGTGCTCGTCGAGGAACTTGCCGCGCGCGCCCTCGGCGATCTCCGGCCACCGCGGGTCGGCGTCGTCGGGGTGGATGCGCGCGATGTCGATGTGCTTGTAGCGTCCGGACTCGTTCAGTTCGGCGACGTTCTTCTCGTAGTGCGCGAGCAACTGCTCCGACGGCACCGAGGCGGCGTTCTCCATCACCGGCCAGCGGCCGAACGTGATGCCGTGCTTGGCCAGTTCGGCGCCGATCACCTCGTCGTCGCTGGTGCGTACGCGCACGTCGGCCGCGTCGCCGGCGGCCATCACCTGCAGCAGGGTCATGTCAGTCCAATCTCGAGAAAGTCGTCGCGCGGTCCGAACGCCGCCGGACTGCCGGTGCGGGACACCAGCTCACACAATGCTTCCAGGCATTCGGCGCGATTGCGCGCCTGAGCGAGATCGTCGCCCCACGCGGTGATGCCGTGCCCGGCGATGACCAGGACCGGAAGGGCGTCGGGATGGTCGAGCAGGTAGCGCTCGATGTCGGCCCCGATGCGCGGCACCTCGGGCCAGTTCGGGAAGACCGGGATGTCCGCGACGGCCGGGTCGCCACCGCCGAGTCCTTTGATCAGCTCGTAGTCGGTGATCCGCAGCGTGGCGAACGTGCCCGGCGCCGCCGAGCGGGTAGCCAATGCCGTGGCGAACGGCGGATGGATGTGCACCACCGCTTGCGCGGGCCGAGCCCGGTAGACGGCGGTGTGGATCGTGGTCTCCGCCGACGGTTTGCGCCCGGAGCAGGACACCGGCGCTGCATCCGCGACCCGCACGGTCACCATGTCGCGTTCGGTGAGTTCGCCTTTGGACAGCCCGCTGCCGGTGACGACGGCGGTCACGCCCGTGCGCACCGAGATGTTGCCCGCCGTGCCGGGCATCCAGCCGCGTCGATAGAGCTCGCGGGCGATGTCCGCGATCGCCGTGCCGTGCGAGGGATCGGTTCGGAGTTCGCGGGATGGATCCGCGATCGACGCTTCGTGGGAGCGATCATTGCGGTGTACGACGCCGTGCTCGGTGACCACCGCGGTCACCAATTCGGCGGGCGTCACGTCGAAGGCCGGGTTGAACACCTCGGTGTGCGCGGGAGCCGTTGCCACACCGCCGAATCCGGTCACCTCGGCCGCCGCGCGTTCCTCCACGACGATCTCCCGGCCGGTGGCCGTCTTCGGATCGCGGGTGGACTCCGGAGCCACCACGATGAACGGGATGCCGTGGTGGCGGGCGGCGAGCGCGAGACCGTAGGTGCCGATCTTGTTGGCGACGTCGCCGTTGGCGGTGACCCGGTCCGCGCCGACCAGCACGCAGTCGACCTGGCCGGTCGCCATCGCCCACGCGGCGGCGGAATCGATGGTCAGCCGGTGCGGGATGCCCGCCTCGGCCAGTTCCCAGGTGGTCAGCCGCGCGCCTTGGAGCAGCGGGCGGGTCTCGTCCACCAGTACCTGCTCGATCGCGCCGCGCCCGGACAGCACCCGCAGCGTGCCGATGGCGGTGCCGAACGCGCTGGTCGCCAGGCGCCCGGTGTTGCAGTGGGTGAGTATGCGCAGCGGCCGGTCCGGACACAGGCGCTGTACCAGGTCGGCGGCGTTGGTGGCGGCGGCCCGGTTGACCCGGCCGTCCTCGGCCAGCATGTCGAGGGTCTCGGCGAGGACCGCGTCCGCGCCCCGGCCCACCTTCGCCCTGACCCGCCGAACCGCCCAGGCCAGGTTGACGGCCGTCGGCCGCGCCGCCGCGATCCGGTCCGCCTCGGCCTGCACGGCCGCCTCGTCCACCACGCCGTCGAGGGTGTGCGCGGCGGTGGCGAGGACGACGCCGAACGCGCCCGCGATGCCGATGGCGGGCGCGCCGCGAACGGCCAGCGTCTTGATCGCGTCGATGACCTCGTCGACGGTGCTCAACCGCAGTTCACGCACGTCGTGCGGCAGTCCGCGCTGGTCGATGGTGACGAGCGCGCCGTCGTCCCAGACCAGTGAGCTGTCGTCCATCAGGCGCATCCTTCGCGTCGAACCGGGTCGTGCCTGGTCAACGGTATCGGACCGGGGACGGCGAGCCGAAATCGCGTCAGGCCGTCCCGGCGCGCAGCTTGGCGGCGCGTTCGCGCGGGTCGTAGTCGGGGCCCACGCCCTCGATGAGCAGCAGGTCGCCGTCGATGTGATCGGCGCGCAGCCGCAGGATGTCCTGGTAGGCGGGCGAGTGGTACCACTCCCGCGCCTCGGCCATCCCGGGGAACTCGATCAGCACCATGCTGCCCGGCCAGCTGCCCTCCACCACCTCGGCCGGGGGCCCGTGGATGACGAAGCGGCCGCCGAACGGGTCCAGCGTGGCCTGGATGCGCTCCAGGTATTCCAGGATGTCGGGATGCGGCCTGCGACTGCGGAGATGGGCGAAGCCATAGGCGGACATGGTGTGGCGTTCCTTCGTTCGATGACACCGGGGATGACGTCGAACCGACGGTAGGTTCGCCTGGCGCGGGGTGACAATTACCTCTCGGGTAAAACGCACGGCCCCCGGAACGACCGCAGCCGCCGGTCCCGGGAGGAGGTGGGGGCCGGCGGCGCGGGTGGCGCAGATCAGCTAGCGGCGGCGCTCCTGCTCGCCGCGCCGGTCGGGCATCTCGGACCGGTTGCCCCGACGGCCTTCCATGTCAGCGCCCTCACGCATGTCCTGCTCCTGGCGCTGTTGCTGCTGCTGCCTCGGCATCTGCTTCGGCATTTTCTTAGGCGTTTTCTTCGACTTTTCAGCCATCTCCACTCGGTCCTTTCCGGGTGATTGATATTCGCCTAACGAACACACGATAGCGAGCGGATATGGCCCGTGGAAGGGGAAATGGAAAATATGGCTCCGAGCGGCCGGGGTGTTGCATTACTCCAGGTAGAGACGTTTTTGGTGCTTGGATGCAGTAATGAATCCAGTTCAGCTGGAGTCCGGTGCGGACCTTTCTTCCGGTCGGTTGAGCAGCGTCGAGGGAGGAAGTGGACCGATCAAAACATCGCGGTCATGCGTTCGTTTATTTCCTCTCGGTTCGCGTTCTCGGCGCACTCGCGTCGAATTCGGCTCCGCTGTCGTATGGGATTGCGCGCGGCTCGGCGCGGTCCAGGCGAAATCGCTGGAGTGCAATGGTTTCGGGCGAGATCGGCTGCGTGTCGGCATACTGTCGTCTTCTGCTCGTGCCTATTGATCGATGAATTCAAGTGCGGCAACGACTTCCGAACACCGCGACCGAGGAGTTCAGCGCAGCGGCAGGAATTCGACGATCGCGCCGTCCCCCGCATCGGGCGGGACGATCACGAGACCGTCGCGATCGACCAGGCCGCCGAGATGAGCCGTCCGGATGGTCGGGTCGCCGATCCATCCGCCTTCCTCGGCGAGGCGAGCCGGGACGATGCGCGTCACCTGTCCGGCGATCTCGGCGGCGTTGCGCAGCGGCCCGCGCAGCGGGCGCGCGGTGGACGCGCCGGTGCGGCCCTCGACGATCGCGGGAGCGAGCGCCATGAGCGTCGCGACCGCGGCGAACGGGTTGCCGGGCAAGCCGAGCACCGTGGTGCCAGCGGCGAGCCGGGCGACGACCGTGGAACCGCCCGGCCGCAGCCGCAGCCGGGGCACCACGATCGAAGCGCCCGCCCGGGTCAGGGCGGCACGCAGCTGGTCGGCCGCCCCGCCGCCGGTCGCGCCGACGATCACCAGCAGGTCGCACTCGGGCGCGGCGGTGAGGACCTCGTCGAAGCCGTGCGGAGTGTCGCGCAGGTGCACCCGGTCGGTAGTGCGAATGCCGCACCGGGACAGCAGTTCCGGCAGGATCGGGCCGATCGAGTCACGGGTCTGGCCCGCCTGGAGCGGACCCTCGCTGCGGATCTCGTCACCGGTCATGACGACGCGCGCGCGGACCGGCCCGCGCACCGGGGCGGCGGTGACCTCGACGCTCGCGGCCGCGGAGACCAGCGCCGGGGTGACCGGCGTGCCCTCCGGCGCGATCGGATCACCGGCGCCGCGGTCCTCGCCGCGGCGGCGGATGTCGTCGCGCAGCGGGGTGTCGGGCAGGCGGTACAGCGTTTCGTCGGCCACGTGGGCGAACTCGTCGCGCAGCACGCTCGTGGTGCCGTCGGGGACGTGCGCGCCCGTGGCGATGCGCACCGCCTCGCCCGGCAGCAGCCCCACCGGTCGCCGTCCGCCCGCGAAGCCGATGTCGCGCCGCAGGCGCCAGGGTCCGTCGCCCGCTACCGCGTACCCGTCCATCGCCGAGACGTCGAAGCGCGGCAGCGGCCCGGCGGCCGTCAGCGGACTCGCGAGCGCGGCCCCGATCACCGAACGCAAATCGGCCTCGTACGCGGTGAGCCGAGACAGCTGCGAGCGCAGCGAGTTCCGTGCCTCGTCGAGCTCGAGCGGCGGCTGCCGGCGTGGCGCGTCGACCGCAGCCCTGGCCTGCCGCACCTCCTCCTCGGTGTCGCAATCGCCGACGCCGGACAGCGGGATGATCGCGGCGGCGGCGGGCACCAGCGCCTTCATCGGCTGGTTGATCAGCGCGTCGAGCCCGTCCAGCGCGGCCGCGAGCGCCGAACGCCGCCACACCCCGATCAGGTACTGCGGGCGACCGGACTCGTCGGCCGCGAACACCGCGTCCGCGCCGGACTCGGTGGCGTGCCGGATGAGTTCGGCGACCGCCCATGGCGACAGGAACGGCAGGTCGGCGGCGAGCACCACGACCAGCGGTGCGGCGGAGCCGAGGGCACGCAACCCGGTGTCGACCGCCGCCACCGGACCCGATCCGGGCGGCACCTCGCGCACCTGGACGATCTCCGGCGGCAACTCGGGGCGGTGCGGCCCGACCACCACCGTCCGCCCGCACGAGGCGACGGCGGCGAGCGCCACCTCCAGCATGGAACGGCCGCCGATGACGATGGCCGGTTTGTCCACGCCGCCCATCCGGCTGGCCCGCCCGCCCGCGAGCACGATCGCGTCGGCGGCCGTCACACGCCACGACCCGGAGCTAGGTACACCATGGCGGCCATGCTAATTCGTCGGCGCAGGGAAGCCGGGGAGCGGACGGCGCCGATCAGGCGTTCGACCAGAACCGCGCAGGGGGCAGCAGCCGGAACTCGTTGAGTTCCGGGTCGGCGAGCACGAGGTCGGTGTCCCTGGCCGGAGCCGGGGCGCCGCGGTCGATCGAGGTGGCGCCCGCCGCGTGCAGCCTGGCCACCTCGGCGGCCCGGTCGTCGGCCGGGAACGAGGTGAGATCCAGGCGCAGTCTGGTCCGGCCGGTGCCCGCGTCCGGCGTGCGGACGAACTCCAGCCAGGAACCGAGGCCGGTCGGCGCGCGCAGTCCGGCCAGCCGCTCACCGCGCCGCATGGACGGCCAGCCGGTGGCGGCCGACCAGAATTCGGCGAGCCGCTGCGGATCGCGCGTGTCGACCACGATCGCCGCGACGGCTCCGGTGTCCACGTACTCCTCCCTGGGTTCGAGCACGCAGAACTCGTTGCCCTCCGGGTCGGCGAGCACCGCCCACGGCACCGCGCCCTGCCCGATGTTGATCGAGCGCGCGCCCAAGGCCAGCGCCCGGTCCACCTGGGTGCGCTGGTGGTCCAGCGAGCGGGTGGCCAGATCGAGGTGCAGGCGGTTCTTGCCGATCTTGGCCCGCATCGCGGGCAGGAAGGTCAGCGCCAGGTCGCCACCGTCTACATCGGGGGCCGCGACGTTGACCTCGTCGGGACGGTCGACGGTGATGCTCCAGCCGAGCAGTTCGGCCCAGAAATCCGCGACCGAACGCGGCCGGTCGGCGTCGAAGACGACACATGCCAGGCGGGTGGGCATAGATCCACGGTACTGGCCGCCCTCGCGGCACGGAGCCGATTCGGACAGCGGCGCTCAGTCACCGGGGAGATCGGGAAAGCAGTAGCGCGCGGCACGCAGATCGACGCGCCCGTCCCGGATCGGCACGCCCTCCTCGGCCAGCAAGCGCAACTGGCGATGGGCAAGGTGAGCGGCGGGCTTGCCGCCGGCGCCGAGCACCCGGTGCCAGGGCAGGTCGGCGGAGTCGGTGCGCATGATCCAGCCCACCGTGCGCGGGGTGGACAGACCGGCGGCCGCCGCGATGTCGCCGTAGGTGACCACCCGGCCGAGCGGGATCGCCGCCACCAAGGCGCGCACCTGCTCGATCTGGGCGTCGCTGGTCGGCATCGGGCTCAGAGCACCGATCGCACGAGTTCGCCGGTCCGGGCCGGATACGCCTGGGCGACCATGTGATCGCAGTTCCATTCCAGCACGGTCAAGCTGGCGCCCATGTGTTCGGTGAGCGCCGCGCGGAACTCCGGCGTGACGAACGGCGGGTCCACCTTCATCGCCTGCACCAGCACGGTCGGCAGATCGGCGGGCGGCAGCACCCAGTGGCGGGCCAGCTGGCCCCAGTAGGAGTTGATCGCGGGCAGGCTCATCCGCCAGCCGAAGCGCCCGTCCGCGGTGGGCATCAGGTGTTCGTCGAGCTCGGCTTCGAGCAACCGGGGCTCGACGTCGCCCCAGCCGGTGTCGAGTTTGTCCTGACGCGCCTGGTCGACGCTGTCGTAGTCGGCCGAGACCAGGGTGGACAGCGCGATCTCGTTGAGCCATTCCGGCTCCAGCGCGATCGCCGGATCCAGCAGCACGAGCTTGCGCACCAGGTCCGGATGCCGGTGCGCCAGGTGCAGCGCGCACGCCCCGCCGAAGGAGTGCGCGACCACCACCACCGGGCCGTCCGCTTCGGCGGTGACCAACTCGACCAGGTCGTCGACGATGGTCTCGAAGTTCCACGGTGGCAGCGAGGTCGAGCGACCGTGCCCGCGCAGATCCGGCGCGAGCACCCTGACATCGGGCAGGTGCCGGGTCGCCAGGTCTTCCCAGCGTTTGCCGTGACCGGTGACACCGTGCAGGGCGAGCACCACCGGTCCCGTCGCCGGACCGAACCGATGGACATTCAGAACAGACACCGGTCCATTCTGACCTGCGCCGCGATCGGCCGCAGTGCCGGTCGGGCGGAGGCGTGTACCGGCGTGTCGGTCGTGTCTGTTGCAATAGCCCGCGTGGTGCGATCGGATGGCGCGGTGCGACTGGTTCGCCGGAATGTGGTGGCGCCCCGGCCGCGAGACTGGGGGGCCGACGTTCGCGTGCTGCTGGACGCCGCGGCCGCGGACGGTCCCGCCCGTCCGGGGTGGCGGCCGTGGCAGGTGCTCGGCGGACCGGGCTCGGGGAAGACCGCCCTGCTGGTCGACATCGCCGCCGGGCGCATCGCGGCCGGAGCCGATCCGGAATCGGTGCTGGTACTGACCCATTCGAAACAGGCAGCGGGCGCTGTGCGCGATGCCATCACGACGCGGCTGAGCGGTCCGGGGCCCGGCGCGGAGGGCGGTGTGCCCGGCGCCACACGAGAACCCTTGGTGCGCACCCTGCACTCGTACGCCTTCTCCGTGCTGCGCAGGCACGCGATGGCGCACGGCAACCCGCCGCCGCGTCTGCTGACCGGAGCCGAACAGGACGCGGTGGTACGCGAGATGCTGCGCGGCGATCTGGCCGACATGGCCGAGGGCGCGCGCGGACTGTGGCCGGAGCGGCTGCGGCCCGCGCTCGCCCTCGGCGGGTTCGCCGAGCAGTTGCGCGATCTCATGCTCCGGGCCACCGAACGCGGCATCGGGCCGGAGGACCTGGAGCGGCTGGGCCGCGAGCACGCCAAGCCCGAGTGGGTGGCGGCGGGCCGGTTCGCGCTCCGCTACGAGCAGACGATGCTGCTGCGCTGGTCGGTCGGCGTCGAGGCGCCGGAGGCCACCGCGCCGGCGCTGGACGCCGCCGAACTGGTCGGCGCGGCACTGGACGCGCTGGCCGCCGACCCGAATCTGCTTGCCGCCGAACGCGCCAGGATCAGATACCTGCTGGTCGACGACGCGCAGCACCTGGACCCGCAGGCCGCGATCCTGGTGAAGGCGATCGGGCACAGCGCGCGGACCACGGTGATCGCGGGCGATCCCGATCAAGCCGTCTTCACCTTCCGCGGCGCCGACGCGCGGTTCGTCGCCGAACTCGACGTGCCGCCCGAGCGGCGCGTCGTGCTGCGCGACAACCATCGGTTCGGCGGTCAGGTCGAGTTGGCGGTGGCTCGGATCGCCGCACGTCTGCCCGGCACTGCGCCGCAGCGCATCCCCGTGCCGAAGGACACCGGGCCGCGGGAGGACGGCACCGAGGTGCGGGTGCGCGTGCTGGCCACGCCCGCGAAGGAGGCCGCGCTCATCGCCGACCACTTGCGCCGCGCGCATCTGACCGGTGGCGTGCCGTGGTCGCGGATGGCGGTGATCGTCCGCTCGGTGCCGCTGTCGCTGGCGCCGCTGCGCCGCGCCCTGCTCGCCGCGGGCGTGCCGGTGCGGCAGCCCGCGCTGGACACGCCGCTGGCGCGCAGGCGCGGCGCGGCATGGATGCTGCTGTCCCTGCGCGCGATTCTGGCGGGGGAGGCGGCGTCGCGGGACGCGGAACCGGCGTTCGAGCCGGAGGACGCCCTCGACCTGCTGTCCGGACCGCTCGGCGGCGCCGATCAGATCGCCTTGCGCCGATTGCGCCGCGGCATCCGGCGCGCGGTGCTGGAATCGGTGCGCGCCGGGGCGAAGTCACCGGACCAGGGCGACGACTCGCCACCCGCTCCCGATGCGGACATCGACCGCCCTTCCGCGCTGATGCTGCGCGATCTGCTGATCGGAACCGGCGATCCGGTGATCCTGGACCGGCTCACCGAAGTCGAGGCCGCGCCGTTGCGCCGGGTGCTGGACACGCTGCGCCGGGCCCGCAAGGTGCGCGGGCGGGGGGCGGGCCTGGAGGACGTGCTGTGGGCGCTGTGGACCGGTTCCCGGTTGGAGCGGCGCTGGCTGGCGCAGTCGGAGCGGGGCGGCGCGGTGGGCATGCAGGCCGATCGCGATCTGGACGCCGCCGTGGCGTTGTTCGACGCGGCCGCCGCCTATGTCGACCGGCTGCCGCGCGCGAGCATCGAAGGGTTCGTCGAATACCTGACCCAGCAGGAGATCCCGCAGGACGCGGCGCCGCGCACGCTGGCGGGTGAAGCGGTGGCGCTGCTGAGCGCGCACGCCGCCGCGGGGCGGGAGTGGGATGTGGTCGCCGTCGCCGCCGTCCAAGAGGGGATCTGGCCGAATCCGCGCGCTCGCGGCACCCTGCTGCATACCGAGGATCTGGTCGATCTCACCGCCGGGGTGTCCGACGCGGGGGAGCGGGTGAGCCGTGCGGCGCCCATCCTCGCCGAGGAGCGCAGGCTGCTGCTCGTCGCGTGCAGCCGGGCTCGGCGGTCGCTGTTGGTCACCGCCGTGGAATCGGTCGCGGGCGATCGCGATCTGGTCCCGTCGCGCTTCCTCGCCGAACTGCTCGGGCACGACGAGGACGGCGAGCCCGGTGCGCTCCCGGTGCTCGATCCCGGCCGCGCCCTGGTCATGCACGCGCTGGTCGCCGAATTGCGCGGCGTGGTCTGCGATCCCGACGCCGACCAGGAGCGCAGGCGCCGCGCCGCGCACCAGCTCGCGCGACTGGCGGACGCGGGCGTGCGTGGCGCCCATCCCGACGACTGGTACGGCACCGCGGAACTCAGTTCGCGGCGACCGCTGTGGGCCGAGGACGACGGCGCGGTGGCGCTGTCGCCCTCCACCGTCGAATTGCTGCGCACCTGCCCGCTGCGCTGGGCGTTGGAACGCAACGGCGGCACCGACGGCGACAACCCGCACGCCGTCAAGGGAAATCTGGTGCACACGCTCGTGCAGGCGCTGGCGGGCAAAGTGCCGGAGGACCAGGTGCGCGCCGCGCTGGAACGCGCCTGGCGGGCCGTTGATCCCGGCACCGGCTGGCATTCCCGCCAGGAGTTGCGCCGCACCGAGGCGATGCTGGAGACCTTCTCGGCCTGGGTGCGCAACACCCGCGGCGAACTCACCCAGGCCGGGGTCGAGGTGCCGGTGGACTGCGTGCTGCCCGCGCGCACGGAAGACGAACGCGACGTGCGGATCCGGGGCCGCGTCGACCGGCTGGAGCGCGACGCGCAAGGCCGTTTCGTCATCGTGGACGTGAAGACCGGCAAGTCCCCGATCAGCAAGCAGGCCGCCGTCGAGCACGCGCAGCTGGCGACCTACCAGGTGGCGGCCGCCGCGGGAGCTCTCGACGCGGCGGCGGAATCGGGCTCCGCCGAAGCGGCATCCGGCGAACCGGGCGGGGCGCGATTGGTCTACGTCGCGAAGCCGAGCAAGACGGAGGGCGCCACCCAGCGCATGCAGCCGCCACTGGACGCCGAGGCGCTCGAGCACTGGCGCGACACGATCCACCAGGCCGCGTCGTCCACGCAGGGCCCCAGCTATCTCGCCATGCGCAACGACGGCTGCCGCCACTGCGCGGTGGCGGGCAGTTGCCCCGTGCAGGACAGCGGGAGGCAGGTGACCGACGAGTGAGCGCGCTCGCGGTCCCGCCGCCGGTCGCCGGGGCGCCGCCGTGACGGGCCGGGTGACGCCGCATCAGCTGGCGCAGGCGCTCGGCCTGCCGCCGCCGACCGACGAACAGGCCGCCGTGATCGCGGCGCCGCCCGGCCCCACCCTCGTGGTCGCGGGCGCGGGCGCGGGCAAGACCGAGACGATGGCCGCCCGGGTGGTGTGGATGGTCGCCAACGGTCTCGTGCTGCCGGACGAGGTGCTCGGGCTGACCTTCACGCGCAAGGCCGCCCAGCAGTTGACCGCCCGGATCCGGACCAGATTGGCCCGGCTCGCCGGAGCGCCGCTGCTGCGTGAACTCGACCCGAGCGGCCGCCTGCGCGCCCAGCTGACCGGCGCGGAGCCGGAGATCAGCACCTACCACTCGTACGCGGGCAGGTTGCTCACCGAACACGGCCTGCTGCTCCCGGTGGAACCGTCGGCGACGCTGCTGACCGTGACCCAGCTCTGGCAGCTCGCCCACCAGGTGGTCCGCACCTGGGACGGCGACCTGGAGACCGATCGCACCCCGGTGTCGGTCACCGAGGCGGTGCTCGCGCTGTCCGGGCAGCTGGCCGAGCACCTGGTCGAGCCGGAGCAACTGGCCGAGGCGCACACCGAACTGGCGAAGCTGGTGCACACGCTGCCCCCCGGCCCGCGACAGCGTGGCGGGCCGAGTCAGGCGCTGCTCAACATCGTCCAAGTGCAGCGGGAACGGGTAGCGCTGCTGCCGCTGGTGCAGCAGTTGGCCGAGGCTTTGCGTCGACGGGGCGCGCTGGACTTCGGCTCGCAGATGTCCCTCGCCGCCCGGCTGGCCGCCGAGCATCCCGAGGTCGCCGCGGCCGAACGCGCCCGCTTCCGCTTGGTCCTGCTCGACGAGTACCAGGACACCGGCCACGCCCAGCGGGTCCTGCTCTCCGCGTTGTTCGGGGGCGCGTCGGGAGACGTTCGTTCGGTAACGGACGATTCTCGCGACGACGATGATGATCGGGCACACGCGGACATCCACAGCGGTCCGCAGCGGGCGGCTCGGGCAGATGGTCCGGGAAGCGGCGGCGAGTCGCTCGCGCGTGGCGCGGCGGCGAATCCGAGTGCGCAGGGTGGTCCGTCCTCCCGTGCGGGCGGGTCCGGTGGGAGGCCGTCGGCTGACGACGACTCTGTGCAGGGCACACCGTCGCGCGTCGGCGTGGACGACCCCGAAGGGCAAGCGCGGTTCGCCGGCGCACACGACCCGCACGTCGTGGCGAGGCGAGGCGACCAGCACTCGCACGAAACGCAACGCCTGGCGGTGACCGCCGTCGGCGACCCGATGCAGTCCATCTACGGCTGGCGCGGCGCTTCGGCGGCGAACCTGCCCCGGTTCGCCACCGACTTCCCCAGTGCGCCGGGCGTGCCCGCTCCCACGTTGTCGTTGCTGACCAGCTGGCGCAATCCGCCGGAGGCGCTGGCATTGGCGAATCTGGTCGCGCAACCGTTGCGGCGCAAGGCGACCGAAGGCGGCGGGGTGACGGTCGACGCTCTGCGGGCCAAGCCGGGCGCGGGTCAGGGTGTGGTGGCGCTGGCGCTGACCGGCACCGTCGCCGATGAGCGTGAGTGGGTGGCCGAGCGAATCGCCGCGGAGTGGGCCGCCCGGCGTGCGGACGGGCAGCAGCCGCCCACGTCCGCCGTTCTGGTGCGCCGCAACGCCGACGCGGCTCCGCTCGCCGAAGCGCTACGCGCACAGGGGCTTCCGGTGGAGATCGTCGGGCTCGGCGGTCTGCTCGCCACGCCGGAGGTCGCCGACGTCGTCGCCACCCTGCGGTTGATCGCCGAACCGGGTTCGGGCAGCGCCGCCATGCGCGTGCTGACCGGCGCGCGGTGGCGCATCGGGGTCGCCGACATCGCCGCGCTCGCCCGCCGCGCCAGGGACCTGTCCATCCGGCGTCCCGGCTCGGAGAGCCCGGCCGAGATCGCCGACGGCGCCGCGCTGAACGAGGCGTTGCGCGAAGTGGCCCCGGAACCCGCCGAACAGGCCGGGCTGGCCGACGCGATCGCCGATCCCGGTCCGCCCGAGCGGTATTCGCCCTCCGGGTTCGCCCGCATCGAGGCGCTGGGACGGGAGCTGGCCGCGTTGCGCGAACGCAGCGGTCAGCCGCTGGCGGAATTGGTCGCCGACGTGGAGCGCACCATCGGCGTCGGGGTGGAGACCCAGACCAGGCGGGCAATGGCTGGCACCGGGGCCGGCCGCGAGCATCTGGACGCGTTCGCCGAAGTGGTGGCCGGATACGCCGCGGAAACCGGCGCTTCGCTCGGCGGACTGCTGGGGTTCCTCGCCGCCGCGGAAGAAGTCGAGAACGGGCTGGAACCCGGCGAGGTCGAGGTCGCCAAGGATCGAGTGCAGGTGCTGACCGTGCACGCGGCCAAGGGCCTGGAATGGGAGATCGTCGCGGTGCCGCACGTGGTGGACGGCGTGTTCCCGTCCAAGGTCGGCTCCGGCACGTGGCTCGGCGCGCTCGCCGAGTTGCCCACGTCGCTGCGGGGTGACCGGCAGCAGGACGACGCTGCCGAAGGCGTGCCGGTGCTCGAACTCACCGATCTGTACGACCGCGCCGACCTCGATCGGGCGATCAAGGCGCACAAGGAGGCGCTGGAGCGCCGCCGGATCGATGAGGAACGCCGCCTGTTCTACGTCGCGCTCACCAGAACCGAACGCGTGCTGCTCGTTTCGGCCCACTACTGGGCGGAGACCGGCAGCGCCCCGAAGGGCCCGTCGGATTTCCTGCTCGAGCTGAAAGCCGCGCACGAGGACCCCGGCAGCCCCGCGTACGGCGTCTTGGCGATCGACCGCTGGGACGACCCGCCCGCCGCCGACGCCGTCAACCCGTTCACCGACAACCCGGCGACCGCCGAGTGGCCGCGCGATCCTCTCGGCCCCCGCCGCGACCCCATCGAACAGGGTGCCGCCCTCGTCCGCGCGGCCTTGGCCGAGTTGCGCGCCCGTCCCGCCGATAGCAGGGGGCTGTCCGATGCTGCTGCTCGCAACCACAGCGCGGGGTCCGTCCGCGCCGAAATGCCGCCCGGCGACGGTCCGGGGTTCGCAGACGAAACGGGTCACCACCCGCCCGCCGACGAGCCGAGTTTCGCGGACGAATCTGCCTACTACCCGCCCGACGACGACTACCCCCCCGACGATTTCGCGGACGAATCCGAGGTCACGTCGATCGAATACGCCGATCCCTATGCCGATATCGAGCCCTATTTCGGTACGGCGCCGGACCCGGTGGAGGAGTATCTGTCCGCCGACGAACCGGCATTGGCCGCGAGCGGCTTCGCCCCGCCCCCGCCGGAGGACCTGTACCGGCCGGAGCAGGCCCACCCCGTGTCCGACCCCGACGATCCGGAGGGCTGGGCCGCCGATGTCGACGCCTTGCTCGCCGAACACCACGCGGCGGCGGTCACCGACGAAGCGGTCGAGCTACCCGGGCAGATCGCGGCGACCGCCCTGGTCGAGCTGCGCGCCGACCCGGCGAGACTCGCTGCCCGCCTGCGTCGTCCGTTGCCCTACCCGCCGAATCCGCTGGCGCGCCGGGGCACCGCGTTCCACGCCTGGGTGCAGCGCTGGTTCGGCTCGACCCGTCTGCTCGGTCTGGACGAACTGCCCGGCGCGGCCGACGGCGGCGCGGCCGACGCGAGCTCGGACGCCGAGCTGAGTGCCATGCAGGAGGCGTTCCTGAACTCGCGCTGGGCCGATCGCAGCCCGATCGAGGTCGAGATTCCGTTCGAGACGTCGATCGCGGGCACCGTGATCCGCGGCCGGATGGACGCGGTGTTCGCCGAACCCGGCGGGCGCTGGATCGTGGTCGACTGGAAGACCGGCGCCGAGCCGAGCGCCGCCGAAGAGCCCGCGGTCGCCATGCAGCTGGCCGTGTATCGCCTGGCGTGGGCGCGGTTGATGGCCGCGCGCGAGGGACGGCCCGAGCACGAGATGCTCCCTCGGATCGGGGCCGCGTTCCACTACGTGCGCACCGGGCGCACCATCGCGCCGGCGAACCTGGCCGGTCCGGACGAATTGGCGGAGCTGATCAGGAACGCCGCGCCCGCCGGCTCACCGCCAGCGCCTGAATGACGAGCGGAATCTGCAGCGGAAGCCGCAGCGCCGACCCGATCTTCAGCAGCCGCGGCGCCTTCTCGCTGGCCAGCATGTCCACGGTGAACTGCACGTTGGCCGGGAACACCGCGATGAACAGCAGCGCCGCCAGCCGTCCGCCGAACCCGCGGGTGCGCGGAACGGCGAGGGCGGCCGCGACGCCGATCTCGGCCACGCCGGAGGCGTAGGTGTAGTCGCGGGCGCGTCCCGGCAGGAAGCGCGGCACGATCGAATCGAAGGGCTTCGGCCAGACGAAATGCAGGACCCCGGCCCCGAAGAGAATGGCGGCCAGAGCCAGCGCGGGCCGCCGCCCACCATCGGACCCGGACGTCAGCGTGTTTTCTGCCATGCAGGCACCCTTACATCTACTCCGCTTCCCGTCGACCCCGGGCGGCCCCGACATCCCCACACTCAGTCCGAGCACTTACCCGAGCCCAGCGGAGAGGCGTATCCAGTAGCGGCCTGGCTCCAGTTCCATCGAACGGGATAATCCCGCGATTCGTGAGTGCCGGTCGCCCGACGGTCGGTCGCCGTGGAGGAGCGCTCCGCATCGTGAGTTCGAATGCGAACCTGCTCAGCTCCCCCGGCCTCGTGTTGCGAGCGAAGCGGCCCGAGCATGCACTGTGCGCGGATTGGCTGCGGTTCGATCGGCTGGGGCGAATCGGGCCTTGGTGGTGTCGGTCGGCGGGATGGCCGCTCGCAGGAGGCGCGCCGGACTCGTGAGTTCGAATGCGAACGTGCTCAGCTCGCCCGGCCTCGTGTTGCGCGGCTCGCCCGGCCTCGTGTTGCGCGCGAAGTGACCGCGAGCATGCGCAGTTCGCGGCCTGGCCGCGGTTCCGATCGGCTGGGACGTATCGGGGGCATCGCGGAGTCGGCCGACTCGACGTTCGTCGCCGTGCGGCGCGCGCTGGATCGTGCGCTCGAACGCCGACGTGCCCAGCCGACCTCCACCACGACTTTCGAGCGAAGCGAGACCGAGCATCCGCCGTTCGCGCAAACGCGAGCCATAAAGGGGCCGCGAACACGCCGCGACGCAGTCGCGGCAAATAAAACACAGTAGGCTCCCCGGTGTGCCGGAGGGACAAGGATTACCGGGTATGACCGACGCGACGACAGGTGTGCCCGGTGTTCGGTGACCGAGCGCGCGGCCTCGGCTTGGCCAGTCGCCCCGATTTCGCCCTGGTCGGCGTGCTGCGCATCCCGGAAGTGCAGACCAGCCCATGGATTTCGCTGACCAGAAGAGTGCTGTTCGCGACGGCGCTGCTGTTCCTGGCCGCGATGGTGGTGTACCTGGGACGCGCGGGCTACCACGACAACTCGGGCAATGAGCTGTCGTTCCTGGACGCGTTCTACTACGCGACGGTGTCGCTGTCGACCACCGGATACGGCGACATCCACCCGGTGACGCCCGAGGCGCGGCTGGCGAACATCATCATCATCACCCCGCTGCGCATCCTGTTCCTGATCGTCCTGGTCGGAACGACGCTGGGCGTGCTGACCGAACGTTCCCGGCAGGCTTTCAAGATTCAGCGATGGAGGCACACCGTGCGCAATCACACCGTGGTCGTCGGATACGGCACGAAGGGGCGGACCGCGATCGACGCCATGCTCGGCGACGGAGTGCAGCCCGCCGACATCGTCGTGGTCGACACCGACGTGGTCGCCTTGGAGGCGGCCGCCAACGCCGGGCTGGTCACGGTGCACGGCTCGGCCACCCAATCCGACGTGTTGCGGCTGGCGGGCGTGCAGAACGCCGACTCGGTGGTGGTCGCGACCAATCGGGACGACACCGCCGTGCTGGTCACCCTCACCGCCAGGGAGTTGAACAAGGCCGCCAAGATCGTGGTTTCGATCCGGGAGGCGGAGAACACCCATCTGGTCCGGCAGTCCGGCGCGAACTCCGTGGTGGTGTCCTCGGAGACAGCGGGCCGGTTGCTCGGCATCGCGACCACCACGCCCACGGTCGTGGAGATGATGGAAGACCTGCTCACCCCGGAGGAGGGCTTCGCCGTCGCCGAACGCGAGGTGGAGGCGTCCGAGATCGGCGGCTCGCCGCGGCATCTCAGCGATATCGTCCTGGGCGTGGTGCGCAACGGGGTGCTCTACCGGGTGGGCGAGCCGGAAGTCGACGCGGTCGACGCGGGCGACAAGCTGTTGTACATCCGTCGAGCGGGCAAGTGACCCGGCGCGAACCAGGTTGTTGCTCGGGGCGCGATAGTCTCGAACCGTGCCGGCGTTTCAGCTCAACAGTGTTCCGTTGCTCTCCCGCTCCGTCATCGACCGGGCCGAGCACATCCGCGGTGATGCCCAGGCCCTGAAGGAGGGCTGGGCGGAAGCGAAACTTCTGCGGGTCAACCGTCGCGGACAGGTGCGCTTCGACGAGGGCGCCCTGGTCCTGGAAGCGGCCGTGGAGTTCTCCGCCGAGCCGAGTCCTGCCGCGGTGTTCCTCGGTGTGGAGGAGGGCGTGCACCTGTGGGCGGTGCGCGATCCGGAGCTGGAGGGGGCGCTGACCGATCTGCGCGCGCTGGCCGGCGGCGCCGTCGACGACCGCACCGCCGGGTTGCTCTCCACCGCGATCGCGCTGCTGAACTGGCACGACAAGGCCGGCTTCCACGGCGCGGACGGCGCTGTCACCACGTCGGCGAAGGCGGGCTGGTCGCGCATCACCGAGAGCGGTTACGAGGAGTTCCCGCGCATCGATCCTGCGGTGATCTGCCTGATCCACGACGGCGGCGAGCGGGTGCTGCTTGCCCGCCAGAGCAGCTGGCCGAAGTCGCTGTTCTCGCTGCTGGCCGGGTTCGTCGAGGCGGGAGAGTCGCTGGAGCGCTGCGTGGAGCGCGAGATGCGCGAGGAAGTGGGTCTCGACGTGCGCGAGATCAGCTACCTGGGCAGCCAGCCGTGGCCGTTCCCGCGCTCACTGATGCTCGGCTTCGCCGCGGTCGCCGATCCCGCTCAGCCGCTGACCTTCACCGACGGTGAGATCGCCGAGGCCGAGTGGTTCACCCGCGCGCAGGTGCGGGAAGCGTTGGCGGTGGGCGACTGGTCCAACCGGGACGGCGGCTCACGGCTGCTGCTGCCCGGCTCGATCTCCATCGCGCGCACGATCATCGAATCCTGGGCCGCGATCGACTGACGCGCGGGCCGAAGCCGGCCCGCGCGCGACGGCTGCTCAGGACAGACCGGCGAGGACCTGCTTGACCGCAGCCAGCGACGGGTTCGTCGCGGTGGAGCCATCCGCGAACTTGACGGTGGGCACCACGTGGTTGCCCCCGTTCACGCTGCCGACGAACTCGGCCGACGCGGGGTCTTGCTCGATGTCGATCTCGACGTAGCTGATGCCTGCCTCGTCCAACTGCTTCTTGAGCCTGCGGCAGTAGCCGCACCAGGTGGTCGAGTACATCGTCAGGGTGGGGTTCGCGTCAGTCACGGACACTGCAACGCCGGACGACCGCTGACTGTTCCGACTCGAACAATCCGGGACCTTGCGCGACATTTAGTATGCGCGCATACTAAATGCATGACGATCATCGCCAGCGCGCACGCCATCTCCAGTGCGCCGCCGACCGCCTTCTTCGCCCGCTGGGCCGACGTGGCCACCTGGCCGGAGTGGAACACCGACACGGAGTGGGTGCGCTTGGACGGACCGTTCGCCGAGGGCGCCACCGGAACGTTGCGGCCGAAGGGCGGCCCGAAGGTCCGGTTCGTGGTCGCCCGCCTGACCGACCGCGAGTTCGTGGACGTCTCCCGGCTGTTCGGCGCGCGGCTCACCTTCGCCCACGAGGTCGCCGTCGCGGACGGCCGCGCCACGGTCACCGTGACCGTCTCGATCGACGGGCCGCTGCGGGTGTTGTGGACGAAGATTCTGGGCGCCGACCTGGCGAAATCCGTGCAGCCCGACCTGGACGCACTGGTGGCCGTCGCCGAGGGGGTTGCGGTATGAGCGCGACCGGATCGAGCGCGAAGTACTGGCTGGCCGTGGTCTCGAGGGAGCATGTCCGGCGCGGCGTGCGGCTGGGCATCGCCCAGGCCGACCACGGCAAGCGGGCGGCGGTGGAACGCATGCGGCCCGGCGACGGATTGGTGTACTACTCGCCGCGCGAGGGCATGCGCGCCGGAGCGCCGGTGCGCTCGTTCACCGCGATCGGCACCATCGACGACCGCCCGGCCTGGCAGGCCGACCCGCAGGACGGCGGCTGCTTCCGGCCGTGGCGCCGGTCGGTCAGCTACCGAGCGGAAGCGCGGGAGACCCCGATCGACACGCTGCGTGCCGAGCTCGACCTCACCAGCGTGCCGAACTGGGGCATGGTCCTGCGCCGTGGCCTGATAGAACTCAGCCCGCACGATTACGCGTTGATCGCGCGAGAGATGACCGACGAGTGAGGGAGGCCGATGCGCGAGGCGCAAGACGGGCGGCTGCGTTCCCGATTTCGCGCGGCTGAGGAAAGTCCCGGCCTGTTGCTGTGGCAGGTGACCAATCGCTGGCAGGCGGCGCAGCGGGCGGCGCTCGCGCCATTCGACCTGACCCACGTGCAATTCGTGCTACTGGCTTCGCTCACCTATTTGGCTACGGGCCGCGAAGATCCGGTGCGGCAGCGTGACCTGGCCGAATACGCCGCCACCGATCCGATGATGACCTCCCAGGTGTTGCGCGCGCTGGCGCAGAAGGGCCTGATCGAACGCCGCGACCACCCGAGCGATCGCCGGGCCAAGGCGCTGGTCGCCACCGAAGCGGGCGTGGCGCTGGTGAACCGGGCCATCGTCGCGGTGGAGACGTGCGACGCGGAGTTCTTCGCGCCGCTGGGCGCCGAGGACGGCGCCTTCGCCCGCTCCCTGCGGCAGCTACGCGGCCGCTGAACGCCGCGCACGCCCGGCTCGCCGGTCCGATGGTGATGCCCGGTCCGAACGACGAGATCGCGCATGGCGGCACCGCGGGCATCCCTGTCTGCACAGCCGAGCACCGTCGGCGGCCGCGCGGTGCCGGTCCGATGGTGACGCCCGGTCCGAACGACGAGATCGCGCATGGCGGCGCCGCGGGCATCCCTGTCTGCACAGCCGAGCACCGTCGGCAGCCGCGCGGGCCGATGCCGGGCCGTCCTGGGCTGGAATCGATGGGGCGGGCCGGCCACGCTGATCGCGGCGACAACTTCCTCCAACTCGCGAGCCGGAGCGGCCACGCAGACGATGCCTGGGTACACCACCGAACACTGCTCGAGCGTCCGCATGGAACATCCAAGGTTTCGCCGACGGGCCGCACCACCGTTCGGGCTACTGCGGCATGGACTGCGCTGGGCGGTTTCGGCACCCCGGCGCCTTCCCTACTGTGCGGCCGACCCACCGGCGCGTGGCGCCCGCCATGGCGACCGGCGGCTTGTCGGTGGGCGCTGTCATGATGGACCGCGTGCCCGCTCTCGACCTCGCCGACCTCGATCCCGAGCAGGCCGCCGCCGTGCGGGCGCCGCGCGGCCCGGTGTGCGTGCTCGCGGGCGCGGGCACCGGCAAGACCAGGACCATCACCTATCGCATCGCGCATCTGATCGCACAGGGGCACGTCAAGGCCGATCAGGTGCTCGCGGTGACGTTCACCGCGCGCGCCGCGGGCGAACTGCGCACCCGGTTGCGCGCGCTCGGTCTCGGCGGCGAAGCGACCCAGGTGCAGGCGCGGACGTTCCACGCTGCGGCGCTGCGGCAGCTGAAGTATTTCTGGCCGCAGATCGTCGGCGATGTGCCGTGGCGGCTGATCGATGCCAAGTTCCCGATCGTCGCGCAGGCCGCGCACCGGGCCGGGCTGTCCACGGCCACCGACAGCGTGCGCGACCTGCTGAGCGAAATCGAGTGGGCGAAGGCCTCGCTCATCGCGCCGGAGGATTACACGGCGGCGGTCGCGAAGCAGCGGCGCGAGACGCCCTACGACGCATTGCGGGTCGCGGACGTCTACGCGGGCTACGAGAAGCTGAAGGCGACACCGGACGGGTTGCTGCTGGATTTCGACGACCTGCTGCTGCATACGGCCGCCGCGCTGGAGGACTATCCGGCGGTGGCCGACGAGTTCCGCGGCCGCTACCGCAGCTTCGTCGTGGACGAATACCAGGACGTCACCCCGCTGCAACAGCGCGTGCTCGACGCCTGGCTCGGCGACCGCGACGACCTGACCGTCGTCGGCGACGCCAACCAGACCATCTATTCGTTCACCGGAGCCACGCCGAGCTATCTGCTGGACTTCTCCCGGCGCTTCCCCGACGCCACCGTGGTCCGGCTGGAACGCGACTATCGCTCGACTCCGCAGGTGGTGTCGCTGGCCAATCGGGTGATCGGGTCGGCGCGCGGGCGTATCGCGGGCACCAGGCTGCAACTGATCGGCCAGCGCGCCGACGGACCCGAGCCCGCGTTCGCCGAATACGACGACGTGCCCGCCGAGGCGGCGGCGGTGGCCGAGGCGATCGGCCGGTTGATCGCGGCGGGCACACCGGCGGCGGAGATCGCCGTGCTCTATCGGATCAACGCCCACTCGGAGAGCTACGAGCAGGCGCTCACCGAGCGCGGCATCCCGTACCAGGTGCGCGGCGGCGAGGGTTTCTTCGCGCGCGCGGAGGTCAGGCAGGCTGTGCACGCGCTGCGGCAGGTCGCCGCCCGCGAAGACTTGCCCGATCAGGCACGCAGCGGCAGCTCCCTGGTCGCGCTGGTCCGCGCGGCGCTCGCCCCGCTGGGCCTGACCGCCACCGAGCCCGCGGGCGCCCAGGCGCGCGAACGCTGGACCTCGCTGGTCGCGCTGGTGCGGCTGACCGAGGAACTGGTCGGCCACGACGAGCGGCTCGACCTCACCGGACTGCTGCGCGAACTCGCGGCCCGCGCCGAGGCCAGGCACCCACCCACGGTGCAGGGTGTCACCCTGGCCTCCCTGCACGCCGCCAAGGGCTTGGAGTGGGACGCGGTGTTCCTCGTCGGTCTGTCCGACGGCACCATGCCGATCGCGCACGTTCTCGCCGATGACGGTTCGGTCGCCGACGAAGCGGCGCTGGAGGAGGAGCGGCGGCTGCTCTACGTCGGCGTCACCAGGGCACGCGAACATCTGCGGTTGTCCTGGGCGCTGGCCAGGAACGAAGGCGGCAGGCGCACCAGGCGGCGTTCGCGATTCCTCAACGGCCTGGTTCCGGACGATTCACCTGCCTCGCGCATCGCGGCGCCGCCGTCGGCGCCCAACGGCGTCCGCCCGGCCTGCCGGGTCTGCGCGAAACCGCTGATCGGCACCTACGCGACCATGCTCGGCCGGTGCCGTCGCTGTCCGGCCGAACTGGACCCGGAATTGCTTGCGGCACTGCGGGACTGGCGCGCGGAGAAGGCGGAGGCGCTGCGGGTGCGCGAATTCGTCGTGTTCACCGACACCACGCTCACCGCGATCGCCGAACAACTGCCCGCCGACGACGCCGCGCTGGCCGCGATCGCGGGCATCGGCGCCAAGAAGATCGATCAGTTCGGCGCCGAGGTGCTCGCCATCGTCGCGTCGCGACTTCGATCCACATCACAAAACCGCAGGTAGAAAATAGGTTGTCCCGCTCGGCGATCTTGCCTATGGTGTATTTCACGCACCGGGAGGGCATCTCGGCGCGCACAGTTACCGACACACAACGAGTACAGGAGGGAGGCAGAGCAGTGGACAACATCATGAACTTCGGCGCCAGTGGCGTTGCGGTCTATGCGCCCATGGCGGCCTCCCGGGGGATCCTCGCCTTGCAGGGGATCGGTCTGTCCGGAATCGGTGCGTTCGGCACGTCCGGCACGCGAGTGAATTGCGCTGCCATGCATGCGTCGCTGCGTACCCAGATCCAGGACAAGCCCAGCGTGGGCTGGCGCCCGACGGCTGCCGAGGCAGCAGTCGGTGTCTTCGCGGATGAAGCCGGCTTCGAGCCGGCGGACCCGCGGGCAGCACGCCTCCGCACCGCACACCCAGCGACCGTGAACAGGACTCGACACAGATGTCGACCTAGGTAGGGAACTCCTCCCCGACCTCCTGGCCACGGATCGCACGACAGCGAAACCGTGGCCAGTATTCTCCGGCCCTTCAGCCACCGGCACCGGTTTCGCCACAACAAACGAACCGCTGCAAACGAGCTGAAGGAGAACGACGTGTTCACCGCACAGGGTTGGCCGCAGGCCACTACTGACGTGACATGCCGAACCGTGGCGTCGACTACTCGGACCCAGGAGATCACCAAGGTCCTGCCCTGCCGTGCTGGAGACCCGGACCTCTGGTTCGCCGAGAGCCCGGTCCAGCTGGAGCAGGCCAAGGCGCTGTGCGCGACCTGCCCGATCCGCAAAGGCTGCCTGAGCGCCGCCATGGATCGTCGTGAGCCATGGGGTGTTTGGGGCGGTGAGATCTTCGACCAGGGTGTCGTGATCGCCCGCAAGCGTCCCCGCGGTCGTCCGCGCAAGGTCGCGGTCCCGGCATGAGCCGGGGAGTGACTTCCCTCCCTCCGGTCGATGTGCTCGATTCGGTCGGTACCGGCACGGGCCGAGCCAACGAACGAGAAAGCAGAACAGCCGCCCACCGCATAATGGTGGGCGGCTGGTCTGCTGTGTTGGTGTTGGTTTTGCAGCGCCTGCGGCGCTGCGTGTTCGCGGCCCCGGGAAGTCTCGCGTCCGAGCGACCGAGACTCGCGACTGCGTCGCATGCGCTTCGGTCACTCGGACGCGAGACGGGCCGCGAACGGCGCTCGTAAGACTCGCACCCGCCGGGGTCGGGAGCGGCCTGAGTGCGCGATTCAACGCGGGGGCTGCCGCTTCGACCGAGTGGTGGGGATTCGGCTCAGGAGGCTGTGCGTTCCTCGGTGAAGCCGGGCATCCAGGTGCGGACCAGTTGCATGAACGGCAGTTCGGCGTCGAGTTGCGCCAGGATGCCGACGGAGCCGCCGAGTACGCGGAAGATCATCACGTATTGCGCCGGGAGTTGCAGTGCGCGTGCGGTTTTCATCTCGGGGCTGGAGATTTCCGAAGCCTTGCCCGCCACCCGCTGCATCCACCTGCGGGTGAAGTGGAACGAGTCGGCCTGGATCGGGTCGGTGAACGGCCGCAGGTAGTCGGCGATCTCCTGGTGGGTGACCACTCGGCCGGGAATCACCCAGCCGTGGTCGTAGAGCAGCTCGGTGAGTTCGGCGAAGCGTTCCTCGACCGCGAGGGCCAGCATTCGCCCCAGCACCGGAGGGAAACCGTCCGGCATCGGCGCGCAGGCGCCGAAATCGATGACCGCCAGCTTGCCGTCGGGCAGCATCATGAAATTGCCCGGGTGCGGGTCGGCGTGCAGGAGTCCGACGACCTCGGGGGAGGAGAAGTGGAACCGCCCCATCAGCCCCGCGACGCGATTGCGCAACGCGCGGGTGCCCTCCGGATCCTCGGCGCCCTGCTTGATGATCGTGGAGACGGGGACGCCGTCGAGCCATTCGGTGACGATCACCTTCGGCGCGCTCGCCACCACCTTCGGCACGACGATCTCACCGTGCCCGTCGAAGCCCTTGGCGAAAGCGCGCTGGTTGGCCGCTTCGTTGCGGTAGTCCAGCTCTTCTTCGGTGCGTTCGGTGATCTCGGCGAGGATCGGTTTCACATCCGCGCCGGGGATCACCGAAGCGACCAGACCGGACATGCGGTTCAGTGTCTTCAGGTCCGCGCGCAGCGCCTCGTCGGCGCCGGGGTACTGCACCTTCACCGCGACGGTGCGGCCGTCCGACCACACCGCCCGGTGCACCTGCCCGATGCTGGCCGACGCGGCCGGAGTGTCGTCGAACTCACGGAAGCGGGTGCGCCACTGGGTGCCGAGCTGCTGGTCGAGCACGCGGTGCACGGTCGCGGCCGGCATCGGCGGCGCGGCGGCCTGCAGCTTGGTGAGCGCCTCGCGGTAGTGCTCGCCGAACTCCTCGGGGACCGCGGCCTCCATCACGCTGAGCGCCTGCCCGAACTTCATCGCGCCGCCCTTGAGCTCGCCGAGCACTGTGAACAGCTGCTCGGCGGCCTTCTGATTGAGCTGCGCGTTGATCTCGGACCTGTCGCCTCCGGCGAGCTTCTTGCCGAACCCCACGGCCGCCCGTCCGGCTATGCCGAGCGGAATCTTGGCCAACTTGGCGTTGCGGGACGAGCGACGGCGCACGATCTCAGACACGTACCCATCATGGCGGAAGGACCGGCCGGTCGGCCACGGCAATCTTGATCACGCCCGGATTCGGGTGCCGTGTCCTGCGGAAACGTGCGTAGATCCGGGTGCGGGGTGAGGGGGCCCAACCACGCCGATCTTCGATCACCTCCGGATTCCGGCGTCATGTTCGGCCGAAACGTGTGCGCACCCGCAGGCGGGGTGGCGGTCCCATCCGCGGCGGTCGAGGGTGTGGGAATCCAGGTCCAGTTCGAGGGTCGCGTTCAAGGTGGCGGGGGCTCGCCGGGGTGAGCAGTCGATGATCGTCTCTAGTTCGGCCAGGGCGATTGCCGTGGTGGCGGCTATTCCGGCGGGGGAGGCGTGGCCGACGCGGCCGAGGAGTTGGGCGGCGAGGTGGGGCCAGTCGGTGTCGTTGTGCGCGCGGATCAGGTCGGCGCAGCGCAGGCAGCTGGTGACGCCCGGGAGCACCAGCGGGCCGACGACGCCCTTGCTGTCTCGGATGCGCAGCTGAAGATGCGGTATCCGGTGCAGGACCAGGTCGCTCACCAGACGGGGATCGGGCATCAGCGTGTCGGCTAGCACTACGAGATCCGCTCCCCAGGACCGCACCGTCGCCGGACCGGACGGGTAGTCCCGGGAACGGCTCGGCCGCATACCGAGCGCCCGCAAACCGGCCGACACCGCGTCCGACAGCGGGCCGAGACCGTGCACCCGCACCGTTCGCACATGCCCGGCCCGCTCCTCGGGGTGGTCGAGCAGTCCGGCTTCGTCGACCAGCGTGAGCAATGCCACGGCGCGTTCGGCATCGATGCCGCATTCTCCGGCACGCCAGATGATCTGCGGTTTGGTGCGCAGACCGTCGAGCAGACGCAGGAAAGCGACGACGGTCTCGGCGTCCATGCCGTCCGGATCGAGCACCACCGCGGTCTCCGGATCGCACCCGAGCTGGACGACACCGGTCGGGCGGACCAGGACGGTCACCCTCGGGCGCAATCGCGGACCGCGACACATCGTTGTCATGTCATCAGTATGCGGATCGCGCGATGTGCTACCGGTGCCGAAATCCTCGGTTATCCACAGGATTTCGCGTCATCCACAACCCGGATCAGGACGATGCGCCGCCCTCTTCGCCCTGGTCGGCCCCGCTGTCGTCGTCCTTGCCCTCGCGGGCGGCGCGCTCGCGAGCCTCGGTTTCGGCCAATTGCGCCAGCGGGTCGTCGAAGACGGTGGCGGCGCCGCCGATGACCGAGTCGATGAAACCGGCGGGGGAGTCCAGGTCGTCGGAATCCGGCAGCAGGTCCGGGTGCGCCCACACGCGGTCGCGGGCGGTCATGCCCGCGTCGCTGGTGAGCCTGCGCCACAGCGCCGCCGCCTCGCGCAGCTTGCGTGGACGCAACTCCAGCCCGACCAGCGTCGCGAAGGTCTGTTCCGCGGGCCCGCCGGTGGCGCGCCGCCTGCGCAGCGTCTCCGCCAGCGCTCCCGCGCCGGGCAGGCGGTCGCCAACGGCGTCGGCGACGACGACCTGAACCCAGCCCTCGATGAGCGCCAGCAGCGTTTCCAGTCGCTCGAGCGCCTGCTTCTGCTCGGGTGTGGTCTGCGGCTCGAAGGTGCCCTGGGCCAGGATCTCCTCGAGCTTCGCCGGATCGGTCAGCGACATCGGATCGATGTTCTGCGCGGCTTGCTCCATCGCGGAGAAGTCCATGCGGATGCCGCGCGCGTAGTCCTCGACCGCGCCGAGCACCTGCTGACGCAGCCACGGCACGTGCGCGAACAGCCGCTGGTGGGCGGCCTCACGCGCGGCGAGGAAGACCAGGATCTCGCTCTCCGGCTGCTCCAGCCCGGCGCTGAACTCCGAGATCGCCGCGGGCAGCAGCGCCGCGGTGCCGGTGGGGCCGAGCGGCAGACCGATATCGGTGGAGGTCAGCACTTCTTTGGCGAGCTGGCCGAGCGCCTGGCCGAGTTGCGATCCGAAGGCCAAGCCGCCCATCTGGCCCAGCATGCCGACCATCGGCGCGGCGAACTGTCTGGCCTCCTCCGGCAGCGCCGCGGTCCACATGCCCGAGATCTGCTCGGCGACCGGGTCGCACAACCGCTGCCAGGTGGACAGGGTCTGCTCGATCCAGTCGTTGGCGGTCCACGCGACCGTCTTGGCGGCGCCCGCGGGCAGGGTGGTCGCGCTGTCGAGCCAGAGTTCGGCGAGGTGCGCGGCGTCGGCCACCGCGCTCGCGGCGCCCGAACTCACCGGGGCGACGGACGAGCCGAGCTGCTGGCGGGCCAGCCGCTTGGCGACGTCGTAATTCACCGGCCCGGCCTGCGCCGAGCCCGGTTGCCCCATGCCACTGAGCATCTGGCCGAGCGAGGTCAGCATCTGGCCGAGTTGCGCCGGGTCGAATCCGCCCGCGCCGGACCCACCGATACCGAAACCGAACGGGTCGTTCGGGCCGGGACCGCTCGGCTCGTCACCGCGCTTGCGATCGTCGTCGTCGCGGTTGGAGAATCCGAAGGGGAGGTCGTTCATGTTCTTTACGTTACGCGTGTAGCACAGCATCCCTCTGTTCGCGCGGCGCGAAATCGGCGGCGGCGCGGCGGGCCGAAACGACCGCCTCCGGCCACTCGCGCCGCGGGCTGTCACTACTGTGGTCCAGGTGAATCGTCGGATCCTCACCCTGGTGGCCGCCCTGATCCCGGTCCTCGTGCTCGGTGTCGTAGGCAGTGTGCTGACTGTGCCGTACGTCGCACTCGGGCCCGGCCCCACCTTCAACACCCTCGGCACGGTGGACGGCAAGGACGTCGTCGACGTGCGAGGCACCGAGGTCGATCCGACCACGGGCCATCTCAACATGACCACGGTGTCGGTGCGCGACGGGCTGAGCATCTTCGAGGCGTTCGGCTTCTGGGCCAGCGGCAAGCACGGCCTGGTGCCGCGCTCGGAGGTCTACCCGCCCGGCGTCTCGCGCGAGGAGATCGACAAGTCCAACCAGGAGGACTTCAAGGACTCCGAGGGCAACGCCGAGGTCGCCGCCCTGCACTATCTGAACCTGCCCACGGTCGTGCTGCTGCGCAAGGTGGCCGACGACGGGCCCGCTCGCGACGCGCTGCGCGCCGGTGACGAACTGATCAGCATCAACGGCACGCCGGTGACGACGCCCAAGGACGTCGTCACCGCGGTCGGATCCCAGGCGCCGGGCAGCACGCTGACCGTGGTGTTCCGCCGCGACAACGCCGAGCAGACCGCGACGATCGCGCTCGGCGCCCGCCCCGACGACCCGGCCAAGGGCTACCTGGGCGTGACGCCGGGCGAAGGCGCGCGGCCGCCGCTCGAGGTCGCGTTCAACCTCGCCGACATCGGAGGTCCGTCGGCGGGCCTGATGTTCAGCCTCGCCCTGATCGACAAGCTCACCCCCGGCGAACTGGACGGCGGCAAGTTCGTCGCGGGTACCGGGACCATCGATCAAGACGGCAAGGTCGGGCCGATCGGCGGTATCCAATACAAGATGATGGCCGCGCGGGAGGCGGGCGCGGAGACCTTCCTGGTTCCCGCGGCCAACTGCGACGAGGCCAGGCAGCGGACTCCCGACGGCCTGCGGCTGGTGCGCATCGAGAACCTCACCGGCGCGGTGCAGTCGCTCAACGAGATCAACACCGGCAAAGAACCGGTCAGCTGCGGGTGACGCCGGAGCGGTGATCCGCACCGGAAGCCGCGCGCATCTGCCCGGGCGCTCACCGCGGCCACGGCGTGATCCCCGCGCAGGCGAACGACCCGCGTTGTCTGCGCGTGATGCAGCGGCGTCGTGCCGTGGTCTGCGAGGCCGGTAGTTCATTCGAGCGTGTGGTGCAGTGCCTCGACCAGATTCGGCGCCAGGTTCGGGTAGGTGCGCAGGTCGAGGTCGCCGAAATCGTCCGCGTCGTCCTCGGGGCGCAGCTGCAACAGGCACAGCGACGCGCCGTCGCGCAGCACCGCGGCGAACAACCTGGCCTCCCTGCGTTCCGGGTGGGCTTCGGCGGCGGCGCGCGCGGCCGCGTCGGCGGCTTCGTGGTCGGCCAGCAGCGGGGCGAGCGCGTCGTCGAGCGTCGACTCGGCGTCCGGCGGGAGCACTACGATCTCCTGCACCAGCACGCAACCGCGGACGGCGGGCGGCCAGCTGGTGGTGGCCAGGAATTCGTCCAAGGCGATCGAGCCGCCGGTGATGTCGTCCGGGAACGCCTCTTGGGCGACCGGCGTCAGCTCGCCGCCCTCGTCGAGTTGCTCCTCCAGTTCCGGCTGCGCCGCGACCAGGTCCGCGGTCGGCACCAAGGCGAACATCTGCGGGGGACGGCCCCACCCCTCGGCGTCGACGAATTCCGCCACCTCCCGGACGGATCGGGCGAGGACGAGTTCGGCGTGCAGGTCTGGGGTCACCCGAACATCCAATCAAACCGCCGGTGAGCGCAGCCGCAAACCCGGGCGAACGGTTCCCCGGCGCGGCAAGCGCAACCCTGCCAGCTGCATGGTGTCCGATTTCCGTAGAGTGGGCCGGGACGGTCCGGAAGGACCACCCGCAACATCGGACTGCGGCGCATCGGCCGGGCCTCTCGGTGCGAGCGTCGCCGGACCTTGGAGAGTGGCATCGTGGGCATGCGGCCCCCCACCGGCTTACCTTCGCTGTCCCGACGCAGCCGTGTGCTGCTGGTGGCGGCCATCGTGCTCGCGGCGCTGCTGCTGCTCGGGCCGCGGTTGACGGACGCCTACACGAATTGGCTGTGGTTCGGCGAGGTCGGCTTCCGCAACGTGTATCTCACGGTGCTGCGGACCCGGGTGCTGCTATTCCTCGTGGTGGCGGCCTTCGTCGGACTGGTGGTCTGGCTGGCGCTGCTGCTGGCCTACCGCTCCAGGCCGGTGTTCGTGCCGGTGGCGGGCCCGAACGATCCGATCGCGCGCTACCGCACCACCGTGATGAGCAGGCTGCGGCTGTTCGGCGTCGGCATCCCGGTGCTGCTCGGCCTGCTGTCGGGCCTGGTGGCGCAGTCGAACTGGGTGACGGTGCAGCTGTTCCTCAACGGCGGATCGTTCGGCGAGAAGGACCCGGAGTTCGGCCTCGACGTCGGCTTCTACGCCTTCGACCTGCCCTTCTACCGCATGGTGCTGAACTGGCTTTTCGTCGCGGTGGTCATCGCGTTCTTCGCCAGCCTGGTCACCCACTACGTCTTCGGCGGGCTGCGCCTGAGCGGCCGCGAGGGCACGCTCACCCGCCCGGCGCGCATCCAGCTCGCCCTGCTGGCCGGGTTGTTCGTCCTGCTCAAGGCCATCGCCTACTGGTTCGACCGGTACGAATTGCTCTCCAGCAGCCGCAAGGAACCCACCTTCACCGGCGGTTCGTACACCGACATCAACGCGGTGCTGCCCGCCAAGCTGATCCTGCTGTCCATCGCGGTGATCTGCGCGCTGGCGTTCTTCGCCGGCATCGTGCTGCGCGATCTGCGGGTGCCGGCGATGGCCGCCGCCCTGCTGGTGCTGTCCTCGATCCTGGTCGGCGCGGTGTGGCCGCTGGTGGTCGAGCAGTTCTCGGTGCGTCCGAACGCCGCGGACAAGGAGAGCGAGTACATCGAACGCAACATCGCCGCGACCAGGCAGGCGTTCGGCATCACCGACGACAGGATCGATTACAAGGACTACAAGGGCGAGAGCAGCAAGAGCCCGCTCGAGGTGCCGGTGGACGCCGCGACCATCGGCAACGCCAGGCTGCTGGACCCGAACATCCTCTCGCCCACCTTCACCCAGCTGCGCCAGCTGAAGAACTTCTACGGCTTCCCGGAGTCGCTGGACATCGACCGCTACAACCTCGACGGTGACGTGCAGGACTACATCGTCGCCGCTCGGGAGCTCTCGCCCGCGGCGTTGAGTGGCAACCAGACCGACTGGATCAACCGGCACACGGTGTACACCCACGGCAACGGCTTCGTCGCCGCGCCGGCCAACCGGGTGAACAAGCCGCCGTCGGACGATCCGAACGCCGCGGGTGGCAGCGGCGACGGCGGCTATCCGATCTTCATGGTGAGCGACCTGTTCACCCCCGCGGACAAGCAGCGGATCAAGGTGGACCAGCCGCGCGTCTACTTCGGCGAACTGATCTCGCAGGCCAACCCGGACTACGCGATCGTCGGCGCGATGGACGGTCAGCGTCCGCGTGAGTACGACTCCGACACCGCGCAGTACACCTACACCGGCAAGGGCGGCGTACCGATCGGCAACTGGTTCAATCGCCTGGCCTTCGCGGCCAAGTACGCCGAGCGCAACATCCTGTTCTCCTCGGCCATCGGCGACGACTCGAAGATCATCTTCAACCGCAGCCCGCGCGAGCGGGTGCAGAAGGTCGCGCCCTGGCTGACCACCGACGGCAACGCCTACCCCGCGGTGGTCGGCGGACGGATCGTCTGGATCGTGGACGCCTACACCACGCTGGACAACTACCCCTACGCGCAGACCACCTCGCTGGAGGGCGCGCTGGAGGACAGCATCGACAAGAAGACCGGGCGGCTGCTGCCCCGCAAGGCGGTCAGCTACATCCGCAACTCGGTCAAGGCGACGGTCGACGCGTACGACGGCAGCGTCACCCTCTACGAGGTCGACTCGTCGGATCCGGTGCTGAAGGCCTGGCGCGGGGTGTTCCCCGGCGCGGTGAAGCCGGAGAGCGAGATCTCGCCGGAACTGCGGGCGCACTTCCGCTATCCGGAGGATCTGTTCAAGGTTCAGCGCGAGATGCTGTCGAAGTATCACGTGGACGATCCGCGAGAGTTCTTCACCAACAACGCTTTCTGGTCGGTTCCCGCCGACCCGACCACCGAGGGCGGGACCACCGCCAACCAGCCGCCGTATTACGTGCTGCTGGGCGATCCGAAAACGAACAAGCCCACGTTCAATTTGACCAGCGCGATGACCGGCTACAACCGGCCCTATCTCGCGGCCTATATCTCGGTGCGTTCCGACCCGGACGGCTACGGTAAATTCACGATCCTTCGATTGCCAACGGACACACAGACATTGGGTCCGCAGCAGACACAGAACCGGATGACGACATCGCCGGAGGTGTCGCGGGAGAAAACGCTGCTGTCCAATTCGAACAAGATCAAATATGGCAATCTGCTGACCCTGCCGGTCGCCGACGGCGGCATTCTCTATGTGGAGCCGTTCTACAACGAGCGCAACACCGGCCCGAACACCGCGACCTTCCCGCAGTTGCTGCGGGTGCTGGTGAGCTATCGGGACGAGGCGGGCAACGTCAAGGTGGGCTACGCCTCGACCTCGGCGGACGCGCTGAACCAGGTGATCCCCGGCGCGGGCGCGCTGGCGACGCCGTTCGGCGGCGACTCGGGCACCAGGCCCAAGCCCGGCACCACTCCGGCGCCCGCCGAGCAGGGCAACAACGGGACGAGTAACGCCTCGACGCCGCCGCCCGCCTCGGCGCAGCCGCCGGCGACGGGCTCGTCCGCCGCAAAGGACGCCGCCGCGGCCGAACTCAACCGCAAGATCGAGAATGTGCGAAATGCGATGCGCAGCGGGAATTTCCAGGACTTCGGCCGGGCGCTGGACGAGCTGGAAGCCGCCGTCAAGGCCTACCAGGACGCCGGTCGCTGAGTAGCGCCGTTTCCACGGGCACAACGAAAGACGCCGCCATCATCGCGATGGCGGCGTCTTTCGTTCGGCGCGGAACGCGTCAGCGACCGAGGGAGTCGATCAGCGCGCTGTTCTGGCTCAGGATCTGCTCGACCTGACCCTTGAAGCCGTACTGCTCGGCCAGCTCGCTTGCGGCGGACTGGGCCTGCTCGACCAGGGACTGCGCGGCGCTCACGGCGGGCTGGGCGGGCTCGGGCACGGTGGGAAGTTCCTCGGCCCGGACCAGCGGCTCGGGCTCGGAGGTGCCGGGACGCAGGTACTTGCCGCACGTCGGCCACGCGCCGGGGCCCTGGGTGGCGAGCACGTTCTCCGCCACGCGGATCTGCTCTTCCTTGCTGGCGGTGTGGGCCGAGCCCCTGCCGCCGTTGGCGGCCCAGGTGCTCTGCGAGAACTGCAGGCCACCGTAGTAGCCGTTTCCGGTGTTGATCCCCCAGTTGCCACCGCTCTCGCACTGCGCGACGCCGTCCCAATCGTGGGTGGCCGCAGAGGCGGAAGCGGTGGAGAATGCGAACGGGACGGCAACAAGAGCGCCGGTGATGGCGGCGAAGCCGATGGCGCGGGTGCTGATCTTCCGGTTCTCGGTCATGGTCGTTTCCCTCCCTGCGCCCGCCGGCACGGCGATCGAAGCTTTTGCCGTGCCCCTGTCCCCAGGTCGTCGGGGATCCTCGAACCGCGGGACAGGGTCACCGGTGTTCGGCGGTTCGAGTTCGAGCCCGTCTCGGATGATCCGGGCCGTGGAGTGACGGTAACGAAGAATTCTCAGCAGATCACATCTTGATAACGCCGGAATTGCATGAAGCGAATAACCCGAATATCGGTGTTTTACCAGCTGGGAAACGCTGTCAACACGCTGAATCTTGGTGAAGTTATCGCATCGTTATGTGAGTGAGATCACCACGATATGGTGAAATAGGTCACGTTTGAAGTGGGTATTCAGTGGTGAATCTTGTGGGCGCGGTGCCGTGGCGGGGAATATCGCCGCCATCGGATTGCCGCAGGGCCTTTCCGGCTCGGAGATGGGGCCGCGGGGATGTCGCGTGGTCTGTTCAACTCCTCGAAACCGTCCCTGAGCTGGCGATTTGCAGACTTCGCGAACCCGTGTGTAATGTTGTGTTCACCGACGCGGGGTGGAGCAGCTCGGTAGCTCGCTGGGCTCATAACCCAGAGGTCGCAGGTTCAAATCCTGTCCCCGCTACTAGGAACGGCCCCGGAACACTGGTTCCGGGGCCGTTTTGCGTTTGATCTGGAAGTGCGTCGTCTTGTCTCGGCGGCGGCGGATCCGGTGTCGATGGCGGGGTGGTTGCGGCGGGTGTGCTCGGACGCGTCCCCTGCGTCGAACCCGAAGGGGGAACGCATGCCGTGAAGCCTCCGACGGGACGGCCGGCGAACAGGGCGGCATTGGTAGGCGAGATGGCGTACCTGTCCCGCGCCCTCGGTTGGGATGCCGAGCGCGCACGGCGCGATCCGCTGTGCTGAAGGATGTCCGCGCTGCCGTGGGTGGCGCCCGCTCCCCGCCGGAGAATTGGCCCCGCCGACCTCTTGACTAGCGGAAAATGTGGAGGAAACTGGTCATTACACCGGAACAACGGTCGGTGAGCGCACTGTCAGCTGAGACGTCGGCAGGCAGTGAAGACACCGATACGGGATCCGGCTAGGCCCCCGGCAAGCCAGTCGAAGACCGGAGCCGTCAGCGACGACTGAGGCTCACGGAACGACGAAGACTACCGGGGACTGATCTGTGTAGGGGGTCTTTCGCCTGGGTTTCCAGGCTCGCGAACTGGACCGGAGTGCTCGGCCGAATCGCCCACTCCAACGGAATGCTGATGGTTGACTAGCCGTGTGCCGGCTGTCTCGGCCGGACATCGGCAACCCGTATCAGGAGGCACCCGCAATGCCCACTCATGACGGAAGCTGGCCGCAGGGAACACCGTGCTGGGTCGACTGCCAGGTCGACGACCCGGCACGCGCCCGCGAGTTCTACGGCGAACTCTTCGGCTGGGACATTCAAGACAGCCCGCCCGAGGCGGGGGGTTATCTGATGGCGATGCGCAACGGCCGGGCGGCCGCGGGCATCGGGCCCAAGCCGGAAGGCATGCCGATGCCGTCGGTGTGGACCACCTACCTCGCCGCCGACAGCGCCGACGCCATCGCGGAGAAGGTGAACGCCGCGGGCGGCTCGCTGATGATGCAACCGTTCGACGTGCTCGATGTCGGCCGCATGGTCGTCGGCGCCGACCCCACCGGCGCGGTCTTCGGCATCTGGGAGGCCAAGGCCCACAGCGGCGCGGGGATCTACAACGAGCACGGCGCCTACTGCTGGAACGAGCTGCACACCAGCGACTACAAGCAGGCTCAGCAGTTCTACGCCGAGGTGTTCGGCTGGCACTACACCGAGATCGGCGACGGCGAGAACTTCGTCTACTCCACCTTCAGCCTGGCGCCCGACGGCGACGCCGTCGGCGGCATCAACGATTCGACGAAGATGCCGGGCGACAATCCGTCCTATTGGCTGGCCTGGTTCCAGGTCGGCGACACCGACGACGCGCTGGCCAAAGCGCGCGATCTGGGCGCCACCGTCATGACCGGGCCAGACGACAGCCCCTTCGGCCGCATGGGCATCGTCCAGGGGCCGCAGGGCGAGGTGTTCGGCGTCATCGATCCGACCAGGACCGTCGGGGAGCCGCCGACCGGCGCGTGAGTCGTCCGGCGGCGACACCCGAGCCGCCGCGCTCGGTTGTCGCCGCCGCGGCAATCGTGGTTTCGGCGGGGGTGTCGACGGGCTCCGCGGCTCGCGGCGAGAGAGCGTAGGGCGCGGTCGACACGACTCGTGCACGACGCTCGTGCCGACGGGTGCGGCGATTGGTCGAGGTCCGGGCGACGGCCGGTATACCCGGGTCAGTCGGAGCGCGCCGATCCCGGCGCCACCAGGCCGTGCTGATGGGCGTAGACCACGGCGTGGATGCGATCGCGGACGCCGAGTTTGGCGAGGATACGGGAGACGTGGGTCTTCACCGTCTCCTCGCCGACGCCGAGCTGCGCGGCGATCTCGGCATTGCTGCGCGCGTCGGCGAGCAGCAGCAGCACCTCGAGTTCGCGGGCGGTGAGCTGCTGGACCTCCGGCGGGGTGCGCGGCGGTGCGAGCGTGTTCGCGAAGCGGGAGACCAGGCGGCGGGTCATCGAGGGGTCGATCAGCGCGTCGCCGCGCGCCGCGATCCGGATGGCCGTGACCAGTTCTTCCGGCGGCAGGCTTTTCAGCAGGAACCCGCTCGCGCCCGCTTGCAGGGCGCGATACAGGTTGGCGTCGCTGTCGTAGGTGGTGAGCACAAGGACGTGGGTGCCCCCCGCGGCGACGATCGCGGCGGTGGCGGCGAGACCGTCCAGCTTCGGCATCCGCACGTCGAGGATCGCGACGTCCGGGCGCAGCAGGGCGGTCTCGCTGATCGCGGCGCGGCCGTCGCTCACCTCGGCGACGCAATCCAGGTCCGGCTGGCTGTCTACGACGGCGCGCAGGCCGGAGCGGAACACACTGTGGTCGTCGGCGATCAGGACGCGGATGGGCGGGTTCACGATCCTCCGATCGGCACCGACACGGTGGTCTGCCAGTGCGTGGCGTCGCGGCCGTAGTCCACTTCGCCGTCGAACAACTCCGCGCGGCGGCGGATGCCGTTGAGGCCGCGCGGCACCGAGGTGCCGGTGGTGACCGGTCCGGGAGCGAGGGGGTTGGTCGCGCGCAGCACGACCCGCTTCGGCAGGTACTCCACCTCCAGGCGCGCGTGCGTGCCGTCCCCGTGCCGCAGCGCGTTGGTCAGCATCTCCTGCACGATCCGGTACAGGGTGATGTTCAGCGAATCCGGCAGTTCCACCGCCTCGCCGCGCAGGTTCGTCTCGACGTCCAACCCGGCGGCGCGGACGTGCTCGATCAACCCGTCGATGTCGGCGAGGCCGGGCTGGCGCTGCCCCTCGTCCTCGCGGCCGTGCAGCAGGTCGAGCTGGCGGCGCAGATCCACCATCGCGGCCCTGCTGCTGGACTCCACCGCGGACAGCGATCGGGCGGCGGCCGCGTTCGCCGTGCCGCCGAGCGCCAGCCGCGCCGCACCGGCGTGGATGCCGATCGCGCTGACGTGATGGGAGATCACATCGTGCAGGTCGCGGGCGATGGCCGCCCGTTCCTCGGTGACCGCGCGCTCCACGGCCGTCCGGTGCTCCTGCTGCCGCAAGCGCGCCCGCTGCTCCAGATCGGCGATGTAGGAGCCGCGCGCCGCCGTATAGCGGCCGACCAGCCAGGGCACGCAACCGGCGGAGACGGTCGTGGCGAGCAACAACCTCCAGTCGTGCGCCGCGGCGCTGTCGGTGAACAGGTGCGCCCCGGCGACTCCCGCGCACAGCAGCAACATGGTGAACACGGAAGTCGGCCCGGCCAGCCATGCTCCCGCGCGGTATCCGGCCACCAGGAACCCGACGTCGGCGAATCGCACCGGGAATCCGTGCCGGTACAGCAGCAGCGCGGCCAGCAGGCGCACCAGCACCTGCACGACCGCGACCACGCCCGCCGTGCGTGGCGGCGCGGCCAAGGCGAGATCGGCGGCGACGATCGCGATGATGGCGGCGACCGTCTGCCACGGCGCCACCGCGAACACGCCGCACAGGCCGAGCACCACCGCGTCGATGGCGGCGGCCACCACGGCGACGACCACCGACTGACGCGCCAGCGACCTGCTCACGTCCAACAGTTCGTCACCGCCTCCGTCTGGTTCCGGTGCCCGTCCTGAGGGTGATCCTAATGATCGGAACCTCCCCGGAAGACGACGCACGGTCGACAACTCTGCCGGTGCGCCTGCGCGCCCGCGTCCCCCGCGCGAGGGACGCGAAGTCCCTCGGCGGCGCGATGTTTTCCCAGGCACGAGCCCGTAGCGTCGGAGGCCGACGGCAGACGACGAAGGAGTACCCATGGGCCGTGTGGAGTTCGAGTTGCTGACCTATGCCATACCAGCATTCGCGGTGCTCATGCTGGTCGAGTGGATCGCCTACCGGCGTGATCCCGACCGATCCGGCAACGGCGGTTCGGCCCGCGACACCGCCTCCAACGTGGCGACGTTCACGTTGGGCCGGTTGACCAAGCCGCTGATGCAGTACGTGGTGCCGTTCTCGGCGGTGGTCGTCGCCGCGGCGGTCACGCCGCTGCACCTGTCGCCGCGATCGTGGTGGGTCTGGGTGCTCGGCCTGATCGTGACGGATCTGTGCTACTACTGGGCCCACCGCGCCGATCACCGGGTGCGGCTGATGTGGACCGCGCACAACGTGCACCACTCCAGCGAGCACTTCAACCTCTCCACCGCCATCCGCCTCTCCTGGCTGCATCCGGTCCCCAACATCCTGCGCGGCCTGGCGTGGGTGCCCGCCGCGCTGCTCGGCTTCCCGGCCTGGATGATCTTCCTGCTGCAAGGCATCGGGCTGCTCTACCAGTTCCCCATTCACACCCAGCGGGTGAAGACGCTGCCGCGCCCGATCGAGTTCCTGTTCAACACCCCCTCGCACCACCGTGTGCACCACGGCTCCAACAAGCCCTACATCGACAAGAACTACGGCGGCATCCTCATCATCTGGGACCGCATGTTCGGCAGCTTCGCCGCCGAGTCCGAACCGGTTCGCTACGGCCTGACCAAGAACATCGGCACCGACAATCCGCTGAAGGTCAACTACCACGAACTCGCGGCGCTGATCCGCGACGTGCGCGGCGCGAGCACCTGGCGCGGGCGGCTCGGGTACATCTTCGGCCCGCCCGGCTGGACCGAGCACCCCGCGCCGCCCGCCGCGGTGGCGGAGCCGTCGCCCGAGGAGCGCGTCACAGCCGTGCAGCTCGCGTCCTGATCGACCGCTGTGGAGCCGGGCGGTGCGAGCCGTCCGGCTCCGGCATGCCGAGCGCGTGCCGCAGGTGACCTCAGCCCGGATCAGGCGGGATCGAGGTAGAACCGCAGACTCGCGATGCCGTCGCCGCCCTGAGCGAACTCCACGACCGCCACTCCGGATACCGCGCCGAGCCGCACACTCGCCGTGACGGTACGCCCGGCCGCGATCACCTTGCTCCAGCGCATGTTGCGAGCTCGATTCGTGAATTCCTCCACCGACACCGGTGTGCCCGCGGGCAGTTCGATGTCGGCCCGCTGCCCGAGCAGCTCGCGCACACGGCTCAGGTCGGTGCTCGCCGCGGCGGCGAAAAGCCTTGTCGTAGCCCGCTTTCCGCGACCACCCACGCCGCCGAGCGCCCGCAGCATGCCCAGTGCTCCGCCGACGCCCTGATTGACGACCAGTTGCGGCCCGAGCTTCACCGCGGCGGCGATGCCGGGTAGCCCGGTGCGCAGCAGCTGCCGGATCATGCCCGCCAGCTCCCAGTGCGCGGCCAGGTAGGCGATCTTCCAGACGCCGTCCTGCTCGACGAGCCGGTAGCGCAAATGCATCGGGACGAAGACGGTGGCGCCGGTCGACATCGTGGTGACGATGGTCAGGTCGCGCACCACCATCGGCGGATGGACCAGGTCGCGGTCTACCCGGAACGCGATGGTGTTCGGCCCGATGAAGGTGTCGTAGAAGCGTTCGATGGCGGCGCGGCCGATGTGCGGGCGGGAGCCCACCGGGTCGTTGACCTCCGCGTCCGGGGCGAACAGGCCGACCCACGCGGACTTGTCGTGCGCCGCGACCGCTCGTGGCGACGCTTCGACGGCCGTCAGCAGCGCTGCGCCCGAATGATCCAGCGGCATGGCGGAACCTCCGTCGACGTGATCAGGTCTGGACCAATGGTAGAACAAGTTCTAATTCCGGCGTCTCGATGGCGAGAAACGATGCGGGAACGCTGCATCGAGTCGGGTGCGGACTACAGTCGGGACATGGGTATCGAGTACGCGAGCGTCATCGATCTACCCCGCTCCGAGGTGTTCGCCTGGCACGCGCGCCCCGGCGCTCTCACTCGCCTTGCCCCGCCATGGCAACCGGTGTCGCCGCGCGCGGAAGCGGACTCGCTCTGCGACGGGCAGGCGGTGCTCGGACTGCCCGGCGGGCTGCGCTGGGTGGCGCGGCACGACTCCCGCGAGTACGACCCGCCACGCCGGTTCGTCGACGCGGTGACCGTCGACGGCATCGGGTCGCTGCCCGCCGGACTGCTCCCGTGGCGGCACACCCACGATTTCGAGGTCGTCGACGAGACGCGCACCCGGGTGGTGGACCGGGTGGACGCGCCGGTGCCCGCCGCGGTGCTGCGGCCCATGTTCGCCTACCGCCACCGTCAGCTCGCCGACGATCTCGCGGCGCACGCGCGGGCGGCGCGGGAAGGTTTCGTGTCCAAGACCATCGCGGTGACCGGAGCGTCCGGCACGGTCGGTTCGGCGCTGGCCGCGTTCCTGTCCACCGGAGGGCACCGCGTGCTGCGGCTGGTCCGGCACCCGCCCCGCGCCGGGAACGAAAGGCGCTGGGACACGGCCGATCCCGCGCCGGACCTGCTCGACGGGGTGGACGCGGTGGTGCATCTGGCCGGAGCCTCCATCGCCGGCCGGTTCACCGAGGGGCACAAGCGTGCCGTCGCCGACAGCCGGATCGGCCCAACCCGCGGCCTCGCCGAGGTAGCGGCCGCGGCGGGGGTGCCGGTGTTCGTGAGTGCCTCCGCGATCGGCTACTACGGCGCCGACCGGGGCGACGAGGCGCTGACCGAGCAGTCGGCGCGCGGTGCGGGCTTCCTCGCCGGCGTGGTCGACGGGTGGGAGGCGGCGACGGCGTCGGCGGCGGAAGCGGGGGTGCGGGTGGTGCGTGTGCGTACCGGGATCGTGCAGTCCCCGCGTGGGGGCACGCTGCGGTTGTTGCGGCCGTTGTTCGCGGCCGGGCTCGGCGGGCGCATCGGTAGCGGTCGGCAGTGGCTGTCGTGGATCGGGATCGATGACCTGATCGACGTCTACCATCGGGCGCTCTGGGACACCGGATTGTCGGGGGCGGTCAATGCCGTTGCGCCGCAACCTGTCCGGAACGCGGAATACGCCGAGATCCTCGCGGGCGTGCTGCGCAGGCCCGCGCTGTTCCCGGTTCCAGGTTTCGGTCCGGCGCTGTTGCTGGGCCGGGAGGGCAACCGGGAGGTGGCGTCCGCCTGTCAGCGCGTCGTGCCCGCGCGGCTGACCGCAGCCGGTCACCGGTTCCGTACCCCTTCCTTGGAACCGGCGTTGCGGCATCTGCTCGGCAGGACTGCGGACTGACCACGGCGATGATCAGGGGTGGAAGCCGGATGCGCTGGACGAAGGGGCGCTCTGGATTCGGCCGGGCGTAGCCGGACAGCCGGCGGAAACTATCGGCGGGATTCGGCTGTGTCCGCGTGAGTTGCTGGGGCATGGGCCATCGAGCCGACTTGCGACGACGATGTCGCAGCGAGACGTCCGGCGGTCGTTCGGCCCGGCGTCATCCGTCGGACGCGCGCACAGCGAGCAGATCCGCGGCGTCGAGGAGACTGTCGACGCGTTCCACGCCGTCCGGGAGGAAGACCGCCTCCCATCCGGGGCCGCCGACCAGGACGCGTGCGCCCGCGCCGAGGCAGGCGCGCACCGCGGAGGTCAGCGCGGTGGACTCCTGCTGCGACCACAGCAGCACGGCGGCGGGGCGGTCGAATCGGGCCAGGGTGTCGGCGAGCGCGGCGGCGGGCACGTCGGCGCCGAGCATCCGCGCCCCCACACCGCGTTCGGCGAGGGCGGCGCGCAGCACCTCCAGCGGAAGCGAATGCGTTTCTCCGCTGGTGCAGGCGAGCACCACCGGCGTAGTCCCGGCGGGCGCCGACGGCGGATTCGTCCGCTGCAGCACCGAGATCACGCACCAGGACAGCAAGTGCTCCACATCGATGCAGCCCTCACCGCTGAGCTGGCGCTCGACGATGTCGGCGAAAGCGGGACGGCACAACAGATTCCAGGTGTCCACCACGCCGAACGCGCGGACGTGCGCTTCGATCCGGTCGGATACCGCGGTGGTGTCCAACGCGAAGGCCGCCTCCAGCAGCGCTTCGCGGCGGCCGAGAGCGGGTGCGGGCCCGCGCACCGCGGCGGCCGCTCCCGCCGGGCTCGCGCCCGTGCGGATCAGCGTGAGCATCCGCTCGAGCATGGCGATGTCGGCCTCGGTGTACAAGCGGTGTTTCCCCGGGCGATGCTGCGGCGGGCCGATGTCGTAGCGGCGGTTCCAGCTGCGCAGCGTCGCGGTCGGGATGCCGAGACGTTCGGCGACCGCGCGCACCGTGTATCCGGCCGCGTCGGACACGGGGACGGGACCGGCGGGCATCGCCCCATTCTGCCCGCCGCCGACGAGATCCGTTCCACCCGGCCGGTCGGTGGGCCCGGGCGGCGGCGTCACGTCACCCTCGCTCGCGCGGCGAGCCGTTGCGCGCGAATGCGCGGCGGCCACCGCGGTTCACGGCAGTGGAGTGCGGCGGCGTCCCCGGTGCGACGGCATCCGAGCATCGCAGCGACTAGGACCGGCGACTCTCGGTGGAGAACGGTCCTCGCGCCGACGCGGCGCCGCCGGAGAACGGTGGATGGCCGACGGGGTGGCTGCGGTGCGCCGAGGTTGTCGGCCTGCGGCGTGGCGCAGCGGCGCGGGCGTCCGAGCCCGGCCGTGCCCGCGAGACGGGGCGCTGCTGTCGGCGTCATCGTTCCTCCAGAAGGACTGGATGCATCAATTATGCATCGTTTATGCTAGTGTGGTCAGCGTCGCCGATTACGAGGAGTCAGCGTGCACCGTCGCAACCTGCTGCGTACGTCGACCCGCCTGCTCGTCGGGGTGGTGTCGGCGCTGTCCGTCACGGCGCTGGCCGCGGGCGGCGCCTCCGGTGAACCGGGCGCGGTCGCCGGGCCCGCGCCGGTGCCGCGCCTGGAACTGGACCGGTACCTGGGCACGTGGCGTCAGCTCGCCGCCGTCCCGCAGTACTTCAATCTCGCCTGCGCGCGCGACACGCAGGCGAACTACGCGCTCGATCCGCAGGGCAACATCGCGGTGCGCAACACCTGCACCACGTGGTCGAACACGCGGAACGAGATCACCGGCACCGCGGTGGTCAACGACCGGGAGACCGGGGCGCAATTGCACGTCAGCTTCCCCGGCGTGCCGACCCAGGACCGCCTGGACGGGCCGACCAACTACATCGTCACCGCGCTCGGCCCGGACTATTCGTGGGCGGTGGTCACCGACCCGAGCCGGACATCCGGATTCGTTCTCGCGCGCGCCGCGTCGCTCGACGCGGACGCATGGCAGCAGGTGCGCGCCGCGATCGTCGCGGCAGGACAGAACCCGTGCCTGTATCTGACCTCCCCGACCACGGGCGGTGAGTCGCGCATCGTCCCGCTCTGCGCGAGCTGATCCGGCGTGCTCGGCGCTCGCGAGGGACGCGTCGCAGACGGTAGGGCTGAGCCGCCCGATGCCGCCGCGGCGCGGCCCTCACGGGCGCCGAGCACGTTCCGGCGAAAGGACTTGCTGATGACCATCCGGGCCGTGCTGCGGAAGCGTGCGCGATGACCGTCACGATCGCGTTGTTCACCCGCGATCTACGGGTGCGGGACAATCCCGTGCTGACCGCCGCGCACCGGGCGGGCGCCGCGGTGGTGCCGCTGTTCGTCCTCGACGACGCCATCCTCTCCGGCCGCTTCGCCGCGCCGAACCGCGCCCGGTTCCTCGCCGCCGCCCTCGCCGAACTGGACGACGAATTGCGCGCCGTCGGCGGCGCCCTGGTCCTGCGCCGCGGCGACGTGGCCGCCGAGGTCGATCGCCTGGTGGCGCAGGTGCGCGCCGAGAGCGTGCACGTCGCCGCCGACGTCAGCGGTTACAGCCGCAGGCGCGAACGCGCGCTGCGTGAGCTTCTCTCCCGCCGCGGCTGCCTGCTGCACACCCATCCCGCCACCGTCACCGTCGCCGATCCGGCGACCCTGCTGCCCGCCACCGGGCGCGATCACTTCGCGGTCTTCGGCCCGTATTTCCGGCGCTGGTCCGACGCGCCGCGGCGCGAGCCGCTCGGTAGGCCGCGCCGCCTCACGGTGCCGCCGGTGGCCGGCCTGCCGCTGCCGGACGCGGCCGAACTGTGCGCGGGCCCGACGTCGCCTCGACTGGCCGTGGGCGGTGAGACGACGGGCCGCAAGATCGTGCGGGACTGGCTGTCCGGGCCGGTCGAGCACTACGCGCGCGACAACGACGACCTCGCCGCCGACGCCACCTCGCGGCTGTCGCCGTATCTGCATTTCGGTTGCGTGTCGCCGGTGGAGCTGGCGCACCGGGTCGACATGGCCACCGAGGGCGGGCACGCGTTCGCCCGGCAGCTGGCCTGGCGCGACTTCCACCATCAGTTGCTGGCCGCTCGCCCGTCCGCGGCCTGGTCGGACTATCGCCCCCGCTCGATCCGCTGGCGCGACGACCAGCAGGCCGTCGACGCCTGGCGGGAGGGACACACCGGGCACCCGGTCGTGGACGCGGGGATGCGGCAGCTGCGCGCGGAGGGCTGGATGCACAACCGGGCCCGCCTGATCACGGCCAGCTTCCTGACCAAGTCGCTGCGGATCGACTGGCGAGTGGGCGCGCAGCACTTCCTGCGCTGGCTGGTGGACGGCGATCTGGCGAACAATCAGCTCAACTGGCAGTGGGTCGCGGGCACGGGCACCGACACCAGGCCGAACCGGGTGCTCAATCCGCTGCGCCAGGCGCAGCGCTACGACCCGGACGGCGCGTACGTCCGGCGCTGGATCCCCGAGCTGGCGCATCTGCCCGGGGCGCGCGTCCACCGGCCGTGGCGCGAACAGGTCGATCCGGCGGACTATCCGGCGCCGATCATCGACGTCGCCGGGATGTGACGGCCCCGGATCACCTTCGCGGCGCGCTCGGTCGCCGCACGGCGTCGGCGACCGACTCGAAGGCTCGCACCACGTTCTCCAGTTCGTCGCCCATGTCGCGCATCCCGGCCACCGCCGCCGGATCGTCGGTGTCGAAGTACCACCGTGCGAACAAGCGGCGGAACGCGTCGTCGGCATCGCGGGCGAGTCGCAGGATCTCGGCGCGGTAGCGTTGCGCGCCAACGGAATCCAACGGCGCCGCGAACGATCGGGCCGTGCTCCGGCCGCAATCCTCGACGATGCCGATGAGCTCGGCGAGTTCGTCCGCGAGCGCTGTCACACTGTGCCGGTGTGTCAGCTCGGCTGTCGTCCCGAGATGGACGACCACGGCGCGCAGAGCGCGGGTGAGATCGCAGTCCGGCTCGCACGTGTCGTCCTCGGCGAGTGCCGCGAGCCCGGCGTAAACGGCGGCGTGATCGGCGGGAACGAGATGGAGCATGCCGAGGATCGCCGTGGCTTGCCCGACCGTGCTCGCCGCATGCCGAGCGCAGTCGTGCGAGGGTTTCCGGGCCAACGGTTGCGAGGACGTCACAGGTGCTCCTGACGGTGGATCGAAAGGCGTGCGCGCGGCGATGATCGGCCCCACGGTCGCGGCAGGCGCCGCGACACAGATGATTCGAAGAGCACGGCCGCGCGGATCAACCCTCCTGGACCACACGTGTGGCGGCGTGAGCTTGGCGAATACCGTTCGCGCGGGTTTGAATTGAGATGTCGAGGATTTGCCGCATCGGAGGAAAGGGGCCTGTCATGGGCACCGTCGAAATCGCGATCACCATCGGCCGCATCGTGGACACTCTGCAGAAGGCGCTGATTCTGCTCATTCTCTGAGCGACCCGTGCTTCCCGGGCTCGCCGGCGGAGGTTGCCCGGGAATTACGGAGCTTCGCCGGATCGTCCTCCCGATCGATCAGCCGCCGTAGCCCGACCGGTGGAAGTCCCATGCGTCGGCGACGATGTCGGCGAGGTCGGGACGCTGTGGCTTCCACCCGAGCCGGGCGCCCGCCTTGCCGCTCGCGGCCACGCAGACGGCCGGGTCACCCGGCCTGCGCGGGCCGTAGTGCACCGGGAAATCGCGCCCGGTGACTTCGCGCACGGTGTCGAGCACCTGCCGGTTGGAGTACCCGCTGCCGTTGCCGAGGTTGTACACCTCGTACTCGCCGGGGCGGATGGCCTCCAGCGCCAGCAGATGCGCGGCGGCCAGATCGGCCACGTGCACGTAGTCACGGATGCAGGTGCCGTCCGGCGTCGGGTAGTCGGTCCCGTAGAGAGTGAACGAATCACGTTGTCCCGCAGCGGTTTGCAGCAGGATCGGGATCAGGTGCGATTCCGGCTCGTGCCGCTCGCCCAGCCGCGCGTCCCCGGTGACGACGGCGCCGGAGGCGTTGAAGTAACGCAGCGACGCCGCGCCGAGCTCGCTCGCGCCGCATTCGCCCGCGATCATCATGTCCACCGTCGCCTTGGTCGCCGCGTAGGGATTGGCCGGACGCACTTCGGCGTTCTCGTCGAAAGGTGTGCTGCCGTCGCCGGTGTACATCGACCCGGTGCTGGAGAAGATCAGGCGCGGGGTGCCGGCGGAGCGAACGGCGCGCAACAGCGCGAGCGAGCCTTCGATGTTGTTCCACCAGTACTTCTCGGGGTTGGCGACCGATTCGGCGACTTCGATCTTGGCGGCGAAGTGCAGCACGCCGTCGAAGCCTGCCGCCGGGGTGAGCACGTCGGCGACGCGGTGGATCGACAGCTCGTGGAACGTCGCGCGCGGCGGGAGGTTCGACGCGAAGCCGGTGGACAGGTCGTCGAGTATCTCCACTTCATGGCCTGCTTCGACGAGCTGGTGCGCGACGACGCTGCCGATGTAGCCGGCGCCGCCGGTGACGAGAAGTTTCACGGGTGTCCTCTCCTTGGATGGCTGGCCGAAGACCTCAGGGTAGGCCGTGGCGAGCGCGCCGACGGCCGGGTCGGTGTTCGGATTCATCATCGCGTCCGGATCCGCCCCGGCGGCTCTGCCGAGCCTGTGCGTTGGCTCGAGATACCGGCCCCGGTTGTCAGCTACTTCTCAGCGCACTACCGGGATCTCTCGAGATCCCGCGCCGAGGATCGTTCTCACGGTCGAAGTCCGGCCGGCGGCCCGAGGGGCCCGGACCTAGGAGAACGAGTATGAAGGCGTTGAAGTCCAAGGTGGCGAAGGCCGCGGCGGTCGGAGGCATCGCTCTGGCGGCGGTCGGCGTCGGCGCGGGCGTCGCGAGCGCGGATCCCGGTCACGACGACCGTGACCGCGGCCGCGGCCCGGTTCCCGAACAGCACCACCAGGACCCGCAGCCGAGCCCGCACGGATTCTGGTTCTTCAACCAGTGGATCCCGCTGCCCTGAGTCCGTCGACTCGCCGCCGATCAGGTCGATTACCTCGCGGGTAATCGACCTGATCGGCGTTGTGGGCCAGGCTCGGGACCATGGTGACGAACAGCATGCGGCAACACCGCTCGGCGCTGGCCGGTGCGCTGCGCGGCCTTGCGCTCGGACGGGTCGCGCTCGGCTCGGCCGCGCTCGTGGCTCCGCGGACGCTGAGCAGGGCGCTGGGCGTGCGGCCGACGCCCGAACTCGACTACATGACCCGGATCTTCGGCGCGCGGGCGATCGCGCTCGGCCTCGGATATCTGACCGCGCCCGCCGAGGAGCTGCCGCGCTGGCAGCGCCTGGCGTTGCTGGTGGACATCCTCGACACGACGCACGGCGGGGTGCGCCTCGTGCGCGGCGACGTCCCCCGGCCCACCGCGGTCGCGCTGGTCGCTCTGACCGGCGGGTACATGCTGGTCGGCGCGACCAGGCTGGCAAGGGACCTCGTGTGAATGTCTTTGGCACACTGTTGCGATGGCGACCGTTGTGGCATTCCACGCGCACCCCGACGACGAGACGCTGCTGACCGGGGGGACGCTGGCCGAGCTGTCCGCCGCCGGGCACCGCACCGTCATCGTGGTGGCCACCGACGGCCACATGGCCGATCTGGACGGCCGGAAGGCGCTGCGGCTCGATGAGCTGGAGGCCAGCGCCGCCGCCCTCGGCGTGCACCGAGTGGCCCACCTCGGCTACGCCGACAGCGGGCACGGCGCGGTGCTGTACGCCGACCCGCCGGACCGGACGCGTTTCGCCCGCGCCGACCCCGAGGACGCGGCGCGGCGGCTGGCCGCGATCCTGCGCGAGGAGAACGCGGAGATCCTGCTCAGCTACGACGCCAACGGCGGGTACGGGCATCGCGACCACGTCCGCGTGCACCAGGTGGGCAAGCGCGCGGCCGAACTGGCCGGGGTGGCGCGGGTTCTGGACGCCACACTGCCCCGCGATGGCTACACCCGCCTCGTCCGTTCACTGACACGGCTGGGCTTTCCTTTCCGCTACGACTCATCGGTTCTGGACTCGCTCTACAGTCCGCGTGCGGCGATCACCCATCGCATCGACGTCTCCGCCCACGCCGCCCGCCGCAAGACCGCCCTGGCCGCCCACCGGTCGGTCATCGAGGGCTCCAGCCGCTTCGCGGCCATCGCCAAGGTGCTGCTGCGCATGCCGACCTCGGTGCTGGCCCGGGTCATGCGGTGGGAGTGGTACGCCGAAGAAGGCGCTACCCCTACCTCCGGCCCTCCCCTCGACGACATCTTCCGGCCCGCCTCCCGCTGAGCGGTTCGCGTGCGGAGGTTCGTGACGAGCCGACCCGTGTGCCGAGACCACCCGCGACCCACCTCGCTACGCGCGCGGTGCCGAGGGGTCGGTGATCCAGGCCGATTCGACTACATCGCAGGTCGCGATGCGATCGCGGTCGCCGATCCGAGCCGTACGATCGTCGGCGGGTCCCGGTGGGCCGGGTCGTTCTGCGGCGGGCCTGCGCGTTCCTGTGGTGGACCGGCTCCTTCCGCGGTGGACCCGGGCGGACCGGCGCCTTTCTGCGGTGGACCTGCGCGTTCCGGTGGTACCGATGGACCACGCCGGCTGGCCTGTGGGCCGACAGGGAAGCCGACCGGTCCTCGACGGCGACACCTGGCGAGCACGGGCTCGGCGGCGGGCTTCGGCGCGGAAGCTCGCCTACCGCGCCGGCACCGCGCCGGCGGTGTCGACGGGCTCCCGAGGCAGCACCACGGTGAAGGTCGCCCCGCATCCCGGTTCGCTGTCGACCGACACCCGTCCGCCGTGGGCGGTCACCAAGGCTTGGACGATGGACAGGCCGAGGCCGGTGCCGCCGCTGGCGCGGGTGCGTGAGGCGTCGGCGCGGTAGAAGCGTTCGAACACCCGGGCCGCGGCGTCGGGGGACAGGCCGGGGCCCGCATCGATCACGTCGATGCGGACGCGATCGGGCGCTGGGGTGAGCCGCACCGTGATCGGTGTTTCCCGCGGAGTGTGGGTGAGTGCGTTGCCGATCAGGTTGTTCAGTACTTGGCGCAGGCGGGCCTCGTCGCCGACGACGTCCATGGTCCCCTCGCCGTCGCCGAGCGCCAGCGTGATCGGACGATCCGGCGCGTCGGGGGAGGGTTTCTGGCGGGCGGCGATGGCCCTGGCGTTGTGCACGGCGTCACCGGCGAGCGCGAGCAGGTCGACGGGTTTGCGCTCCAGCGGCCGTTTCTCGTCCAGCCGCGCCAGCAACAGCAGGTCTTCGACCAGCAGTCCCATTCGCTCGGCCTCGGCCTCGATCCGGCCGACCACCATCCCCGCGTCGCTGCTCGCGCCCTGGCGGTACAGCTCGGCGAAACCGCGGATCGTGGTCAGCGGCGTGCGCAGTTCGTGGCTGGCGTCCGCGACGAAGCGGCGCATCCGCGCCTCCGATCGGCGGGCCGCCTCCTCCGAGGCCTCGGTCGCGGCCACGCCGTGCTGGATCTGCGCCAGCATCTCGTTCAACGACCGCGCCAGATGATCGACCTCGGTGTCGACGCCGCGCACCGGCACGCGCCGGTGCAGGTCGCCGCCCGCGATGGCCGCCGCTGTCTGCTCCACCTCGCGCAGCGGCCGCAGGCTGCGCCGGATGACCAGGTAGCCGACGGCGCCGAGGGCCAGCAGCGCCGCGGCTCCCGTGCCGATCTCGAAGAAGATCAGCCGCGAGACCGTCTCCTGGTTGTCGGTCAGCGGCAGGCCGATGGTGGTGGAACCGTACTGGTTGGTGGTGGTCAGGACACGCCAGCGCACCGAGGAACCGTCGGCGGAATCCACCGTCCGCGGCGTGCGGGTGTTCGCGCCGTCGAGTTCAGGGGCGCCCGCGGCGTTGTTGGCGCCCGGTAGCTCTTGGTACACCTGCCCGTCGGCTCCCGTGCGCAGTTCGAAGAAGCGGCGCGGCTGCTCGCCCGCCGACCTCGGCTGCACCGGCACGGCCGGGAGGTCGGCCGGAATCCATTGAGTGCGACCGTCGTTCGTGGTGACCTGCCGCATCGGGCGCGGCTGCGCCCAGGACCGCGCCGCGTCGTAGAGCTGCTCGTCGGTGCGCTGGGTGAGCGACCGGCTCAGCGCCGAGGTCACCGCCGCGCCCGAGGCGAACAACGCCGCCGCCGTCAGCAGCAGCAGCACGATCACCAGCCCGATTCGCAGCGGAACCGCCGAGACCCGCCGCGCGAGTTCCTCCCGTGCGCTCACGTCCGGCTCGCCTGGGGTTCACGCAGCACGTAGCCCACCCCGCGCAGCGTGTGCAGCAGCTTCGGTTCGGTGGTGTCGATCTTGCGCCGCAGGTAGGACACGTACGACTCGACCACACCCGCGTCGCCGCCGAAGTCGTAGCGCCAGACGTGGTCGAGGATCTTCGGCTTGCTCAGCACCTTGCCCGCGTTGACCATGAAGTACCGCAGCAGCGTGAACTCGGTCGGCGACAGCGACACCGGCGCGCCCGCCTTCCACACCTCGTGGCTGTCGTCGTCGAGCACCAGGTCGCCGACCGCGATCCGGTTGGCGCTCTCCTGGACGGACTGTATTCCGCTGCGGCGCAAGATGACTCGCAGACGCGCGATGACCTCCTCCAGGCTGAACGGCTTGGTCACGTAGTCGTCCGCGCCGAGGGTGAGGCCGGTGAGCTTGTCGTCGACGTCGTCGCGTGCGGTCAGGAACAGCACGGGGGCGCTCACCCCGTCGGCGCGCAGCCGCCGCAGCATCCCGAACCCGTCCATGCCCGGCATCATCACGTCGAGGATGAGCGCGTCCGGCCGGAAGGTGCGCACCCGGTCCAGCGCCTGCGTGCCGCTGAGCGCGGTGGCCACCTCGAAGCCCTGGAACCGCAGGCTCACGGCGAGCAGTTCGATGATCATCGGTTCGTCGTCCACGATGAGGACGCGGGCTTCGGGTTCGGTGCCGGTCATGCACCCATGGTTGCGCCGCAAGCGCTGAGCAACCTGCGAGCAAGCTGGACGTTTCCTGTGAACGGGGATCACCGCAGACGTGCGTGGGCAACGCCCGGCTGGCCTTGCCGGGCGGTCGTGGACAGTGATGCCGCGCGGCCCTCGAACCCGCGGAACGCGATATCGCCGCGTCGTGGGACGCGGCGATATCGCGGACCGGAATCGTCAGCTGGTCGGTGCGGTCAGGTCGTAGACCGTGACGCCGCCGACTGTCTTCGCGGTGTAGTGCGCCTTCACCCACTCGGTGATCTGGTCCGCGGCCGACTTCTCGCCACTGGAGCCGGGCCGCATGCCCTGCCCCTGCGCGATGAAGTAGTGCACCTCGCCGTTCGCCACGTACTGCTGGAACTGGGCCAGCGTCGGCGCGTCGTCGCCACCGCTGAAGCCGCCGATCGCGATCACCGACGTGCCGGTGCGCAGTTCCAGGCTGGAGGCGGTGCCCGAGCCGATGCTCGCCGCCGACCACCGGTTGTCGGTGTCGGCCAGCAGGGCGTCCAACTCGGCGTTGTCGGCGCTGCCACCAGGTCCGCCGCCGCCGGGACCGCTCGCGGGAGCCCCATCGCCGGTCGGCAGGCCGCCGTCGGCGAGAGCCGCGTCGCCGGTCGGCTGGCCGGTGGGGGCCGCGTCGCCGGTTGCTTGGCCGGTGCCGGTGGGGGCCGCGTCGCCGGTTGCTTGGCCGGTGCCGGCCGAGTCTCCGGTCGGCCGACCGGTCCCGGACGCTCCGTCTGCGGCCTGGGCGCGGCCGTCGTCGGCTCCCGCGCCCCGGCCGGGTGCACCAGGCCCGCCCATCGACCCCGTCTGCGCGGGTCCGGAGGTGGGGATGCCGCCGCTGTGCGCGTGCGTGACCGTCTCGATCGCGTAGGCCGTCGATCCGGCGAATCCGGCGAGCAACGCCGTGGCCGCGATCACGACGGCGATCCGGCGCGACCGGTGCGCGCCGAGCAGCAGCGCCACCGCGGCGATCGCCGTCACGGCCACCACCGTCCAGCGCAGCCACGGCAGCCAGTCCGGCGTGCGGTTCAGCAGTACGAAGGCCCAGGCGCCGGTGACCGCCGACAGCAGGGCCAAGGTGATCCTGGCCGCCACGTGTCCGCGCCGCCACCACAGCTGCGTCACCGCGATCGCGGCGACACCGGCGACGCCGGGCGCGAGAGCCACCGTGTAGTACGGGTGGATGATGCCGCTCATGTAGCTGAAGACCAAGCCGGTGCCGACCAGCCAGCCGCCCCACAGGATCATCGCCGCCCGCAGCCGATCGGTGCGCGGTGCGCGGCCGCTCAGCCAGAGCCCGGCGACCAAGCCGATCAGCGCGACCGGAAGCAGCCAGGAGATCTCGGTCGCCATGGTGCCGCTGAACAGCCGGGCCAGTCCGGTCTCGCCGCCGAACGCCCCGCCCATGCCGCCACCGCCCGGGCCGCCCGAGCCGCCGCCGCTCGGATTGCCGCTGCCGCCGAGCAACCGGCCCATGCCGTTGTAACCGAGCGCCAGTTCCCACAGGCTGTTATCGGTCGATCCGCCGATGTACGGGCGCGAATCAGCGGGCCACAACTCGACCAGCAGCACGTACCAGCCGCCCGCGACCACCATGGCCGCGCACGCGGTGATCAATTTGCCGACGCGCGACCAGAATCCGCCCGCTCCCGCGACCAGGAACACCAAGCCCAGCGCCGGCAGCACCAGGAACGCTTGCATCATCTTGGTCAGGAACGCGAACCCGATGGCGGCACCGGCCAGCGCGAGCCAGCCGGTACTCGCCGAACGCCAGCGCGGGGCGTCCGAGTCGATCGCCCGCACCGTGCAGTAGGCCGCCGCGATCAGCAGCAGGGTCAGCAGCGCGTCCGGGTTGTCGAAGCGGAACATCAACGCGGCGACCGGCGTCGCCGCCAACGCCGCACCCGCGAGCAGGCCCGCGCCGGGCCCACTCCACCGCCGCACCGCGGCATACAGCAGCGCCACCGAGCCCACGCCCATCAACGCCTGCGGCGCCAGCAGCGACCACGAGCCGAACCCGAGCAGCCGCCCCGACAGCCCCATCACCCACAGCGCCGCGGGCGGCTTGTCCACCGTGATCGCGTTGCCCGCGTCGTGCGCGCCGAACAGCAGCGCCTTCCAGCTCTGCGTGCCCGCCTGCGCCGCCGCGGCGTAATACTCGTTCGCCCAACCGGACACCGTCAGATTCCACAGATATAGCACCGCGGTCGCGACGAGCAGCGCGAGCAGCGCCGGGCGCGCCCACCGCGGTTGCGTCGCGGGCCCGAAGAACACGCGATCCGCCCAGGACCGTCCGGCCGGGGCGCGATGGGCGCCGACGAGTCGCTCGTCGGCCTCGACGCCCGGCGGGACGCTCGTGATCAGCGCCATGATTTCGCCTTCCTTTCGTCAACCTCTGCTCGAAGGCTAGGAAGGCGGGCTGCCCGCAAGCTGGGGCAAAGCTGGGAGTGCGCTGTGCGGCCGGGCAGCGCTCGCCCGGATCACACCGTGCTGACGACCTCCGCGTACTCGAGTCGCGGCGAACGCGGGAACCAGGCGTTCGGACCGGGTTTGCCGATGTTGACCACGACGAGGCCGGTGTGTTCCCCGCCGGGGAAGAAATCCGCGTCCAGACCCGCGCTGTCGAAGCCGTTCATCGGCCCCGCCGCCAGCCCGGCGGCGCGGACGCCGAGGATGAAGTAGCCGATCTGGATCGACGCGTTGAAGCGCGCGGACTCGGCGCGATAGCCGGGGTCGGCGAAGTAGTCCTTGGCCTCCGGCGCGTGCGGGAACACCTTGGGCAGGTGCTGGTGGAAATTCAGGTCGGCGGCCAGGATCGCCGACAGCGGCGCGGCGGCCGTCTTCGGCTTGTTGTTGTCGATCATGTGGCCGACCAGCCGTGCCCGCGCCTCGGGACTGCGTACCAGGACGATCCGCAGCGGCTGCTGGTTCATCGACGTGGGTCCGTATTTCACCAGTTCGTAGATCTCGCGGATCTGCTCGTCGGTGACCGGCTCGTCGGTGAACGCGTTCGCCGTGCGGGCCTCGCGGAACAGCAGGTCTTGAGCGTCGGCGGCGAGTGTGAGCAAGGCGGGCTGAACGGAGTTCACGGGTTCTCCTCGAAGGGTGGTCGGATCAGTCGTGGACGACGCGCCGCGACCGGGTCAGCAACCCGCCGTCGGTGCGGACGAGCACGTCGTGCACGACGCAGCTCGGCGCGATCTCCGGCTTGCTGTTCGGGCGGATCTTCACCACCAGGCAGTAGGCGGTGGACACGATGGTGCCGTTGTCCTGCGGTTGCAGGTTGATCATGTTGAACCAATGCCTGCGCTGCATCGGGTCGGTGTCGAAGCGCTTGTGGAACTCGACCAGGTCGGCGATGATCCCCGCCCTGGTCCGGGCGGGCGAAATGCCCGGCGTGTGCTCGAATTCCGCGTCCTCGGTGAAGGTGGCGGCGTAGCCGGGGATGTCGCGGTTGTCCAGCCGCTGCATCTGCTCGGCGTAGAACTGCTGGACCTCGGCGTACAACTCGGTGCGGCTGGCGACGGTGGTCATGGTTGCTCCTGTGGTCGCGGCGGGGCTCGGCTGCACGCCAGCGTGGTGCACGCCGCTAGAGCCTCGGTTGAGCCGAGGCACGGGCGCGGTTGACCGGATCTATAGGACGCGGGTCGACCCTGGTGGTCGAGAAGCCCGGCGGGTTCGGAAGTTCGACCGATGGAGGAGTCATGGCGGAAAATCGGCGCGTCGCGCTGGTCACGGGAGCGACCAGCGGAATGGGCCTGGAGATCACCAAAAGCCTTGCGGCCAAGAGTATCGCGGTGTTCCTCTGCGCTCGCGATCAGCAGCGGGTGACCGACACGGTGAAGAGCCTGCAGGACGACGGTCACGAGGTGGACGGCACCGTCTGCGACGTCGCCGACGCCGCGCAGGTCCGCGAGTACGTCGACGCCGGTGTGCGGCGCTACGGCCCGATCGACATCCTGATCAACAACGCGGGCCGCAGCGGCGGCGGCGTCACCGCGCAGGTGCCCGACGAGCTGTGGTTCGACGTGATCAACACCAATCTCAACAGCGTGTTCCTGATGACGAAGGCGGTGCTGAACGCGGGCGGCATGCTCGAACGCGGCAGCGGCCGCATCGTCAACATCGCCTCCACCGGCGGCAAACAGGGCGTGGTGCACGGCGCTCCGTACTCCGCGTCCAAGCACGGCGTGGTCGGCTTCACCAAGGCACTCGGCCTGGAACTGGCCAAGACCGGGATCACCGTGAACGCCGTGTGCCCCGGCTTCGTGGAGACGCCGATGGCCGAGCGGGTGCGCGAGGTGTATTCCGGGCTGTGGGGCGTCGACACCGACGAGGTGCACGCCCGGGTCAGCGCGCGGGTGCCCATCGGCCGCTATGTGCAGCCGTTCGAGGTGGCGGCGATGGTCGACTATCTGATCGGTCCCGGGGCGGGCGCCGTCACCGCGCAGGCGTTGAACGTCTGTGGCGGGCTGGGCAATTACTGACGAGGAGTGACGGCGATGACCGCAGTGGAGGAAAACGCTCCCGCTACCGGACACGAGGACTATCTGCGCGTGCTGGAAGCGATCCAGTCCGGCGCGTTGCAGTTGCTCGCGGGTTTTCCGCGGCAGCCGAGCGCGCTGCGCTTCCAGGTGGGGGAGGTGACCGTCGAGGCCGAGTGGGCCGAAGCGAGCCCCGTCGGGTCCGCCCCGCCGCTCGCGGTGGCCGAGGTGGAAGCCGTCGCCGTGCCGGAGGCGCTCGGCGCGGTCGTGCGCGCTCCCAGCGTCGGCGTGTTCTATCGATCCCCCGAGCCGGGCGCGGACCCGTTCGTGGCGGTCGGCGATCGGGTGAGCGCTGGGCAGCAGGTCGGCATCGTGGAGGCGATGAAGCTGATGATCCCGGTGACCGCCCAGGCCGGCGGCGTGATCACCGGGATACTGAAGGAAGACGGCGAACCGGTTCACTTCGATGAGCCCTTGTTCTCGTATACCGCGGAATGACGGTCGGATTCGGGCGGGCGGCCGCGACGCCAGGTGAGCACCCGGCGTTGGGTCCGCCCGCCGACCTGTGCGGCGCCGATCAGCGTCAGCACGTCACCGTTCAGCGACATCTGCCGCACCTGCTCCGTCCGCGCCCACGCCGGGTTGGAGCACACGCTGATCGCGTGCACCACCTCCGCGCCGGTGCGCCGCCAGGTGCCCGCGTATCCCATGAACGGGGTGGCTCCCGTGGCTGCGTCCGTGCGCATCATGCTCACGGACATGTAGCCGTGCGCGCCGTAGATCAGCAGGCCGCGCGGGGCGTCGCCGAGCGGTCCCTCGCTGGTGACGCCCTGCTCGTCGATGTCGTAGTAGGACACCAGTTCCCAGGTGCCGACAAGATCGGATGCGTTCATGACACCGACGATGGCGGCCGCCGCTCTAATCACGCTGTAGCCGGTCGGGCGGCGAAGCGGTGACTGATCCGCACCAGCTGCCAGACGACCTCCAGCTCCGCGTGATCGCGCGGCCCGTACACCATCACCAGCGTCCCCGGCAGGTAGCCCTGCCGCGCCATCGGATGCGCCTCCGCCCATCCTCGGGAAACCGCCTGCGCCACCACGTCTTCCGGCAGGCACATGTGCAGGCTGCCGTCTCCGTGCCCGTGCAGGTGGGCGAATTCCGTGCCGGCGAGGTACGCCGCACGCGGCCCTCGGGCGATCCCCGGTCGCAGGTGCAGCGCCCGGGTGTCGGGCAGGGAGACGCCACTGCGGCCGAGCAGGACGCCGTCGAGCGTGGTCATCCGCGACCACAGCTCCTCTTGCAACTCGGGCGGCGCGATCTGGTCGAGCTGCTGGTGTGGGTTGTGCTCCCGGGTGCGCGGCCGCTCGCCGGAGCGGCGCGGCAGGTCCAGGCGGCCGTCCACTGTTGTCGTCATGACTGTGCTCCCTTCGGTTTTCGCGTACTCGCGACCCCTGGAAACACATTACTTTCCAAAGTATAGTAGTAACCAAGGGGAAAGTGACTTACCAGGAGGACGTATGCCAGCCGTGCCGGAGCCCGTCGATCCTTGTCCGATCACGCCCGTCATCGACCTGGTGTTCGGCCGCTGGTCCACCCAGGTGCTGTGGGTGCTCACCCACGACGGCACGCTGCGCTTCACCGAACTGCAACAGCGCATTCCCGGCCTGACCCCGAAGGTCCTCACCCAGCGCCTGCGTCAGCTCGAACGCGACGGCCTGGTCGCGCGCACCTATTACCCCGAGGTCCCGCCGCGCGTCGAATACGAGGCGACCCCGCTGGCCAGAACGCTCACTCCGGTGTTCGGCAGCATCGTGGCCTGGTCCGCCGAGCATCTCGGCGAGGTTCTCGCGGCGCGCGCCGCCTTCGACGCGGGGGAGCGAGTGAGCTGATCCGCGGTCAGCGGGCGGATGTCGGGCGCGGCGCCACGGTGAGCAGGAATCCGGCCAGTTCGCGAGGCATCGTGATCATGCAGTCGTGCCCGGTGGGGAGGACGTGCAGGCGATCGGCGGGCAGATCGGCGGGTGGCAGGGTGCGGGGCATGGCGGCGCGCATCGCTTTGAAGTCGTCGCCGCCTTCGCCGCAATGGACGTGCCGCACCGGGATCGCCGCCAGCGCCTCGGGGTTCGTCAGAACCATCGGCTGCTGGAAGGTCTTCAGCGACTGCGGCGTCTGCATGGACGCCAGCCAGCTGAGATCGGGTTCCTCCGTGACGCCGTACAGTCCGCCGTCGCCGGCCGGCTCGGTCTGCGGCGGCACCAGCCAGCCGTCACCGGCCTTCGCCGCCGCGGCGGCGAAGGCCTCGACCATGCCCGGCATGATGTCGGCCACCGCCTCGCCGTCGCGAGGCACGAAGGTGTCGATGTAGACGAGTTCGGCGATGCGGTCGGGCACGGCGTCGGCCAGCGCGGTGACGACGATGCCCGCGTAACTGTGCCCCACCAGGACGATGTCGGTCAGATCTTCGGCGGTGACCAGGTCGATCAGATCCTCGACGTGGGTGTCGAGGCCGACATCCGCGGTGAGCAGGTCCGCGCGGTCGCCCAAACCGACCAGCGACGGGGCCAGGACACGATGCCCCGCGTCCTCCAGCAGCGGAGTCACCCGCTGCCAGACCCAACCGCCGTGGAAGGCGCCGTGAATGAGCAAGTAGGTCGACACGATCAGTTCTCCCTGAGTCTCGTCAGTGCGGTGACGGTTCCGGTCGCGGGCGGCACCGGCTCGGGCCGGATGCCGAGGCCGATCACCCGGGCCACCAGCCGGGGCAGGCGCGGGAAACGGCGCAGCAGCCGGACCAGCAGCGGATTGTCGGTGCCTGGCCGTCCCGCGCTGGGGTAGAGGTCGGCCAGCAAGTGCAGCTGCGCGAATTGCACGACGCGCATGGGCAATTCACGGCGGCGCTGAATGGTGCGCAGCTGGGCCGTTGACGGGTTCACGCCCGCCGCGAGGACAGGCGCCAGCAGCCGGGCGGTCGCGATGGCATCTTGCACCGCGAGATTGATGCCGACTCCGCCCGCCGGGGACATCGCGTGCGCCGCGTCCCCGATCGCCACCAGTCCGGGGCGGTACCAGCGGCGCAGCCGGTCCACCCGCACGTCGAGCGGTTTCACGTCGTCCCAGTCCAAAATCTCCGCGTCCAGCCGTGGCGCGAGCACGGGATAGATGGCCGCCAGATCCGCACGGAACCGCGCCGGCCCCGCCGCCCGGATCGTCGCGAAACCGCCCTTCGGGATCATGTAGGCGACTTGCAGATAGTCGCCGCGATCGATACAGACGATGAAGAAGCCCTTCCCGCTGCGCACCGTGGGCAGGCGCTCGCCCTCCGGCTTGCCGACCCGGAACCACAGCACGTCCATGGGCGCCGCGGCGGCGGCGACCTCGAGCAGCCCCGACCGGCGCACGATCGAATGCCGCCCGTCGGCCGCGATCACCAGATCCGCGGCGACCTCCAGCGGGCCGTCGGTGGTCTCGGCGCGTACGCCCGTCACCTTGCCGTCGCGCAGGATGAGCTCGGTCACCTCCGCTTCCTGCACCAGCCGGAAACCGGGATAGCGGCGACCGGCTTCGGCGAGGAAGTTCAGCACGTCCCACTGCGGCATGAAGGCCACGAACGGGAACGGCCCTGGCAGCGCGCTGAAATCGGCGAACACAACCGGCCCGGTGGCGGTCGCCATCGGCAGCCGGGGCAGCTCGACGTGCGGCAGCGCGAGGAACTCTTCGGCCAGGCCGAGTTCGTTCATCGCGAGCAGTGTCGAGGTGTGCACGGTGTCGCCCCGGAAATCCCGCAGGAAGTCCGGATGCTTCTCCAGCACGAGCACCTGTACGCCGGAGCGCGCCAGCAGCAGACCGGTCATCAGCCCCGCCGGACCGCCGCCGATCACGCACACCCGCACCGATTCGGTGCTCACGCCAGGCATGCCGGCACCTGCCCGCCGTTGTAGAGCACCATCTCGTCGAAGATCGCCAGGACATCCAGCGGCTCACCGGGCTCGCCGCCGGACAGTTCCGCGTCCGCGCGATACAGATTGCCGACCAGCCGCTCCTGATCCACCAGGTCGGCGAACTCGCCGTGGTCGGCCTCCAGCGCGATCGCCAGCGGCGTCAGCCCGAGCGCGCGTCCCTCCACCGCCAGGTCCTGCACCCAGCGCAGATAGCGCAGCGTCTGGTCGAAGATCTCCGGCCCGGTGACCGGGCCGTGCCCGGCGACGACCGTCTCCGCGCCCAGCGCGGCCAGCCGCCGGACGGCGGTGATCGCCCCGCTGACCGACCCCATCAGGCAGAACGGCGCCGCGCCCGACATCACCAGATCCCCGGCGAACAGAACGCGTTCCTCGGGCAGCCACGCCACCACGTCATTGGTGGTGTGCGCGGCCGTGCCGAAGTGGAGCAGTTCCACCCGGCGCAGGCCTTGATGCAGGGTGAGGTGATAGCTGAACGTGATGCTGGGCAACGTGACCCGCACATCGCCCCATTCGACGTCCGGCCACAGCTTCGTCAGCGCCAGGCCGGTCTCGATCATCTCCGGCCGGATCCGGTCGTGGCCGACCACGACCGCCGCCGGTCCGAACAGGTGGTTGCCGAAGTTGTGGTCGCCGTGGTGGTGGGTGTTCACGATGGTGCGGGCCGGGCCGGCGCCCAGCCCGTCGACGAACTCGACGAGCGCCCGGGTGCGCCCTTCCGTCGCCAGCGTGTCGATCACCACCGCGCCGTCCGGCCCGGTCAGCACACCGGCGTTGCTGACGCACCAGCCGCCGCGGCTGTGGGTGTAGGCGTAGACGCCGTCGGCGATCTCGTGCACGCGCGGTGCCGCGGCCGTCTCGGTGGCGGTCATGTCGGCGACTTCGTCGACGCGGCATGGCGTTCCGCGCACCGCAACGTGTTGCGGCTGTTGCTGGAAAGGGCCTCGGTGAGGTACGCGCGGGCATCGGCGAGATCGGTGTTCGCACCGAGGATCTCGCGCGCGGCCGCGGGATCGATCGCGACCGTGTGCCGCGCGGTCACCACCGCGCCGCCCGGTCCGTCGGCGAACTCCCACCCGCCGCTGTGGCCGAACAGTATCGCGGGCGGCACCAGCTGCTTGTAGTCGATCCGTTCGCCCGCGACGCATACCCGGATCGATTTGGTGGTGTGCGGGAGGCCGCCCGCCGTCACCGTGTCCATCTCCATCAGCTGCACGCCGTCGGCGTCCTCGGTGAGCTCTACGCGGCCGACGTGCGGCACCTGCTCGGGCCAGCGTTCGCTGTGGTAGACGAAGTCGTATGCCTCGGAGGCCGAGCAGTCCAGCGTCACCGTGTCCTCGAAGGTGTGGACCACCTCGCGCGCCGGGTGACCGAGTTCGGCGATACGGGCCAGCGCCGCGAGCTCGGACACGCTGTTGCGATCCACCGCGGCGGCGACCTGCGCGGCATCGGCCCCGTCCACCACCGTGAAGTGGTGGTCCAAGACCACCTTCGTCGTGCCGGGGCCGAGCTCGCGGAACGACCAGCCGCCGCCCATCGACGCGATCGGCGCCTGGCTGCGCTCCTGCTCGAAGGCGATGCGGCGCTGTCCGGCGTCCAGCACCCGCCGCGACGTCCAGTTCCGCACCGCGCCGCCGACGGTCGCCCACAGCCGGAAGCGTTCCTCGTCCGGCCCGCGGTGCAGATGCCGCACCAGCACGCTCGGCTCGAAGATCACCGGCCACCTGGTGACGTCGGCGACCAGGTCGTAGACGACGTCCGGGGCGGCCCGCACCACCCTGGAGTGGGACATCACTTCCGCGCTCATGCCGCACCGCGCAGTTGGGTGTTCACGATGTCGACCAGCTCTTGTGGCGTCTTGACCTCGATGAGCTGTTCCTCGGGGATTGTCACGCCGAAGTCGCGCTGGATGCGCGCCGCGGTCTCGATGAGCGCGAGCGAGTCGTAGCCCAGCTCCTCGAATTCCACGCTCGCGATGTCGCCGCCGAGTTCGGCGAGGTCTTCGCCGCCGGCGCAGTCCACCAGAATGCGGCGTAAATCGGTGATGGTCATGGTCATGATTCGCTCCTCGGCAGATCTCGATCGGATACGGCGCGCACGACGACCGCGGAGTTGAAACCCCAGCGCCCGCGTGCAAGGACGAGCGCGCCGCCGACGGTGGCGGAGCGCGGGGCGCCGAGAACCAGATCGATCCGGCAGTCCTCGGCGAGGGTGGTGGTGTGCGCGGTCGGCGGGAGCACCGAGTCGCGCATCGCCAGCAGCGCGGTGACGACGTCGAGCGGGCCGGCGCCGGAGAACAGGCGCCCGGTCAGCGGTTTCGACGCGGTGACCGGAACGCCGCCGGGCCCGAACACCGCCTCGATGGCGGCGGCCTCGTCGCGGTCGCGATCGGGTATGCCGGAGGCGTCGGCGAACACCACGTCGATGTCGCCGGGCGTCATCCCGGCGTCCGCCAGCGCGAGCTCGGCGGCGCGGCGCAGGCCAGAGGGCCGGCCGGAACCGGGCGGCGGGTCGAAGGTCGATGCGTACCCAGCGATCTCGCCGTGCACCTTCGGCACGCCACGAGCCCGCGCCGCGGCGGCGTCCTCGATCACCAGCATCGCGCCGCCTTCGCCCGGCACGTACCCGGCGGCGCGGGCGTCGAACGGCAGATACGCGCGCTCGGGGTCGGTCGCGGTGCTCACCGCACCGCTGGACAGATGCGAGGCCCACCCCCACGGATCCAGCGCCGAATCGACGCCGCCGGTGACCACCAGCGGCGTCCCGCGCCGCACGGTGCGCCGCGCGTGACCGATCGCGTCCAGGCCACCCGCCTGCTCGGCGACCAAGGCGCTGCTCGGTCCGCGCATGCCGTGCCGGATGGAGATCTGGCCGGTGTTGACCGCGTAGAACCACGCGAAGGACTCGTAGACGCTGACGTGCTCGGAGCCGAGCGACCACAGCTTGTTGAACTCCCGATGGGTGAATTCGAAGCCGCCGGAGGCATTTCCGGTGACCACGCCCATGTCGTAGTCGGTCATCGCCGCCGTGTCGACCTTCGCGTCGTCCAGCGCCCACTGCGCGGCGACCAGCGCCATCCGGGTCGAGACGTCCGTCTGCGGCAGCAGCCGGCTCGGCAGGTGGGCACCGGCGTCGAAATCGGCCACCTGGCCGGCCAGGCGCGCCGCCGAGCGGCTGGTGTCGAACCGGGTGAGCGGCGCGACCCCGCCGCGCCCGGCCAGCACGGCGTCCCAGAAACGCTCCACGCCGGTGCCGTTGGGCGCGAGCACGCCCATTCCGGTCACGAGGATCATGCCGCCACCGCTTCCGCTTTGCGCAGCACCATCGCGCTCTGGAAGCCGCCGAACCCGCTGCCCACGGTGAGCACGGTGTCCATCCGGTGGTCGCGGGCGACCAGCGGCACGTAGTCCAGATCGCATTCGGGGTCGGGTTCGTGCAGGTTCGCCGTCGGCGGCACCACCTGGTATTCCAGCGCGAGCAGCGAGGCGGCGATCTCCACCGAGCCGATCGCGCCGAGCGAATGCCCGACCATCGACTTGATCGAGCTCATCGGCGTGGCGTAGGCGTGCGCGCCGAGACTGCGCTTCACCGCCGCGGTTTCGTGGCGGTCGTTCTGCCTGGTTCCGGAGCCGTGCGCGTTGATGTAGTGCACGCTTGTCGGGTCGATCCTGGATTCGTCGAGCGCGACCCGGATCGCCTCGGCCATCTCGCGGCCGTCGGCTTTGAGTCCCGTCATGTGATAGGCGTTGCACCGGGTCGCGTACCCGGAGATCTCGGCGTAGATGTGCGCGCCCCGCCTGCGCGCGCTCGCGTACTCCTCCAGCACGAACATCGCGGCGCCCTCGGCGAGCACGAATCCGTTGCGCGAGTTGTCGAACGGACGCGAGGCCACCTCCGCCTCGTCGTTGCGCGGGGTGGTCGCTTTGATCGCGTCGAAACAGGCCACCACGATCGGTGTGATGGGCGTGTCCGACGCCCCCGCCACCATGACGTCGGCCGTTCCCTCGCGGATCAGCTGCACCGCGTGGCCCACCGAGTCCAGTCCCGACGTGCAGCCGTTGGAGACCATCGCCACCGGTCCTTCGGCGCCGACGCTCCAAGCCACTTCGGCGGGCATCACGCTGGGAATCATGTAGTCGAACATGTGCGGGGACAGATACGTCTCGTCGACCAGCCAGTTCTTCCCGGAGTCCGACAGCACCAGGTACTCACGCTCCAGGCTGGTGGCCGCGGCGACCGCGCTGCCGAGGCTCACACCGAGCCGGTGCGGATCGACCGCGGCGAGGTCGATCCCGCTGTCGGCCACCGCCTCCCGCGCGCAGACCACGGCGAACTGCACCGCACGGTCCATGCGCCGGATCTCTCGGGGGGACAACCCTTCCCGTACCGGGTCGAAGTCCGCTTCGCCGGCCACCTGGGACCGGTACGGCGAGGCGTCGAAGAACGAGATCCGGCGCGTCGCGGTGCGGCCTTCCGACAGCAGCTTCCAGAACTCGTCCTTGCCCGACCCGCCGGGCGCGCGGACGCCGAGCCCGGTGACGACGACGCGGCGGCTCATCGTGGACCACCGGATGCGTTGAGGTTCATGGCGTTCTCCCTTCGATGGTGCGATCGAGCATCGGCGACGGCCCTCGAACCTCGCTCGAGCGAAGGAGTCGAGCTGTTCTCTAGCGGTGCGGCGCAGGCTGTCGCAGTGATCATTCGGCCGGCGCCGCCCGGATCGATCACCCGTTCCCGAGCACAGGAGACACGCGTGATGAAGTCAGCACACGGCCGAGACGGCGCCGCGGACTGGGTGCTCTGCCCGGCATGCCTGATCCCGCTGTACGGCAAGCGGTTCGCCCGCGACCTCGGCGTCTGCGGCGAATGCGGCAGGCACACGCCGATCACGGCGCGCCAGCGCATCGAGCAGCTCGCCGACCAGGGCCGCTTCGAGCCGCTGCCGGTCCCCGCCACCGACGAAGACCCGCTGACGTTCACCGACACCAAGCCCTACCTCGACCGGCTGGCCGCCGCCCGCGCTCACACCGGCATGCACGACGCGGTGCTGTGCGCGGTGGCCACGATCGAGGGCAGGCCGGCGGTGATCGCCGCCATGGACTTCCGCTTCCTGGGCGGCAGCCTGGGCACCGCCGTCGGCGAGATGATCACCGCGGCCGCCGAAACCGCGCTGGCCCGGCGTCTTCCGCTGATCATCGTCACCGCGTCCGGCGGCGCCAGGATGCAGGAGGGTCCGCTGTCGCTGATGCAGATGGCCAAGACCAGTGCGGCGCTGGAACAACTCGACCGCGCGGGCATCCTCACCGTCACCCTGATCACCGACCCCACCTACGGCGGTGTCGCGGCTTCCTTCGCCACCCTGTCCGACGTGCTGATCGCCGAACCGGGCGCGCGCCTCGGGTTCGCCGGGCGGCGGGTGATCGAGCAGACCATCCGCCAGGAGCTGCCGCCGAAGTTCCAGACCGCCGAATTCCTGCTGGAACGCGGGCTCATCGACCTGATCGTCCCGCGCGCGGGTCTGCGCCAGGCGCTCGGCTCGCTGCTGCGGGCCGCAAGTCCGGTCGATCCCGCCGACACCTTCGTCCCCGCCGACGCGGGAACGATCACCGATCCGGCCCGCGTCCCCGTGACCGATCCCTGGACGCAAGTAGGCCGGGCTCGATCACCGCGGCGGCCCACCGCGATGGACTACTTCGCCCTCGCCTTCGACGAATTCCGCGAGCTGCGCGGCGACCGGATCTCCGGCGATTGCGCCGCGGTGGTCGGCGGAACGGCGTGGCTCGGGGGGCGGCCGGTCATGGTGATCGGCCACCAGAAGGGACACGATCCCAAGGAACTGATGGAACGCAACTTCGGCATGCCGACCCCGGCCGGGTATCGCAAGGCGGCGCGGCTGATGCGGCTGGCCGAGAAGCTCGGGCTGCCCGTCGTCACCTTGATCGACACGCCCGGCGCATATCCGGGCGCGACCGCCGAAGAGCAGGGGCAGGCGATCGTCATCGCGGAGAACATCCGGCTGATGTCCGCCCTGCGGGTGCCGGTCGTCAGTGTGGTGATCGGCGAGGGCGGCAGCGGCGGAGCCCTGGCGCTCGGTGTGGCCAACCGGGTGCTGATGTTCGCGAACGGCACGTACTCGGTGATCAGCCCGGAGGGCTGCGCGGCGATCGTGTGGAACGATCCCGCCGCCGCGCCCGACGCCGCCGCCGCGCTGTCGCTGACCGCCCGGGACCTGTTGCGTCTCGGGGTGGTGGACGCGGTGCTGGCCGAGCCGGACGACGATGTGGGCGCGGCTCCCGTGGCCGCGGCCGACCGACTGCGCCGCGCCTTGGCCGCGACCCTCGGCGAACTCGCCGGTCGCGGCGGCGCCGAGCTGGCCGACGAACGCCGCGCCCGGTTCCGGCGCTTCGGCGCGCGGCAGCAGGTCCTGGTCCGGTCGGTCGCGTAGGAGTGGCGTCGTGTTCGAGAAAATCCTGATCGCCAATCGCGGCGAGATCGCGCTTCGCGTCGCGCGCACCTGCCGCGAACTCGGCGTGCGCACCGTGGCGGTGCACTCGGTCGCCGACGCCGAGTCGGCGGTGGTGCGTTTCGCCGACGAGGCGGTGCAGATCGGCCCGTCCGCGGCCAAGCGCAGTTATCTGAACGCCGCGGCGATCCTGGCCGCCGCCGAGCTCACCGGCGCGGACGCGATCCATCCCGGCTACGGATTCCTCTCCGAGTCGCCGGATTTCGCCGACGCGTGCCGAGCGGCGGGCAGAACGCTGATCGGGCCGCCCGCCGACGTGATGGCCCAGCTCGGCGACAAGCAGTCGGCGCGCACGCTGATGGCGAAGGCCGGGCTGCCCCTTCTGCCGGGCAGCCTCGATCCGCTCGAACTCGACGAGGCGCACGCGCTCGCGGATTCGATCGGTTATCCGGTGATCGTCAAAGCGGCCGCGGGCGGAGGCGGGCGCGGCATGCGGGTGGTGCACGAGAGCGCGGCGTTCCCGCGCGCATATCAGGAGACGAGGGCGACGGCGCGGATGCTGTTCGGCGACAGCCGGGTGTATCTGGAGAAGTACCTCGCCGCGGCCAGGCACGTCGAGATACAGGTGCTGTGCGACGCCTTCGGCAACGGCGTGTACCTGGGTGAACGCGACTGCTCGGTGCAGCGCAGGCACCAGAAGCTGATCGAGGAATCGCCTGCGCCGCTGTTACCGGACGGCCTGGCCCGGCGAATGGGCGAGTCCGCCGTGCACGGTGTGCTCGAAGCCGGGTACACCGGCGCGGGCACCGTGGAATTCCTGGTCGATCGGGACGGCGATTACTACTTCATGGAAGTGAACTGCCGAATTCAGGTGGAACACCCGGTGACCGAAATGGTCACCGGTATGGATCTCATCGCCGAGCAGATTCGCGTCGCGGCGGGAGAACCGCTCGGCCTCGCGCAGGAGGATATTGTTCTGCGTGGCGCGGCGATCGAATGCCGGATCAATGCCGAAAATCCTGCGGCCGAATTCGCGCCCGCTCCCGGCATCCTGACGGAATTCACCCCGCCGGGCGGTCCGTTCGTCCGTGTCGACACCCATGCCCACGCCGGCTATTCGATACCTCCGAACTATGACTCGCTGCTGGCCAAATTGGTGGTTTGGGCGCCCGATCGCGACCGGGCGCTGGCCAGGATGCGCAGGGCGCTGGCGGAATTCCGGATCTCGGGCGCCCACGTCGCGACCACCCGCGATTTCCTCTACGAGGTGCTCGACCACCCGGCCATGCGCGCCGCCACGCACACCACCGGGTTGGTGGACGAACTGCTCGGACGGGAATGAGCGCACCGGACCGTTGCCCGGCCCCGCGTCATCGAGCGTGGCCGGGCTCGGACGCGGCCGCGTCATGCGGGCTCGGCGGTGGCGCTGAGCTCGGGGGAGTGCCAGCCGATCAGGTAACCGGCGTGACAGCTGTTGAGCATCGCGCTCACCGAGTCGTCGGAGGCGGCCAGGATGTCCTGGTGCAGCTTCCGCAGCTTCTGGCACGGGTCGAGCCCGAGCTCGTCCTGCATGGACCTGCTGAACTGCTGATAGGAGGCCAAGGCGCGGGCGCGCTGTCCCGACCGGCACAGGGCGAACATGTAGTACGCCTGCAGCCGCTCGTGCAGCGGATGCTGCATGGTCAGCCGCGCCAGATCGGGGCACACCTCGCGGTGCCTGCCCAGCCGCAATTCCGCCTCCACCCGCAGCTCGATGTTGGCCAGACGCAGGTGGTCCAGATGCGAGATCTCCGCGGCGAGCGGGATGCCGCCCTCCACGTCCACCAGCGCCGGACCGTTCCACAGCGCTTCCGCCGCGCTGAACAGATCCACCGCGCGCTCGTCGTCGCCGGTCTTGGCCGCGCAGCGGGCAGCAGCGGACATGGACTGATAGTCGCGCAGGTCGAACACACAGTCCCGCACGTCGAAGGAGTAGCCCTTGCTGCACGTGCGCAAAAAGCGTTCGGCTACCTCGGCCTGTCCGATCCCGAGCTGCTCCGCCATCTTCTTACGAATTCCGAGCACATATGTCTGCACGACGGTCACCGCGCTGCGCGGCGGATCGTCGTTCCACAGTTCTTCGATCAGGGCCGTCACCGGGACGACGGTGTCGTGCCGAACCAACAGTAATGCCAGCAACTGCCGCTGCTTCTGCGCAGTCGGCGTCGCGTTGTGATTGTTCAGAGCAAGCGTCAACGGGCCTAGCACGCGAGCGCATACTGGATACTTCACTGGGAACTCTCCTACGGGCGAATGTCCCCCCGACCGACGTGAGATTCTCGATTGCCACCGCGTTGTAGGCTTCGTCCACAGTAGCGAGAAAGCCGTATCGACGCCATGAATCCTGAGTAATATCGGAGTTAATTTCACCCGCTGTTTCGCCGAATTTCCCTCGGCCGCAAGGAGATTCGCCCGTTATTTGCAGACCTGTCAGCCGCGGCGAATTCGTAGGATGTTGTCTTTTCTGGTGCCGGGCTGGCCCTCCGGTCCGGCGTGTTCGCGCTCGACCTCCTCCTCCACTTCCACCCGCCATTCGGCCGGGTCGAGCGCGAGACCGGCGCGCACCTCGGCCGTGGTCGGGAAATGCACGTCGGCGGGTGGTTCCAGCACCCAGGAAGGCCATTGCGCGTGCCCGACGATCAGCAATACCCCGCCGGGGGCCACCGCCTCGGCGGCGCGGCGCAGGATTCGCGTCCGTTCGCCGTCCTCGGCCGCCGGTGAGTGCAGATACTGCGCCGTGACGAGGTCGAAACGTCCGGCGGGGAAGGTGTGATCCAGATCGTGCCGCTGCCAATCGATTTCGCCGTCGAGGTCGTGCCGGGCCGCGTTGGTCCTGGCGCGGGCCAGCGCGGTCTCCGACACGTCGACCGCCGTGACCCGCCAGCCGCGCTCGGCCAGCCAGATCGCGTCGGCGCCCTCGGCGCAGCCCAGATCCAGCGCGGTGCCGGGCGCGAGCGCCTCGATCTCGCGGACCAGCAGGAAGTTCGGCCGTCCCGACCAGACCCGCTCGCGCTCCTGGTAGAAGGCCTCCCAGTACTCGACGGTCGTCGAGGTCATCCGGTCGGCGTGGTGATGGGGTGTCGCACTCATGTGTCCCACCCTCCATCGGCCCGGCCGAAACGGCAAATATCGTTGCCGCTTCGGCAACCGATTGCCGACCGCGGCCGTCGCCGGCCCGTAGGTCAGCAGTCGTCGAGCGGGTCGCGCAGGATCATGCCCTCGGCCGCACGCAGGCGCGTGGTCATGGTCGTCAGCAGATCGACGGAGTCCTCGGAGAGGCCGATGGCCGTGTGCAGGAGCCTGCGCAACCGCGGGCTGGCGAGGCGGTCGACGAGGGTGCTGTCGTGTTCGGTCGGATCGGCGTCGAGCTGTCGGTCGAGATTCACGGGAAGGTACTCACAATCGGTCATCGGGCCCCCAGGAAACCATGTGCATGCGACGCTCGTGCCTGGAACGACTGTGTGGGCACGGGCGAGATCGTTCCGGGGCGCAGCGTACATCGCAACTGGTCGGTCGCTGTACCGGGTCGGAATGGGTGCGGGTGATCTCCGTGCCGCAGTCGGGTCGGCTCGTCCGTGCCGTGGCCGCGCCGGCTCCGGCGCGGAGATCGTGCCCATTGTTCCACTGTCCCAGGGCAATTCGGCAAAACGGGCGCGTCAGCGCAGGTGGTGGTCGTGTTGCGGCGCGCAGAGGCGCCCGCCGCGCCCGCCGCCAGGTCCCGGCCGTTCCCAATTCTGGGAAATCGCGCCTCCGGGCCGCCGACCGCAAAACCGGGAGCTCAGCCGGTTCGTCCGTGACACGATGGGTGACGGCCGAAGCAGGCAGCGACCGACGAAAGGCCCGCCATGGGAAACCTCGACGACCGGGTTGCGGTGATCACCGGCGGAGCCCGCGGACAGGGGCGCGCGCACGCCTTGGCGCTGGCGAACGCCGGGGCCGACATCGTGGTGTGCGATATCGCCGCACCGCTGTCCGGCCTTCCCTACGAGCTGAGCACGCCCGCCGACCTGGCCGAGACCGCCGCGCTGGTGGAGCGGACCGGCCGCCGCTGCGTCGCCGTCCGGGCCGACGTGCGCAGCCTGGAACAGATGCGGACGGTCGCCGAGCGCGCGCTCGAGGAGTTCGACCGCATCGACATCCTCATCGCCAACGCGGGCATCGCGTCCAACTCGCCCGTCGCCGAGATGGACGAGCAGTTGTGGCAGGACATGATCGACACCAATCTGACGGGGGTGTTCCACAGCTTCCGCGCGGTCGTGCCGCACATGATCGAGCGGCGCTGGGGTCGCGTGGTGGCCACCTCCTCCATCGTGGCGAAGATGGGCGTGCGCAACGCGGCGCACTACGCCGCGAGCAAGTGGGGCGTGCTCGGCCTGGTGAAGTCGCTGTCGCTGGAGGTGGCGGAGTACGGCATCACGGTGAACGCGCTGCTGCCCTCCGGCGTGGACACCGACATGATCCAGAACCCGGCGACCTGGCGGCTCATGGTGCCCGGCAAGGAGAATCCCACCAGGGAGGACTGGATGGCGATCATCGAATCAGGGCCGCCCAACGGCGATCTGATCCAGCCCGCCGAGGTGGCCGAGGCCATGCTGTTACTGGTCTCCGAGCACGGCCGTCACTTCAACGGGGAGGCCGTCACCATCTCCTGCGGCGGGAGCGCGAGCACCTCTTAGGGTCCGCGCCGGAAAACCGGCCGGTGGACCACCGACCCTGGCCTGCGCGTCGTGGCGTTCCGGGTCGTACCCACACCGGTGGCCCGCCGAACGCGTCGTTCGGCGGGCCACCGATCCTGGCCGCGTCAGCGGCGACGCGACTCGATCGCTTCGCGCGCCGCCTGCGCGGTCTGCGCTCCCCGCTCGCGGGCCACGTCCACCGCGTGCGTCCCGCGCTCTTTGGCGGTTTCGGCGAGTTCAGGTCCGCGCTCTTTGGCGAGGTCGGCCCATTCGGCGCTGCGCTGCTTCGCCAGATCCGCCAGGTGCGCGCTTTGCTCCTTGGCGATCTCGGCCCATTCGGAGCCGCGTTCCTTGGCGATCTCGGCCCATTCCGCGCCGCGCTCTTTGGCGATCTCGGCCCAGTCGGAGCCGCGTTCTTTCGCGATTCCGGCCCATTCCGCGCCGCGCTCTTTGGCGATCTCGGCCCATTCCTGCCCGTGGGTCTTGGCGGTGTCGGCCAGCTCGCTGCCGTGTTCCTTGGCCGCGTCCGCCAACCCCGGTCCGTGCCGCTGGGCGGTTTCGGCGAGTTCGGCCCCCTTGCTCGCGGCTACCGCGCCCAGCGCCCGCGCCTTGTCCGCGGCTTCGTGCGCGTGCTTGCGCAGCGCCGCGCCGGTGGTGTCCGAGGCCGCGCCGAACGGCAGCGCCGCGGTCACCGCGGCCGCGGCGTCACGGGCGGCGCGGCGGCCGCGCCAGCCCAGCGAGGGCTTGCCCTCGGTGTCGGCGGCGGCGATCATCAGTCCGCCGAGCAGCCCGACATCCTTGAGGAACGCGTTCCGCTTCGCCGACTTGCGGGCCGGATCCTGCTCGTTCCAGAAGTCCTGCTCGGTGACGGCCGCGGGCACGACGGTCGCGGCGAGCACCAGCGCGGCCAGGCGCGGCGCCTTGCCGAGGGCCAGCAGCACACCGCCGCCGACCTGAGCGAAGGCATTGACCTGCACGACGGTCGACGGATTGGACGGCAACTTCGCGGCGATCTCTTCGGGGAGCTGCCGCTGTCCCCGTTCCAGTAGCGCGTTCGCGGACTTGACCCGCTCGTCCGGGTGCCGCAGCGTATCGACCCCGTCGACCACGAACGCGGTGGCCAGTAGCGGCCGGGCCAGTCGGCGCAACAACATGACGAAACCCCTTCCATTGATGGCGTCACAATTCGGATTCCCGCGCGGTTCGGGGCCAAACACGCCGGTCCGCCGCCGTGTGAAGGCCGCCTCATCCGGGTAACAGCTAATCGAGAGAAATCGATCTGGGGGGTGAAGGCGCCGCCGCACCGCTCGTTTTCCCGCCCTGCTCCGCCGGAAGGTATCTGCTGTGAACACCCGTACGGCCGCAACAGCGTTCGACGCCGTCGTCGCCGAGTTGCCCGCCGCGCCGAAGTGCACGTTCCGCTTCGATTCGGTGCCCTGCCGTCATCGGGCGGAACGGTTCATCCGTAAACGGTCCTGCTGCCATCCGGCGGGCGTGGATTTCCTGTGCGAGACCTGCCATACCCGCATCCATTGGATGCTCGACATGGGTGTGGTGTTCGAATGCGTCGGATGCGGTGTGCACTCGGCCAGTTTCGCCGAACTCTGCCCGACCGCGGCTCCGCTCTGAGCGCGGTTCAGCCGCCGGTCGGCTTCGGCAGGGGCGCGTCGATCGCGGCGAGGAAGCCGGTGATGATCGACGCGACCCGTTCCGGGGCCTCCACCATCGGAAGATGACCGCAGTCCGGTAATTCCACCGCCGTGTGCGGGCGCAGCGCACGGTTGAGCCGCCCGCCCGCCTTCGCCGACAGGATGCGGTTGCGCCGCCCCCAGATCGTGCAGATGGGCGGGAAACCGGAGGGCGGTTCGAACGTATCCAATGCGCGGTAGGACGGGAAGTCCTGCACCAAGCCGTGCAGCGCTTCCAGTCTGCCCCGATCGGTCCAATGCGCCCGCACCCGCGGGTCGTGCTGGTCGCGCTTGCCCCGGCCGCGGGGGCCGAGCTGATTGCCGACGATCAGCGAGACCACCGGGTTCGGCAGGCTGATCCGCCGGGCCAGCGGAGCCAGCGGCAACCGCGCGTCCAGCCAGGCCAGGCCCGCCGACTGCCCCGAACTGACGGTGTCCAAGGTGAGCGGATTGATCAGCACCAGCGCGCGCACCCGGTCCGGTCGCTCCATGGCGTAGCGCAGCGAGGTGGCGCTGCCGAGACAGTTGCCGATCAGCACCACGTCGGTGAGCCGGTGAGCGTCCAGGAACGCCGCGAGCATGTCGGCGTAGTCGATCAGGCGGTAGCCGGTCGCGGGCCGGTCGGATTGCCCGTAGCCGGGCAGGTCGAGCGCGAAGACCTCGTGTCCGCCCCGCAGCGCCGCGACCTGGTCGTCCCAGATGCGGCGTTGTGTGCCCGCGTTGTGCAGGAGCACGACCGGTGATCCGCTGCCGGTCCGGTCGAAGACCACGGACCTGCCCCGATGTTCGAATACGCGCACGCCGACTCCCTGCGAACCACCGGCGAGCGAACCGCCGGGTAGCAGCGATTTTACGTGGGCGGGGCCGGCCCGAGCGGGTGATTGGGGCTATCCGACGGCGGTCGAGGAGCGCAGGAACCGGCCGGTCCGCTGGGCGCCGAGCACCGGAGCGGGGACGCCGTCGCGGAATACCGGCACGCCGCCGACGAAGACCGCCGTGACGGTCTCGTCGTTGCGGTTCACCATGCGCGACAGGTTGTCGAACGGCGCGATCGGGGATTCGTGGTAGGCGTCGAGCGAATCGTCCAGGCGCGCCGGATCGAGCACCACGACATCGGCTCGATCGCCCACCCTCAGGTGCCCGGCGTCCAAGCCGTACCAGTCCGCGAGTTCGCCGGTGAGCCGGTGCACCGCCTGTTCCACCGACAGGAACGGACGGCCCGCGTTCGCGGCGTCGCGCACCCGGCGCAGGAAGCGGAGCCCGAAGTTGTAGAACGCCATGTTGCGCAGATGCGCCCCGGCGTCGGAGAAGCCCAGTTGCACGCCGGGATCGGCGGCGAGCCGGTCGAGCACCTCGGGTCGATGGTTGGAGATCGTGGTGCGCCAGCGGACCTTGGTGCCGTGCTCGACCACGAGGTCGAGGAACGCGTCCACCGGGTGCGTGCCGCCGCGCTCCGCGCCGACCTCGCCGAAGGTCTTGCCGATCACGCCCGGATCCGGGCACTCCACGATCTGCGCGTCGAAGAAATCACGGTGCCAGACGCGGGGACCGAACTTCTTGTCGTAATCCTTGCGGAAGCGACGGCGGTACCGCTCGTCCCGCAGCAGTTCGCGGCGCTGGTCCACCTGGTCGGCGAGGTGCAGTGCTTCGGCGCCGGAACCGAACTCCTCGAACACCACCAGGTCGATGCCGTCGGCGTAGACCTCGAAGGGCACCGGAAGATGCTGCCAGCGGAAGTTGCCGCCCAGCGCGTTGAGCACCCGCGCGATCAGCGGGAACAGGTGCACGATGCCGGGAATGGCCTTGAGGTCGGCGGCCGAGAGCAAACTCACCTTCAACGGCCTGCGGAACAGGCCGAGGCTGCTGGCCGCCATCGTGACCAGGCTGTGCGGCCGGGACACGTCGGGTCCGCCCTGCAGCGCCCCGCCGCGCCGTCGCAGAATGGCGTTGAGCCTGCGCCTTTCCCGGGTGGTCGCGTAGGTGGACGGCAGGGTGCGCGACCGGCACACCGCACCGTCGAGTTTGTCGAACAGCAACTGCTGGGAGGACATGCCGACGAATCCGGCGTCCAGCGCCTCGATCAGCTTCGCCTCCATCCCCGCCAGTTCGGCGGCATCGGGCCGCACGTCTGTGCGGGTCGCGCGATCCAGACCCAGTTCGGCGGCCCGGATGTCCGAATGACCGATGAACGCGGCGACATTCGGCCCCAACGGCAGCTGTTCCAGCGCGGCGGCGTACTCGTGCGCCGAGCGCCAGGTCTTGTGCTCGCCGACCGCGGCTAGGACGTGCTTGCGCGGAATCGCCTCCACCCGTGCGAACAGGTCGCCCGCGTCGGAGGCGTCGACGTGGACGGTCGACAGCGAGCACGAGCCCAGCAGCACCGTGGTGATGCCGTGCCGCACCGATTCGGTCAGCGCCGGATGCTGCAGCACTTCCACGTCGTAATGGGTGTGGATGTCGAGCATGCCGGGGATCACCCATTTCCCGGTGGCGTCCACGACGTCCGGGCAGTCGGGATCCTCGATCGGGTCGGCCGAGACGGTCGCGACGCGCCCGTCCCGGATGCCCAGGTGCCGGATCGCCGAGGGCGCTGCGGTGCCGTCGAACCACTGGCCGTTCGCGATGATGGTGTCGTACATGGCTTTACACCTCGAGATCGGCGCGCACGACCTTGCCGGTCGCGTTGCGCGGGAGTGCGGTGGTGGTGAGCCGCCAGCGGGCGGGCACTTTGTAGTAGGCGAGGCGCTCGGCGGTGAACGCCCGCAGCTCCTCTTCGCTGGTCGCCGTGGCGCTTTCGACCACGACCAAGGCGGCGACCTGCTGTCCGAGGTCGGCGTCGGGCACCCCCAGCACCGCGCATTCCCGCACCGCCGGATGCTCTTCCAGGCACTGCTCGATCTCCGTGGGATAGACGTTCTCCCCGCCGCGCAGAATGAGATCCGAACGGCGCCCGGACAAGCGCAGCCTGCCGTCCTCCAGCACACCGATGTCACCGGTGCGCAACCAGCGGTCGGCGGTGATCGCCGCCGCGGTCGCGGCCTCGTCCTGCCAGTACCCCAGCATCACGTAGGGGCTGCGCACCCAGATCTCGCCCTCGGCGCCGTCGGGGAGGGTGTTGCCCGCGCTGTCGCGGATCTCCAGCGTGACCCCGACCACCGGGCGGCCGACGGTGTCCGGGTACGCCGCCAGCTCGGCCGGGCTCGCCAGCGTCGCGGCCGTGCTGCACTCGGTGAGCCCGTAGCTGGTCACCAGCGCGTTTCGGGCGACGGGCAGCTGATCGCGCAATTTCTGTTGCAGCGCGGCCGACGACGGCGCGGAGTTCAGGGAGAAGGCGGCCAGCGAGGACAAGTCGTAGCCGGACAGGTCCAGTTCGAGCATCCTGGTCGCCATGGTGGGCATGGCGCCCCAGTTGGTGACCCGTTGCGCCTCGATCAGCCGCAGCACCCGGTCGGCGTCGAACGATCCCTGGTGGATCACCGCCGCGTCGCCGGTGACCAGCCGGGGCACCACCAGGTTGTGCAGGCTGGCGATGTGGAACAGCGGCGAGGTGAGCAGGAAACGCCGCCCGCTGGGCAGTTCGGCCGCCCCGGTGAGCGCGGCGGCCAGCGCGTCGTTGAAAGCGTGATAGTCGGTGACCGCCACCAGGTTCCGATGCGAGTGCACCGCGCCCTTGGGTCGTCCGCTGGTGCCGCTGGTGTACAGGATCACCGCCGGATCGTCCTCGTCGATGTCGGCGTCGGGCAGCTCGGCGGTGCGGTATTCGGTCAAGAGCGCGGGTACGTCGTGCTCCATGGTGAGCACCGGGACCCGAAGGTCCAGCTCCGCCACCAGCGCCGCGCGTTTCGCGTCGACGACGAGCACCGTGGGGCTGGTGTGTTCGACGCCGTAGGCGACCTCGCGCGGCGCCCACCACGCGTTGTAGCCCACCGCGATCGCGCCGAGCGCCTGGGCCGCCCAGAACGTGAGCACCCACTCGGGCGTGTTCGCGGCGAGAATGCCCACCCGGTCGCCCTTGCGAACGCCGAAGCGGTCGCGCAGGGCCGTGGCCAGCGCGGCGACCGCGGCGGCGTGCTCGGTGAACGACATCGTCCGGTCCGCGGTGACCAGGTAGTCCCGATCACCGTGCGCGGCCGCGGCGACCAGCACTTCCCGCAGCGAGGACTTGCGATGGCGCACCACCGGCATCGGTGCGCCGAGCACGTCCTCGACCACCATCTCGAATCGACCGCCGGGTCCGGTGAGCCTGCTCGCGGCCTGCGCCGCGAACGCCTGCTGGTCGATGGCCTTTGTCATATCGGATACTTCCTCGTCACTGCGCAGGGATGATTCGTCACGGCTCGGGGACCAGCACCGCGCGCCCGGTGACCAGCCCGCGCTCCAGCCGGTCGAGGGCGGCGCGTGCTTCGGCGAGTGGGTAGCGCTCCACCTCGGCGCGCAGTTCGCCCGCCGCGGCCAGCGCCACGGAGTCGATCAGGTCGGATCTGGTGCCGCCGTAGGACTTGCGCACCGTGGCGCCCCACGGCCAGCCCGTGCCGGTGGCGGGGGCCGCCGTGATCTCCGGCGCGCCGCCGCCGAGGCCGACCATGCGGTAGGCCCCGTTGGGCGCTACCGATTCCACCGCCAGGCGCGCGGTCGCGTCGACGCCGACGAAGTCGAACACCGCGTCCGCGCCCCGCCCCTCGGTCCGCGCGAGAATCTCGCTCGCGGTGCCGTCGCTCGCGATGAGTCCTTCCGCCGCACCGCAGCGCGCGGCGAGCTCCAGCTTCTCGGCGCTCACGTCCACGGCCAGCACCCTCGCCGCGGTGGTAGCGGTCAGGATCTGCACCGCGAGGTGGCCGAGCCCGCCGATCCCGACGACCACCGCCACCGACCCGGGCCCCAGCCGATCACGAGCGTCGCGGATGGCGTGATAGCTCGACAGCGCGGCGTCGGCCAGCGGAGCGGCCTCGGCGAAGTCGAGGTCACCGATCGGCACGAACGAACTGGCAGGCACCCGCACGTAGTCGGCCATCCCGCCGTCCGGTCCGAGCCCGGGGCACGGTGGCATGGCGGTGCGTCCCGCGGCCAGGCACACGTTCTCGTTGCCTGCGGCGCACTCCCGGCAGACGCCGCACGACCAGCACAGATACACGATGCCGCGCTCGCCGGGCCTGCGGCCGTCCACTCCCTCGCCGACGGCTTCGATGGTTCCCGCGATCTCGTGGCCGAGGGTCAACGGCTCCTCGCGCATCCGGAAGGGGATGTGCAGCACGTGCAGATCCGAATGGCAGATTCCCGCGGCGCCCACGCGCAGCAACAGATCGGTGGGACCGATCCGCGGTATCGGCACCTCGCGCAGTTCCAGCACACCCGGCTCGGTGAGCTGGAGCGCCCGCATCATCCGCGCACCGCCGCGAACGTCGCGCGCAGATAGGCGTCGGCGCGGTCGGAGCCGATCAGACCCGGCGCCATCCGGTTCATGGCATAGGCGAACGTGGTGCGGTGCTCGAGGTCGTTGACCACCATCGCGCCTCCGTACCCGGCCCACCAGCACACCCGGCCGTCGGGCACTTCCGGGGCGGTCTGCCGCTGCGGCAGACCGTAACCGATGCCGAACCGCAGCGGCGTCAGAAGCGCCAGATCCACACCGTCGGACTGCTGTTGGAAGATCAACTCGATCGTCCGCTCCGACAGCAGCCGCCGCCCGTCGAGTTCGCCGCCGCAAGACACCAGCGATTGCACCCGCGCCACCGATCTGGCGTTGCCGTGGCCGTTCACCGCGCCGATCTCGGCTTGGCGCCACTCGGCGCTGGCCGTCGCGGCGATGTCCAGCAGCGGGCTGGTGAGCGTCTTGACCAGCACGCTGTCCTGGTCGAGCGCGGCCAGGTCGAATTCCGGCACCTCCGGCGGAATCAAGGTCGCGATCCGCCCGTGGTGTTCGGGCGCGGTGCCGATGTGGAAGTCGGCGCCCAGTGGCCCGGCCAGTTCCTCGGCGAAGAACTCGCCCAGCGACCGGCCGGTGACGCGGCGGATCACCGCGCCGATCAGGTGGCCGTAGGCCAGCGCGTGATAGCCCGACGCGGTGCCCGGCTCCCACCACGGCGGCTGGCTCGCGAGGCGGGCGGCCGACGCTTCGGTGTCGTAGATGTCGGCCAGCTCGATCGGCGGCTGCCATCCGGAGACGCCGGAGGTGTGCGCGAGCAGATGGCGAATCTCGATGCCGTCCTTGCCGTTCGCCGCGAACTCCGGCCAGTACCTGGCCACCTTCGCGTGCACGTCCAGTTCGCCGCGCTCGACCAGGAGCAGAGCGCTCAGCGCGGTCATGGTCTTGGTGATGGAGAAGACGTTGACCAAGGTGTCCTCGGTCCACGGCGCGGCGCGTTCCGGGTCGCGGTGGCCGCCCCAGAGGTCGACGACCGTTTCGCCGTCGACCGTGACGCAGATCGACGCGCCCAGCTCGTCGCCGGAGGCGAGCCGGTTCTCCAGTTCCGTGCGCACGCGCGCGAATCGTTCGGCGCAGAATCCCGAGGTGGCGGTGCCCGTGGTGGTGGTCATCGCCGCCTCACACATGTTCGGGCGTGCGAGCGGGAACGGGCAGCGCGTTCCCCGCGGCGGCGGCGCGTTTGGCTCCGCGTGCCAGCTCCCGTCGCAGGTCGCGCACGTACGGTTCGAATTCGATCTGGATGGTGTGCCGTGGCGAGTCGTAGTAACGGCCCGACCTGGCCGATTCCGCCGACCGCATGGCCGCCCGCATCTCCTGCGCCGACGGCAGGTGGTAGCGGCCGGTCAGGTAGGCGGCGACCAGCTTGCTCTGCTGCTCGGCGAAGTTCACCAGCGTGGGCAGCGGCTGGGCCAGACCGAGGAAGAACAGATTGTCGATGCCGGGCTTCACCATCTGCTTGAACAGCGGGAAACGGTTGTCGGCGTCGGGCAGCAGTTCCGGATCGGAGAAGAACGGGAAGCTGATGCGGTAACCGGTGGCGCAGACGATCACGTCCACCTCCTCGGCGCTGCCGTCGGCGAAGCGCACCCGCGCGCCCTCCAGGGCGGTGATCGCGGGCTTGAACGTGATGTCGCCGCAGCCGGCGCGGTGCAGGAACTCCTCGCTCGCCGACGGATGCGCCTCGAACGGGAGATGGTCGGGCTCGGGCAGGCCGTAGTCCTCCATGTTGCCCCGGAACTTGCGCACGAAACGCTGCTTGAGCTTGAGACCCAGCTTCGGCGGCATCCACCGCGGCATCGAGCGCTTGTCGCCCACCTTGCCGTTGACGTACTTCGGCAGCACCCAGACCCCGCGCCGGGCGGAGACGTAGAGCTTCGCGGCGATGAACCGTTGCGACAGCTCGGAGGCGATGTCGAGGCCCGAGTTGCCCATGCCGACCACGACGACGCGTTTGCCGCGCATGTCGACCGGGTCGAACGGGTCGTTGTAGGCGTGGCTGTGCAGCAGCGTGCCGTCGAATTCGCCCGGATAGTCCGGGACGCGGGGGTCCCAGTGGTGTCCGTTGCAGACGATGAGCGCGTCGTAGTCCTTGGTGCTCCCGTCGCTGGTGGTGATCACCCAGCGGCCGTCCGCGTCGCGCTCGGCGGCGGTCACCTTCGTGTTGAACACGATCCGATCGCGGATGCCGAAATGGTCGACGTAGTCGCGGAAGTACTGGAACAGCTGCGAATGGTGGGGGAAGTCCGGCCACTCCTCGGGCGCAGGATAGTCCTCGAAAGCCAAGCGGAACTTGGACGTGTCGATGTGCAGGCTCTGGTAGCAGGCCGACATGCCGTTGGGGTTCTTGAAGTACCAATTGCCCCCGACTTCGTCGGAAGCCTCGTAGCAGTCGAACGGGATGCCGTGGTCGTTCAGGCGCTTGGCGGCGGTGATCCCGGACGGGCCCGCCCCGATCACGCAGACGCGGGGGAGTGCGGTTGACGTCATTCACTGTCCTCGTGCTGGAGGCCGTCGTCGGTGACGGCCGAACCGTCCGGCGCGGCTCGCGCGCCGGAGTGACGTAGGCAACAAAATAACAGTCGGTAGACAGTACGTCTAGTGAGTGACGCACTGTCCATCGAGATCGTTCGCGCGTAGACTCGGTCGGCGCAGCCGCACGTCGAGCCCTCTTTTCAACGGATATGAGGTACCTGTCCACCATGCGTACGAACGCGAGCACGAATCTGCGGGACGAGCAGAAGCAGCAGACCAGGGCCCGGCTGATGGAGGGCGCCAAGGAGCTGTTCGCCACCCGTGGCTACGCGGCCGTGCGGGTGGACGACATCGCCGCCGCGGTCGGCTGCAGCCGCGCCACCTTCTACTTGCACTTCGCCGGGAAACAGGAGATCTTGCGCGCGATCGCCGAGCAGGGCACCGTGCCCACCGTGCTGCACTTCTATCAGGATCTCGACCGGGTGCTCGAGACCGGTTCGCGCGCCGAGTTCTCCGGATGGATGACCCGCGCCATCGAGTGGTTCCACGAATACAAGGACCTGTTGCCCGCCTGGGACGAAGCGACCGCGCTGGAGCCGGAGTTCCGCGAGATCGCCCGCACCGGGATCCTCGCGTTGCCCAATGCGATGACCGCCTACCTCGCCGGGTGGCCCGACGACCGGCGCGACGAGGCGCGGCTGCGCGTGGAATTGCTGGTCGCGCAACTGGAACGATTCTTCACGCGATGGGCGATGCAGGGCACCATCGATGTCTCGGTGGACCAAGCCGTCGAAGTGCTCACCGACATCTGGTTTCCCGCGCTGCGCGCGCCGACGACGGCGAGCTGAACCGAGCGCGGGCCGACCGCGTATGTTGCCCATCGTTCGCTGAGAGCTCGAACATTGGCGTGGACGGGCCGTATTCGATGGTGGCCCGCGAATGTGTCGGCGTCGTGCGGCATCATCTGTGCACGCAGCCAACCACGAATCGCTCGGAGTTACCCATGCCGTCCCCACGAACCAAGCCGCAGCCCTTGTCCGACAGCGAGATTCAACAGATCGCCGCGGAGATCGCCGGCGGCCGACCGCCCATGGTGTGGTTCACCGCCGCCGCGGTCGGCGTGCCGGAGGGGCGCTCGGGCAAGGTGATCTCGCTCGGCGACCCTGCCGACGGTGACTTCTTGCAGGTCCGGCCGACCGGATCGAAGGATGTACTGTCCTTCTCTCCCACCGAGGTGACCTTGACCAAGCCGCCGCGAGGGGCGGCGGGCGCCACCGCCCAGCCGAAGCAGTCAACCAGGAAGGAATCCCCTGTGACCCAGTCGTCGACCACGACGAGCGCCACGACCGAGCCCGCGCCGCCGAGCGCGCCCGCGCCGTCGGCCGCCCCGAAGCCGGCGCAGGCGGCCGCGGAAGCGAGCCGAGCCGACAGCGCGGCCAAGCAGGCCCCGGCGCCGAAACCCGCCAAGGCGGCCGCCGCCCGCAAGGCCAAGGCGCCCGAGGTCACCGTGACGCTCACCGGCACTTCCGACGGCGAGTGGTCGATCGACGTGGTCAGCGGCAAGAAGCGCACCCTGCGCGGCCTGCCGGTGGCCGGTTCGGCGGTGGCGCAGGCGGCGAAGATCCTGCATCCGGAGGTCGCCGAAGTGGTCGCGGGCGTCCTGGAGGCGTTGCGCGGGGTGCAGGAGGCCAAGGTGCAGCAGTTACAGGCCGAGCTCGAGGAGGCCAAGCGCCTGCTGGACGAGCTGAGCGACTGAATCACACGGCGGGAGTGGCGGATCGGGCGGCCGTGCGCCAGATCCGGCGCTCGGTGCCGGGTGGTGTGCGCCGCATGTCGTCGTGGAACGCGTAACCGAGCGAGTGCTGCTTCGCGTGGTACATGGCCGCGTCCGCCTCCCGGAGCAGGCCGTGCATGTCGGTGTCCGAGCTGCGCGGACCGACGCACGCCACGCCGACGCTCGCCGTGATCGGTATCTCCCCTGCGCTGAGCCCGAACGGCCGGACGAACGCGCCGAGCAGCCGTTCGGCCAGCACGGCGGCCTCCGGCCGGGACAGCCGGGCGAGGACGACGAATTCGTCGCCGCCGTAGCGGGTCACCACGTCCTCGTGGCGCGCCACCCGCCGGATCCGGCCGGCCGCCGTCGCGATGAGCTCGTCGCCGACGGCGTGCCCGTAGCTGTCGTTGACCCGCTTGAAGCCGTCGAGATCGATGAACAGCAGCGAGATCGGTTGCTCCGCCCACTGTTCGCCGCGCTGCCGCAGCGCGCGCAGCAGCGCGGCCCGGTTCAGCAATCCGGTGAGTATGTCGTGGTCGGCCTGGTACTGCGCGCGCCGCTCGCTGCGGGCGCTGCGCACGATCGCGCGTTCGCTGCGCACCAGCATGCCGATCAGCAACAGCGCGAACAGCGACGACACCACCACGCGGTCCAGCGGACGCAGGCTCGACCCGACCACCGGCACCAGCGAGGCCACGATCAGCGCGATCGCGATGAGGCTGGCGCGCTGCCTGGAGTGGTGCGGATGGATGCGCCGCGGCGCGCCGAGCGAGGTCATGGTGGGGTGCAGCGCCGCGACACCGACGGTGGCGTAGGCGGCGAGCAGGGGAGCGAGCAGCACTCCGCGCCCGAGCGCGGTCGCGCCCGCCGTCTCCAAGCTGTAGCCCAGGTCGCCGAGCAGCACCGCCACGAGTCCGGCGTGCAGCAGCCACAGCGAGGTCTCCGCGCGCGTGGAGGTCGCCATCGAGTGCGCCACCAGGGTGAGCAGCAGCGCGTCGAGCACCGGATAGGTCGCCGCCACCAGCGCGTCCGGACCGGTCGTTGTGGCCTGCAGGATCGGGGAGATGAGGAAGGTCCAGGAGGCGAGCAGCGCGCCGAGCCCGATCAGGGCCGAGTCCAGCAGCAGGTCGTAGTCGCCGTGCACGTGGCGCGGCAACAACCAGATCAGCGCGGCGAGCCCGACGCCGAGGTAGCCGAGCAAGGTGAACGCGTCGTCGAGCGGGTGTACCGCGTGGTCGCAGACGTCGCGCAGCGTGGTGCCGGTGGCGAACAGCACCGCCGAGCCGGACAGCAGATACCACGGCAACGGGTGCGCCGGCCGGTGGGTGCGCACGCCGACGGCGATCATGGCGAGGGTCTCGCCGACGATGACCGCCATCGTCACGAACGCCGCGACCTGCGAGTCCAGTGCCAGATAGACCGCGATCGCGGCCCCGCTTCCCCCGAGAAGCGCCGCGTACCAACCCGTTCCGATGCTGCGCCGACAGCTGGTCTGTGGCGGTTCGCTGGGTGTCATCAGCCCCCCTTGGTCGCTCCATCCCCGGTGCACCGGGCCGCGTAATAGATCTGGAATCCTCCACCGCGACTTCGACGTTCGCCTGTTCGCCGAGCACCGCCCGGATGCTGTCGGCGAACGAGAACCGAGTGTTGTTGTACGAGCAGATGTCCCAACCGACCGCGGCGCGCTCGGCAACCAATATCTGGACAACTGATTTGATCATGGCACGGAATGCGGCCCCTTGGCGGGCACTTGACGCAACAAGGGGGAATCCCGCGTAGTAGTTCGCGTCCCGGGTTCGGGAGAGCGGGCCGCGAAATGGTCCGGGCCGATCCACGGCACGGTTAGGGTGCGGCCTCACGCGCGCTGCGACCGATCGGCCGCCAGCAGCCAGCCCCATCGCCGCGCAGTTCTCCGGCCGCACCGCGACCCTGACCCCGCACCGACGAACACGAGTGGCACACCACTGCGGCCGGCGTCGCCGCGCCCGGTATGTCCGCCAGGCCGGCGCAGAGGGGGATGGCGACTGCGGGTGGGCGGCACGAACGCCTTCCGCAGCCCAGCGGGTCGAGAGCGGAGTCGGCGCGGCGTGTCTCGTACCCTGGCAGCGATCGGGACAGCGAGGAGCGAGCGTGCGGACATGGGTGGCGCCGGGGCGGGTCAACATCATCGGTGAGCACACCGACTACAACGACGGCTACGTCCTGCCCATCGCGTTGCCGCTGGTGGTGCGGTGCGCGGCGGCGGGGCGCACGGACGGGTTGGTGCGGGTCGGCTCGCGGCAGCGGCCCGGCGAGCCGGTGCACGTCGCGGTGTCCGACCTCGACGGCGCGCGGGCCAGGGTGCCGGGATGGGCGCGCTACCCGCTCGGCGTGGTCGCCGAGTTCATCCGGCGCGGGCACGGGGTCCCCGGCGTGGACCTCGACGTGGACGGCGCGGTGCCGATCGGCGCGGGACTGTCGTCCTCGGCGGCGCTGTCCTGCGCGGTGGCGATCGCGCTGCGTGATCTGTTCGCACCGGAGCTGACCGACCGCAGGCTGATCGACGTGGCCCGCGCCGCCGAGAACGACTACGTCGGCGCGCCGACCGGCTTGCTCGACCAATCGGCCGCGATGCTGTGCACCGCGGGGCACGCGCTGTTGCTGGACATGCGGGCGTTCGCCGCCGACATCGACGCCCCACGCTGCGCCGAGCAGATTCCCTTCGACCTCGGCGCTTGCGGGCTGGAACTGCTCGTGATCGATACCGGCCAACCGCACGAACTGGCCGACGGCCGCTACGCAGAGCGCCGCGCGGAATGCGCGGCGGCGGCCGAGGCGCTCGGCGTAGGCGCTTTGCGTGAGGTGGCCGCGGCCGCGGACACCACCCGGATCGCCGACGACGTGCTGCGCCGCCGCGCCAGGCACGTGGTGACGGAGAACGCCAGGGTGCTCGCGGTTGCCGAAAAGTTGCGCGCGGGCGTGGACCCCCGTGGCATCGGCCCGCTGCTCACCGCGGGACACGCCTCGCTCCGGGACGACTTCGAGGTGTCCACACCGGCGCTGGACACGGCGGTCGAGGCCGCGCTCGCGGCCGGGGCGCATGGCGCGCGCATGGTCGGCGGCGGGTTCGGCGGCAGCGTCATCGCGCTCGTCGACCGGGACCGCACCGAGGCGGTGGCCGAGTCGGTGCGGCGGCGTTTCGCCGACGCGGATCTGTCCGGCCCGCGGACCTTCGCGGTGGCCCCGGCCGACGGAGCCCACCGGGTCGCCTGAGCGACCGGCCGGATTTGTGCGCGAATGTGCCACGCCGGTCGGGCATGATCGCGCAGAGTGGTGTCTGCCGACACCATTCGGCGGGCGACGATGAGGTCGCGCGCGCCGGGCTCGACCAGCACGGCGCAGCTCTCGCACGACGAACGACCTCGCTCGCCGCCCCGGTTTCACCGCCAGGAGGAACGCTGTGCCGCTCGTCGATTCGTCCGTTCTCGCCGCCGTGCCCGGCCCGCACCCGGCCGCATCGCCACCGTCCCTGGTAGCCGCCGAGACCCTCCGCCTGGACGCGCAGCCTGTGGATTACGCGCTGGTGGCGCTGTATTTCGTGTTCGTGCTCGGCATCGGCTTGCTGGCCAGGCAGCGGGTGTCCTCGAGCATCGACTTCTTCCTGTCCGGGCGTTCGCTGCCGGCGTGGGTGACCGGCCTGGCGTTCATCTCCGCCAATCTCGGCGCCGTGGAGATCATGGGCATGTCCGCCAACGGCGCGGAATACGGGTTCCCGACCTTCCACTACTTCTGGATCGGGGCAGTGCCCGCCATGCTGTTCCTCGGCGTGGTGATGATGCCGTTCTACTACGGCTCCAAGGTGCGCAGCGTGCCCGAATTCATGCGCCGCCGGTTCGGCACCGGTGCGCACCTGGTGAACGCGCTGAGTTTCGCCATCGCGCAGATCCTCATCGCCGGGGTCAACCTGTATCTGCTCGGCTCCATCGTGAACGTGCTGCTGGGCTGGCCGCTGTGGGTGTCGGTGATCGTGGCCGCGGTGATCGTGCTGTCCTACATCACCCTGGGCGGACTGTCGGCCGCGATCTACAACGAGGTGCTCCAGTTCTTCGTCATCGTGGCCGCGCTGTTGCCGCTGACTCTGGTCGGGTTGCACCGCGTCGGCGGCTGGAGCGGTCTGCAGGACAAGGTGACCGCGTCACCGGGAGGGGCGGCGCAGTGGGAGTCGTGGCCGGGTAACGCGCTGAGCGGATTCTCCAACGATTTCCTGTCCATTCTCGGCATCGTGTTCGGCCTCGGGTTCGTGCTGTCGTTCGGGTACTGGACCACGAACTTCGTCGAGGTGCAGCGCGCGATGGCGACGCACTCGATCTCGGCGGCGCGGCGCACCCCGATCATCGGGGCGTACCCGAAGATGTTCATCCCGCTGATCGTGGTGATCCCGGGCATGATCAGCGCGGTGCTGGTGCCGCAGATGGCGGAGTACAAGGCGGCGGTGACCGCGAATCCGGACTTCGAGAGCGACACCACCTACAACCAGGCGCTGCTGTACCTGATGAAGGATGTGCTGCCCAACGGGCTGCTCGGGGTGGGGCTGGCCGGTCTGCTCGCGGCGTTCATGGCGGGCATGGCGGCCAACGTCTCGGCGTTCAACACCGTCTTCAGCTACGACCTGTGGCAGCAGTACGTGCGGCGCGACCGCCCGGACGGCTACTACCTGCGCGTGGGCAGGCTGGCCACCATCGGCGCGACCGTGGCCGCGATCTTCACCGCGTTCATCGCCTCCGGGTTCAGCAACATGATGGACTACCTGCAAACCCTGTTCAGCTTCTTCAACGCGCCGCTGTTCGCCACGTTCATCCTCGGCATGTTCTGGAAACGGATGACGCCGACGGCGGGCTGGATGGGGCTGGTCTGCGGAACCGCTTCCGCCATCGTCGTTTTCATCCTGCACGAGACGAAGGTCTTCGAGCTGTCCGGCCAGGGGGCGAGCTTCGTAGCCGCCGGTGCCGCGTTCGTGGTCGACATCGTGGTCAGCGTCGTGGTCACCCAGGTGACCCTGCCGAAACCGGCGGCGGAGCTGATCGGGCTGGTGTACTCGGAGACGCCGAAGGAAGTGCGCACCGACCCGGAGGCAGGCACGCTGCCCTGGTATCAGCGCCCGGTCCTGCTCGCGGGCATCGCGCTCGTGCTCGTCATCGCGCTCAACATCCTCGTCGGATAAGGAACCATCGCAATGCTTTTCGATATCCGCACCATCGTCGGTGGCTTGCTCGGCTGCTACGCGATCGTTCTCGTCGTCACCGGACTGGTCCACGACACCGCCGCCGAGCAGGCCAAGACCGGCGGAGTGAACGTGAACCTCTGGGCCGGGCTCGGCATGGGCGTGGTGGCGGTGGCCTTCGTGGCCTGGGCCTTGCTGCGCCCGGTCCAGGTGCCGCCGGAATCGCGCCCGGCGGACGCGGAGGAGGAGCGCGACTCGGCCTGACACGACGATGCCCCCTGGGAAGACCCAGGGGGCACCGTTGTCGTACGGGTCAGACGCCCGGAGTGCCGGTTCCGCCGGGCCAGGTGCCCGTTCCACCGGCGCCGGTTCCGCCGGCACCGGGAGTGCCGGTTCCGCCGACGCCAGGCATGCCGGTTCCGCCCACACCTGGCGTACCGGTCGTGCCCGGGCGGGGAGCGGCGCCGCGCTCCGTGGCGGTGCTCCCGGCATCGGGACGCGGAATGTCACCGCGCCACGCGCCGGTCTCCCGGCCCTGATGCTCGATGAAGTGCTTGAAGCGCTCCAGGTCACCGTTCACCCGGTGCTTGAGCACACCGAGCTTGTCGGCGACGTTCTCCACGAAGCCTTCGGGATCGACGTCCATCTGCGCGGTCACCCTGGTGTGGGTGTCGTCGAGCCGATGGAACGTGACGACGCCAGCGTGCTTGGGCCCGCTGTCGGACTTCCAGGCGACGCGTTCGTCGGGATGCTGCTCGGTGATGGTGGCGTCGAACTCCCGCGTCGACGGGCCGACATGGACACGCCAGTGCATATGCCGGTCATCGATCTGCTGTACCGCTTCGACACCCTCCATGAACTGCGGAAACGACTCGAACTGCGTCCACTGGTTGTAGGCGGTGCGAACCGGGACCTCGACGTCCACCGTGGCGGCCATTGTGCTCACTTGCTACCCCTTTCCTCGCCTGCCCGCGTCATTCGCGGACGGGCGTCTCTCGGTTGACAAGCGCTCCCTTGTGGGGCGACTCGGGACATTGGTCGCTTACCCGAGGGGTTCGGGCGCAAACAGGCGACGGTTGGGCCACCCGCGCTCTGAAGGGCCGGTCGACGCGCGGGCACGGATCATGGTCGGCCGTATTTGCGCTGGTAGCGACGCTGAAATCCGGACCGATGAGTCACGCGCACCGGAAACTGGCGGAAACGCGAATTCGCCGATGATCACGCCGAACCGGGTGATGTGACCACGGCGCGCCGTGAAATCCGTCACCGTAACCCGTTGCGCCGAAGCGGCATTCGACACCGGTACCGAAACCGCGCGTCGTGCGATGCCCGTCTCGGCATCGCTCATCGTCCGATGCGCCGGCGACGCGTGGCGGCTGTGAACGGCATCTTTCGCGCACCCGCGGCAGCGGATGCGAGGACCACCCGAAACGTGCGAGGGCACCCGAGAACGCGGAGCGGGATCCTGGCCTCTGCGGCGGTGACGCATTCGTCATGGCGACCGCACGAGACCATCGACCAGAGGACCCCCAGCCTCGAGGAACCGGCATGCTCTGGAGCGTGGCCCCCATGACCTCCTTCGACGGCCACATGTACGAATGCGTCACCGCCCTCCCTGCCCGACTACGGGCGTCCGGCCTGGCCGGATCGACTAGGGTGGAGCTATCTGCTCGCGAGCGGGTCGGGATGCGAGCGAGGCCGTTAGCCAGACAAGTGGTCACGGGACGGCACTATGGATGACGCGACAGTTGATGGCGGGGGCACCGCCCGGGGGCCGGAGTCGGCCGAGGTGTTCGGGCGCTATCGGCTGTTGTCGCTGCTGGGTCAGGGCGGCATGGGCCAGGTGTGGCGGGCGCACGATTCGCTGACCAACCGGGTGGTGGCGCTGAAGGTGCTGCCCGAGCGCTTCGCCGATGACGAGCAGTTGCGCGAGCGGTTCCGCCGGGAGTGCCGCGCGGTGGCGCAGTTGACCGAGCCGCATGTGATCCCCATCCACGACTTCGGCGACATCGATGGTCGGCTCTATCTGAATATGCGCTTGATCGAGGGCACCGACCTGCGCACGCTGATCACGCGCGAAGGCCCCTTGGCGCCGCGGCGGGCAGTGGCGATCATCGCCCAGGTGGCCGGTGCGCTGCAGGCGGCCCACGACGCCGGGCTGGTCCACCGGGACGTCAAACCCACGAACATCCTGCTGGGGGCCGATGAATTCGCCTCCTTGATCGACTTCGGCATCGCGCACGCCGCCGACGACCGCACGCTGACCGCGACCGGCGAGACCATCGGCACCGTCGCCTACATGGCGCCGGAGGAGATCGGCGCGGAGGTCAAGGCCGATGCCAGGGTGGACGTGTACGCGTTGACGTGCGTGCTGTACGAGTGCCTGACCGGTCGGCCGCCGTTCGCGAGCGATTTCGGAATGCAAGGGGTGATCGCCCATCACCTGCACACCCCGCCGCCGCGCCCCAGCGCCACCACACCTGATGTACCGGCTGCGTTCGATGCGGTCATCGCCAAGGGGATGGCCAAAGACCCCGGCGATCGCTACCAGACCGTGCGTGAACTGGCCGCGGCGGCCCGCGCCGCGGTGGACGATTCCTCGGCCGGCGTCACCGTGGGCGTGCCTGCGCGCCAGGGGCGGCGGTTCGGATTGTCGCCCAAGACCGCCGGGGCGCTGGCCGCCGCGGTTGCGGTCGCGGTGGTGGCCGCCGTAGCCGTCGTCCTCGGTGTCCAACGGGAATCGGGCGGAGGTGGCAGTTCACCCACGCTTATCGCCCCGGGCTACTCGTCACAGACTGCGTTGCCGTTCACCGGCATCAGCCTGCCCACCGGTGTGGCGGTCGACCCGGCGGGCAACGTGTACGTCACCGACATGGATAGCGATCGGGTGCTGAAATTGGCGGCGGGCGCGTCGGCTCCGACCCCGCTGCCGATCACGGGCTTGAAGAATCCGCAGGATGTGGCGGTCGACCAAGCGGGCAACGTCTACGTCAGCGACACGAGTAACGATCGGGTGCTGAAATTGGCGGCGGGTGCGCCTACGCCGACCCCGCTGCCGATCACCGGCCTGAAGGACCCCCATGGTGTGGCCGTCGACAAGGCGGGAGACGTGTACGTCGCCGACCGGGGCAACGATCGGGTGCTGAAATTGCCGGCGGGCGCGTCGGCTCCGACGACGCTGCCGTTGACGGGGCTCCAAGGCCCCGATGGTGTGGCGGTCGACCCGGCGGGCAACGTCTACGTCACCGAACTGGGTACCGAGCAGGTGCGGATGTTGGCGGCGGGCGCGCCGGCGCCGACCATGTTGCCGTTCACCGGGCTCAAAGATCCCCAGGGCTTGGCGGTCGACGCGGCGGGCGATGTGTACGTCGTGGACTGGGGTAACAAATGGGTGGTGAGGTTGGCGGCGGGCGCGTCGACGCCGACCCCCTTACCGTTCACCGGCCTGAAGAATCCTCAGGGTGTGGCGGTCGACTCGGCGGGCAACATCTACATCACCGATCTGGGCCACGATCCGGTGGTGAAACTCTCGGTCGGCTGAACTGTCCTACCTTCCACCGTCCCGGCGAGGTAGGCGCAGGAGCCGCCATGCCGGACCTGGACACCCTCGCCGCACGAAGGCGGACCAGGCCCGGTGGAAACGCCCTCGGCACCTGGCTGCTGAGTCAGGGTCTTCACCGGTCGCGCGGCCGTCTTCCTCACGCAGGCCTGCTACCGCCGCTACCGGCTGCCACCAAGGCGGCGGCGCCCGGCCAGGACCGACGCCGAGGACAGGTGCAGTTCAGCGGCAGCAGTTGGGGTCCAGCACCACACACAGCGCCGCCAGGGCATCGCGGCGGGCGCGGTGGAAGGTGTTCATACCGCGCCGTTCGGATTCCACGAGCCCGGCCTTGCGCAACTGGCCGA
>NZ_JAYKYQ010000015.1:0-161560 GCF_035544775.1 Nocardia implantans | reverse complement strand
GAACCCGAACCCACCACACCCAAGCCCGACGAACCCGAACCCACCACACCCAAGCCCGACGAACCCGAACCCACCACACCCAAGCCCGACGAACCCGAACCCACCACACCCAAGCCCGACGAAGAGACACCACCCCCGCAGCATCCGGACCGCGACGAGGACGCGGCTGACCCGGATGCGTCGCGGGAAGCCGACGAGACCTCACCCCCGGGAGAACAGCACGGCACGTCCCCGTACGCATGGCATCCGGATGCGGCGGCACTCGATCGTGCCGTAGCGGAGTTCCCCTCGGTATTCGACGAGCCACGCACACTCGCCGAACTGCGGGAGCGCCTGAGCCATGACATGTCGTTCGACGATGTGATGGCGGTGCGCGATTTCTCCTACCAGCAGCACGGGTTGGATGCGCCGGATCTGTCGCTCGAGAATCTCAACGGATTCCTGGAACGGATCTGGAACAACGGAGACCGGATAACCAGCGAATGGGGCGTGTACAGCGAGTACGGCGCGGCTACCGAGACGAATCTGGTCACGGATCCACGCGGCTATGTCATGCAACTCGCGGATATACTCGCCGCCCGAGGACCGGAATCGCGTATAGCCTTGGTCCAAGGGCGAGGGGCCAGAATTCTCGACGCCTCGAACGCGTCGGAGATCGATACCGGATCGATCAGTTTCGTCCATTACCACCGAGCGAATGCGGTCTCGGACGTCGGCTATCGTGTGTATGTGAACGCACGCGCTGACGCGGTGCCCGACCTGATGCGTGGTGTGGTCCACGAAATCGTGGACAGCCCCGATCGATTCCCCGGTATCTACAGCGCGAAAGTCGTCGGCCCCCATTCGGTTCGGTCGGACGCGATGGTGATCTATACGAAGGATCTTGCCGATGCCCATCGGGTTGTCGACTGGCTTCGCGAGTATCAGGCGCGGCAACCCGATGCGTTCCTATGGGACGCTCCCGCGATGACACACCAAGTTATGGAGGGCGTCGGTATCGGCGCCGAACCACGGGCCGCCAATTCCAGTTTCGGCTCCGAACGGTCCCAGGCCATCTACCAGGCGCTGCAATCCACCCGGAGCGAGAACGGCGATTTCGCGATGTTCCGAGAACGAGCACTCGCGGCACTCGCCGGAAAGGGTGTCGATCCCGAACATCCTCATCTCAACCAACCGGACGAGCACCCTGATCAACCGCGGAGGTCGACATGAACAACCACGACAAGATCGCGGCGGCGCGCGATGCGGTGACCAAATTCCTGACCGGCGAGATCAATCCGGATGACAACCCGCACTGGTTCGACGACGACATACTCCTCTTCGCCGTCGATCGTCTCGACCAGCAGGACTCGGAATGGCTGCTCGCTCAGCTCGCGAATCGTGATTTCCCACGCGATCTGCGCGCGTGGATCATTCCGATGATGCGCAAGCACGGCGCCGAAGCCCAGGCATTGCTCGACGCGAACGGCCAGTGATGGACGAGCGGTACGAGCAGCAACTCACGGAACTGGCCGCTATTCGAGAACAAGTGCACGACGTGCGCGGCGAGGCACGTTCTCCCGACGGATACGTGACGGTGGCGGTGGATTTCACCGGCGCGGTCACCGAGGTGCGATTGGATCCGGCCGCGCTGCGCACTCCCTCCGAACGTCTCGCCGCGATCGTGACCGAAACAGCGCGGGCCGCAGCGCGTCTCGCACATCACCAAGTGACCGAGACGATCACCCCGATCAGCGACATCGTGGGCAGCATGCCCGAACTCGCCGAACTGTTACCGGGCGCTCCGAGCCTGCGCGAGCCGGCCGCCGACGTGGCTTCGGATGTCGAGTACCTCCCCGACGACGAGTACGAAGACGAGTACTACGACACCTGACGCCGGTGCCGACAAGGCGGTTCCGAACCCGGGCCCTCAAACCGCCACCACAGGCGCGTTGTCGGCCGCACGGCGGTATCCGCCTGGCGCAAGCCCGTATTCGCGTTTGAACGCCTTCGCGAAGGCGAACTCCGAGGTGTAGCCGACGCGGCGGGCCACGGCGGCAAGACTGCTGTCGGTGTCGCGCAGCAGGCGGGCGGCGGTCAGCATGCGCCAGCGGGTCACATAGGCCAGCGGCGGCTCGCCGACCGTCGCGAGAAAGCGGCGGGCGAGGGTCGCGCGGGAAACGCCCGCGATGTCACCGAGATCGGCGACGGTCCAGGCGCGCGCGGGTTCCTCGTGCACCGCGCGTAGCACCGCCGCCACGGCGGGATCGGCGAAGGCGCCGGCCCAGCCGGAGGAACGCAGGTCGGCCTGCTCGTCGAACCAGGCGCGCAGGATGAACAGCAGCAGCGTCTCGAGGATCGCGGGCACGGCCGCGTCGCTCCCCTGCCGCGGCTCGGCGATCTCCGCGGCCAGCAGATCGACCGCGCCGCGCAGCGCGGGATGACGCCCCGGACGCGCGGGCAGATGGATGAACTCGGGCAGCTCGTCGAGGATCGGGTGGGTGCGACCGCGGCCGAGTTCGTAAGCGCCACAGAGCAAGGCGGTCCGGACGCCGGGCCCCACGATCTCCCTCGGCTCACCGGGCAACGCGGTCTCGGTGACGGGAGTGTCCAAGCTGTCGACCAGGTCGTGGTCGGCGCCTCGCGGCATGAACAACACGTCCCCCACGCCGAGCGCCATGGGTTCGCCGTCCGGCGGCACCACCCAGCAAGAGCCCTGCAACACCACATGGAAACCCGCCCCCGGCACCACGGGATACCGCCGGCCCCACGGGGCGTGCCGGATGAACAGGCCGGAGGCGGGACTGCCGGTGCGGATCGCCGCGATGGCCTCGCTGAGAATGTCCACTCATTCACCATAACACTCTGGATATGAGCGTTTGGGACAAATAATAGAGCATTACAGGCATTGGCTTAGTCGTATGAGAGCAATATGTTTCTTCCCATGACATCAACCCAACGCCCTGCGACCATCGCCGTCTACGGCGCGACCGGACACACCGGCGGCTACCTGCTCGCCGAACTGCGCCGTCGCGGCCTCACCCCGATCCTGGTGGGGCGCAATGCCGAGCGCATCCGCGCCGCCGCCGACGCGGCGGCCATGCCCGGCGCCGACATACGAGTAGCAGACCTGTCCGACCGCGCGGCCCTCGTCCGAGCGTTCACCGGCGCCGACGTGGTGATCAGCAGCTTGCCCGCCTACGTCCAGCACGGCTCTGCGGTGCTCGACGCGGCCATCGACGCGGGCGCGCACTACACAGACATGTCCGGCGAGCAACTATTCCTGAAGCGCGTTCTCGACGAGTACGGAACGCGCGCTGCGGCGGCGGGCGTCACCGTGGTTTCCGGCGTGACCGACAACAATCTCCCCGGAGATCTGCTCGCCCATCTCATCACCCGCCGGGTGCCCGGCCCCGCCGAGGTGGTGCTCAGCCACCTCAGCAAGAGCGGCGGAAACGGTTCCAAAGGCAGCGCCAAGACGGTGTTCGCCAGTCTGGACTGGTTCCGCGGCGGCGGCTGGCACTACGCCGACGGCGAATTGCGCACCGGCGCGGCGGCACGTCACCAGAAGATGACCTTCCCCGGTGACATCGAGCCGACCACTGTCGCGAAATTCCCGCAGCCCCCGGTTCTCACCATCCCCCGGCACTCGGATGTCTCCTACGTCGAAGGCGTCCTCGCCACCTCGATCCTCGACACGCTCAGCGGGTTCACCACCGAACTCATCGACGCACTGCCCGACGCGCCCGGCGCCGACCTGCGCTACGACCTCGTCGTCGACGCGTTCGGCGCGGACGGACGCCGGGTCCGCGGCGTGCTCAGCGGCGTGGACTCCTACCGCGATTCGGCATTGATGGCGGTGGAGACGGCCGTCCGCTTGGCCGAGGGCGCTACGGCTCCGGGAGCGCTCGCGCCGGCCGAGGCGTTCGATCCCGCCGATTTCCTGGATGCGCTGGCGCCGTTCGGAATCACCTGGCGGATCGAGGAGAGCTGAGCGGCAGGGCAGGATCGGGCATAGTCGAACGATGACCGACAACCGACCGCCGCTCGCCGTCGCACTCGATCTCGTGCCGCATCCCGAAGGCGGCTGGTACCGCCAGACCTGGCGCAGCCCGGCGGAATTCACGCCGGAGGGCTACCCCGGCCCGCGCGCCGCCGCCACGGCGATCTATTTCCTGCTGCTGCCGGGCGAGCGGTCCGCCCCGCACACGGTGCGCTCCGACGAGCTGTGGCTCTGGCACCGCGGCGGGCCGCTGGCGCTGGACATCGGCGGCGAGCAGGTGATCCTCGGCCCCGACCTGGAGCACGGCCAGGTGCTCCAAGCGGTGGCGCCGGGTGGGGTCAGCCAATCGGCGCGACCTGCCGGCGCGGAATACGTGCTGGTCAGCTGCATCGTCGCGCCGGGATTCGACTTCGCGGACTTCCGGTTGGACTGACCTGGATCAGCGCACCGGCACGGCGGCGAATCGCTCGAGTTCGTGCGGATCGTGGGCACAGAACATTCGCACCCGGTCGCCGTGGTCGTTGTGCAGCGTGCGCAGCCGTTCCAGGTTCTCCACCCGCTCGCGGCCGAGCGTGCTCGCGAGCACCTCGAACACGCCCAGGCCGACGGGCGGACGCGCCTTGCCCACCTCCAGCTGCCGGTGGTGGAAATAGGCGTCGCCGCAGTGCAGCAACCATCCGTCGCTCTGCCGGACCGCGACGCCGCTGTGCCCGCGCGTGTGGCCGACCAGCGGGATCAGCATGATGTCCTCGAGCACCGGGACGGCGGTGAATCCGAACCAGGTGTCCGCGCCGGTCTCGTGGGCCAGCCAGCGAGGTCCGTGCTCCCACTGACGCGGCTGGTAGCGCAGTTTCTCCCCGAGGGTCGGGCGCTGGGTCGCCGCGTCGAGTTCGTCGGCGAAGACGTGCACGGTGGCGTCGGGGAAGTCCGACAGCCCGCCGGCGTGATCGAGATCGAGATGGGTGAGCACGATGTGCCGGACATCCTCGCGCCGATAGCCGAGCCCGCGGATCTGGTGCAGCGCGGTGAGTTCCGGGCGCAACCGGGGCCGCAGCAATCGCCCGGTGCCGAAACCCAGCCTGCTTCGATCGAGCACGTCGGCCATGCCGAAGCCCGTGTCGACCAGCACCAGCCCGTCATCGGACTCGACGAGCAGGCAGTGGCCGACCAGCCCGCCGGTCAGCAGCCCACCGCTGCCGAGCAGCGCTCGCCCGCCGACCGGGCACATGGTCGCGCAGTCCAGATGCCGCACCAGCATCGCGGAAACTCCCTCCTACGGCGCCGAATCGGACTCGATCCGTTTCGGCACGAAGGTCTCTTTTGTTCCCGTCAACGTAGTCGGAGCGCGACTCGGCCGCGACAGCGCGGTCACCACCGCGGTGATCGGCGGGCGAATCGATCACCGCCCGCCGTCGCCGAACGGCCGGTTCACTCCGGAATCTCGAGCACGCCCTCGTCCACGGCCCAGGCGATGGTGCGTTCGAGATCCGGACACGAGTCGGGGCGACCCGGCCCGTGGCCGGTCTCGCTCAGTTTCGCGAAGACCGGGCAGTGCTCGGCCGGATTCCCGGTCCACTGCACCGACGTCTGGTGGGTGCTGCTCTTGCGCACCAGCACGTGGCTCTGGCAGGCCCGGCACCGCAGTGGCGTCAGGCCGTCCTCCAGATACCGCTGTTTGTCGGCCACCGTCTGGGCGCGCACTTCGGCTCGCCGAGCGGGCTGATCGGCGAAATCGGGCGCCTTCGCCCAGGTGGCCGCCATCAGACGCTCGCCTCGGCTTCCTCGGACTCGCGCTTGCGCCGCAGGTTCTCGGCGACCTCGGCCTCCCACGCCTCGTTCGCCTTGGTGGTGTCCACCTCGAACTCGAAGCGCTGGGTCATCTTCTCGGTGACGTCGGCCAGGTCGACGTAGAACTGCTCGTACCAGCGACGCAGCTGGTAGACCGGCCCGTCCTCCTCGCACAGCAGCGGGTTCTCGACCTTGGACTTGTGCTTCCAGATCTCGACGTCCTGCAGGAAGCCGACGCTGATGCCCTCGGTCATCTTCTCCGCCAGCTTGGTCGCCATCTCGCCCTCGACGCCCTTCGGCTTCTCCAGCGTGATGCCCCATTGCAGGACGAAGGAGTCCTGGGTGACCGGGTAGTGGCAGTTGATCAGGACGCTTTTGACCTCGTAACCGCTGTAGATGTTGATCAGCGGGTTGATCATGTACGAGGGGCCGAAGTACGAGGCCTCCGACTTCAGCAGCGTGTCACCGCCGTACTTGGAGGCCATGCCGATGTCCGGCCTGCCCTTGGTCTCCAGGAACTGGGTGGCGATGTGGCCCTCGAAGACGTTCTTGAAGTACGTCGGGAAGGCGAAATGGATGTAGAAGAAGTGGGCCATGTCCACCACGTTGTCGATGATCTCGCGGCAGTTGGCGCCCTCGATCAGCATCGAGTTCCAGGTCCATTCGGTCCACCCGCTGTCGAGTTGCTCGCTCGGGTTGCCGTCGGCGTCGGTGTAAGGGCCCTTGATGTGCGGGATCGTGACCTCGGGCGGCGGCTGGCTGCCCTCGTGGTCGTGCCAGACGAACAGCTGGCCGTTGCGCTCCAGCGTGGTCCACTTCCTCGTGCGCGCCAGCGGCGGCACCCGCCGCGCGTACGGAATCGCGGTGCACTTGCCGTTGGTCCCCGACCAGCGCCAGTCGTGGAACGGGCAGGCGATGTCGTCGCCCTTGACCTCGCCCATGCTCAGGTCGCCGCCCATGTGCCTGCAGTAGGCGTCGAGCACCCGCAGTTCACCGTTGCTGTCGGCCCAGACGACGAGCTTGGTGCCGAAGACGTTCACCGCGTGCGGCTTGCCGTCCCGGAACGTCTTGGCCAGACCCAGGCAATGCCATCCCCGCGCATAGCGGGTCGGTGCGGTGCCGACATCCAGCTCCCGGACCTTCGCGCCGCTCCGCGTCGTTTGAGCCGCCTCCCGGGGCCCTCCTTGGTGACGCACGCTGCCGCCTCCGGGCCCGTCGCTCGGCGGCGGTGGGGTAACTGCCATCGCGTTTCCTCCTCCATCTGTACTAGAACACGTTACAAAACTGGCGTCCTCGACGCCAGCGATTCACCTCACTTCCTGCATGAGCGCATGTCCGACGAGGGGTGAACACCGGTTCTCGACAGAAATAGGAACCTGTTCTAGTCTCAGAGACAAATGAGATTCCCGACATCAACCGACCAGGCAGGAGCAGGTCCCGAGATGACGCAAGAAGTGACCGAACGGGTCGAAGCGCTGTTGCCGACGTTGCGCGAACGCGCACAGGAGGCCGAGGACCTGCGGCGCATCCCCGACGAAAGCATGAAGGCGTTGCAGGAGACCGGCTTCTTCCGGTTGCTCCAGCCCAAGCAGTGGGGCGGTCACGCCGCCGATCCGGTGGTCTTCTACGACACCGTGCGCAAGATCGCCAGCGCGTGCGGCTCCACCGGCTGGGTGGCGGGCATTGTCGGCGTGCACAATTGGCACCTCGCGCTGTTCGCGCAGCAGGCGCAGGAGGACGTCTGGGGCGAGGACACCGAAGTGCGGATCTCCTCCTCCTACGCGCCCATGGGCGCGGGCACGGTGGTCGACGGCGGCTACCTCGTCAACGGCGCGTGGGCCTGGTCGTCGGGCTGCGATCACGCCACCTGGGCGGTGCTCGGCGGCCCGGTGATCAAGGACGGCAAGCCGGTGGACTTCGGCAGCTTCCTCATCCCCCGCGACGACTACCGCATCGACGACGTGTGGAACGTGGTCGGCCTGCGCGGCACCGGCTCCAACACCGTCGTGGTGAAGGACGTCTTCGTGCCCTCGCACCGGTTCCTCAGCTTCCGTGCCATGAGCGAACTGAAATCGCCCGGTCTGGAGCAGAATATCGATCCGGTCTACAAGATGCCTTGGGGCACAATCCATCCCACCACGATCTCCACGCCGATCGTCGGCATGGCATACGGCGCGTACGCGGCGCATGTCGAGCACCAGGGCAAGCGGGTGCGCGCGGCCTACGCCGGCGAGAAGGCCAAGGAGGATCCGTTCGCCAAAGTGCGCATCGCGGAGGCCGCCAGCGACATCGACGCCGCGTGGCGGCAGCTGTCGGGCAACGTGGCCGACGAGTACGCGCTGCTGGCTGCGGGCAAGGAGATCCCGTTCGACCTGCGCGTGCGGGCCCGGCGCGACCAGGTGCGCGCCACCGGTCGCTCGATCGCGGCGATCGACAAGCTGTTCGAGAGCTCCGGCGCCACCGCGCTGGCCAACGGCACGCCGCTGCAACGCTTCTGGCGCGACGCGCACGCGGGCCGGGTGCACGCGGCCAACGATCCCGAGCGCGCGTACCTGATGTACGGCACGCACGAGTTCGGCCTGCCCGTCACCGACGGCATGGTCTAGGAGGGCTGACCGTGACATCGACCGCGGAACTCACCGCCGAATCGACCTCGCGCTACGCGCAGGTGCGGCCCGATCTGCGGCTGCATTACCACGAGGCGGGCGTCGGCAACGGGCCGACGATCGTTCTGCTGCACGGCGGCGGGCCCGGCGCGTCCTCCTGGTCGAACTTCGCGCGCAACATCCCGGTGCTGGCCGAGCACTTCCACGTGCTCGCGGTGGACCAGCCCGGCTACGGCCGCTCGGACAAGCCCACCGAGCATCCGCAGTACTTCGTGCACAGCGCCTCGGCGCTGAAGGATCTGCTCGACCACCTCGAGATCACCACCCGGGTGCACCTGCTGGGCAATTCGCTCGGCGGCGGCGCTGCGGTCCGGTTCGCGCTGGACTATCCCGACCGCGCCGGAAAACTGATCCTGATGGGGCCCGGCGGGCTGAGCACCAATCTGTTCGCGCCCGACCCGACGGAGGGCGTGAAGCTGCTCTCCAAGTTCAACTACGAGCCGACCAGGGAGAACCTGGAGGCGTTCCTGCGCATCATGGTCTTCGACCAGTCGCTGGTCACCGACGAGCTGATCGATGAGCGGTTCGCCTCGGCGAGCACGCCGGAGGCGCTGGCCGCGACCAGGGCGATGGGCAAGTCGTTCGCGAGCGCCGACTTCGAGAAGGGCATGCTCTGGCGCGACGCCTACAAGCTGCGTCAGCCGGTGCTGCTGATCTGGGGCCGCGAGGACCGGGTCAACCCGCTCGACGGCGCGCTGGTGGCGACCAAACTGATCCCGCGCGCGCAACTGCACGTCTTCGGCGGCTGCGGGCACTGGGCGCAACTGGAGAAGTTCCACGAATTCAACCGGCTCGCGATCGATTTCCTCGCGGGCGTCAAGGAGAAGTGATGGGCATCCGTTCACTGGGATATCTGCGTATCGAGGCGACCGACATGGCCGCCTGGCGGGAGTACGGCCTGAAGGTCCTCGGCATGGTCGAGGGCAAGGGCGCCGACCCCGAAGCCCTCTATCTGCGCATGGACGAGTTCCCGGCCCGGCTGGTGATCGTCCCGGGCGAGAAGGACCGGCTACAGGTCTCGGGCTGGGAGACGGCCAACGCCGAGGAGTTGCAGGACATCCGCAACCGGCTGGACGCGGCGGGCGTGCCCTACAAGGAGGGCACCGCGGCGGAACTGGCCGATCGCCGGGTCTACGAGCTGATCGCGTTCGAAGATCCCTCGGGCAACACGCTCGAGGCGTTCCACGGCGCGGCGCTGGAGCATCGCCGGGTGGTCAGTCCCTACGGGCACAAATTCGTCACCGAGGAGCAGGGGCTCGGGCACGTGGTGCTCAGCACCAAGGACGACAAGGCGGCGCTGGAGTTCTACCGCGACGTGCTCGGCTTCCGGCTGCGCGACTCGATGCGGCTGCCACCGCAGATGGTGGGACGCCCGGCCGACGGCGAGCCCGCGTGGCTGCGCTTCTTCGGCTGCAACCCGCGCCACCACTCGCTGGCGTTCCTGCCCATGCCGACGCCGAGCGGCATCGTGCACTTGATGCTCGAGGTGGAGAACGCCGACGACGTCGGCCTGACCCTGGACCGCGCGCTGCGCAAGAAGGTCAAGATGTCGGCGACGCTGGGACGGCACGTCAACGACAAGATGCTCTCCTTCTACATGAAGACGCCGGGCGGGTTCGACGTGGAATTCGGTTGTGAGGGCCTGGAAGTGGACGACCACGACTGGATCGCGCGGGAATCCACCGCGGTGAGCCTGTGGGGCCACGACTTCACCGTCGGGCAACGGCAGCAGTGACCGAGAGGGCGAGCGAAACGATGACCGCGGACGGATCCGAGATCGATCCACGGCAGTTCCGGAACGTGCTGGGACAGTTCTGCACCGGCATCACCGTGATCACCACCTTCGACAACGACGGGGTTCCGATCGGCTTCGCGTGCCAATCCTTCGCCGCCCTCTCCCTCGAACCGCCGCTGGTGCTGTTCTGCCCCACCAAGGCGTCCCGCTCCTGGGCGGCGATCGAGAAAACCGGGCGTTTCTGCGTGAACGTCCTCGCCGAACAGCAGCGCGAGCTGTGCGCCCGCTTCGGCTCCCGCGAACCCGACAAGTTCGCCGGCGCCGCCTGGCACACCTCCGACCTGGAACTCCCGGTGCTGGACGAAGCGCTGGCCACCATCCAGTGCGAGGTCGAGACCGTCGTCGACGGCGGCGACCACTACATCGTGATCGGCCGCGTCCGAGCCCTCTCCGAGACGACCACCACCGGCCGCCCCCTGCTGTTCTATCGGGGCCAGTACACCGCCATCGAACCGGAGAAGACCACCCCGGCACCTTGGCGTGCCGACCTGGAGCACTTCCTCACGACGACGACGTTGGACACCTGGTTGTAGGACGCGACCAGCACGCGTAGCCCCGCGCGCTACAGGGGGCTACAATCAGGCTATGAAAGTGATCACGCAGCGCGAGTTCCGCAACCACTCAGCGGCGGTCATGGATGCGGTCGAGGCCGGGGAGACGTTCCGCGTAACCCGAAATGGGGTCGAAGTCGCCGAAGTACGGCCGGTCAGCCGAAAGCGCCGCCTGACGACGGAAGAGCTCGTGGAACGGCATCGCAGACTACCTCGTGTCGACTTCGCCGGCATGCGGCAAGAGGCCGACGAATTCTTCGGAACGGAAGATCGAGTCGGCGACGACGATGCGTGGGGATCGCGGTCATGACCGAGCGGCATACATCGGGCGTATTGGACACTTGCGCCTACATCGACCTGGGTACGCTGGATCCCACTTCTTTGCCGGAGTTGTGTGAGATAACAGCGATCACGTTGGCCGAATTGCACCAAGGCGTCGCCATGGCGAAAGACACTGTCACTCGGGCCGCACGATCCGAGCAACTCGGTGCCGCCATCGTGGATTTCGATCCGTTGCCCTTCGACGAGGACGCCGCGACACGCTACGGCACCCTGGTAGCACTCACTCTGGCGGCGAAACGCGACCCGCGGCCGCGCCGGATGGATTTGCTCATCGCGGCAATCGCGTCGGCACGTGGGTTACCGCTGTACACCCGCAACAGCGCGGATTTCCGCGGGCTGGAAAGCATGCTCGAGATCGTCGCCGTGTAGCGCATGAAGGACTAGGCCTCGATCAGCCGCCCTCGCTCCACGAGTGGTGCCTGGGCGCGGCGAATCCCGAACTCACCGCGCTCGCCGGTCAGTACTTGTAGAAGCCCTCCCCGGTGGCGATGCCGAGCTTGCCCTTGTCGATGTAGTTCTCCTTCAACCACTTGGCCAGCCGTTGGGAGTCCTCGTCCTCGTTGTTGACCAGGATGTTGTACGGCGTGGTCAGTCCGATGATGTCGAGGATGCGGAACGGTCCGGCCGGTGCGCCGGTGCCGATCTGCCAGGTCTTGTCCACCGCCTCGGGATCGGCGTAGCCGCCGGCCGCCAGGCTCATGCCCGCGTTGAGCAACGGCACCAGCAGCGAGTTCAGGACGTAACCGGCCTTCTCCTTGTGGATTTCGATCGGCACCATGCCGATCTTCGAGGCGAAGTCGACCACGGCCTGGTATACGTTCGGGTCGGTGTCGGCGGTGCCCATGATCTCGGCCGTGTTGAAGTGCCACACCTGATTGGCGAAGTGCAGCGCGAGGAACCGGTCCGGACGGCCGGTGAAGTCTTTCATGGCGCTGGGCAGCAGGGTGGAGGAGTTGGTGGCGAAGATCGTGCGCTCCGGTGCGACCCGGCCGAGCTGCTCGTAGGTCTGCTGCTTGATGCTCAGCACCTCGGGGATGGCCTCGATGACCAGGTCCGCGTCCTGCACCGCGTGAGCCAGGTCGGAAGTCAGCGCGATGCCCGCCGCCGTCTGCTCCGCCTTGCCGTCCCCGCCACCGGGCACCTGCTCGCGGTAGACCGGCACGAGCTTGTCGAGTCGTTCCCTGGCCGCGGCCAGCGCCTTGTCGTCGATGTCGTATGCCGTCACCTCGAAACCGTGAAAGGCGGTCTGAAAGGCGATCTGCGAACCCAGCACCCCGGTGCCCAGCACGGTCACCTTGCGAATATCGATGGTCATTCGTTTCTCCTCTCGACTGTTGCGAAGAAGCCCGCGTCGGAGCGACCTCGCGATCACCGCTGCCATGGATCAACCTACCGGCGGCGGTGCCGTGTCAGCCGGAGGCGACTGTCGCTGCCGTCGGCTTCGCGAGTGGCACATGAGCGCGGCGAAACGCGAGAGCGCCACACGCTCATGTGCCACTCGTGAAGTGCTCAGATGGTGAGCACTTTGGGGTGGAGGATGGGTGCGATGAGGGCACCGGATCTAGGGAGGCACTATGGGTCGGTTCGATGGGACGAGGATCCTGACCTTTGCGGACCTTGCGCAGTGGGAGGGGTGGCTCGCGGCCGATCACGACGAGGCCGCTGATGTCTGGCTGAAGATCGGCAAGAAAGGGGTGGCGGGCAGGACCATCAGCAACGGCGAGGCGCTCGACGGCGCGCTCTGCTTCGGGTGGATCGACAGCCATCGCCGCGGCATGGACGCCGAGCACTATCTGCAGCGGTACTCGCCGCGCCGCCCGAAGAGTCCGTGGTCGCAGATCAATGTCGCGAAAGCCGAAGCGCTCATCGCCGCAGGTCGCATGCGGGCTCCCGGTTTCGCGGCCATTGCCGCCGCGCAGTCCGATGGACGCTGGGCGGCCGCCTACGAATGCCAGCGGACCGCCACCTGCCCGGCCGACCTGCTCGAAGCGCTCAGTGCGAGTCCACCCGCACGGGAGAGATTCGAGCAGCTTGATCGCACCGCGCAGTACGCGTACTTCCTGCGGTTGATGAAGACGCGGAGTTCCGGCGAACGGGCTGGACAGCTGCGGCGCATGTGCGAGGAGTTGATCCAGTCAGCGGCGTAGTTCCAAGTCGACTGCGGCAACGATGATCACCGATAGCGGCGAGGCGGAAATCGGTTGGGAATCGCGTGTGCCGACGCGACGATATGCGTTGTGCTGCTTCTTGTTCCGGCCGATGTACTTCGCCCCCAACGCGTCGACGAGCATTTCGCCCCGGAGGCGGACGCGACTCGTGCCGCCGGTTTGGACATCGCCGTGGTCGATCACGACGCGTTGACCCGCGCCGACGGCGCGGAGGATGCCGTTCGACGCGTCCGTTCCAGCGGGGTGGCTGTCTACCGCGGCTGGATGTTGCGCAGTGCTGAGTACGCCGCGTTCGAACGGAGCTTGCGGCGGCGCGTCACGCTGCGCACGAGCGCCGAGCAGTACCGGCGCGCACACGAATTGCCCGGGTGGTATTCCGCACTCGCCGACATGACTCCTCGGTCGGTATGGACCAGCGGAACCGATCGCGCCGCGTTCGATCACGCGCGTCGGGAGCTATCCCCTTCCCGCTCCCTTTGCCTTGGGGACGCGGGATCGTTGCTGCCGCCTGGCCGAATGGACTGGACTTCCGGGTACTGGGAGACGCGTGATCGACCACCCTTCGACCAGCGGAGACTTGCTCGATAGTGGTCCCGGCAGACGAACGGGGTCGCGAACGTTCGTTCGCGACCCCGCTGTGGCTTACCGGTCAGGCGGTGACCGTCGCCTTCTCCCGTTGCAATTCCAGCGCGATGTCGATCAGCTGGTCCTCTTGGCCGCCGACCAGTTTGCGCTTGCCCGCTCGTACGAGCATTTCGGCGGCGGAGACCCCGTAGCGTTCGGCTTGCCGTTCGGCGTGCTTGAGGAAGCTGGAGTAGACGCCCGCGTAGCCCATCATCAGGGCCTGGCGGTCGAGCAGGCATTCCTGCGGCATCGCGGGGCGGACGACGTCTTCGGCGGCGTCGGCGATGGCGAAGAAATCGATGCCCGTCTTCACGCCCAGCTTGTCGCACACACCGACCAGCGCCTCGACCGGCGTGTTGCCCGCGCCCGCGCCGAAACGCCGCGCGCTGCCGTCGATCTGCTTGGCGCCGGCGCGGATGGCGTAGATCGAGTTGGCGACGGCCAGGTCGAGGTTCTCGTGGCCGTGGAAGCCGACCTGCGCGTCGTCGCCGAGTTCGGCCACCAGCGCCGCGACCCGGTCGGAGACCTGCTCGAGCACCAGCGCCCCGGCGGAGTCGACGATGTAGACGCACTGGCAGCCGGCGTCGGCCATGATGCGCGCCTGCTTGGCCAGCACCTCCGGCGGCTGGGTGTGCGACATCATCAGGAACCCGACCGTCTCCAGCCCGAGTTCCCGCGCCAGACCGAAGTGCTGGATCGACACGTCGGCCTCGGTGCAGTGCGTGGCGATCCGGCAGATCGTCGCGCCGTTGTCCTGCGAGACCTTGATGTCTTCCTTCACCCCGACGCCGGGCAGCATCAGCACGGCGATCTTCGCCCGCTTCGCCGTCTCGGCGGCGATGGCGACCAGTTCCTGCTCGGGCGTCTTGGAGAAGCCGTAGTTGAACGACGAGCCGCCGAGACCGTCGCCGTGGGTCACCTCGATCACGGGGACACCCGCGCCGTCGAGGGCGGCGACGATGTCGCGGACCTCCGTCGCGGTGAACTGGTGACGCTTGTGGTGGGATCCGTCGCGCAGCGAGGTGTCGGTGACGCGGATGTCGAGTTCTGCTGAGTAGGCCATGTCGAAAGCTCCTTACACCCGGGCCGTGACGATCTGTTCGGCGATGACCTCGCCGACCTGCGTCGCGGCGGCGGTCATGATGTCGAGGTTGCCCGCGTACGGGGGCAGGAAGTCGCCCGCGCCCTCCACCTCCACGAACACCGACACCTTCGCCATGCCGCCGGAGACCACCGACGGCTCGTCGAACTGCGGCTCGTTCAGCAACCGGTAGCCGGGCACGTACTGCTGGATATCGGCGACCATCCGGTGGATCGAGTCGGCGATCGCGTCGGTGTCGGCGTCCTCGGGGATGGCGCAGAAAATGGTGTCGCGCATGATCATCGGCGGCTCGGCGGGGTTCAGGATGATGATCGCCTTGCCGCGCTGTGCCCCGCCGATGGTCTCCACGCCCCTGCTGGTGGTCTTGGTGAACTCATCGATGTTGGCGCGGGTGCCGGGACCGGCGGAGACCGACGACACGGAGGCGACGATCTCCGCGTACGGCACCGGGACGACCCGCGAAACCGCGGCGACGATCGGGATCGTCGCCTGACCGCCGCAGGTGATCATGTTGACGTTCGGCGCGTCGAGGTTCGCGCCCAGGTTCACCGGCGGCACCACGGCGGGCCCGACGGCCGCCGGGGTGAGGTCGACGGCGCGGATGCCCGCCTCGGCGTAGCGCGGGGCGGCGGCGCGGTGCACGTACGCCGAGGTCGCCTCGAAGATCAGATCGGGCAGTTCGGATTGCGCGAGCAGCCAGTCCACGCCCTCGTGCGAGGTCTCCAGCCCCAGACCGCGCGCCCGCTTCAGGCCCTCGCTGTCCGGGTCGATTCCGATCATCCAGCGCGGCTGGATCTTCTGCGAGCGCAGCAGTTTGTAGAGCAGATCGGTACTGATGTTGCCGGACCCGACGATCGCGGCGGTGACGGTCCCGTTCACGGACACGACAGCCTCCCTAGGTGAATTGCAGACGGACAGAGCCGAGTCCGGCGAACTCGGCGTGGAACTCATCGCCCGGACGGGCGTCGATGGCGCGGGTGCAGGAGCCGGGCAGCACGATGTCACCGGCCTTCAACCGCACCCCGAAGCTCGCGACCTTGCGCGCCAGCCAGGCCACCGCGATCACCGGATCGCCCAGCACCGCGTCGCTGCGGCCTTCGGCGACCACATCGCCGTTGCGGGTGAGCACCGCGTCGATGGCCTTGATGTCGATGTCCTTCGGCGCGACCCGCTGCGCGCCGAGCACGAAGCCGGCCGAAGACGCGTTGTCGGAAATGGTGTCGGCCAGGCCGATGTTCCAGTCCTTGATCCGCGAGTCGATCAGCTCGATCGCGGGCGCGAAGGCGACCGTGGCGGCGAGCACGTCCTCCTCGGTGCACTCCGCGCCGGGCAGGTCGGCGCCGAGCACGAACCCGACCTCCACCTCCACCCGGGGGAACAGGTAGCGGCCCGCTTCCACCGGAACGTCCTCGTAGACTTCCATTTCCGCGAGCAGGTGACCGTAGTCGGGCTCGTCGACGCCCATCATCTGCTGCATGGCCTTCGAGGACAGGCCCACCTTGTGCCCGACCACGCGCGCGCCCGCGTCGAGCCTGCGCCGGATGTTGATCAGCTGGATCTCGTAGGCGTCGACCACGTCGATATCGGGGTGGCGGGCGATCAGCGGATCGATCGCCACCCGGTCGCGCTCGGCGCGCTCGAGTTCGTCGGCCAGTTCGGTTCGTACCGCGTCGGACAGCACGCTAGTTCCCTTCCACAGTTGCGTTTTCCAGCGCCGAGACCTGCTCGCCCGCGGCGGACCGGCCTGCCCTGCGACCGGAGAAGATGCAGTCGGCCAGCGACAGCCCGCTGACATAGGACTCGGAGCAGACGCCGACCGCGGTGCGGCCGGCGGCGAAGAGGCCGGGGATGTCACGGCCATCGACCGTCTCGACCGCGCCGGTGCGCTCGTCCACGACGACGCCGCCGAGGGTGAGCATGGGGCACGGGTTGGTCAGGCTCGGTTTGATGCCCACATCCAACAACCAGAACGGACCGGTGCGGACCGGTTCGGTGAACTCGGCGGGCTTTCCGACCGGATCGGGCGCGCCGGTCTCGATCGCGGTGTTGTGCGCGTCCACCGTCGCGCGCAGCCCGGCCGGGTCGATGCCCGCCTTCGCCGCGGCTTGCTCCAACGTCGCGCCGCGAATCGCGGTGCGCCGCATGGTCTCGAACTGCCCGCGCTGGAACCACGCGCCCTGCTTGCCGATCTGGCCGATCGCGGTGCGCATCAGCCGGTCGTCGGCCAGCAGCCATCCCTTGCCGCCGTGCTCGGTGATCAGCTTGTTGCCGACGGCGGCGCCGTAGCGGGTCTCGTCGATCACCCTGCGGCCATCGGCGTCGACCAGGAGCGCCGCGGTGATGGCGCTGGGCGGCAGCAGGAACCGCCACGCGGAGACGTTGTCCATGTGGTCGACGGCCGCGCCGACCTGCTGGGCCATCAGGATGCCGCTGCCGTCGTCGGCGGTGGTGCCGAGGGCGAGACCGCCGTGGAACGCGGGCGCGTGCTGCCGCACCAGATCGCGATTGGCGATGAACCCGCCCGCGCTGAGCACCACCGCGCGCCGGGCGAGGACCCTGATCGTGCTGCCGTACCGGCGTTCCAGCGCGTCCAGCCGCTGTTCCAGCGCTCGCCGCAGCGGCGGGTAGTAGATGCCAGGCTTGGCCGCGACCTTCGCCATGCGGGTGTAGCGGTCGCGGACCCGGCCGGGCGCGTCGCGCAGGGTGTGGCATTCCACGCCGATCACCGCACCCGCGGCGTCGGTGATCAATCGGGTCACCCGGGTGAGCGTTTCCACGCGCACGCCCGCCCTCGACGCTGCGGCGGCGAGCGGGCCGGTGAGTTTCTTGCCCGAAGTGCCCCGGCCCTTCACCCGGTGTCCGCGCTGGGCGGCGGGGATGTCGCGGAACGCGCCGGAGATCTCGCTGCCCGAGTAGTACAGGTAGTAGCGGTCGTTGGGGTAGGAGGTCTTGTACGGGCACAGCGAGGCCTCGAACGGGACGCCGTGCGCCTTCAGCCACTCGATCAGCTCCGGGCTCTCGTCGACGAACCGGCGCAGCGTCTCGGGGGCGACCGCGTCGCCGACCTCGCGCTCGAGGTAGGCGTACATGGCCTCGGGGGTGTCCTCGACACCCGCCTCGCGCTGCACGGAGGTGCCGCCGCCCGCGTAGATGATGCCGCCGGACAGCGCCGACGTGCCGCCGCCGGTGAAGCGTTCGAGGACGAGCACCTGCGCGCCCGCCGCGGTCGCTTCCAGCGCGGCCGCGGCCCCCGCGGCGCCGTATCCGACCACGACAACGTCGGTGGTCAGGTCCCATTCGAGGCCCATGTTCTTAACTCCGGTCCGAAACTGAAACAAGTTTCCTCGACAAACGGAACGTCGAGCAAGTCTTCTGCCACACAACATAGACCAATGGCGCGTCCATTCTATAACGTGTTCTACATGACTGATCGGGAATACGACGTGGTGGTGGTCGGCAGCGGCGCCGCCGGCATGACCGCCGCCCTCACCGCGGCCCACAACGGCCTGAGCGTGGTGGTCATCGAGAAGGCCGCGCACTACGGCGGGTCGACCGCGCGCTCCGGCGGCGGCGTGTGGATCCCGGGCAACAAGGCGCTGCGCGCGTCCGGTCGGCCCGACGACCGCGAGGACGCACGGACCTACCTGCACAGCATCATCGGCGACGTCGTACCCGCCGAACGGATCGACACCTTCATCGACCGCGGGGCCGAAGCGCTGGATTTCGTGCTCGATCATTCGCCGCTGAAGATGACCTGGGTGCCGGGCTACTCCGATTACCATCCGGAGGCGCCGGGCGGGCGGCCCGAGGGACGCTCGTGCGAGCCCAAGCCGTTCGACACGAAGATCCTGGGCGATGAACGGTTCAACCTGGAGCCGCCGTACGCGAAGGCTCCGCTGAACGTCGTGGTCATGCAGGCGGACTTCGTCCGGCTCAATCTGATCCGGCGTCATCCGAAGGGCATGCTGCGGGCGATGCGCGTCGGCGCGCGCACCTACTGGGCCAAGTTCACTCGCAAACACATCGTCGGCATGGGGCAGGCCGTCATCGCGGGCATGCGCAAGGGGCTCATGGACGCGAACGTGCCGCTTCTGCTGAACACCCCGATGACCGACCTCGTCGTGACCGATGGCGTGGTCACCGGCGTCCAAGCGCTGCACGAGGGCGAGCCGGTCACCTTCACCGCCCGCTACGGCGTCGTGCTCGGCAGCGGCGGTTTCGAGCACAACGCGGAAATGCGCACCAAATACCAGCGCCAGCCCATCACCACCGAGTGGACCACCGGCGCGGCCGCCAATACCGGCGACGGCATCCAAGCGGGCATGGCGGCGGGCGCGGCCATCGGTTTCATGGAGGACGCGTGGTGGGGGCCGACCATCTTCAAGGGCGGCAAGCCGTGGTTCGCGCTGGCCGAACGGAACCTGCCCGGCAGCATCATGGTGAACGCCGACGGCAAGCGATTCGGAAATGAGTCCGCTCCTTACGTCGAGGCGGTGCACACCATGTACGGCGGCGAGTACGGGCAGGGTGAGGGACCGGGCGAGAACATCCCCGCGTGGCTGGTGTTCGACCAGCGCTACCGGAACCGCTACATCTTCGCGGGGCTGCAGCCCGGTCAGCGCTTTCCGTCCCGGTGGATGGAAAACGACTTCATCGTCAAGGCCGACAGCATCGAGGAATTGGCGGGCCGGATCGGCGTGCCCGCCGACGCGCTGGCCGCGACCGTCACCCGGTTCAACGGCTTCGCCGAGACCGGCAAGGACGAAGACTTCGGCCGCGGCGACAGCCACTACGACCGGTACTACGGCGATCCGACCGTGCGACCCAACCCGTGCCTGGCCGCGCTGGTGCAGGGTCCGTACTACGCCGCCAAGATCGTGCCCGGCGACCTGGGCACCAAGGGCGGGCTGGTGGCCGACACCGCAGGACGGGTGCTGCGCGAGGACGGCAGTGTCATCGAGGGTTTGTACGCCTCCGGCAACTGCTCCACACCGGTGATGGGCCACACCTACGCGGGGCCCGGCGCGACCATCGGCCCCGCGATCGCCTTCGGATACCTCGCGGTGCTGGACATCGTCGAGCGCAAGAAGCAGCAGCCCGCGGCCGCCGCGGCGGAGGCCTGATGGTCGGATCGCGGTGTGGGTCGCGCTGGACGCGACCCGCTCCGCCGTCCGTCTCGCCGAACGAAAGCCTGCCGCTGCGGCGAAAGGAACGCCTTCCGCTACGGCTGGGGTCTCGGTCACGAGAACGAAGTGCGGGGCGCGCCCGAACACGAGCCACACCGCGATCCCCGCGCCCATCCCACCGATCGGACGGCGCGCTGGCGAGCCGCGGTCGCGCCGAGCAGGATCGGACCGAAGGCGCATCGATTTCGGGCGCGGCCTCCCTCGCGGCGCGGTAGATCCGAATCGATCCACATTCATGCACAAGGAGAACTGATGCCCATCGACCCGAAGATCGCGCTCGGCGCGCAACTGCCGAGCCGGGAGTTCGCCTGGACCGCGTCGGACGTGCAGCTGTATCAGCTTGGCCTCGGCGCGGGCGCGCGCTGGACCGACCCGGCCGAGCTGCGCTATCTCGACGATCGGGAACCGCAGGTGCTGCCGACCTTCGCCACCGTGGCGGCGACCGTGCACGAGACCGAGCCGCCCAGGGTGAGCTTCCCCGGCGTCGAGATCGACCTGGCGAAGGTGGTGCACGGACATCAGGAGGTCGAGGTGCACCGGCCGATCCCGGCGGCGGGCAAGGCGACCAAAACCAGCCGGATCGCCGAGATCTGGGACAAGGGCTCGGCCGCGGTCATCGTGCAGGAGCACACCGTCACCGGCTCCGACGGCGCGCCGCTGTGGACCGAGCGCTCCTCGATCTTCGCCAAGGGCGAGGGCGGTTTCGGCGGCGAGCGCGGGCCGAGCACCAAGACCGAATTGCCGGATCGCGCACCGGATTTCGACGTCACCACGCCGACGCTGCCGCAGCAGGCGTTGCTCTACCGGATGTCCGGCGACCGCAACCCCCTGCACTCCGATCCCGAATTCGCCCGCGCCGCCGGGTTCCCCGCGCCGATCCTGCACGGGTTGTGCACCTACGGCATGGTGTGCAAGACCGCGACCGACATCGTGCTCGACTCCGACGCCAGCCGCGTCACCGGCTTCCGCGCCCGGTTCGCCGGTGTGCTGTACCCGGGCGAGACGATCCGCGTCCGGATCTGGCGCGAGGACGATCGGCTCGTCATCGCCGCGACCGTGGTCGAACGCGACGACGCACCGGTCCTGAACGATGTCGAACTGCGGTTCCGGCCCGCCTGAGGATCACTACACAGCTGCACCCGAGCGGCTCCCAGCCGGGCCGCGTCCGACCCGAACGGCAAACGCGGCGCCAAGGTGCCGGTGCGGGCGACTCCGGGCCGGTCCCGGCGCATCGACGGTCAACGGAAGGCGAGCGTCTCTCGTTTCGCCTGCAGGCCGCGGCGCGGCGATCGGGAGCGGCGCCCAGGCCCCTGCCCCCGTATCACGCGGGACCCGTCGGCGGACGAGAGATGCCGATGGCACCGCAAGCACCACTGTGTAGTGGGAATGGCGCGCAGCAGCCGGATCGGGATCTCGGCGTGACAGCGTCGGCAGCGGCCGTAACGTCCGGCGGTGATGAGCAGGAGAGCGGCCTCGATATCGGCCAGCGCTTGCCGCGCCGCCGCGGCCAGTTTGCCGTCGACCTCGTGTCTGGCCGCGTCAGCCGCGTCGGCGGGTTCACCTGCGCGGTCGAGCTCGGCTTCGAGTTCGGCCAGCTGTTGCAGGCGGAAGCGGCGTTGCTGCTCGAGTGCGGCGCGCAGCACGGGTAGGTGTTCGCTGAGGCTCGCGCGTTGAACGGGGTATGCGTGGGTCATCGTCGACTCCAGAGCTGGTTGGTGGGGGTCAATGCTCAGCCGCAGCGGGTGTGAGCGCGATGCTCGCGGTACGGATGCCGGGCACGGTGCGGGTCAGGGCGACGGCGATGCGTCGTTCGGATTCGTCGGCGAACCGGCCGGAGACGGTGGCGTCGCCGTCGTCGACGGTGACCTGCCAGCGCCGCGCGCCGCGGTATTGATCGAGCAGGCGCTGCGCATCGGCCGCGAGCGCGTCGTCCGGGGTGAGCATGAGCCGAAGCGCGTCGCCGCGGCTGAACATGCCGACCACGCGGTCCTCGGCGTCGACGACCGGCAGACTGCGTAGTCCGTGGGTCACCAGCCTGCTCATCACCTCGGCCAGTGCCGCGTTCTGGGGCAGGGACACCGCCGGCGTAGTCATCACCGCGCCGACCGCGTCGTCGAGTTCCCCGGACCGCAAGAGGTCGCCGCTGGTGAGCATTCCGATGAGGCGGTCGTCTCCGTCGAGCACGGGCAGCGCCGCGTACCGCAGTTCGGCGAGCATCAGCGCCGCCTCGCGCGCCGTGTCCTCGCGCCGGACGGTGGTGACCGGTCTCCGCATCACCTCACGTACCTGCATGTTCCTCACTCCGATACCTCCTTCCTGGCTCAACCCCATGGTGGCGTGGCGGCGAGGCGATCGGTTGCGCTGATCGGACAATCGGAGGGCGGAGATTTGTGGCGCAGGCACAGCGGGCCGGGTCAGTCGGTGTCGGCGACGGCGAGTTCGATCATCATGGCGAGACGTTTGCGGGGATCGTCCAAGCCGAGGTCGGTCACCTCCGCCATCTTCCGCAACCGGTTGCGGACGGTGTTCTCGTGCACGCCGAGCTGCGCGCTCGCCTGGGCGGAGTCGCCCTGCGCCTGCAACCAGGCGCGCAGCGTAGCCACGTACTGGGTGGAGTGCACGCGATCGTGGCGCCGTAATTCCGACACCGGCCCCCGCGCCGGGGTGCGTCCGGAAAGTCCCGCGGTGCGCAATCGCTGTAGCAGGATTTCATCCCACGACTCGTCGTAGGCGGGAGGCGCGGCCGCCGCGGGCCGGGCCTCGTGCAGCGCCATGCACTCGTCGGCTTCTCGGCGCGCCGACGCCAATTCCGTGGCCCGCGCGAGACCGCTGACGCCGGCCGCCAATGTCATCCCCACGGGCAGCGCGTCCTGTAACTCACCGACCCAGCGGCGTGCCGCCGCAGCGGAATCAGCGGGGAGCACGGTGTAGACGGTGTCGCCGACCAAGGCGCTGCGGGTCGAACGGGACCAGCCGAATCCGGTCGTCGCTCGCTCGAAGATCAACAGCAGCGCGGCGTGCCGCTCGTCCGCGCTTCGATCCCGCAGCGCGATCACCCGCAGGTTCTCCGGCGCCAGCCCGAGTCTGCTGGCCACCGTCGCCGCGTCCGCCGCGCCCTCCAGTAGACGGATGACCAGATCGGCTTCCACCTGACGCTCGAGGTCCGCGCTGGCCCGCGACCGCAACAGGTGCAAGGCCACCGTGCGCGCACCGTCGGCCAAGGCCGCGCGCCGGGCCCCGCGCAACGGCGCCGGGCACGACACCCATACCGACCCCAGCAGTTGCCTGCCCACGCGCACGGCCACCACCATCCGCCCCGTCACACCGCGTTCGACGTCCGGGGCGACGAACAACGGCTCGTCCGAGGCGGCCAAATGCGCGAAGACGCCGCGCGCGTCGAACAGTGCCCGCAACCACGGCGGCATCTCCCTACCGAGGATCGTCTCGACGCGGGCGGGATCGAGGTGCTGCTTCGGCTTCGAATACGCCAGCACCCGAGACCGCCGGTCCTCGATCGTCACCGCACCCCCGACAGCGTCGGCCACGCTGTCGGCCAAGGCGAACAAATCGGTCGGGCCGCGACCGGCCTCGGTCTCGCGTCCTTCCAGCACCAACCCGTAGACCACCGCGGCCAGCTCGCTCCATGCCACCGCGGGATCGACCACGAGCACCGCCACGCCATCGATATCCGGCTCGTGCTCGGTCTCCGCACCCCCACGAAAGAGCGCGACGACAGCACCCGCCGACACCGCCCATTCCAGCACCTCCGGCACCGAGCGCGCCCCGATTCCCAGCAGTACGTCGCCCGCTTCCATGGGGTCCTCATCGGCCCCGTGGATCACCACGCTGCGCAGTCGGGTGGACCGGGGCACCGAACCCAACCGCAAGCGGATTCCGTAGCCACTCAGCACATTCGCCAACCGGTCCAATGTCACCACGAGCCGCTCCCGAGCCAAGCCCGCGGCGCTGCGCCATCAGGCGACCGACGCGACCCGCGGAAGGTCGTTGACGTGGTGGTCGTTCGATCGAACTCGGCGAACGTCATAAGACCTCCCGCGGTTGTCCATCTCCTCGATCACGCCTGCGGAGCCTCAGCGGGGGGCGACCTCGGCCGTCGGGGCCGCCCTCGCACTACCGAACGGTACGCGCACGTCCGTGCGGCCTTCGCGGTTCATACCGGCACGGTTTCGGCCATGGTCTCGTCTCCGAGGGCTGTCGCCTCGGCGTCAGACTTCGCCCGACGCCGGAAGTTCGCGGTCGCCGCGCCCGCGCCGGGCGGCCGCGCCCTGGATCACCAGGGCGTACAGCAGCAGCACGAGCACCGGTGCGGCCAGCGGAGCCCAGGCCAGGCGCAGTGGGACGAGAGCGGCGACGACGGCGACCGCCGTGAAGCCGACCGCGCCGGTCACCGACGGGATCGTGGTCGGCACCACGCCGTGCGGCGCGGTCACCGTCGCGGCGTTGAGCAAGTAGGTGGTGGCCACCAAACCCGTTGCGGCGGAGGCGAGCACACCGGCGTCGGCGATCGCGAGCACGGCCAGCGCGAGCAGCACCGCGCAGACCGCCAGCGGCCGCAGCCACCAGCCGAGCGCCACGAAGACCATGGCGGGGATGGCGATCCACGGCTCCAGCAGCGCCACCGACGCCACCAGCAGCACGCCGGAGAGAACGGCGAGGAATCTGGTCATCGGCGCACCCGTACGGTCCTGCGGTGCTCGGGCAGCACCCGCATGATCTGGTCCAGGCGCGTGTCTTCCGGCCACGCCACGATGTCGACGCCGACGGTGCCCATGTCCCGGTACATCGCCGCGCGCTCGAGCTGCCACATCTTGGCCAGGATCGGATCGAGATCCTCCCGGAACGGCGTGCCGCGCAGCACGTCCACCACGACCACCACGTGCCCGCGCTTGCGCAGATCGATCAGCGCGAGGGCGAACTGGGTGTCCAGCAGCGTGGAGAAGGCCACGACGATCGCCCCGAGCGGCACGGCCGCGTGCGGCGCGAGGGTGCCGGTGGTCGGGATGTGCTCGTCGCCGACGTCGAGCACGGTGTCCACGATGCGGTAGAACTGGCGGCGGCCGATGTCCGGCCGCAGCCAGCGCGGCGCCTGGCCCAGGCACACCACCGCGGTCCGGTCGCCCGCCTGCAACGTCGACTGCACCACCTGCGCCGCGCCGCGCACCGACAGCTCCAGCGAATCGGTCGCCGGTCCCGGCGCCTGCTGCGAGGTGTCCACCAGCACCACGACGTCGGCGGATCGGTTGGTCAGCCGTTCGGTGACATACAGCCGCCCGCGCCGCGCGCTCACCGGCCAGTTGACGATGCGCAACTGGTCGCCGGGGGCGTAGGCGCGGATGTCGGCGTACTCGACGCCGGGACCGTGCCTGCGGGTCAGGTGGGTGCCGAGCCGCTCGGGCAGCTCGGTCCGGGGCAGGCGCATCCGCTGCGGATCGGTGATCGGATACACGAACAGCTGCCCCGCGGGCAGCACCGCGGTGGCGACGGCCAGCCCGGCGGGGCTGAGCGCCGATACCCGAACCGAGATCGGATAGCGCCCCCACCTGCCCGCCGAGAGCGCGAGCCGCAACCCGGCCGGCGCGATGCCGGAATCGCTGGCCTCCTCGACCTGCATTTCCAGCCCGCTCGAGTGCTCCGGTTTCAGGCGCAGCAGCGCGTGCCCCTTCTCCACGAAGGCGGCGACGGTGAGCGTCACCTCCTCGGTCTCGAAACAGCGCAGCGTGCCGCCGCCGTCGACCTGGATCCTGGTCGAGGACTGCTGCCACGGCGCGGTGGCGAGCACGCCGAGCAGCGGCGCGGCGAACACGAGCAGTTGCCACCGGCCGAGCACCACCGCGAGCACCAACGCCGCCGCGGCGCATCCGGCGAGCATGAAGACCAGCGGCGCGGGTCGCCACCGCAATTCGGCGTCGACGGCGGAGCTGGCGTCGCGGTGCCTCATGTCACGGTGGCGCGCGGGACCGGCAGACGGCGCAGCAGTTCGGTGATGACGTCCTCGCCGCGGATGCGGCGCACCCACATCTCCGGCCGCAGCGTGATCCGGTGCGCCATGGCCGGCACCGCGAGCGCCTTGACGTCTTCGGGGATCACGTAGTCGCGGCCGAGCAGCAGCGCCCGTGCCCGCGACATCTGCACCAGATCCAGTTCCGCGCGGGGGCTCGCGCCGACCTCGACCTGGGGGTGCCCTCTGGTCGCCGACGCCAGCGCGACGACGTAGCTCACCACGTCCGGGTGCACGGTCACGTATTCGACGGATTGCCGCATCTCCAGCAGGCCGTTGGCATCGACGACCTGGTTGACCTGCGGCTGCTGCGCCCCGCGCTCGAGCCTGCGGCGGATCATCTGCGTCTCGTCGTGCTCGGAAAGGTAGCCCAGCCGCAGCTGGATGGCGAAGCGGTCGAGCTGGGCTTCCGGTAGCGGATAGGTGCCCTCGTACTCGATCGGGTTGTCGGTGGCCAGCACGATGAACGGTTGCGGCAGCACGAACGTCTCGCCGTCTATGCTGACCTGTCCTTCCGCCATCGCCTCCAGCAGCGCGGCCTGCGTCTTCGGCGGGGTGCGGTTGACCTCGTCGGCCAGCAGCACGTTGGTGAACACCGGCCCTCGACGGAAGGTGAACCGGCCCGAGGACATGTCGTAGATCGTGGAACCGAGCAGATCCGCCGGCAGCAGGTCCGGGGTGAACTGCACCCGGGTGAACTGCAACCCGAGCGCGGAGGCGAACGATCTCGCGATGAGCGTCTTGCCGAGGCCGGGTAAGTCCTCGATCAGCACATGCCCACCGGACAGCACCGCGATCATGATCAACTGCAACTCGTCCTGCTTGCCGACCACGACCCGGGACAATTCCCGGAGCACGGCCTCGCTGCGCTGGATGGTCACGTCCATCGGCATGGTCATGTGTGTACCCGCACTTGCCTCAACCCATTTCACATTCTCTGCAGGCGGCTCAGGATCTCGTCCAGCGCCGCACGTCCCGGTGCCCTGCCGGCTTGATCACGAAGGGCCGAATTGGCCGGGTCCACCCAGCGCCACAGCTCAGGCCCGAACTGGTGGATGCCCGCCGCCTCGACCGCTCTGCGGTTCTTCGCCACCCGCTGGCCGCTGGACAGCTCGAACTCCTTGGCCAGCAGCGGGCGCAGGTGCCGGTCCCAATCGGCACGGCTGCCGTCCGCGCGGTCGGCGAGCATCTGCGCCCTGGCGTGCCAGCGCCGCAACATCTCCGCCGGGCCGTTGTCCATGTCGTCGATCGCGTCGGACTCCCCGGCCTCGGCGCGCTCGAGCAACGACCAGATCAGCCAGCCCAGCGCCACCGCGACCGGGATACCGGCGACGATCAGCAGCAGCCCGCGGGCGCGCTCGACAGCGACCAGCTCGATCACCGCGATGACGATCACGCAGGTGATCACCACCCCCATCCGGTTCACGCGACGTCCTTTCTCACCCGGCCGGTCACGCGGGCACCTCCCCTTGCAGATCGGCGAGCACGATGCGCAGCAGTTGCTCGGCGCGCATGCGCTGCCATTCGAGCATGGCGTGCGGGCTGAACCTGGCCTCCTCGAACAGGGCGACCAGCTCACGGGCGGACGCGTCGTGCAGCGCGCCGCGTTCGAACGCGCGGGCCAGCACTTCCATCGGGGTGTCCGAGGCGAGCGGGGCGGCGGCGCGGTCGGAGGCGAGGCCGCGTTCCATGGCGACGTAGCAGGCGATGATCGCGGTGCGTGGGTCCTGGCCGGGTGCGTTCATCGCGGCCAAGCCCATCTCCGCCGCGCGGGCCAGCGAGTCCGCCACGGTGGGGGTCGGCGCGGCGGCCTGCGCCGGCGCCGGGGCGGGCCTGCGCCGGGACGACACCGCGACCACGACCAGACCGGTCATCGCCACCGTCACCAGGCCCGCGGCCGCGATTCCGGCCAGCACCAGCGCCGTGCCGGTCAACTCCGCCGACCTCGGCTCGGTTTCGGGGGGCGGCGGGGTCCCCTGCACCGGGGCGGCGCCCGTGGTGGTGGCGGGCGCGGCCGGGCGCGCCGGCTCGCTCGGCGTGCCCGCGCCGATGAAGTAGATGGCCGACGCCGCCGCGACCAGAACGCCGAGCAGCGCGAGCGCGCCAAGCAGCGCCAAACCCGTGCGCCCCAGCCGCCACTGCCTGCGCTCGTCCGCGCGTTCGGGCTCCGGCATGGCCAGCGGCAACCGGTGCTGGCTCGCGATGACGCCCGCCAGCAGGATCACGATCGACACGGTCAGCAACACCGGCATGAGCGCGACCGACAAAGCCGACGGAACCTGCCTGCGGGACTCGGTCTCGCTGATTCCTGGGATGTATCCGTGCAGGGCGATGGCGGCAAAAGCCAGCAGCGTGATCAGCACGATCACGCGCGATATCGGCGCTCGCGCCCGGACCACTGCGTTACCACCAAATCTGAGTACTCCACAAAACAGCCACATAGTTACATGCCGGGCGGTCCGCTCGGGATGGAATGGAATACTTCGCAGTCCTTCCTCTTGAACCGCAACTGGATGGGGAGGCGACGGGCCGGCCGGCGCCGCGGTGACTACCGGGCGATATCGGGCGGGGATTGGGACAAAGCACAAAGCCGGCTCGTCAAACGTGACATATCCGGCACTTCCCGTACGTCCCGCACCAGCTCGCCGAGCGTCGAAGACGCGATGACGGTGAGTGCCCGATCAGCGTCGGAGAGCACGTCGACGGCGTTGACGAAACGCATCACCCAGTCGGGGGGAACTGAACGCAGCGGCGGCACATCTCGGATTTCCCAGCACGGAAATCGTTGGGCCAGGGCAACATAATCCGCGGCGGAAGTTGGAGTCCCGCACAATACGGCGAAGTCGATGACGAGCGTTCCACCATCGGCCGCAATGACGCGCAAACTTCGAGCACCCTCTGATATCTCGACAATCGGCTCGGTTTCCCGTTGTGTCGCAGCTTTATTCTGGGCTGCAGAAGCCCATGGAACGCTCGCTGCCGTGTGACACGGGGGCGCCACGACGTATCGCCCTGAGGCGAATCCAGTTGCAGCTCTATGGTTATTGATGGCGCGATAGTCGGTCGCGCCGTCCACGGCCACGACGTCCATGTCAGCGAGGATTCGCTCGATGGCCGGCACGAACCTGTCGTGGAACAACGGGTTCGGCAACAACTCGGCGGGCGGGTAGTTCGATGTCACCACCAGCGTGACGCGGCGGGCGAACAGCGCGTCGAGCAACCGGGCGATCAGCATCGCGTCGCCGATGTCGTGCACGTGGAACTCGTCGAAGCAGACCAGTATCGCGTCACCGAGCAGCGCGTCCACCGCGGCATCGATCGAGCCGGACGCGTGCGCCGCGGCGTGCAGGTTCGCGAAGAACTGGTGAAAGTGATAGCGGCGCTTGCGTCGCGATGCCACCTCGGCGAAGAACCGGTTCATGAGCATGGTCTTGCCGCGCCCGGGTCTGCCGTGGAGATAGACGCCCCGGTGACGCCGGACCGGCCTGCCGCGCCGATCGACCAATTCGCGCAGCCGCGCCGCCGCCCGTGCTTGGTCGGCATCCCACCGGATTTCCATGGCACCTCCTGGTCCTCTACATTTGTAGAGGACCAGGAGGCCGACAGCCAGGAAGGGTGATCATGTCCACAGGCGACCGGCGCGCGCTCCTCGCCGACACGGCCATCGAACTGATCGCGACGCGCGGTCTGCGCGCACTCACCCACCGCGCGCTGGACACGGAACTGGGCTTGCCCGCCGGATCGGCGTCGTACTACTTCCGCACCAAACGCGCGCTGATCGAGGCCGTCGTGGATCGGATCACCACCCGCTCCCGCGACGATTTCGCCGCCGCCGCACTGACCCCGACCGCCGCGGCGCAACCGGCCGCGGACGCCATCGCCGCCTGGCTGGACCGGCTACTGGCGCAACGGCGCGCTCACCTGATCGCTCGGCATGCTCTGCTGATCGACCTGCTCGACGATCCCGACCTGCATCCGCGGCTGGTGCACAGCTTGTTCTCCATCGCCCGCGCCCGCGAGCTGTTCCACGCCATGGGCGCGCCCGATCCGGACACCAGGGCCGAGGATTTCGTCGCCGTCATCGAGGGAGCCGTCTTCGACCGCTTCGCGGGCAACCGCTCCCGCTTGCGGCCGGGCACACCCGAGAGCGTCCGGCAACTCGCCCGCGTCCTCGCGACGCAGTTGCGGGTGTGATCAGCTCGGCCAGCCCCGCTGGCTGTAGGTCACGCCGGTGAGATAGCCGTCGATGCCCGCCGCCGGATACGGGATGAGCGTTTCGGGGAGGTTCCCGAGCGGGAACCACCGCAGCTCGTAGGACTTGTCGGGCTCGCGGTTGACCGGCTCGCCCGACCAGCGGCGCGTCCGGAAGAACAACCCGACCCTGGCCTCTCGCCCGGGCTCGACGACATGCGCGGAATGGACGTGCCGCAGATCCGCCGGATCGATCACCACGCCGACCTCCTCGCGCGCTTCGCGGACCACCGCGGCGAGCACCGACTCGCCCGCCTCCAGCTTCCCGGCGGGCAGATGCCACAACCCGTCGAACTCGTCCGCGCTGCGCCGCCTGCTCAGCAACAGATCCGCGCCGCGCAGCAGCAACACGTGCACATCCACCACATGTCGGGCCACCACCTGCCCCAAGCTACGCGCCACCTCGCACACCTGAAGCACACCCGTCCGCCCTTCGCACTCGCCGTGACGGGCGCGAAGGGCGGACGCGAGGGTGCATGGCCGGCCTCAGGCGGTGAGGACGAGCCCCGAGGTCGGCACGCCGGTGCCCGCGGTGACCAGGATGTTGGTCAGGCCGGAGACCGGGTTGACCGAGGCGCCGCGGATCTGGCGCACGGCTTCGGCGATGCCGTTCATCCCGTGGATGTACGCCTCGCCCAGCTGGCCGCCGTGCGTGTTGAGCGGCAGGCGCCCGCCGACCTCGATGGCGCCGTCGGCGATGAAGTCCTTCGCCTCACCCCGACCGCAGAACCCGAGTTCCTCCAGCTGCATGAGGACGAACGGAGTGAAGTGGTCGTACAGGATCGCGGCCTGCATGTCCTGCGGACGCAACCCGCTCTGCGCCCACAGTTGCTCGCCGACCAGGCCCATCTCCGGCAGACCGGTCATGGCGTCGCGGTAGTAGCTGGTCATCACGTACTGGTCGGCGCCGGAACCCTGCGCGGCCGCGGCGATCACGGCGGGCCGCTGCGGCAGGTCGCGAGCCCGCTCGACGCTGGTCACCACGATCGCGACGCCGCCGTCGGACTCCTGGCAGCAATCCAGCAGATGCAGCGGCTCGGCGATCCACCGGGAGTTCTGATGGTCCTCCAGCGTGATCGGCTTGCCGTAGAAGAACGCGGCCGGGTTCACCGCGGCATGCTTGCGGTCGGCGACGGCCACGCGGCCGAAATCCTCGCTGGTGGCCCCGTAGACGTGCATGTAACGCCGGGCGACCATGGCGACCTGCGCGGCCGGTGTGCCCAGCCCTTGCGGATAGGACCAACCCGCATCGATGCCCGATGAGGTGGGCGCGGTGGCCAGTGCCGTGGAGAACTGCCCGAACCGCGACACCGACCGCTCGTTGAACGCGCGATAGGCCACCACCACGTCCGCGACCCCGGTCGCCACCGCCATGGCGGCCTGCTGGATCGTTGCGCACGCCGCACCGCCGCCGTAGCCGATGTGGCTGAAGAACGTCAGCTGCGGAATGCCGACCGCCCTGGCCACGGCGGCCTGGGTGTTGGTGTCCATGGTGAACGTGGTCAGGCCGTCCACGTCGGCGGGCGTCAGGCCCGCGTCGGCCAGTGCCGCGGTGACCGCCTCGGCGGCCAGGCGCAGTTCGCTGCGCCCGGAGTCCTTGGAGAAATCGGTGGCGCCGATGCCGACGATGGCCGCGCGACCGGAAATCGGGTGCTCAGACATCGGCCCTCCGCAACGCGATGACGGCCGTGGCCGTGATGTGGTCGCCGAGGCTGTCCTTGCCGACGACGTCGATGTGGATGTCCTCGCCGTCCAGCGCGGTCACCGTGCCGGTCAGCGTCAGCGTGTCCCCCGCGTACAGCGGCACGCCCAGGCGCAGCGCGATCGACTTGACGACGGCGCGCGGGCCCGCCCAGTCGGTGACGAAACGCTGTACCAGGCCCGTGTCGGTGAGGATGTTGACGAAGATGTCCTTCGAGCCGCGGGCCACGGCCTTGTCCCTGTCGTGGTGCACGTCCTGGAAATCCCTGGTGGCCAGGGCGGTGCTGATCACGAACGTGGGATCGGCGTGGATCGCCAGCTCGGGCAGCACCGTGCCGACGCGAACGGCATCCGGTTCCACGGTGGCGCTCACGAGACCACCTGCCACACCGGCAGCGTGGCCTCGTCGTCGAGCTTCTCGAAGCCCACTTCGACCGGCAGGCCGATCCGCACTTCGGCGGGGTCGATGCCGCGCAGTTCACCGAGCATGCGCACGCCTTCCTCCAATTCGACCAGCGCCACCACGAACGGCAGCCGCCGCCCCGGCACCTTCGGCGCGTGGTGCACGACGTAACTGAACACGGTGCCGCGCCCGGAGGCGACGACGTAGTCGGTCGGTTTCGATTTGTCCTGCCAGATGGCCGGAATGGGCGGGTGCCGCAGCGAGCCGTCCGGCAGCCGCTGGATGCGCAGTTCGCCCGCTTTCGTTCCCTCCCAGAAGAATTCGGTATCCCAGGAGACCAGCGGCTTGACCCGCGCACCTTCGGCGGCTTTCGGCGCGGCGGTGCCCGGAGCGAATTTCAACAGCCGGAACAGCATTTCGGCGACCACCTCGTCACCCACACGCCAGGTGGTCTGGAAGGTGACGAACCACCCCTCGCCCAGGGCTGTGCGCTTCGGGCCGCGGATGTCCGCCAGTGTGCTGGTGACCGATACCTGCTCACCGACCCGGAGGTAACGGTGGTAGGTCTGCCGGCAATCCGTCGCGACCACGGAGGTGTATCCGGCGGCGTCGAGCAGCTCCGTGGCCGCGCCCATCGGATCGTCGGCGGGACGGGACCCGTTGAGCCCGAACATGGTCCACACCTGGGCCATGGCGGGCGGCGCGACGATGCCGGGATGTCCCGCGGCGCGCGCCGCCTCCTCGTCGACATAGATCGGGTTGGCATCGCCGAGCGCCTCGACCCAGTTGTTGATCATCGGCTGGTTCACCGGATCACGCCCGAAACGGGGGGCGCTCGCACCCGCCGCCTTGATGGCTTCTGCTGCGGCGACGATCGCTTCCGGAGTAGTGGTTTCCGGCACGCGCGGCTCCTTCACTCGTTATCGGGGTACTCGCGGCAACCGCAGACCGGAGGAGGCGACCAGCTCGCGCATCACCTCGTTGACGCCACCGCCGAAGGTGACCACGAGGTTCTGCTTGGTCCTGCGGTCCAGCCAGGTCAGCAGCTCGCCGGTGGCCGGGTCGGCCGGGTCGCCGTAGCGGCCGACGATCTCCTCGGCGAGCCTGCCCGCCTCCTGGAGCGATTCGGTGGAGTAGACCTTCGTCGCGGACGCGTCGGCGATCACCTGGGCCTGATCGCCGTCCACACCGGCGGCGGGAGCGCCGGGCCCGGAGGCGGTAGCGGAGCGTGACCACGCAGGGCCCTGCGACCGCCGCCCATCAGACGCGGCGGCGACCTGCCAGTTCAGCAGTTCGTTCAGTCGCACCATGGCGCGGATGCGGCCGAGCGCGCGGCGCACGTCCGGTTCGGCGAGCACGCCGCGCGGCTGCGCCCAGTCGCGCACCCGGTCGTAGAGCTGCTCGATCTTGCCGGAGGGGCCCAGGCTCACCCGCTCGTGGTTGAGCTGCGTGGTGATCAGCTTCCAGCCCCGGTTCTCCTCGCCGACCAGCATGTTCGCCGGGACGCGCACGTTGTCGAAATAGGTCGCGTTGGTGTGGTGGGCGCCGTCGCAGGTGATGATCGGCGTCCACGAGTAGCCCGGGTCGGTCGTGTCCACGATCAGGATCGTGATGCCGCGGTGGCGCGACTCGGTGGAGCCGGTGCGGCAGGCCAGCCAGACGAAGTCGGCCTCGTGCGCGCCCGTGGTGAAGATCTTCTGCCCGTTGACGATCCAGTCCCCGGACTCGTCGCGCACCGCCGATGTGCGCAGCGCGGCCAGATCGGTGCCCGCCTCCGGCTCGGAGTAGCCGATCGCGAAATGAATGTCGCCGGAGAGGATTCCGGGCAGGAACCGCTGCTTCTGCTCGTCAGTGCCGAACTGCTGCAAGGTGGGTCCGACGGTAAGCAGCGTCACCAGCGGGAGCGGGACGTCGGCCCGCACCGCCTCGTTGAAGAAGATCTGCTGCTCGACCGGCCCGAAACCCTGGCCGCCGTACTCCTTGGGCCAGCCGACGCCGAGCCAGCCGTCACGACCCATCCGGCGCACCACGGCGCGGTAGGCGTCGCCGTGCCGGTTCACCGCCATCTCGGCCTCCTCCTCGGGAGTCACGAGATCGGCGAAGTAGGCGCGCAATTCGTCGCGCAGCCTGCGCTGCTCGGTGGTCAGGTCGATGAACATCTGGCCCCCAATCGGTCGAGCCGGAACGACGCGCCGCCGAGCCAGCGAGCGATGTCCTTGGCTTGTGAGTAGTAGCGATGCATCGGGTGGGTCACGTCGACGCCGAGGCCGCCGTGCAGGTGGTGGCACTTCTGCATGGCCGCCGGCAGTTCCGCGGTGACGGTGTAGGCGAGGATCTCCAGGTCGTCGTCGGTGCGCTCGCGGTGCTCCCGGCTCGGGTCGTCCTGCGCCAGCGCCCAGTTCGCCGACACCGCGGCCACGTGCAGGGTCCGCGAGACGACGTACAGGTCCGCGATCTGCTGGGCCACCGCCTGGAACTCCGCCAGCGGCCTGCCGAACTGATGCCGGGTGCGCAGATGCTCGGCGGTGAGCGTGATCGCCCCCTTCAGCAGTCCGTCGGCCACCGATCCGATCGAAGCGAGCGCCAGCCGGTGCAGATCCGGAAGACCGACCGGCCACAGCTGATCGGCCGGGATCTCCACCTGGTCCAGCCGGACCGTGTACTCCGGGATGCCGCCGGAAACGGGCGTCGGCGTGCGGGTCAGGCCCGCGGCGTGCGCGTCGACGACGGCGATACCGGCGTCGGTCGGCACGAGCAGCCAGCTCGCCTCCTCCGCGTACGGCACCGCCACCTTGTGCCCGGTGAGGCGCACCGTGTCGCCGCTGAGCACGGCGGTGGTCTTCGGCTCGGGCGTGAACGGCGCCGCCGGTTCGCTCAGCGCCGCGGTGAGCACCGCACCCTCGGCGACGCCCGGCAGCACGAGCGACTGCACGTGCTCCGGCGCGCAGGCCACCAGCGGCAGCACACCGAAACCGAGCGTCGGCAGCGCGGGCACCGCGACCGCGTCGGTGGCCAGCTCGGTGAGCAGCGCCGACACCTCGAGCAGCCCCATGCCGTCGCCGCCGAACTGTTCCGGCAACGCGACCACGAGCAGGCCGGAGTCGGCCAGCTTCGGCCACAATCCCATGTCGCGCGCCGGTTCGCGCTCCAGCAAGCTCACGACGACCTCGGCCACCGCGTCCTGGCCCTCGTCCCTGGTGAAGTCCACGCTCGTCTCCCGATCGACTGTAGGGCTAGCTGTTCGCGTCACGCGGCAGCCCCAGAATGCGCTCAGCGGCCACGGTGAGCAGGATCTGCTCGGTTCCGCCCGCGATCGACAGGCAGCGGGTGAGCAGGAACTCCGTGGTCACCTCGCAGTCCTGCGCGCCGAGCGGGCCCGCCGCCTCCGCGGCGAATTCCGCGACCGCCTGTCGGTGGCGCACGCCGACCAGCTTTCGCACGCTGCTCTGCGCGCCGGGATCCCCGCCCGCGAGCATCTTCACCGCGGCGCGCTGCTCGAGCAGCAGGCCCGCGATCGCCTCGGCCACGAAGCCACCGAGCCGGTCGTTCACCAGCTCCGTGCCGGGGCCGGTGGCGGGCGATTTCGCGATCAGCTCTTCGAGCACGGGACCGATGCCGTTGCCGCCCATGGCGACCCGCTCCGTCGACAAGGTGGAGCGGGCGATCTTCCATCCGTTGTTCAGCGCGCCGACCACGCAGTCGTCCGGCACGAACACATCGTCGAGGAAGACCTCGCTGAACCGCGCCTCACCGGTGATCTGCACCAGCGGGCGCACCTCGAGCCCGGCGCTGCGCATGTCGACCAAGAAGTACGTGATGCCGCGATGTTTGGGCGCGTCCGGATCGGTGCGCGCCAGGCAGATCGCCCAGTTCGCCTTGTCGCCAAGGGAAGTCCACACCTTCTGCCCGCGCAGCACCCAGCCGCCGTCGGCTCTTTTCGCGGTGGTGCGCAGCGCAGCCAGGTCGGAACCCGCCTCCGGTTCGCTGAACAGCTGGCACCAGACCACCTCGCCGCGCAAGGTCGGCCAGGCGAAGCGCTCGATCTGCTCCTGCGTCCCGTGCTGCAACAGCGTGGGGATCGCCCAGCCGCCGATGGCCAGGTCCGGCGCGGTGAGCCCGGCGCGGCGCAACTCCTCGGAGATCACCAGGCCGGTCATCGGGTCGGCGGCGCGTCCGTACGGCCGGGGCCAATGCGGCATGACCAGGCCCGCGTCGACCAGCGCGGCGCGCTGCCGATCGGCTGGCAGCGCCGCGATCCGCGCGACCTCGGCGGCCAGTTCGTGCGCGCTGTCGCCGTCCACGGCGGCCACGCCCTCCTCGGCGAAGACCCGGTCGGCGCCGGTGGTCCGCCGCAGGCCCCTGCGGGTCAGCTCGGTGACCCTGGCCCGCCAGCGCGCCGAACCGCCGAGCAGTTGGCGCAAGGCCGTGGCGCGGCGCAGATACAGGTGCGCGTCGTGCTCCCAGGTGAAGCCGATGCCGCCGAGCACCTGGATGCAGTCCTTGGCGGTCTCCACCGCCGCGTCCAGGGCGATGGCGGCCGCGATGGCGGCGGCGATCGGCAGTTCGGCGCCGCCGTCGTCCACGGCAGCGGCGGTGTCGGCCGCCACCGCGCGGATGAGTTCGGTGCGGCACAGCATCCACGCGCAGATGTGCTTGACCGCCTGGAACGAACCGATTTTGCGGCCGAACTGCTCGCGCACCTTTGCGTACTCGACGGCGGTCTCCAGGCACCAGCCCGCGAGGCCGGACAGTTCGGCGGTGACCAGCGCGACGAGCAGGTCCGCCGCCGCGTGCGGCGCGACGAAGACCCGTTCGGCGGGCACGCGCAGGTCGGCGCAGTGCACCCGCGCCAACGGCGTGCTCGGGTCCAGCGGCGTGAGCGCTTCCACCCGCAGGCCATCGGCGCCGGGTGGGACCAGGCACCACCGCTGCCCCTGCGGTTGGTCGATCGGCAGCAGCACGGCGGTGCCGGGGGCTGCGCCGAGGACGGAATCCCAGGTACCCGTGAGCAACACGCCGTCGCTTGCGGCGGGTACGCTCACCGTCGAACCGACGACGAAGTCGAGCGCGACACCGCACGGCAGGTCCTCGTCGAGCTGTCCCGCGGTGATCAGATTGGCCAGAGCCGTCGCGAGCACAGGGCCGCCGACCAGATCGTGCGCCGCCTGCTCCACCAGCACGGCCAGATCGGAGACCGACCCGCCCGCGCCGCCCGCGTCCTCGTCCACCGCTACCCGGAAGATCCCGATCTCGGCGAGCGCGGGCCAGTAGGCGCGCCAGAAGTCGGCCGCGCCGGCCCGCATTGTTGCAATCGGACGGACCGAGGCGGCCCACCCGCGCATCGACTCCTGAACGGCTTTATGCTCGTCAGTGGTGGCGATGGTCACACTCCATACCGCCTTTCCGGCGTGACTCCCACACCTAGAACATGTTCTAATATCCTAGCCGGGCGGAAGTCAAGACACCATCGCCGCCGCGGCCGCACCGCGCACGTAGCCGACGAAACGACGTTTCCGGAAAGGACTTTCATCAATGGCCAGTCCGTCCCGATCGCAGCCAGCCGACCCGAGCGCGGCCAGGCCGGTCACCACGCTCAGCGAGGACGAGCTGAGTTCGGCGGCGCAGCGCGAACGGCGTAAGCGGATCTTGGACGCCACCCTGGCGCTCGCGTCCAAGGGCGGTTACGACGCGGTGCAGATGCGGGCGGTGGCCGAACGCGCCGACGTCGCGGTCGGCACGCTGTACCGCTACTTCCCGTCGAAGGTCCACCTCCTGGTCTCCGCGCTCTCGCGCGAGTTCGAGCAGATCGAGGGCAAACGCAAGCCGCTTGCCGGGCAGTCCCCGCAGGAGCGCATGCACCTGCTGCTCACCCAGATCACCCGGATGATGCAGCGCGACCCGCTGCTCACCGAGGCCATGACCAGGGCGTTCATGTTCGCCGACGCCTCGGCCGCCGCCGAGGTCGACCGCGTCGGCAAGGTGATGGACCGGGTCTTCGCCCGCGCCATGAACGACGGCGAGCCCACCGAACGCCAGCTGGCCATCGCCCGGGTGATCAGCGACGTCTGGCTGTCGAACCTGGTCGCCTGGCTGACCCGGCGCGCGTCGGCCACCGACGTCACCGAACGCCTGGAACTGACCGTCGACCTCCTGCTGGGCGAACGCAACCAGTAGACTCTTCGGCGCCCGGCCACCAACCGGGCGCGAAAGGCCCGCTGGGCTGCGACGAAGCTCACCCGCTCGGATACCGTTGCCGTTAGCTGGGCAGATCTACCGGACACCGGTTCAGGTCGTGCGTTATCGTTCGCACGCGAACCGGCGCGCTTCTGTGCGGCAAATTCAACACAGTATTGTTTTGCCCGCCCCCTGAAAAAACTCCTCCGATCACTAGGTTGGATGCGTGAGCGCACAGGATCTGCCACTGGAACTTCGCCGTGCACTGTCGACGGTCGCGCGCGTGCCACGGCTGCTGGTCGCATCGGACTACGACGGGACACTCGCGCCCATCGTGTCCGACCCGACCAAAGCCTTCCCCCATCGGGAATCGGTGAGCGCGTTACGAGCCCTCGCCGGCCTGACCGGGACCACTGCCGCCGTGATCTCCGGCCGCGCGCTGCGAGATCTCGCGGCGCTGTCCCGTCTGCCCGTCGAGGTGCAACTGATCGGCAGCCACGGCTCGGAATTCGACGTGGGCTTCGTGCACGCGATCGACAACGACGCCAAGCATCTGCTCCAAGAGGTGCAGACGTCGCTGAATCAGATCGCCGCGGACAACCCCGGCGTCACCGTCGAGATCAAACCGGCCAGTGTCGCGTTGCACGTGCGCAACGCCAGCCCCGAGATCGGTCATCGCGCGCTGTCGCAGGTCCGGCTCGGTCCGGCGTGCTGGTTCGGCGTGCAGGTCACCGAGGGCAAGGCCGTCATCGAACTGGCCGTGGTGCAGACCGACAAGGGCACCGCGCTCGACACCGTCCGGCATCAGGCGGGGGCCTCGGCGGCGGTGTTCTTCGGTGACGACGTCACCGACGAGAAGGCGTTCCGCGTGCTGTCGGGCCCTGACGTCGGCATCAAGGTCGGCGACGGCGAGAGCCTGGCCAAGTTCCGGGTGGACAGCACCGAGGCCGTCGCCTGCGCGCTGGCCTACCTGCTGGAGGAGCGCCGCACCTGGCTGGCCGGCGCGAGCGCGCCGCGCATCGAGCGGCTGACCATGCTGGCCAGCCCGCGCTCGGTCGCGCTACTCACCCCGGACGCCACGGTGACCTGGTTCTGCCACCCCGAGCCCGATTCGGCCGCGGTGTTCGCGCACCTGCTCGGCGGTCCGCAGGGCGGGCACTTCACCATCGAGCCGGAGCGACCGGGCCTGCCGCTGTCGCAGCGCTACGTCGACGGCACGATGACCGTCGAAACCCGTTGGGCGAAGCTGCAAGTCACCGACTACCTGCCGCACGACGTGGCCCCCACCCGCACCGACCTCACCCGGGTGATCACCGGCGACGCGAAGGCCGTGGTCACCTTCGCCCCCCGTCCCGAGTTCGGCCAAGTGCCGGTGAACCTCGAAGCCCAAGAGGGCGGGCTGCGGGTGTACGGCACCAACGACCCGATCGTGCTGCGCTCCCCCGGCGTGCGGTGGGAGATCGTCTCGGATGGCACCCACGAGTCGGCACGGGCCGTCGTCGATCCGTCCAAGGGTCCGGTCGTGCTCGAGTTGCGCTGCGGCACCGCTGATCTCGACCCCTCCCCGACCAGTGAGGCGGACCGGCGCCGGGAGGCGGAGCGGTACTGGTCGGACTGGGCGAGCACGCTCACGCTGCCGCCGCTCAAGCCCGACCTGATGAAGCGCTCCGCGCTGACCCTGCGCGGACTGGTGCACGCGCCGTCCGGCTCGATCCTCGCGGCCGCCACCACCTCGCTGCCCGAGGACATCGGCGGCGTGCGCAACTGGGACTACCGCTACTGCTGGCTGCGCGACGCGGCGCTGACCGCGCAGTCGCTGGTCTCGCTGGGCTCGCTCGACGAGGCCGAGAACTACCTCGGCTGGGTGCACCGGGTGCTGGAGACGTTGCCCGGCCCCGAGCGGCTGCACCCGCTGTACACGCTGTACGGCGAGACGCTGCCGCCGGAGGCCTCGATCGACCAGCTACCCGGCTACGCGGGCTCCCGCCCGGTGCGCGTCGGCAACGCGGCCAACATGCAGGTCCAACTGGACGTCTTCGGTCCGATCGTCGACCTCATCGCCACCCTGGCGCACGCGAGGGAACTGCGCGGCGTCACCGATCCGGCCGACGTGCTGCCCGACGCCGACTGGGAGCTGGTGTGCGCCATGGTCTCGGCGGTGCAGCGGCGCTGGCAGGAGCCCGACCACGGCATCTGGGAGATCCGCGGCAACCCGCGCCACCACGTGTACTCCAAGGTGATGGGCTGGCTGACCGTCGACCGGGCGCTCACCCTGGCGCAGAAGTTCGATCGCGAGGCCGACCCGTCCTGGCCGCTGCTGCGCGACACCATCGCCGACGAGGTGAAGGCCAAGGGCTGGAACGACGAGGTGCAGTCCTACACCGCGGCCTACGACGGCACCGACCTGGACGCGGCGACGCTGCACATCGGGCTGAGCGGGCTGATCGACCCGTCCGACCCGCGCTTCGCGGCGACGGTCGTGGCGACCGAGGCCGAGTTGCGCAGCGGCTCGACGGTGTACCGCTACCACCACGACGACGGCCTGCCCGGCGGCGAGGGCGGGTTCCACCTCTGCGCGGCCTGGCTGGTGGAGGCGTACCTGCTGATCGGGAAGCGCTCCGACGCCGAGGCGCTGTTCGCCCAGCTGGTCGACGTGGCCGGCCCCACCGGGCTGCTCAGCGAGGAGTACGACCCGGTGGCCGAACGGTCGCTGGGCAACCACCCGCAGGCCTACAGCCATCTCGGTCTGTTGCGCTGCGCGCAGCTGCTCGGACAGCCGGTGGAAGCCGCGCTGGTCTGACCGCACGCAAGGCGAGGGCCCGCGAACGAGGAATCGTTCACGGGCCCTTCGCGTTCGGCTCCCGCGCGAGCGTCGCATCCGGTCGTTTGACGGGCCCTGCTAGAGTTAAACGGGAACGATTTCCATTATGATCTAGAGCACGGCCAGGAGTACCCCCACGTGAGAACCCGATTCGCCATCAGTTGCGCAGGCATCGCCGTGGGGGTCGTCTCCGCCCTGACGCTGAGCGCCTGCTCCGGCTCGAACGACGACGGGCGGCCTTCGGTCGTCGCGTCCACCGACGTCTGGGGCGATATCGCCGCCGCCGTCGCGGGACCCGACGCCGCCGTTCGCGCGCTGATCACCGACCCCTCCGCCGACCCGCACTCGCACGAGACCTCCGCCGTCGAATCGGCCGCGCTCAGCGATGCCGACCTAGTGGTCTACAACGGCGGCGGTTACGACGAGTTCGCCGAGAAGGCGGTGGCGGGCACCGGCAAGCGCACCGTGGACGCGTTCGCCCTGCGAGCGGACCAAGGCGACGACAACGAACACGTCTGGTACGACGTGCGCACCGTCGACGTGGTCGCCGACCGGATCGCCGCCCAGCTCGGCGAACTGGACCCGGACAAGGCCGCGGCCTACGCCGAACGCGCGACGACGTTCAAGAACCGGCTCGCCGCGGTCACCGCCATCACCGGCAAGCTCGCCGCCGAGCACCCGAGAACGCCGGTGCTGCAGACCGAACCCCTGGCGCACTACCTCGTGGCCGCCGCCGGAGCCGACGACCTGACGCCGCACGAGTTCCAGGAAGCCATCGAGCAGGAAACCGACCCGGCCCCCGCGGCCGTCGCGGCGACTCAGGACCTGCTCACCGGCAAGCGGGTCCGCGCCCTGATCTACAACGTGCAGACCGAGGACAAGATCACCAAGGACCTGCGCGGCACCGCGCAGCATGCGGGCGTCGCCGTCGTCGAGGTGACCGAGACCCTGCCCGACGGCGTGGATTACATTCAGTGGCAGACGAAGAACGCGCAGGCGCTGGCCGCCGCGCTGGGCTGAGCAGATGAACAAGGGAGCCGCGCTGACCGAGCACGCCGACGGGGTGGAACGGCGATCGACCATCGGCGACGACGCGGCCGCGGTGCGCCTGGCGGACGCCCGCTTGTCGTTCGGCGACCGAACGCTCTGGGAGGGACTGGATCTCACCGTCGCGCCCGGTGAATTCGTCGCGGTCCTCGGGCCGAACGGATCGGGCAAGACCTCGCTGCTGAAGGTGCTGCTGGGCCAGGTCGGCCTGACGGCGGGCACGGCGCGGATCGCGGGCTCTCCCGCCCGCGCGGGCAATCACGACATCGGCTACATACCGCAGCAGAAGACGATCGACGCCGGGGTGCAGTTGCGCGGCGTCGACCTGGTCGGGCTCGGCGTCGACGGGCATCGCTGGGGGCTCGGGCTGCGCTCCCGTGCCGAACGCAAGCGCAAGGTGGCCGCCGCCATCGCCGACGTGGGCGCGGAGCGTTTCGCCCACGCGCCGCTGGAGTCCATGTCCGGCGGCGAGCAGCAGCGCCTGCGGGTGGCGCAGGCGCTGGTCGGTGATCCGAAGGTCTTGCTGTGCGACGAACCGTTGCTGAGCCTGGACCTGGCGAATCAACGGCTGGTCGCCGAGCTCATCGATCGCCGCAGGCGCACCCACGACACCGCGGTGCTCTTCGTGACGCACGAGATCAACCCGATCCTGCCCTTGGTGGACCGCGTGCTGTACCTGGTCGACGGCCGGTTCCGGATCGGGACACCGGAAGAGGTGATGACCTCGGCGGTGCTGTCGGAGCTGTACCGCACCCAGGTGGACGTGCTGCGGGTCCGCGGGCGCCTGGTGGTCGTCGGCACCGGCGACACCATGGACGCGCTGGGCACAGCGGGCGGCCACTGCCACGGCCCGGCCGGCGACGAGTTCCCCCACGGCGACCAAGCCTCGGCGGACGACGCAGCCACCTCGCCCGCGGCATCCGCGGCGCCGGTCCCCGCCGCACCGACCGCGGCGCATTCCGACCTCACCGCTACCCCCGCGGCCTCGACCGACTCGGAACCCCGCACTCAGACCGACCGGTCGAAAGCTCACCCGGCACGCGACGGCGACGCACCGGCCGAACCGACACCGGCAGCGTCGCCAACCGCGATCGGCCAGTCCTCCGACCCCGACGTGCCGAGCCACGACTCGCCCCTCGAACCGACGACGCATGAAGCGCCCTCGCCCGAGCCGCCACCGGCCATCCCGGCGAACGGCAAGTCGGAAGCCAGCACGCGCCGCCCCCCGATAGGCAACGACGACGCGCCAGCCGAACCGACCCCGACGGCCTCGACGACCGCCATGCGCCGCTCCTCTCACGCCAATGTGACCGGCCACGACTCGCCGCTGCTCGAACCGGCGACGCATGAGGCTGCTTCGCCTGAGCCGACACCCAGCAGCCTGGCAGCCGCCGCGGAGACATCGGCCATCTCGGCGAACGGCGACACTGCCACCGGCGATGTGGTGTCCGACCGCTCGATCCACGGCAAGGGCACGGCCTCGGCATCCCATGCTTCGGGGGACCATGCGCAGGGCGACGGCGACCGGCCGTCCACGGAGCCCGAGCAGAGCGGAGTGCCTTCGTGACCGACAAGCTCACCGGCGTCCTCGGCAAGATGCTGGACTTCGGCACCACGGCGAACCTGCTGTCCTACGGTTTCGTCCAGCAGGCGTTGCTCGCCGCGGCTCTGCTGGGGCTGCTGTCCGGTGTGATCGGCCCACTGATCATCAGCAGGCAGATGTCGTTCGCCGTGCACGGCACCAGCGAGCTTTCGCTGACCGGCGCCGCCGCCGCGCTGCTGGCCGGTGTCGGCGTCGGCCTCGGCGCCATCGCGGGGTCGGTGGTGGCGGCGGTGTTGTTCGGCCTGCTCGGGGCCCGGGCGCGCGAACGCGATTCCGTGATCGCCGTGGTGCTCTCGTTCGGTTTGGGACTCTCGGTGCTTTTCCTGTGGCTGGGCCCGGATCGCGCCGGATCGAAATTCTCGCTGCTGACCGGTCAGGTGGTCAGCGTCGGCAACAACGGGCTCGGCCTGCTCGCCGTCTGCACCGCCGGGGTGATCGCGGTGCTCGCCTTCGTCTACCGGCCGCTGCTGTTCGCCAGTTCCGATCCGGAAGTGGCCGTGGCCCGCGGTGTTCCGGTGCGGGCGCTGTCCATCGTGTTCGCCGTCCTGCTCGGCATCACGGCGGCGTTCGGCGTGCAGATCGTCGGCGCCCTGCTGGTCCTCGCCCTGCTGATCACCCCGGCCGCCGCGGCCGCACAGCTCACCGCGGACCCGATCCGGGCGACCGTGCTCGCGGTGGTGTTCGCCGAACTCGCCGCCGTGGGCGGCATCCTGTTGTCGCTCGCGCCGGGCGTCCCCGTCTCGACGTTCGTCACCACGATCTCGTTCCTGATCTACCTCGCCTGCCGCCTGCTCGGCACCCGCAATCGCGAACTCGCCCGCGTCCGCTGAGCGCCACATACCCATCGTCCGGGTCGTGACACCAGGTCACCTGGCAACATCCACCTTCCCGCCCCTCGTGCCGGTCCGCTCGGCACGAGGAGCGGCGAGGCCGCGTCACGCGACGGCGGTGCCCTCGAGTTCGACCATCTGGCCGGGGATCGCCAGCCGCGTCACCCCGAGCATCGTGGTGGGCGGTGCCACTCCGGCGGCGCCCAGCCGCGACGCCAGCACACCGTAGTGCGGGAACAGCAGATCGACGTCGGTGGTGTAGACGTTGAGCCGAACGAGATTCGCCAGCGACATGCCCGCCTCGGCGAGCACGGCCTCCAAGTTGTCGAGGCTCAGGGCCAACTGCGCCGCCATGTCACCGTCGTGCTGGGGCTTGCCGTCGCGGCTCATCGCGGTCTGCCCGGAGCAGTACAGCGTCCGGGTGTGCCCGGAGACGACCTCACCCTGGTGGAAACCCATCTCCGCCGCCCACGTCACCGGGTTGACCGCCGTTCGTTCCACTGCCACATCAGCTCCCATCGATCCATCGCGAATTCGTACGCCCCTGAGCCTCCCAACAAATCACGACATCCTCGGTCAGGTATTCCGGTAGGTTTTTCGCATGCGCGCCGACCGCTTGGTCTCGCTGGTGCTGCTGCTGCGTCAACGCGGTCGGTTGACCGCGGACGCGCTCGCCCACGAGCTGGAGGTATCCACCCGCACGGTGCTGCGCGACATCGAAGCCCTGTCCGCTGCCGGCGTCCCGGTCTACGCCGAACGCGGGCGGCACGGCGGCTTCGCGTTGTTGCCCGGGTTCCAGACCGAACTCACCGGCCTGAACCACGACGAGGCCCTCGCCCTGCTGGTCGCCGGAACACGGCGCGGCGCGCGGACATTCGGCCTCGGCTCGGCGCTCGCCTCGGCCATGCTGAAGGTGGTCGACGCACTGCCCGAAAGCCATCGGGCTATCGCGAGCGACGCGGCGCAGCGGTTGCTCATCGACCCCGAGACCGACCTCCTGTCGCGCCGGCTGGTTGCCGAGGAGGTGCCCGACGCCATCGTGACCGAGATCCGGCGCGCGGTGTTCGCCGGCCACAAGCTGCGCATCCACTACGCGGCTGTGGACCAGACCCCGATGTGGCGCACGGTGGATCCGATCGGCCTGGTCACCGCGCGCGGCCAGGGCTACTTGCTGGCCACGAGATCCGGCGCCGACCGCACCTACCGGCTGTCCCGGGTGCTGGCCGCCGAGGAACTCCCCGAACCCGCGCAGCGACCGGACCGGGTCGACTTGGACCGGGCCTGGCAGGAACACAGCACGCGGTTCCGGATGGGCGGCGACCAAGTCACGGTGCTGGTACGGGTCGACCCGGCTCGGCGCGATGCGCTGGTGAGCACCGCGCTCACCGTCCGTGCCGAAGAATCCGACGCCGACGGCCGACTGCGGCTGGAGGTGACCTTCCAGGATGCGCGACATGCCGAATGGGCGCTCTGGGAGCTCGCCACGGATGCGGAAGCCCTGGCCCCACAGTGGTTGCGCACCTCCCTCCGAGATCGCGCCGCCGCGATCGCCGCCCGCTATGGAGAGTCGTCCTGAGAGTCGGCGCGCACCCCTCGGCTGGGGGCTGGCCACGTCCCGCACTCCTGGGTATCCGGCGGACAGTGCCCCAGGGGGAATCCTTCAGTGTGAGGGGAAATTCTCGCGGCGGCCCTTACACCCTCTCCGGCCACGCCGAGACCAGCGGATGTCGGCCCAGCTCAGGACTCACCCCGGTTTCACCGAGCCAGTGATGGCAGCCGCCTTCAGTCATACCAGGATGCTTTCGTATGCTCGACCCATCGCGCCCCCGAACGAATGGTGACCAACGATGATCGACTTCGCGATTCCCGCCGACCTCGCCGCCGAACGCGACCGAGTGCGCCGCTTCGTCATCGACAAGATCGTCCCCTACGAGCGCGACCCGCGCCTGACCGCGCACGGCCCCACCGACGAGCTGCGGCAGGAACTCGTCGAACTCGCCCGCGCCGAGAAGCTGCTCACCGTGCAGGCCCCCGAGTCGCTCGGCGGACGCGGGCTGACCCACATCGAGCAAGCGGTGATCTACGAGGCCGCGGGCTGGTCCACGCTCGGCCCGGTCGCGATGAACTGCGCGGCGCCCGACGAGGGCAACATGTTCCTGCTGTCCAAGGTGGCCGATCCCGACCAGGTCCAGCGTTACCTGGCCCCCGTGGTCGCTGGCCATCAGCGCTCGGTCTTCGCCATGACCGAGCCCGACGGCGCGGGCTCCGACCCCGCCCAGCTGTCCACCGGCGCCACCTTCGACGGCGAGAACTTCACCATCAACGGGCGCAAGTGGCTGATCACCGGGGCGAACGGCGCGAAGACCTGGATCATCATGGCGCGCCTTGCCGCCAACCCGCACCTGCCCGAAGGCCCCACGCTGTTCCTGGCCGACGGCGACCAGCCCGGCATCGTCATCGAACGCACGATGAACACGATGGACCGCAATTACGTCGCCGGACACGGTGTGGTCCGCTTCGACAACCTGGTCCTGCCCAGGGAGGCGCTGCTCGGTGAGGCGGGCCAGGCGTTGCGCTACGCCCAGCTCCGGCTCGCTCCGGCCCGCCTCACCCACTGCATGCGCTGGCTCGGGGCGGCCGAGCGGGCCCAGAGCATCGCTGTCGAGCACGCGCGCACCCGCACCGCGTTCGGCAAGCCGATCGGCGAGCACGAAGGCGTGTCGTTCATGCTGGCCGACAACGAGATCGCCCTGCACCAGTGCAGGCTGACCATCTGGCACGCGTGCTGGCTGATGGACAACGGCGAGAAGGCGCGGCACGAGAGTTCGATCGCCAAATCGTTCGTCTCGGAGGAACTGTTCAAGGTCGCCGACCGGTGCGTGCAGGTGCTCGGCGGCATCGGCATCAGCGACGAGACGGTGGTCGAGATGATCTTCCGCGACATGCGCGCCTTCCGTCTCTACGACGGGCCGACCGAAGTGCACAAGTACGCCATCGGACGCAAGGTGCTGCGCGGATAGCGGAGGACTTTCGGCCCCGGGTCAGGTCAGCGCGCGTCGGCTAACATCCTGTGGCATGAGTTCGGAACTGCACGTCGACGTCTCCCGGGGCGTCGCCGTGCTCACGCTCAACCGGCCCGCCCAGCAGAACGCCTTCACCCCGACGATGGCGGCAGAATTGGGCGCCGCGTTGCAGCGCTGCGATTCGGAAGACGCCATCCGTGCCGTGATCATCACCGGCACCCCGCCCGCCTTCTGCGCGGGCGCGGACCTCTCCAATCGGGTGGGTGAGGTGAGCGCCACCATCGATCCGCCGCCGTGGCGCGTGCGCAAGCCGGTGATCGCGGCCGTCAACGGCCACGCGGTCGGCATCGGCCTGGCCCTGGCCTTGCAGTGCGACCTGCGGTACATGGCGCGCGACGCGGTGTACGGACTGAACCAGGTGCGCCGCGGCGTCCTGGCCGACGGCTACGCGCACTGGACGCTACCCCGGCTGGTCGGCATGGCCAACGCCGCCGACATCATGCTCACCGGGCGCACCTTCGACGGTGACGAGGCGAAGGCGATGGGCGTGGCCAACAGCTCATTACCCGCCGGCGAGGTGCTACCCACCGCGCTGGCCGTCGCGCACGACATCGCGAACGGCTCGGCGCCGCTACCCGTGGCACTGTCCAAGCGGCTGCTCTGGGAAGGGCTCGGCATGAGCCCGGCCGTGGTCGGCAAGCTCGAAACCGATCTCAACCAGCACGCGACCAAGAGCATCGACGGTGGCGAGGCCATGGCCGCGTTCCGCGATCGCAGGCAGCCCAGCTGGTCGGGCAGCGTCAGCACGGAGTGGCCCGCCTGGGACACCGCCGAGCGCGAGCGGCCCAGTCTGGACTAGGCGGTCTCCGCCCGGCTCCGGCGGTGTCAGCGCACGGGAACGTTCGACCGCGCCCACCCCCCTTGTTGGCGGAACGGACTCAGGCGTGGCCTGTCGCGGTTCAGTGCGGGGACTGATCGTTCCCGATGTCGTCCGGCGCCCGCACGCGGACGCTCAAGCGTTCCCGCCGAGCAGGATGAGCAGGAACAGCACCGCGAAGATGATCATGAGGACGGTGCCGATGACGCCGAGTATGTACCCGACCATAACCTGGGCCCGGCCACCGTACGCGCCGCCGGATTCCTCGATCTGGTCGAGCGCGCGCCGTCCCAGCGCCCATGCCACCGGCCCCAGCACCCCGCAGCACAAGACGCTCGCCGCGCCGAGAAACAACACCGCCGTCGCGTTCGGATGCTCGACCGGCGAACCTATGGGCTGATTGGGTATCACCACCACCCGAATTCTACTGGGGTGAGCGGCCTCTCCGTGTTTTTAGGCGTGCGAGGCGCAAACCTTCACACGCGGCGCTGGCGGGCGACTTCCGAAAGCACCACCCCGGCGGCCACCGACGCGTTCAGCGATTCCACCGGCCCGGCCATCGGGATCGACAGGATCGTGTCACAGGACTCCCGCACCAGGCGCGACAGCCCCTTGCCCTCCGAGCCGACCACGATCACGGTCGGCTCGCGGCCGTCGAAATCGTCGAGCGTGGTGTCGCCGCCGGCGTCCAAGCCGACCACCTGGATACCCTGAGCCGCCCAATCCTTCAGCGTGCGAGTGAGATTGGTGGCGCGGGCGACCGGAAGCCGGGCGGCGGCGCCCGCGCTGGTGCGCCAGGCCACCGCGGTGACACTCGCGCTGCGCCGCTGCGGGATCAGCACACCGTGACCGCCGAAGGCGGCCACGGAACGCACCACCGCACCCAGGTTGCGCGGATCGGAGATATTGTCCAGCGCGACCAGCAGCGCGGGCTCGGCGGCGCCCCGCACCCGGTCGAGCAGATCGTCCGGATGGGCGTAGCGGTACGGCGGCACCTGAAGGGCTACGCCTTGGTGCAAACCATTGGCACTCAGCCGATCCAGATCCGTACGCGGCACCTCCAGGATGGAGATCCCGGTGTCGGCGGCCAGCCGCACGCTCTCGGTCAAGCGGTCGTCGTTCTCGGTGCCGACCGCGACGTACAGCGCGGTCGCCGGCACACCGGCTCGCAGACACTCCACCACCGGATTGCGCCCGAGCACCAACTCGGGGCCGTCCTCGGTCTTGCGTCCGGCGGGACGGGTGGTGGCACCGCGCGCGGACGAACGTCCCTGCGCGGCCTTGGTTTTCGCGGCGGCCCGCTTGGCGGCGGGGTGCTTGGTGCGCATCTCCGCGGGCGGCGTGGCGCCACGTCCCTCCAGTCCGCGCCTGCGCTTGCCGCCGGAGCCGACCACGGCGCCCTTCTTGCTGCCGCTCTTGCGAACCGCACCGCGACGCTGCGAATTGCCTGCCATCACTCGGCCTTTCCGGATTGTGATGCCGCCAGCGCCCATTCGGGGCCGTCGGCCGTGTCGGTGACCTCGATGCCCGCGGCCTGCAAGCGATCGCGCACGGCGTCGGCGGTCGCCCAGTCCTTGGCGGCGCGCGCCTGCTGGCGGCGGTCGAGTTCGGCGCGCACCAGCACGTCCAGAGCGCCGAGCGCGGCCGAGGAATCGCTCGGGGTGTACCAGTGCGGGTCGAGCGGATCGACACCGAGGACGGCGAGCATGGCGCGCACCTGACCGGCGAGGTCGCGCGCGGAATCGATCGCGCCGACCTCCAGCGCCTTGTTGCCCTCGTGCACCACGCGGTGGATCTCCGCCAACGCCTTCGGCACCGCCAGATCGTCGTCGAGGGCGGCGGCGAACGCGTCGGTCCACTTGCCCACCGGAACCTCACCGGCCCGGTCCACCACCCGGTTCACGAACGCCTCGATGCGCTGGTAGGACTGTGCCGCGTCGTGCAGCGCCTTCTCCGAGTACTCCAGCATCGAGCGGTAGTGCGCGCTGCCCAGGTAGAACCGCAATTCGACGGCCCGCACCTTGTCGAGCACATTCGGCACGGACAGCACGTTGCCCAGCGACTTGGACATCTTCTCCCCGCCCATGGTCACCCAGCCGTTGTGCAGCCAGTACCGGGCGAAACCGTCGCCGGCCGCCTTCGACTGGGCGATCTCGTTCTCGTGGTGCGGGAACACCAGATCCATACCGCCGCAATGAATGTCGAATTCCGCGCCGAGATAGAACTCGGCCATCGCGGAGCACTCCAGGTGCCAGCCGGGGCGGCCGGGCCCCCAGGGCGACGGCCAGGTCGGCTCGCCGGGCTTGGCCGCCTTCCACAGGGTGAAGTCGCGCGGGTCGCGTTTGCCCTCGCCCGCGCTCTCGCCTTGGTGCACGTCGTCGAGCTTGTGGCCGGACAGCTTGCCGTAATCGGGGTAGCTGACCACGTCGAAATAGACGTTCCCGGCCGAGGCGTAGGCGTGACCGCGGTCGATCAGCCGCTGCATCATCTCCACCATCTGGGTGATGTGGCCGGTGGCGCGCGGCTCCGCGGACGGCGGCAGCACACCGAGCTGTTCGTAGGCGCGGTCGAAGGCGCGCTCGTGCGTGGCGGCCCACTCCCACCACGGCCTGCCCGCCTCGGCGGCCTTGGTCAGGATCTTGTCCTCGATATCGGTGACGTTGCGTATGAAGAAGACGTCGATGTCGTGCGCGATCAACCAGCGTCGCAGCACGTCGAACGCGACTCCGCTGCGCACATGGCCGATGTGCGGCTCGCCCTGCACGGTGGCGCCACAGAGGTACACCGAAGCACGGCCGGGGACCAAGGGCGCGAAATCGCGCATGGTCCGCGTGTCGGTGTCAAAGAGGCGCAGCGTCACGGCAGTCGATCCTAGCTGGTGTATAAGGTCGTTCACGGACCGGCTCGGGTCCGTCGGAGCTGGATCAACGACAAGCTTGCAGCAGGGCGGTCGCCACGGCGGCGACACCCTCGCCGCGACCGGTAAGGCCGAGCCCGTCGGTGGTGGTGCCGGACACCGCGACCGGGGCGTCGAGCAGTCCGCCGAGCACCTGTTGCGCCTCGGCGCGCCGCGGCCCGATCTTGGGGCGGTTGCCGATCACCTGCACCGCGGCGTTGACCACCTCGAAGCCCGCTTCGTCCAGCAGCCTGCGCACTTCCTTCAGCATGGCCGCGCCGGAGACGCCGGCCCATTCCGGGCGTCCGGTGCCGAACACCGCGCCGACATCGCCGAGGCCCGCCGCGGACAGCAGCGCGTCGCACAGGGCGTGCGCGGCGACGTCGCCGTCCGAGTGGCCCGCGCAGCCGTCGTCGCCGTCGAACAGCAGACCCGCCATCCAGCACGGCCTGCCCGCTTCGATCGGATGGACGTCACTGCCGATGCCGACGCGCATGGTCACGGCGCCACCGCCCGTCCGACGCCCGCGCCGTCGAGCACCGCGTCGGCGAGCCGGAGGTCGAGGGGAGTGGTGATCTTGAAGGCGAGCGGATCGCCGGGGATGGTGTGGACCGCGACGCCGAGCCGCTCCACCAGACCCGCGTCGTCGGTCGCCTGGATGCCCTCCGGCGCGTACGCGCAGCGCAGCAGGTCGGCCGCGAAACCTTGCGGCGTCTGGATGGCGCGCAACCGGGCGCGATCGGGAGTGCCGGTCACCGCGCCGGCCGCGTCGACGGATTTGATGGTGTCGGCTACCGGAAGCCCGGGGACCACGGCGGGGCGCCCCGCGCGCAGTTCGGCCGCGACCCTGGCGATGAGGTCGGGCGGCGTGAGCGCTCGGGCGGCGTCGTGCACCAGGAAGTAGGCGGCGTCGGGCGCCGCGGCGATACCCGCCCGCACCGAGTCGATGCGTTCGGCGCCGCCGACGACCACCTGAACCGAACTCGTTGGCGGCAGCAGGGCAACGGCGCTGTCGACGAGTTCGGTGGGAACCATCACGATGATCCGGTCGACCGCGCCGGAGGCGATCAAGCCTTCGACGGCGAGCCGGACCATGGGCCTGCCGCCGACCGGGACGAACGCCTTGGGTGCCGATTCACCCAGACGCACGCCACGGCCGGCGGCAGGCACAAGAGCAACGACGGGTCCGTCACTGGAACGGACACCGTTGTCAGTTGTGTTCACGGTCAGGAAGCCGCTGCGAGGACCTCATCGAGCAGGGTCTCAGCCTTGCCGTCATCGGTGCCTTCGGCCAGCGCGAGCTCACCGACAAGAATCTGCCGAGCCTTGGCGAGCATGCGCTTCTCACCCGCGGACAGGCCGCGGTCCTGTTCCCGGCGCCACAGATCGCGGACGACCTCGGCCACCTTGTTCACATCGCCGGAAGCGAGCTTCTCGAGGTTGGCCTTGTAGCGGCGGGACCAGTTGGTCGGCTCCTCCGTATGCGGCGCCCGAAGCACCTGGAAGACCCGATCGAGACCCTCCTGACCCACGACGTCACGCACGCCGACGTATTCGGCGTTCTCCGCGGGAACCCGAACAGTGAGATCGCCTTGGGCGACCTTCAGGACCAGATACTCTTTTTGCTCACCCTTGATGGTGCGAGTCTCGATTGCTTCGATCAGCGCCGCTCCGTGGTGGGGGTAAACGACGGTGTCTCCGACCTTAAAAATCATGTGTCCCGTGCCCCTTTCGATGTTCACAGTTTAACATGCGACTCGGTAACGGCGCGATCAACTGTGCAGGTCAGGGCCACAACGAGGAAGGCCAGGGGCTTGACAGATGCCAGGCGGTGTGCATTACGTTGTGCCAGAACGGGTTATCTCCCGGCTCCGTCGCCGCCGCACGACGCCCGCGCGCCGGCACCTTCGCGGCAACCTTCCGAAGTTCGATCGAACCGTTATCAACGCGCCGAGTGTCGGCGCGCACGTCCCGTGGTCGGCCGCACACTCCACCGCGTGCGCGCGGGCTTGCCCGAGTTCGACCCGGCCCCCGCGCCCGTGCCGCCGAGGGAACTACTACGCTGCCTAGTTACTACGCTCCCGCGCGGAGCCAGAGCCCGGTCGACATGGAGGGACAACCCGTGACTGCCCTGAAAGCTGTGACCGCCCCCAAGGGGGCGCGACGTCGCATGGTGACGGTTGCCGCACTCGCCGCCGGAGCGGCGATCGCGCTGTCCGGCTGCGGCGCGGGCCAGATCTCGCAGACCGCCGAACAGGTCGCCGCCGTGAACGGCAACCACGCCGACGTGGGCCGCATCGCCCTGCGCAACGTGCACATCGTGTATCCGTCCGAGGGCACCGGGTACGCCAACACCAAGGGCGGCAAGGCGCTCATCGCGTTGTCCATCATCAACAACGGCGAGTCCGTGACCGACGAGCTGACCAGCATCACCACCGACCTGGGCACCGTCAAGATCACCCCGGCCTCCGGCAAGTCGGTCGTCGAGCTCGCCCCGCAGCAGACCGTCGTCGCGGCGACCCAGCCGGTCAAGCGCGAGGCCGCGCCGACCACCACCAGCGCCGCGCCGACCACGAGCGCGGGCGCGCCCACCTCCGCTCCGCGCTCCGCCGCGCCGACCACCACCGCCGAGTCGCACGGCGCTGGCGAGCACGGCTCCCCCGCCGCGGGCCAGGACCCGGAGGCCAACCCCATCCTGATCGAGATCACCGGCCTGACCAGGGACATCTCCCCCGGCCTCACCTACAACGTCTCGTTCAACTTCAAGCAGAACGGCACCGTCCAGGTCCAGGTCCCGGTCGACGCGGGCCAGCACACCGAGCGCCACGAGTCCGACAAGTCCGGCCCGGCCGAAGCCGAACACAGCGGCGGCCACTGAGTTCGATTTGCAGCGCCTGCGGCGCTGCGTGTTCGCGGCCCCTTCTTGGTTCGTGGCCGGGCGGGCGAGACTCGCGACTGCGTCGCATGCGCTTCGCCCACCCGGCCACGAACCGGGCCGCGAACGGCGCTCGTAAGACTCGCGCCCTGCGGGGCTCGGAAAGTGTGGATGGAGCGGCCCCGGCCACGCCATAAACCTTCTTACCGGGCAGCGCCTCCCGACTCGACATACCACCCCTGGCGCGGAGAGCCACTGCGCGGCGGGAGCTCAGCGCGCCCGCGGTCCGCGCACCACCCCCGTGCGCGGAGAGCCACTGCTCCTATGCGACAACAAACAGTCGGCCCGAGTAGCAGGCAAGCTGCGCGCCGAGGCGGAGCGCTCGCTACCCGCGTACACCGGTAGCGAGCTTCGATACCCACGTGCCCAGTACACCCCCACCACGTCTTTCGAGCGAAGCGAGACCGAGCATCCGCGTTCGCGGCCCGGCTCGCGTGTGCGCGGCCGCCGCGTAGGCGACGAAGGAGCAAGCGGCGGTCGCGCACACGCGAGCCATAAGGGGCCGCGAACACCCAGCGCCGCAGGCGCTGGAAATCAAACACAGCCGGTGCGTATGGTGCCGGTGTGGCAAAGACGAAGCCGACCTTTCGCTGCTCCGCCTGTTCGCACGAGGTCGCGAAATGGGTGGGCAAGTGTCCTGAGTGCGGGGCTTGGGGCACCGTTGAGGAGGTAGTCGCCGCGGCGGGTGCGGTCGGTTCGCCGGGGCGCAAGGCGATGTTGCCGAGCACTGCGGCCGCGCCGCTCTCGCAGATCGACTCCAAGATCACCAAAGCGCGGCCGACGGGTGTCACCGAGTTGGACCGGGTGCTCGGCGGCGGGGTGGTGCCGGGATCGGTCGTGTTGCTGTCCGGCGAGCCGGGAGTGGGCAAGTCGACGCTGCTGCTCGAGGTGGCGCATCGCTGGGCGGCCCAGCGGGACGAGAAGTCGCTGTACGTCACCGCCGAGGAGTCGGCGGGGCAGGTCCGGTTGCGGGCCGATCGCACCGGAGCGGTGCACGACCGGGTCTATCTGGCGGCGGAGTCGGACCTGTCGATCGTGCTCGGACACGTCGAGCAGGTGCGGCCGACGCTGCTGGTGGTCGACTCGGTGCAGACCATGCTCGCCCCTGAGGTGGACGGCGTGATCGGCGGCGTCACCCAGGTGCGCGAGGTGACCGCGGCCCTGACTTCGCTGGCCAAGGCGAGCGGCATCGCGGTGCTGCTGGTCGGGCACGTCACCAAGGACGGCAACGTCGCGGGCCCGCGCACGCTCGAGCACCTGGTCGACGTGGTGCTCCAGTTCGAAGGCGACAAGAACTCCACGCTGCGCATGGTGCGCGGCATCAAGAACCGCTTCGGCAGCGCCGACGAGGTCGGCTGCTTCGAGTTGCACGAGGACGGCATCGCCTGCGTGGACGACCCGTCCGGCCTGTTCCTGCACCACCGGACGGATTCCGTGCCCGGCACGGCGGTGACGGTCGCGATGGACGGCAAGCGTCCGCTGGTCGGCGAGGTGCAGGGCCTGACGGTGAAGACCGAGATTCCGCAACCGCGCCGCGCGGTCAGCGGCCTGGACTACAACCGGGTCGCCATGGTGCTTGCCGTCCTGCAGAGCCGCGGCCGGGTGTTCCTCGGCAAGAGCGATGTGTACGCCGCGACCGTCGGCGGTATGCGCTTGGTCGAGCCGTCGGCCGACCTCGCCATCGCGCTCGCCATCGCCAGCGCCGAGTCCGATGTCCCGATTCCTCCTGGCTGGGTGATCCTCGGAGAGGTCGGACTGGCGGGCGAAGTCCGCAAGGTGACCGGCGTCAACCGCAGATTGGCCGAAGCCGAACGCCTCGGCTTCACCACTGCCCTGGTGCCCCCCGGCCTGGCCCCGGTGAAAAGCACCATGAAGATCCACGAGGTCACCGACCTGCGCTCCGCCATCCGCATAGCGGGCCTGCGCAAACTACGCGCCGCCCCTGAGGAGGCCGCCAGCTGACCCCTCCCCTCTCAAGCGATGTTGAACGGCTCGGCCATGCTGCGTACCGAACCCAGCTGCGCCACGACGCTGTAGGGCCCCGGTGGGACTTGGACGCGTTCGCCCGCGCAGTTCGGCTGGGACGTGGTGCCCGACCAGGTGACAGTGAACGCCGCCTGCTCACCGCGGCCCATCGTGCGGACGTCGGGCTGACCATCGGGATAGCAGTCGGTGCTCGACCACAGACGCCGCTGGCCGTCGAGCGTGTGCACCGAGACCTGCTGGAGGCCGGAACCCATGTCACGGGTGCACGCCACCGCCGAGATGTTGGTGATGACGATCCCGAACACCGGCTGCTCACCCGTTTTGTAGGTGGGCTGCTCGACGGTCACCTTGATCGCCAGCGATTGGTCCGGGCACGGTCCGGCCGCGACGGTGGTGGCCGCCGCGGAGGACTTGGGCGCGCCGGACTCGGCCGAGGGCTTGGCCGCCGCGTCGGCGGACTTGGTCACGGCCGAGCTGGTCCCGCCGGCCGCGGCGTCACCGGGCGAGTCGCCGCCGCGTACGACCGCGAGCACGACCCAGATCACCAGCGCCAGGGCGACCACCAGGATTCCGATGGCGAACACGCGTCGACGCCAATAGATCTCCGGTGGCAGCGGTCCATTCGGTTCCAGCACGTCTCAACGGTAAGGGCACCATCGGGCGCATCGTCTCAGGGGCACGGCGTGTCGGCCGCGTGCGCCCGCGGGCGGCGAGTACATTCCGCCGGCACGCCGACCCCGGCGCGGGCGTGCCGCGGCTCAGACCACCTCGCCGATGTTGCCGACGACCCGGTGCAACTGCGCCTTGCCCTCGGCCAGCTTGTAGGTCACGCAGGCGATGGCGAGCTCGCCGGTCGCGACCCGCTGCGAGATGATCATCGACCGCTGCATGAGCAGGCGGCTGGTCTCCACCACGTGCCTGGCCTCCATCTCGTCGACGGTGGACAAGCCTTCGCGGCGGCCGACCAGAATGGACGGCGCGACCCGCTCGACCACGCTGCGGATGAATCCGCCCGGCACCTCGCCGCCGTCGAGCGCGTCGATGGTGGCCTTGACGGCGCCGCAGCTGTCGTGGCCGAGCACTACGATGAGCGGCACGTTGAGCACCTGCACGCCGTACTCGATCGAGCCGAGCACCGAGCTGTCGACCACATGGCCCGCGGTACGAACGACGAACATGTCGCCGAGGCCCTGGTCGAAGATCAACTCCGCGGCGACCCTGGAGTCGCCGCAGCCGAACAGGATCGCGTGCGGGTGCTGGCCACTGACGAGTTTGGCCCGGTCGGCGGCACCCTGGCTAGGATGCAGCAGCGCGCCGCTGACGAAGCGGTCGTTTCCTTCGCGCAAGGACTTCCAGGCACTGATCGGGTTGGAATCCGGCATACCGACCATTGTGCAGGACGGTTACGGTTACCAGCGAGTTCGGTCGGTTACGGGCGGGCAAATGTCGCCTGGCAGCAGTAGTACGGGGATGGTGAGGACAGTGCGGAACGGCGCACCGAACGGCATCGACGCCGACACGTTGCTGGACTGGTACGCGGAGACCGCGCGCGATCTGCCGTGGCGCCGCCCCGGCGTCACCGCATGGCAGATCCTGATGAGCGAGATCATGCTCCAGCAAACTCCGGTGGTCCGGGTCGAACCGATCTGGCGGGAATGGGTGGCGCGCTGGCCGGTGCCTTCGGCGATGGCCGCCTCGTCGCAGGCGGAAGTGCTGCGCGCCTGGGGCAAGCTCGGCTATCCGCGCCGTGCGCTGCGGCTGCACGAGTGCGCGAGGGTGCTGGCGAGCGAGCACGGCGACGAGGTGCCCGCCGATGTGGAGGTTCTGCTCGGGCTGCCCGGCATCGGCGCGTACACCGCGCGCGCCGTCGCCTGTTTCGCGTACGGACAACGCGTTCCCGTGGTGGACACGAACGTCCGCCGTGTGGTTGCCAGGGCGGTGCACGGGCGCGCGGAAGCGGGTAACCCCTCGTCGCGGGATCTGCCCGAGACCGAGGCGCTGCTGCCGCTGCGGATCGACCGCGCCGCGGTGTTCTCCGCCGCCCTCATGGAACTCGGCGCGACCGTGTGCACGGCCCGCACCCCCGATTGCTCGCGCTGCCCGCTGCCGAGTTGCGCGTGGGTCACCGCGGGACGGCCGGCGAGCGAGGTGGTCCGCCGCACCCAGAAATACGAGGGCACCGACCGCCAAGCGCGCGGCAGGCTGCTGGATGTCCTGCGGCACGCGAGCGGGCCGGTGGAGCGGGTCCGCTTGGATCTGGCCTGGACCCGCGACCCGGGCCAGCGCGACCGCGCGTTGGACTCGCTGCTGGTGGACGGCTTGATCGAGCAGACGCCCGACGGCCTGTTCGCGTTGGCGGGCGAAGGCGGGGCCACCGGATCCGACAACTGACGAACGCCGCGATGATTCCGTGCCGCTAGCTGGCGAGCACTCGCCGTAGGAAGCGCTCGACTTCCGCTCGGTAGCGGTCGGGCTGATCGTCGTGCACGAGATGGCCCGCGCCCGGCACCAACACGTGTTCGGCGTGCGGATGGGCGGCGGCCATCTGCCGCATCTGCCCCGGCGGTGTGATGCTGTGCTCGCCCTCCAGCAGCAGCGCGGGCACCCGCACCGCATGCCATTGCTGCCAGAAATCGCGTGTCCCCCACTCCTCGGAGATATCGCGGAAGGTGGCGACCGAGCCGTGCAGCCGGTATCCCTCCGGCCCGTGTTCGAAGGCGTTCGAGAAGTAGCGCCCGGCGACCGGCCCGAAGAACGACAGCATGGCCTCCTCGTCGGGGAACGGTTGCGGCCACGCCTCGATCATCGCCGCCCAGTGCGCGGCGGTGCGGCCGGTGAAGTCCGGCGCGATGTCCTCGATCACCAGCGCGCGTACCCGGTCGGGGTGGGTCGCCGCGAATACCCAGCCGTGCAGCGCTCCCATCGAATGCCCGATCACGACCATCGGCTCTTCGATCGCGGCGGTGCGGGCGGCGAGGTCGGCGACGAAGGCCTCGGTCGTCAGCTCCGCGGGCGCCGGCCTGCCGTGCCCGGCGGCGTCGAAGGTGTAGACGTGGCCGTGCTCGCGCAGCCAGCCCAGCTGATCGCGCCACGTGCGCGCGCTGCCCATCAGTCCGTGCAGCAGCAGGATCGGCGCGCCTGCTCCGCCTTCGTCGTGCAACATCGGTTCGACAATACGAGGCACCGAGCATCTGCTCGGCGGCAGCCGCTAGCTTGGACACATGGCTGTTGTGAAGATCAACGCGATCGAGGTTCCCGAGGGCGCGGGCCCCGAGTTGGAGAAGCGGTTCGCCCACCGCGCGCACGCGGTCGAGAACTCCCCCGGCTTCCTCGGCTTCCAGCTGTTGCGCCCGGTGGCCGGAGAGAAGCGGTATTTCGTTGTCACCCAGTGGGACTCGGAAGAGTCCTTCGCGGCTTGGCGGGACGGGCCCGCGCGCGAGGCGCATGCGGGCGAGCGTCAGAAGCCGGTCTCGACGGGTGCGTCGCTGCTCGAGTTCGAGGTCGTGCTCGACGTGGACGCCAAACCCGCGAACTGACTGCGCGCCGCACCGCCGGGCAGGCCAGCCTGCCCGGCGACTCGCCCGACGCCGTGGTACGCCCGTGCCGGACCCGGTTGACGCCGAGGGTGTGCGGGTGTCACAGTTCGAGGGACAAACGCGAGGGTGACGCGGTAATTCCGGTGAGATTCCGGAGCGGTCGCGCCACTGTGTTCCACGCACCGAGTCCGGTGCCGGAAAGCCAGACACCGGCACCGTCGCGCCACCACCCTAAGGGACGCGTATCCCAAGGAGGACTCGAATGGCCATCGCGCATTCACCCAGCCGGGCAACCGATTCCCTGGCCACCGTGCTCGTCACGGTCGGTGTCGTTCTTCTCGCACTGCTCACGCTGTACCTGGTCGGCTTCGATCAGGGCGTCATCTCGCGCAGCGGGATGTACCTGCATGAGCTGATGCACGACGGACGTCACCTGCTGGGGCTTCCGTGCCACTGATCGGTTCGCTTCGAACCCTGCTGCTGCGCGGCCTGCTGGCCGGTCTGATCGCCGGACTGCTGGCCGCCACAGTCGGTTATTCCGTCGGCGAACCCAAAGTCGACGCGGCCATCGCCATCGAGGAAGCGCACAGCTCACACGCCGAATCGCCGGACGGGCACTCCCACGGCGAGCACGCCGAATCGCCCGGCGGCCATTCCCACGGTGACGAGGAAGAAGCGCTGGTGAGCCGCGGCGGCCAGAAGTTCGGGCAGTTTCTCGCCCTCGGCCTGGCCGGTCTCGCGCTCGGCGCCATCTACGCCTCGGTCGCGCACTTCGCGCGGCGCTACACCACGCTGTCCGGGCCGCGGCTCGCGCTGACGCTCGGTGTGGCCGGTTGGGCCGCGATCGTCGCGGTGCCGTTCTTCAAGTACCCGGCCAACCCGCCCGCGGTCGGCGACCCGGACACCATCAACGAGCGCACTCTGCTGTGGCTGGCCGCCGTTGTGCTGGGCATCGTCGCGGTCGGTGCGGCGGTGGCGGCGTTCACCGCGCTGCGCACCCAGCTGCCCACGTTCCGGCTGATCGGCGGCGTCGCGGCGTTCATGCTGGTCACCGCGCTCGGCTACGTCCTGCTGCCCGGCGTGAACGAGGTGAGCGCGGACTTCCCGGCCACCCTGCTGTGGCAGTTCCGGGTGGCCTCGCTGGCCGAGACCGCGACTCTGTGGGCCTGCCTCGCGCTCGGCTTCGCCGCGCTCACCGAGTTCGCCACACGCACCGATACTCCGGTATCGGTAGCGCCCGCTACCGCAGGGTGATTCGCGTTCGGAAGCAGTGAGGCAGTGTCGGCCCCATGACCGGCACTGCCTTTTCCGTCCGGCCCGCATCGCGGGGCGCAGCCCCTTCCGGACCGCCGCGCGCGGTGCGCGTCGCGTTCAACGCTCTGGTCGTCGCGTTGGTCGCGGGTAGCGCCGAGGCGATCGCGCGGGCCGCCCGCGATTTCTCGACGGCCGACCCGACGAGCGTGGCGCCCGGGCTCGGCCTTCGCATCGCGATCTATCTGCTGGTGCTGGCCGTCGCGGTGCGTATGACTCGCGGCGACCGCCGGGCCCGCCTGCTGATCACCGTCGGCATCGGCGTGCTCGGTCTGCTGTCCCTGATCATCGAGCCGCTCGCCGCGGCGATGTCCGCGAACGAATTCCGCGATCTGTTCCGGGACACCCCACCCGTTGGCTTGCTGCTCGCGACGCTTCGTACCGTTCACGTCGTAGCCGTCCTGATCGCGATCCCGGCTCTCTACACCCGCCCGGCCCGTCGCTACTTCCGCGGACGCTGATTCCGTGCCGGTTTCGTGCCCCCGCACTGTGGGGGGGCACGAAACCGGTGGCCGAATTACGCGAGAGCGGCGTCGAGGGTGATGTGGTCGACGCCGGCGAGGGCCTTGCTGACGGGGCAGCCCGCCTTGGCGGCCTCGGCGGCGGCCTGGAAGGCGTCGGCGTCGATCCCGGAGACGCGGCCGCGGACGGTCAGCTCGATGCCGGTGATCCGGAAGCCGCCCGCCGGATCGGGGCCGAGGGTCACGTCGGCGGTGACGTCCAGGCTCTCCGGGGTGCCGCCCGCGTTGCCGATCTGCGCCGAGAGCGCCATCGCGTAGCAGGACGAGTGCGCGGCCGCGATCAGCTCCTCCGGGCTGGTGGTGCCGTCGGCCTCCTCGGCGGAACGCTTGGGGAACGACACGTCGTACTTACCGACCCCTGAACTGGCCAGTTCGACCTGTCCCGAACCCTCCTGCAGGGTGCCGGTCCAGGCAGTACGCGCGGTACGTGTGGGCATCACGGTCCTTTCGCCGATGATCGTTTGACGATTCAGCACGAACCTACCCCGGCCGGCTCGCCCCGGCGCACCGGTTCGCCGATCGGGTTCGCCTCGGCGCACCGCGCACCCACGCCGCGCGATCGGCGCGGTAAAGCGCGGCGCGCCAGACGAATCCGTTGTTCTACTCGGGATTCGTGATCCGAGCCAGCACGATGCCGCCGAGGATCAAAGCAAGGGCCAGCAACCGTCCCGCACCGATCGGGTCCTTGTGGACGACGATGCCGAGCGTGATCGCGCCGAGCGCGCCGATGCCGGTGAACACCGCGTAGGCGGTGCCGACCGGCAACGTCTGCATGGCCCGCGACAGCAGGTACACGGCGGTGACACCGAGAACGAAGCAGATCAGGGTCGGGACGAGCCTGGTGAAATTCTCGGTCGGTTTGATGCTCTGCGACCAGACGATCTCCACCAGTCCGGCGGCGGCGAGGACCACCCAGTTCATGTCAGTACTCCCTGGCCAGGTCACTCGCGGTCGCCAGAGCGCGAGCGTGGGACCTGTCGTGCTCGGCACGCAAGTGTGCCAGTGCCGGGTCCTGGCGCGAGTTGGCGTACTCCGCGTGCACGAAAACGGTGTCGGAAACCGCGAAATGGCCCGCGAAGAAGTCGCGCAAAAAGCGTTCCTGATAGTCATAGGCCGCTTTGGGAGCGCCGGGCGAATAAGCGCCGCCTCGCGCGCTCGTCACGACGAACCGCCGGTGTCCCAGCGACATTCGCGGAAAGGTCACCTGGTCCAGCCATGCCTTGAGCGAGGCCGGGATCGAGTAGTTGTACATCGGGGTGCCGATCAAGATCACGTCCGCCGCGAGCAGCTCGGCCAGCAGCGGCTCGACGACCTCCCACGCGGCGGCCTGTTCGGGAGTGCGCGCCAATTCACCGAGCCGTTCGGGATCCGTGCTCGGCAGCGCGAGCACGGCGTCGCACAGTTGGGTCCACGCCTCTCCGATGAACGGCACCGGCTGCGCGGCGAGGTCACGGTAGAGATAGCGGCCGTCCGGGTGCCGTACGCGCCACGCCTCCGCGAAAGCGGCGCTCAATTCCCGACTGATCGACCGCGGCCGAGCGCTGGCGTCGAGGTGCAACAAGGTGCTCATGATCGAACCTCCGAATAACCGGACGGAATGTCCATTTCTGCGGACGGGACAACCATACGACCGATGTGGACATATTGTCCACTTAACCCGGAATCGGCTACAGTCACGGCATGGAACCGCGATCCGACCTGCTCACCGGTCAAGGGCCGGGCCGGTCGGCGCCTGCGCCGGAACGCGCGGACGCCGCACGCAACCGGGCGAAAGTGCTCGCCGCCGCCGCGGAGTTGTTCGCCACCCGGGATCCGCGCACGGTGACGATGGACGACATCGCGAAGGCCGCGGGCGTCGGCCGCGGCACCCTCTACCGGCGTTATCCGGACACCGCCTCGGTGGCGGTGGCGCTGCTGGACGAACACGAGCGAGCGCTGCAACAGAAACTGCTTTCCGGCCCCCCGCCGCTGGGTCCAGGAGCTCCGGCCGCACAGCGGCTGGCCGCGTTCTACGCCGCGATGGTCGAATTACTCGATACACACGCCCATCTGGTGCTGGGCGCCGAAATCGGCGGAGCCCGCTTCGCGACCGGCGCCTACGGCTTCTGGTACGCGCATGTGCGAGGACTGTTGGCCGCGGCGGGAATTCGTGAACCGGACGCGCTGGTCGACCCGCTGCTCGCACCGCTGGCAGCGGAGGTCTACCGACAGCAACGTGAGCGCGGGCTGACCTCAGGACAGATCACCGATGCGCTGCGCGCCATCGCCGAAGCCGTTCTCGGGCCTCGGGTGAGTCCATGAACGACAAAACCGGCGGTGGACGACATCCACCACCGGTTTTGCCACCCCTCGTGGTTCACACCAGATCGCGTCCGCGCATCAGCCAAATCGTGCCGACCGCGAACAGCGCCAGATAGGCGGCCAGCACCACCAGGGATTCCGTCCGCGAAAGGACCTGCAGCACACCGGGCGTGGCGGGACCGTCCACGGTGCGCATCGCGCCCGCCAGCGACCCGGCCGCCGTGCCGGGCAGATGATCGGTGACCACTTCGATCGGCGCGAAGATCCCGGCGACGCCGCGCAACAGGTTCTCCACCACCAGCACCCAGACCAGGCCGAGCCCCACCGCGAGCGCGGGTCCGCGAGCGATGGCGCCGATCAGCGCCCCCGCCAGCGTCCACATACCGAGAATGGCGACGCCGGTCAGGATGCCGAGCAGCGACCGATCCAACGCGGGCGCGGTGAGTGCCTGCGACTGCGACGCCGCGATCAGCGCGGCGACCGCGAGGTCGGCGGCGAACGCCGCGCACACCAGCGCCACCACCACGGCCGCGAGGCTCACCACCACCGCGGCGACCGCCTGTACTCGCGAAGGCCCCTGGGTGAACGCCGTTTTCCAGGTGCCCCAACCGTATCCGCTGCCCACGGTCAGCGCGCCGAGAATGAGCATCAGCGCACCGCCGAACATGGCCATACCTTGGGTGAACACTTCGGGCACCGCGGCGGGCAGCATCTGTTGCAGCAGCACATCGCGCGGCAAGCCGTTGGACATCCGGCTGGATTCCCCGGAGGTGTAGGCCAGATAGTTGAACAGATAGGCGAACGTGAGGTTCAGCAGAATCCATGTGCCGAGAATGATCCAGAACGCGGGCCACTTGCGCAGCCGCAGCATCTCGGCCTTCGTGCTCGCGATCAGGTCGCGGATCGCCGTGCCGGTCATCGCGCGGTCTCCCATCCAGTCATCTCGAAGAACACTTCCTCCAAGGACTTCTCCTCGACCCGCAGTTCCAGCAGATTCGCCCCCGACGCCATGACCGCGCGCGCCACGGCGGGCGCGGTCACGGTGTCCGACTCGATCCGGATGCCTTTCGCGGTCAGCAACGCCGAGCGCGCACCCGCCAGCCGTCGCACCGCGGGCAGGGCCACCTCCACCGGCTCGGCGCGCAGCAGCAGCGACGAGTTGCCGCGCAGCTGCGCGACGGTCGCCTCGGTGCGCAGCCTGCCCTGCGAGATCACCCCGACCCGGTCGCAGATCGCCTGGACTTCGCTGAGCAGGTGGCTCGACAACAGCACAGTGCGGCCCTCAGCGGCCACAGCGGTGATCAGCTCTCGCATGTCGGCCATCCCCGCTGGATCGAGGCCATTGGTCGGCTCGTCCAGAATGAGCAGGTCGGGGTTGCCCAGCAATGCCGCGCCGACGCCGAGACGCTGTTTCATACCCAGCGAGTAGGTGCGGTACTTGTCCTCGCCGCGGCCGGCCAGCCCGACTCGCTCGAGCGCGTCTTCGACCTCCCTCCGCCCGAGCCCGTGATATTCGGCGAGCACGCGCAGGTTGTCCCGGCCGGAGAGGTAGGGATAGAAGCCGGGACCCTCGATGAGAACGCCGATCCGGCGCACCACGGCGGGGTCGCCGGGCCGATGCCCAGCGATCGTGACCGCGCCCTCGCTCGGGCGGATCAACCCGGCCAGCATGCGCAGGGTGGTGGTCTTGCCCGCGCCGTTCGGGCCGAGGAAGCCGTAGATCTCGCCGGACGCGACGCTCATGTTCACGTCGTCGACGGCGGTGTGCTCCCCGTAGCGTTTGGTCAACCCTCGGGTGACCACGATCGAATCTGCCATGCATCGAGAATCCGCCGCAGGCCCGGCGCGGACATCCGTCGCCGGGCGACTATCGGCATACGTAGCTGGAACGACGGCTCGGCCGGGATGCCGCCGCGACCGTCCGCCGACATCCGAATCGGCGCAATTCACGCGAAATACGTTGCAAGGCGGACGTCGAATCCCAGCCGGGCCGCATAGGCTACGTGGGTGCGGGTGGCAGGGATGACAGATCGGAGTTCGGTCGGCTGGGATTGGGGCGTCGCGCTCGTCGTCGCCGCGGTTCAGTTGGTCGGAGGCACTTTCGCGAACATGCGGCAGACCGGAGTGCACTCCCTGGACGTGCTCGGCTACCTGTTGTTGCTGGCCGGCCCGGTGGCGCTGATCTGGCGGCGCGCGCAACCGCTGCCCGTGCTGATCGTCGTCCTCGCCGTGTGCGTGGCGTTCTTCCTGCGCGGCTACGGGTACGGCCCGATCTTCGTCTCGCTGGTCGTCGCATTCCTGACCGCCGCCAGCAGCGGACCGCGTTGGTGGACCTACCCTCTCGTCCCGCTCGGGTATCTGACGCTGGTCTGGCCGCTGCCCGCACTGCTCGACCGCCCCGCGAACCTGTGGCAGGTGTTCGCGCTGATGGCGTGGCTGGCCGTGCTGCTGCTGGTGGCCGAGGGCATCCGCCAGCGCAAGGCCGTGCTCGTCGCGCGCGGGCAGCGCGCCGAGGCCGCGCGCAGGGACGAGCAAGCGCAGCGCGAGCGGCGGGCCAGCGAAGAGCGTCTCGCCATCGCCCGCGAACTGCACGACGTGCTGGCCCACAGCCTGTCGATGATCAACGTGCAGTCCTCGGTGGCGCTGGAACTGCTCGACAAACGCCCCGAGCAGGCGGAGACAGCGCTCACGGCGATCAAGAACGCCAGTCGCGACGCCCTGGCCGAAGTGCACGCGCTCCTGCACACGATTCGCTCTGGAAGCGAATCCGCGACGCCCGCCGAGCAATCGTCCACAGCCGACGCGAACGCCGAGGAGACCGGTGGCGCGACCGAGGCCGAGCCGCCGCCAGCCCCGCGCGCACCCGCGCCGAGCATCGGCGACTTGGACGAGCTGTTGCAGCGTCCGCGCACCACCGGACTGACGGTCACCACCCGCGTGCTCGGCACTCCGCAGCAGTTGCCCAGCGTCATCGACGTGGCGGCGGCGCGCATCATCCAGGAGTCGCTGACCAACGTGCTGCGGCACGCGCCAGGCGCCGACGCCGCCGTGACCGTGCGCTACACCCCGGACTCGGTCGACATCACCGTCGACAACAGCCGCCCGACCAGTGCCCCGTCGCGCTCCGGCAACGGCGGCGGCAACGGCATCATCGGCATGCGGGAGCGTACCCACGCCCTCGGCGGCGCGCTCACCGCGGGCCCACGGCCCAGCGGCGGATTCCGGGTCGCGGCCCGGCTACCGACGCGTACACCCGAACCCGGCGCGGCCGGAAACCGTTCGGCACCGGGGTCGGCGGCCCCGAGCGGGGCGCCGGACCGGAACAACGCGGTGTCACAAGCGCCGGACCAGAACGCCGAGCCGAGCACACCGCGACGCGCCCTCGCGACAGCACGAAAGACCGAGCAGGGCGACGCGACATCGGACGCGACGAGGAAGAGTTCTCCGGAATCGGAAGCTCCGAGGCAAGGCTCCGCGGAATCGAAATCTGCGAGGCAGGGTGCGGGAACATCGCGCTCGGCGACTACCAGCCCCAGCGAGACCGAATCCGACATGTCGGGCCTGCCCGCCGATACGGCCGAACGACCGAGCACCTCGGCCGGTCACACCCAGCCCTGACGGGATGAGTCGGCCCACGACAGGAGACCCGATGCAGCACCACGACGATTCGGTTCCCTCCGGCGGCATCCGGGTGCTCGTGGCCGACGATCAGGCGTTGGTGCGCGGCGGCTTCGTGGCGCTGCTGGACGCCCAGGACGGCATCGACGTGGTCGGCGAGGCGGACAACGGCGAGCAGGCCGTGCGGATGACCCGCGGCCTGCGTCCCGACGTGGTGCTGATGGACATCCGCATGCCCGTCCTCGACGGCTTGGCCGCCACCCGCATGATCGCCGAGGACCCTTCGTTGACCGAGGTGCGCGTGGTCGTGCTGACCACCTTCGAGCTCGACGAGTACGTCTTCGAGGCGCTGCGCTCCGGCGCGGCCGGCTTCCTGGTCAAACACACCGAACCGGCCGATCTGGTTCGCGCCGTCCGCGTGGTCACCGCCGGCGACGCGCTGCTGTCCCCCGGCGTGACCCGCACGCTGATCGCGGAATTCTCCGCGCGCGCGAAAACGCCGCCGCCGTCCACCCTCGCCGAGCTGACCGACCGCGAACGCGAGGTGATGACGCTGGTCGCCGAGGGACTCACGAATGCCGAGATCGCCGAACGCCTCTACCTGAGCCCCGCGACCGCCCGCACCCATGTCAGCCGGATTCTCACCAAACTGCAGGCCAGGGACCGCACCCAGCTCGTGGTCATGGCTTACGAATCCGGACTGGTCCGCCCCGGCTGGCAGTGAGCCGCCCGGCCGCAGGTGCGCACTGCCAGAAGAACCGAAGCGAACGATCCAGCGCACTGCCCTCCGCATAGAGACTCCAGGTCGGCGACCAGCTGCGAGCAAACCCACGTCGTATTCCGCGGTTCGCGGTCGGACCCCCGCCAGCACGAGTGGTCCACCCATTTCTTCGGCTGCTTCGTCGCGTCACCAGGGCCAGGACCAGCGCACAGTCGTAGCCCAGTGCCGAATATGCCTTCCTCGCGCGGCACGGCCGCACAGTCCCGCACGGTCTTCCCGGACTCCATTTCGGCAGACAGCAATTTTTCAGCGAACAAGATATTTCTCCGAGAGTCACGTCCAGCAAATAACTGGTAAATCACTGCGGGCGGACGTTTCATACTCCGCGGGTACGTCTCCAGGCGTATTCCGAGTGCCGACGCGCGACCGATGCCCCCAGCCCGCCCTCGAGCGCAGTCTTTCGTCATGAATATTTTCACTCGACCCGAAGCGGTGAGTTTTCTGGCCGATCACTACGACGGCGAGTGGCAGCCCTGGCCGTTCTTCTGGATTTTCCCGCTGCTGTTCTGGCTGACCGTCATCGCGGTGCTGCTCCTGGCCCGGAGGCGATTCACCGGGCACGGCAGCGGCATCGGCGCGCTGCGCACCGCGTTCGCCCGCGGGGAGATCACCGAGGACCAGTACCGCAGCAGGCTCGCCGTCCTGAGCGAATCCCGGCGCGGCAGCAAGCGCTGACCGGCCTTCACGATCGGGAGATCCCACTATGAGCATGACCTTCGGCATCGTTCTCACACCGCGTTCGGGAACCGACTGGGCGCGCGCGGCGACCGCGGCCGAGCAGCAGGGCTACCGGACCATTCTGCTGCCGGACACCCGGTTCACCCCTTCCCCGTTCCCGGCCCTCGCCGCGGCGGCCGCCGTGACCACCACGATCCGGCTGCGCCCGAACGTCCTCGCCGCACCGCTGCGCACCCCCGCCGCCACGGTCCGCGAGACGGCGGCCCTGCAACTGCTGTCGGACGGGCGTTTCGAACTCGGGATCGGCTCGGGACGGCCGGACGCCGCCGCCGACGCGCAGTGGCTCGGCGCGTCCTGGGGTTCCCCCGCGCAGCGACGCGCGCACCTGGTCGCCACCATCGCCGCGGTCCGCGCTGAGGTGGACCCCGCCCCGCCGGTCGTGGTCGCCGCCAACGGCCCCAGGATGCTGGCGACCGCGGCCGAAGCCGCCGACCGCATCCTGTTGGCCGCAGGGCCCAGTGCCACCGAGGCGGAGCTGGCCGAGCTGGTCCGCACCGCACGGGCCGCCACCAACCGCGCCCTGCGCTTCACCCACCAGGTGGTGGGCATCGGCGGGCGGCTGCCCATTTGGACCGCGACGAAGCTGGGCCTGACCGCCGACGCCCTCACAGACGCGGGCGCGGCGGGGATGATCCCCGCGGAACCGTCCGCCGCCGCCGAGATCCTCGAGCGCCGCCGGGAGAAGTACGGTATCGACGAGGTGATCGTGCCCGGCGAACTCGCCGCCGACTTCGCACCGATCCTCGCCTACCTCGCCGACCGCTCCTGAGTTCGCCCGACCTCGAGAACACGAAAAAGCCCGTGCCCACGATGGGCACGGGCTTTTCGGTTGCGACTTACTCGCCCGAGGCGGCCTCGGTGGAGCCTTCCGTCGCGCCGGTCAGCACGACTTCGGGCTTCTCCTCGCTCGCGGCCTTGGTCAGCTTCGCCTTACCGGTGAAGGTGAACTTGGCGTCCTCGCCGGAGCCCTCGCCGTCCCAGCCCTCGACGTCGACCTCGATGGTCTGGCCGGGGCCGATCTCGCCGAAGAGGATCTTCTCCGACAGCTGGTCCTCGATCTCGCGCTGGATGGTGCGGCGCAGCGGCCTCGCGCCGAGCACGGGGTCGAAGCCACGCTTGGCCAGCAGGTTCTTGGCGTTCGGAGTGAGCTCGATCGCCATGTCCTTGTTCTTCAGCTGCGTGGCGACGCGGCCGATCATCAGGTCCACCATCTCGACGATCTGCTCGTTGGTGAGCTGGTGGAAGACGATCACGTCATCGATGCGGTTGAGGAACTCCGGCCGGAAGTGCTTCTTCAGCTCGTCGTTGACCTTGAGCTTCATCCGCTCGTAGTTCGAGCCCTCGTTGTTGGACTGCGAGAAGCCAAGACCCACGGCCTTCGAGATGTCCGAGGTGCCGAGGTTCGAGGTGAAGATCAGCACCGTGTTCTTGAAGTCCACGGTCCGGCCCTGGCCGTCGGTCAGGCGACCGTCCTCCAGGACCTGCAACAGGGTGTTGTAGATCTCCTGGTGGGCCTTCTCGATCTCGTCGAACAGCACGACCGAGAAGGGCTTGCGGCGCACCTTCTCGGTGAGCTGGCCGCCCTCTTCGTAGCCGACGTAGCCCGGAGGGGCGCCGAACAGCCGCGAAGCGGTGAAGCGGTCGTGGAACTCGCCCATGTCGATCTGGATGAGCGCGTCGTCGTCGCCGAACAGGAAGTTCGCCAGCGCCTTGGACAGCTCGGTCTTACCGACGCCGGACGGGCCGGCGAAGATGAACGAGCCGGACGGACGCTTCGGGTCCTTCAGGCCGGCACGGGTGCGGCGGATGGCCTTGGAGACCGCCTTGACAGCGTCCTCCTGGCCGATGATCCGCTTGTGCAGCTCGTCCTCCATGCGGAGCAGACGGGTGGTCTCCTCCTCGGTGAGCTTGAACACCGGGATACCGGTCCAGTTCGCCAGCACCTCGGCGATCTGCTCGTCGTCGACCTCGGCCACGACGTCCAGGTCACCGGAACGCCACTGCTTCTCCCGCTCGGCCCGCTTGGCGACGAGCTGCTTCTCCTTGTCGCGCAGCCGCGCGGCCTTCTCGAAGTCCTGCGCGTCGATCGCGGACTCCTTCTCCCGGCGGGCCTCGGCGATCTTGTCGTCGAACTCGCGCAGGTCCGGCGGAGCGGTCATGCGACGGATGCGCATCCGCGCGCCCGCCTCGTCGATCAGGTCGATCGCCTTGTCCGGCAGGAACCGGTCGTTGATGTAGCGGTCGGCCAGGGTGGCCGCGGCCACCAGCGCGCCGTCGGTGATGGAGACCCGGTGGTGCGCCTCGTAGCGGTCGCGCAGACCCTTGAGGATGTTGATGGTGTGCTCGACAGTCGGCTCGCCCACCTGCACCGGCTGGAACCGGCGTTCCAAGGCGGCGTCCTTCTCGATGTACTTGCGGTACTCGTCGAGGGTGGTCGCGCCGATGGTCTGCAGCTCGCCGCGGGCCAGCTTCGGCTTCAGGATCGAGGCCGCGTCGATGGCGCCCTCGGCCGCGCCCGCACCGACCAGCGTGTGCAGCTCGTCGATGAACAGGATGATGTCACCGCGGGTGTTGATCTCCTTGAGCACCTTCTTCAGGCGCTCTTCGAAGTCACCGCGGTAGCGGCTGCCTGCGACCAGGGAGCCCAGATCGAGGGTGTAGAGCTGCTTGTCCTTCAGCGTCTCGGGGACCTCGCCGTTGACGATGGCCTGCGCGAGCCCCTCGACGACGGCGGTCTTGCCGACGCCGGGCTCGCCGATCAGCACCGGGTTGTTCTTGGTGCGGCGGCTGAGCACCTGCATGACCCGCTCGATCTCCTTCGAGCGGCCGATGACCGGATCGAGCTTGCCCTCGAGCGCGGCCTGGGTCAGGTTGCGACCGAACTGGTCGAGCACGAGCGAGGTGGACGGGGTGCCCGCCTCGCCGCGCGAGCCGGATTCGACCGGCTCCTTGCCCTGGTACCCGGACAGCAACTGGATGACCTGCTGGCGCACACGGTTGAGATCGGCGCCCAGCTTCACCAGCACCTGCGCCGCCACGCCCTCGCCCTCACGAATGAGGCCGAGCAGGATGTGCTCGGTACCGATGTAGTTGTGACCCAGCTGCAGCGCTTCGCGAAGGCTCAGCTCCAGCACCTTCTTGGCGCGCGGGGTGAACGGGATGTGACCGGACGGGGCCTGCTGGCCCTGGCCGATGATCTCCTCCACCTGGCTGCGCACGCCTTCCAGCGAAATGCCGAGCGACTCCAGCGACTTGGCCGCGACGCCCTCACCCTCGTGAATCAGCCCCAGCAGGATGTGCTCGGTGCCGATGTAGTTGTGGTTGAGCATCCGGGCCTCTTCCTGGGCCAGGACAACGACACGCCTCGCGCGGTCGGTGAACCTCTCGAACATCGCTCCCTCACTCTCCTGCTCCGACATTCTGGCAACAGACGCCGCAGTGTGCTGTGTACAACAACCGTGGGCGTCAGCCTGCCATGAAGCCCGGGGGTTGCGGCCCCCGCCTCCACTCTAGTTGGCGGGGGATGCCACCGCCGCCGGTCCACCCTATTGCCGACCGGCGACAGCACGGTCATTCACTCATAACGTGGGCGTCGCGGGATTCGTTTCCGGCCGGGTTTTGCCCTCAGCGAACAAACCGTCCGCCGACCGGATCAGCGCCGCACACGTACGACCTCGGCCGCCTACCCCGTGTACGGGTCGACGAAACCGCAGGGCACCGGGCGTTGATGAGCGGGATCGAGCGCGTTGAGCACGTAGGTCGCGGCCCTCTTGCTGCCCGCTATGCCCGTATGCCCAGAGTAGTCCGTCGCGCAGCCGTCCTGAACCACGATGTTGGTCACATGGGGGCCGGTCACCAAGCCGGAGGTGTACGGAACCACCAGCTCGTCCAGCACCGTCGCGATATTGGTGTAGGTCACGTCGGGGTGGTAGACGCCGTCCGCGTTGAGCGCGCGCACGAATTCCGACCCTTGCAGCACCTGACGGCAGGCGTTGCACGGCGATCCGGCCACGGCGTCGAACAGCGGGCCGAGGCCGAGGCGCGTGCCGAACGCGTTCAGGTCGGCCATCCCGTAGGCGTTCGAGCCCTGCCACGGCGGGGCCAGGCCGACCATCTTGTCCACCTTGCCCGCGCCCGCGAGCCGTTTGACGAAGTAGTTGCCGATGAAGTTGCCCTGGGAGTGGCTGATCAGATCGACCTTCCGCGCGCCGGTCGCGGCGCGCACCCGCTCCACGAAACCGGCCAGCTGAGCCGCGCTCTGCTCGATCGGGAGCATGCCGCCGATGGCCGACGCGGGCCACGGCAGGTTGTAGGCGCCGAACGTGGCCGCGTACACGCAGTAGCCCTCGTTGGCCAGCAACGGCGCGTACACGCCCCAATTCGTCTGTGCGCCACCACCGGTGCCGTGCACGAGAACCACCGGGTTCGGATGCTCGGAGCTGGGCCGGCAGGACCAGTCGTTGGTGCCGGGCAGTGAGCCGCCCGGATTGGCGAGTTCGGCGGGAATGCCCGCGAAGAAGTTGAACTCGACCGGATATCGATCCTGCGCGTGCGCCGCACCCGCGGCGGCGCACACCATGGCGAGCAGAACGATGAACAACGAAAAGCCTGGGACACGCCGCACGATAGCCTCCCGGTCCGGTCTCGTCTTCCGGGAAGCTACCGCACGGAGTGGACCGGACGGCGCAGATTCCGGCGGGTCGTTGCGGAAACTAGCTCTGACCGAGGGCCGACGCGCCGGAGGGGTGCGACGCCACGTTCACCTGGCCTGTCCCGGCCGCGACGGAGGCCTTCCCCTGCTGGACGCCGGCGACGAACAGGGCGCCGCACAGCGCCAGGAAGGCCAGCGTGTGGCAGACGCCGCGCACGATGTTCCAACGCACCCAGGCGGATTCGAAATCGGCGCGCACGGCGGCCGGGTCGGTGAGCGACGCCGGGTCGCCCGCGGCGGCCAGCTGGTCGTTGAGCGGGACGTTCAGCCCGGAGGTCACGGCGAAGGCGATCACGTTGAGGACGAGCGCGACGCCGATCCAGATCAGCGTGCTCCGCTGCTCGCGGCCCAGATGCAGCGCCGCGGCCAGGACGGTGAACCCGACCGTGCCGAGGAAGCCGATCATGAACCAGGGATTGATGATCACGACGTTGATCTTCTGCATCACGTCGACCATCGCGCGATCGCCGGTGCGGGCCAGCGCGGGCATCACCGAGTTGGCGTACGCGTAGAAAAGGCCTGCGATCAGGCCCGTCGCCAGTGTGGCGAGCACCAGCGCGGCGAGACGTGTGGCGGTCATGACTTCCTCCTGCTCGGAAACCCGCCGGAGTCGTTCCGGCTGCATGCTCCGAGTCAAGCCGTCGTCGCGCCGACTCTCCATGGTCGAGAAGCTCGACCGGATGAGCGAGCGTCTACGGTGGAGGTCTCACAGGTCCCGATCGGAAATGAGCCCACTCTGCATGGCCAGTCCAGCCAGCCGCACCCGCTTCTGGTTCTGCGGCAGATCCTCGACCCCGAACTTGGCGAACAACGCGCGCAGGTGGGTCTTGATCGCGTCCACGCTGAGGAACAGCTCCTCGGCGATCTGCTGATTGGAGGCCGGCGTGGCGAAACCGGCGCCGTGCTTGTACGGGCGGCAGAGCGCGATCAGGACCGAGCGCTGCGTTTCGGTGAGCGACCGCGCGGTGGGTATCGAGCCGGTGGACGTGCGGGTGATGTCGTCGGAGACGCCGCCGAAGTCGTGAAACGACACCCGCGAGGTACCGACCCGGATGACGTCGCCCGCCATCAGCCTGCGGCGTCCGACCAGCCGGTCCCCGTTGACGAACGTGCCGTTGCGGGAGAGGCCGTCGTCCACGATGGTCCAGTGCGCGCCCAGGTATTCGACCGCGGCGTGCAGCCGGGAGACCTCGGCGTCCCAGCTCAGGGCGAGATCGGCATGCGGGGAGCGGCCGATGGTGACGCGGCCGCGGTCGGGCGTGAGCGTGAACTCCTGCTGCCGGCCTGCGTCATCGGTGAACCGCAAAAATGATCCGACGAATCCTGTCACTGCGCCGATACCTCGCCTCTCCATACCGCCAGTGACCGTCGCACGTTTCCATGGTGCCGCGTCGGGGTACCGCGAGCAAGATCGATTCCTCCGCCGTGACGGGCCACCGTGCCATCCGGTCTCGCTGCTATATCGAAGCCCTATCACAAACAAGACCGCCGCCCCGACGTCGCACGATTCGCCGGGACGGCGGCCGGGAAAAAGAACTATCCCTTCGCGGCCTTGTTGTACGCGTCGGTGATGTCGGCGGAGATGCGGCCACGCGCGGACACCTTGTGTCCATTACGACGCGCCCACTCACGAATTGCGGCGCTTTGTTCCCGATCGATCGAGACCCGGCTCTTCGGAGTGCCCGTGGCGGCCGCGGCGGCCTTGACCCGGCGCCGGCCGCTGACCCGGCGCGCATTCGAAACCCACTCCTCCAAACCGTCGCGCAGCTTCGCCGCATTTGCCGACGACAGGTCGATCTCGTACGACACACCGTCGATCGCAAACTCGATGGTCTCGTCTGCGATGGACTCACCGTCGACATCGTCGATCAGGCTAACGGTGACCTTCTTTGCCATGAGATGAACGTCCTCTCGAAATCGTGCGACCCGCATACTAGGCCGATTACCCGAGGCAAGAATACCTCGAATTCCGGAAATTCCAAGACGGAGCCGCTGCTTTGCAATCCAGTGGTCACCTGGTGACCGGACGCACAATTGGGAACAGTATCGTTTCTCGGATTCCCAAACCCGTGAGCGCCATCAACAACCGATCGATTCCCATACCGGTTCCGGTCGTCGGCGGCATGCCGTGCTCCATCGCGGCGAGGAAGTCCTCGTCCAGCACCATCGCCTCGTCGTCGCCCTGCGCGGCCAGCCGAGCCTGGTCGACGAACCGCTCGCGCTGGATCACCGGGTCGACCAACTCCGAATAGCCCGTGGCCAACTCGAAGCCGCGCACATAGAGGTCCCACTTCTCCGTGACGCCGGCGGTGCTGCGATGCTGCCTGGTCAACGGGGATGTCTCCACCGGGAAGTCGCGCACGAAAGTCGGTGCGTACAGCTTGTCGCCATACTGGTGTTCCCAGAGTTCCTCGACGAGTTTCCCGTGGCCGTAGCCCTTGCCCTCCGGAATTTCCAGACCGACCCGATCCGCGAGTGCGCGCAATTCGTCGACCGACGTTTCCGGGGTGACCTGCACACCCAGCGCGTCCGACAGCGAAGGATACATCTCGACGGTGGCCCACTCGCCGCGCAGATCGTATTCGGTGCCGTCGGCCAAGGTCACCACCTGCGTGCCGAACGCCTCCTGCGCCACTTCCTGCACCAATTCCCGGATCATCACCGCCGAGTCGTCATAGGTGCCGTAGGCCTGGTAGGTCTCCAGCATGGCGAACTCGGGGGAATGCGTGGAGTCCGCGCCCTCGTTCCGGAAGTTCCGGTTGATCTCGAACACCCGCTCCAGGCCGCCGACCACGCAGCGCTTGAGGAACAACTCGGGCGCGATGCGCAGGTAGAGGTCCATGTCCAGGGCGTTGGAATGGGTGACGAACGGCCGGGCCGCCGCGCCGCCGTGCAGCGTCTGCAGCATCGGCGTCTCCACCTCGAGGAAGCCCCTGCGCTCGAGCGCGTTGCGCAGCGCGCGCACCACGGCGATGCGGGTACGGGCCATCTCCCTGGCCTCAGGACGCACGATCAGGTCGACATAGCGCTGCCGGACCCGCGACTCCTCGTTCATCTCCTTGTGCGCCACCGGCAGCGGCCGCAGGGCCTTCGCCGCCATGAACCAGGAATCGGCCATGACGCTCAGTTCCCCGGTTCGCGAGGAGATGACCTCGCCGTGCACGAAAACGAAGTCACCGAGATCGACGTCCGCCTTCCAGGCGGCGAGAGCGTCCGCGCCGACCCCGTTCAGACTGATCATCGCCTGCAGCTTGGTGCCGTCGCCTTCCTGCAGTGTCGCGAAACACAACTTGCCGGTATTACGCAGGAATATGACGCGTCCGGCGACGCCGACCTCTTGCCCGGTGGCGGTGTCGGCTGCCAGGTCCGGATATGCGGCCCGAATTTCCGCCAGGGTATGCGTGCGCGGCACGACGACGGGATACGCCTCGCCACCGGCCGCGAGCAGCCGCTCCCGCTTCTCCCGGCGAATCCGTATCTGCTCCGGGGCATCGTCGGCGGCCTGCGCCACGGCGGGCCGCGAATCCGATGTCGACGCGCTGGAAGATGCAGAGTTCGGGGTGCTCACATCGAACAACCCTAGCGTGCACCGGAAATCGTTTTGCGCGCCGCCCGGACTCCGACCCGGAGTAACGAAACGGTATCGATGCGGGGCCCCGCCCGAGCGGTCGGAGCCGACGTCCCGGAGACGCGAAATAGCCGGTGCGCATCACCGTGTGTGCGAAAACAGCTGCGCGACCGGCTATTTCGAGATGGAAGTGTTGACGGGTAATTACAGCGAGGCGAGCGCTTCGGCCTCACGCACGAAGTGCGGCGCCCCGACGGCGACGTTCAACAGCCCGGCGGCCTTCAACGCCTGGTAACCGCCGACCAGATCGGTCGCCCGGTGCAGCCCGAGTTGTTGCAGCGCGGCGGCGGCCAAGCTGGAGGTATAGCCCTCGGAGCAGACGATGATCCATTCCACGTCGTGATCGGCGGCCAGCGCCAAGCGGGCCGAGCTGGTCGGGTCCAGCCGCCATTCCAGGACATTGCGTTCGATCACCAAGGCGCCGGGCAAGGTGCCCTCCCGGCCGCGTTGCGCCTGGGGGCGGATATCCACCAGAATGGCGCCGCGCTCGATGGCTTCCGGCAATTCGAAGGCGTAGATCCGGTCGAGTCGGGCCCGTGCGTTCTCGAGCATCTGATCGATGGTCAAACGGGTCATCACATGTCACCTTCGGGCTGGTCGGTGAGGACGGTTCGAGTGCGCCGCAGGGTGCCGTGGCCGGTCACCTCGTAATACGACATGGCGGTGAGCGGCGGGGAATAAGCGTGCACGCTGAGCGTCGGATCGGGCGGGCCCGCGGATTCGACGACGCCGGGTGCCCGCATCACGTCGTGCACCCAGCCGATCGGGAAGGACGCCTGATCACCCGCCGCGAGCGTACGGCAACGCAGTTCCGTTCCGTTCCAACGGTATTCGGACAGCGCGCCGCTGAGCACGGTGAGCGCGCCGAGCGACCCGGCATGGTCGTGCAGCTCGGTCGACTTGCCCGGCGTCCAGCTGATCAGCCAGACGTCGACCTCGTCGTCGGAGAGCAGTCTGGTCGCCCAGCGCTCGTCCTGCGGCCATATCCCACCAGCGGGAAGGAGATGGTCATAGCGTCCGGCCAGCACATCCTCGGCGCCTTCGTCGGTCAGCCGCAGCAGGTCGGCCGGGCGCAACCGGGTGGGCAGGGCGGGGGCCACCGAGCGTTCCACCGGCGGGGTAGCCGACAGCGCGGTACGCGCGGAAGAAAGGGAAAGGACAGAAGAACGCATGAGCGAATCTCCAGGAGGAAGGTAACGGTCGAGGGCGGGAAGTCAGCCTCGATCGGTCGAGGCGAGTCAGCCTCGACAACACTCCTGGGTGCTCACGTGGAAGGTCACGAGAAGGAGTTTAACAGCATGCGACGCGGTGCCGACAAGTACCTGGCCTGCGACAAATCCAACACCGCGCATATCAGACATTTCCCTTGCGCCGCTGGTTGCGTTCGTATACGAGCCGCAGGCCGGTCAACGTGAGATGCGGGTCGTGGTCGTCGATCGTTTCCGACTCGGGGACGATCAACGGCGCGGTCGCGCCGGTCGCCACCACCGCGACGTCGTCGCCTGCGAAGGCGTCGAACTCGTCGCGAATCCGATCGATCAGGCCGTCCACCAGTCCGGCGAAACCGAATACCGCGCCGGACTGCATGCATTCCATGCTGTTCTTCCCCAGCACCGACCGCGGCCTGGTCAACTCCGCCCGCCGCAGCGCACTGCGCTCTACCAGGGCTTCCGTGGAGATCTCCACGCCGGGGGCGATGATCCCGCCCAGGAACTCGCCCTTCTTCGACACCAGATCCACACAGATCGCCGTGCCGAAATCGACGACGATCGCAGGCCCGGAATACCGCTGGTAAGCGGCCAGGCAATTGACGATGCGGTCGGCGCCGACTTCTTTCGGATTGTCCACCAGCAGCGGAATGCCCGTGCGCACACCGGGTTCCACCAGCACGTGCGGAACATGCCCCCAGTATTGGCCGAGCATGCCGCGCAGTTCGCGCAGCACGGGCGGCACCGTGGAAAGCGCCGAGACGCCGATCACCTCGTCCAGTTGCGCGCCGACCAGCCCGCGCACCTGCATGGCGAATTCGTCGGAGGTCAGCAGCGGATTGGTGTGCATCCGCCAGTGGCGCACGAGTTTCGAATGGGCTCCGGAACCGGAGAACAAGCCGAGTTCGATACTCGTATTGCGGACATCGATGGTCAGCAACATGTCCGGCTCGCCGCTGCTCAGACGAACGACAGCGAGCGCGGCGAGGTCAGGCCGGAACCCTCCGGCGCGTGCGCCGGATCCGAACCGAGTTCGACCGGGCGGTTGCGCTCGTCGACGAACACGACCTTGGGGTCGTATTCCGCGATCTCCTGCTCGTTCATCTGGCCGTAGGCGATCAGGATGACGAGGTCGCCGGGGTGCACCAGGTGAGCCGCGGCGCCGTTGATCCCGATCACCCCCGAACCCCGCTCCCCGGCGATGACGTAGGTCTCCAGGCGGGCGCCGTTGTCGATGTCGACGATGCAGACCTGCTCGCCTTCCAGCAGATCGGCGGCGTCGAGCAGATCCTGGTCGACGGTGACCGAGCCGACGTAGTGCAAGTCGGCGTGCGTCACGGTGGCACGGTGGATCTTCGACTTCATCATGGTGCGCAGCATCGCGTCGGCCTTTCTAGTTCGCGGGAGGAATCGGGGCGGGATCGGACACCGCCGGTACGGGCTGGGAGTCCACGGCGGGCCGCGAACCGGAGACGTTGGGGTGGCCGTCGATCGGAGCGCCGAGCGTGACGGCGATGTTGTCGATCAACCGGGTCGCGCCGACCCTGGCCGCGATCAATAATCTGGCGTTGCCGGTGGCCGGGGCGGGGCCGAGGGTGGCCGAGCGCAGCTCCAAGTAGTCGACCTCCACACCGGTCGCGGCGTCGAGCACCTGGTTGGCGGCGGCGAGCACCGCATCGCCGCCGAGGCCGCCCGCGTGCTTGCCCGCCGACAGCGCGGCCGACAAAGCGAGCGCCGCTTCGCGCTGCGCCGGGTCGAGATAGCGGTTGCGTGAGGACATGGCCAGGCCGTCGGGCTCGCGGACGGTCACCACCGGGGTGATCTTCACGTCGAAATTCAGGTCGCGGACCATCTGCCGGATCAAGGTGAGCTGCTGGTAGTCCTTCTCGCCGAAGAACGCCTCGGTCGGCCGCGCGATCTGCAGCAGTTTGGCGACCACGGTCAGCATGCCCGCGAAGTGGGTCGGGCGGCTGGCCCCTTCCAGCTCCGCGCCGAGCGGGCCCGGATGCACCGTGGTGCGCGGGCCGTCCGGATACATGTCCGACACGCTGGGCGCGAACACCAGCTCGACACCCTCCGCGCGCAACAGCTCGACGTCGGCGTCCAGCGTGCGCGGGTACTTGTCCAGATCCTCGTTCGCCCCGAACTGCAGCGGGTTGACGAAGATCGACACGATGACCACCTGGTTGGTCCGCTTGGCCAGCCGCACGATCTCCAAGTGCCCCTCGTGCAGCGCGCCCATGGTCGGCACCAGCGCGACGGTGCGGCCGACGCCGCGCAGCGCGGCGGACACCGCGCCGAGCACGGCGGGATCGTGGTGCACGGTCAGCGCGCCGGGCCGGTACGCGCCGCGCAATTTCGGGTCGAACATCAGCGTCCTTCCAGCAGTTCGATGACGGCGGGTGCGGTGCCTGCGCGTTCCGCGGTGCGCAGCGACAGCGCGCGATACGCCTCGGCCAACCGGGCATCGACCGACGCCAGCGCGGTCAGATGCGCCGCCACCGCGTCCGCGTCGCCACGCGCGACCGGGCCGGTCAGCGCGGACTGGCCGCGGCGCAGCGCGTTGTCCAGCGCCGCCGACGCCAAGGGCGCGAGCAGACGCTCGGCCAGACCGTTCGGTTGCTCGTCGACCAGCTGCTGTCCCAGCAAGCCGGGGCCGGTCAGCGCGGCGCGCAACGCGGCCACCGCGTCGACGATCACCGTGACCAGGTGATTGCTGCCGTGCGCCAGCGCGGCGTGATACAGCGGCCGGTTCTCCTCCCTGACCCGGACCGGCTCGCCGCCCATCTCGATCACCAGCGATTGCGCGATGGCATAGCCGACCTCGTCGGCGGCGGTGATGCCGAAGCACGCGTTGCCGAGGCGGGCCACGTCCTCGTCGTGTCCGGTGAAGGTCATCGCCGGATGGATGGCGAGCGCGAGCGCACCGGCCTCGGCCAGCGGCGCGAGTACGCCGACGCCGTTCGCGCCGGACGTGTGGGCGACGATGGTGCCAGGCCGGACCACTCCGGCACCGGCCAGACCACGAACCAGGCCGGGAAGCTCGGTGTCGGGCACGGCCAGCAGCAGCAGCTCGCTGCGGGCGGCCACCTGCTCGATCGGCAGGATCTCCGAATCGGGCAGCCGGGTCCTGGCACGGCGCACCGACGCGTCGGAGATCGCGCAGACGCCGAACACGACGTGTCCGGCGCGCTCCAGCGCGACGCCCAATGCCGAGCCCACGCGTCCCGCCGAGACGATTCCCACCGTCAGGCGTGCGGGCGCGGGGTCGTAGCCCGAATCAGCGTTGTCGGAATTCACGCTTCTCGAGGTCAACGTTGTCCTCTCGATGTCGTTCCAGTCCCGCCATGCGGGTACCGGACGGTACGCCAAGAGGATATCCAGAGCCGCTTCGCCGCCGCCACGGGGTGCGCGCGTGATCTAGGCCGCAGTACCCGGGCCGGGCTCGGCCAGGATCACCGGCGCTCGCGCTCCTCGGATTGCAGGTTGGCCATGATCTCCGCGACCGAGAGACGGCGCGAGGACGTCTCGTCGTCGCTCTCGGCCCGCCTGCGCCTGCGCGCGCTCGGCGTGCCCATGGGCGTCGAAGCCGGCCGAGGGGCCGGTTCCGGCGTCGGCCGCGCGGCCGGCTGGGTCGCGGGCTCGTCCAGCGGCTCGTCCACGGTCTCGGTGAAGGCGTCGGCCCAGCCGCGCGGCTCGGCGTACCGTGCCTGCTGCGCATCGGGCTGCTCGGCGTCGTCGTCGATGGAGACGACCGCGGTCTCCGCGGTGACCGGATCGTCGAACGGACTGGCGAAGACCGGCGGCTGCGGATGATCGGGCTCGAAGATCGGCGTCATACTGCTGCGCGGTTGCTGGTCGGCGAACAGCGACCACATCCCGGCATTCGCGGAGCTATTGTTCCCCGATTCCCCGCCCGAGCTGGTCAGCTCCTGGATCCTGGTCGCGTCGGCGCGCAACGCGGGGCGATCCGTCGGCAGATCGCCGTCGAACAGCCGCTGCAGGCTCTGGCGCAGCACGGTCAGCTCCGCTCGCAAGGCCGCGAGTTCGGCCGCGTCGGCGCCCACTTCCTCGCGTACCCGCGCCTCCACGCCGAGTTCGTACTCGCGGCGCGCGGTGACCTCCCGCTCCAGCTGCAACTCGTAGACGGTCTGCAGATCGCGGACCTTCGCCTTATCGATCGTCGCCTCTTTGCGGTACTTCGTCGCAGCCAGAGCCCCGATCGCCGCGGCCCACAGGGCCGCGACCAGACCTACCCGTACGAACTCGACGCTATTGCTGAAGATCAGGAAAATACTGGCAACCAGACCGAGCACGATCAGGACGCCGACGAAGAATTTTCCCGCGTCGTCCCGCCGTCCACGGGAAGTGCTGCTACGGGAGGGTGAAACCATGCCAGCCAGGGTAGCCAATTGCTCGAGCCACGCCCAGATTCCGGTTTTGTGATTCCGTTCGCCAGGCTAGCTATGTAGTTGCCGCATCATCGGTAGGATCCTCCGGCGCCCGGCAGCAGTACTCCAGCCAGAGGGCCGCAGCAACCAAAGCGACACCCGCCAGCATCCCGACGATCGCACCGGGACTGTCGGCCGCGGCCGCGCGCAGCGTGCCGCGCTGCGGGAAGACCCAGCACAGGAAGCCGAGCCAGATACCAGCGGCGATCGAACCGACCTGCGCCGACGCCTTGGCCAGCGCGACGGCGCGGGCCGCGGTGATCGGATGCAGCTGGTGGCGTCCGTCGCCGATCTGATGATCGTTGACGCGCGCTCGGATGACGAAGGCGAGCACAGCCTCGATCGCGGCCACCGGATACAGCGAGGCGCCGGCGAAGACCGAGATCGGCGGAAAGTTGTCATAGGCCGCCCTGGTGGCGATCCACGCGACGATCGCGGCGATCAACACGTTCGCCACGAGGTCCAGGATGCGAGTCGGCTTCAGTTTCACGACGCCGCGCCCGTCAGCGAGAACTCGGTGCGCCGCACCCCGGCGCGCTCGGCCGGATCGAGCCGGGCCAGCAGATCCGCGACGGCGTGCGGTGTGCCGTCGACCTCCAGCACCGCGTCCGGCGCCACGTCCAGCCACGGCACCAGCACGAAGGCGCGCCGATGCGCCTGCGGGTGCGGGAGTATCAGATCCGGGTCGGAACTGCGGCACGCGACCGGCCGGCCGTCGCGCAGTTCGGCGCACCACACCACGTCCACGTCGAGAGTGCGTGCACCCCAGCGCACTTCGCGAACCCGCCCCGCGGCCTGTTCCAGCTCCTGGCCGCGACGCAGCCAGTCGGCGCAGCCGAAAGCCGGATCCTCGACCAGCACAGCGGCATTGAGATAGTCCCCTTGCGGTACGCCACCCCAGGGCGGGGTGGCGTACACGGCGGAGACCGCCAGCACGCGATGGCCGAACCCGTCCAGCACGCTGCGCAGGTGCGCGAGCCGGTCACCCAGATTCGAACCGATGGACAGCACGGCGCGGGTCATCGGCGCGCCTCCGCGACGCCCGGCACGGTGAAAAAAGCCGCGCCGCAGTTGCGCTCGCTCATTCGGCGGGCTCCCCCCGGTGGCGCGAGGTGATCACCCGCACATCGGCGAACGTGTGCGGGATCGGCGCGGACGGCTTGTGCAACACCACCTCGACCGACTTGATCCGCGGATCGGTCATCACGTCGTCGGCGATCTCCGACACCACCGTCTCGATGAGATCGCGCGGCGGCCCTTGGACGATGCGCACCGCCCGCTCGGCCAGCGCGCCGTAATCCACGGTGGCCGCCAGATCGTCGGATGCCGCGGCCGCGGCGAAGTCCAGCCAGACCGTCAGGTCGACCAGGAACTCCTGGCCGTCGCGGCGCTCGTGCTCGAACACGCCGTGGTGCCCATAGGCGCGCAGGCCGCGCAACTCGATGCGGTCGGCGCCGCGCCGCAGCGCCGGATCACGCGGCGGTGCATCGTCTTCGGCGTTGACCGGGGACCGGCTCATCGTTGAGCTCCTTGCGCACTGGATCGGGCGGTGTCGTGCTGTGCGGCGCGCTGCCGTGCGGCATTCTGCCACGCGTCGGTGACCGCGATGGCGTCCAGCGAGGCGCGCACGTCGTGCACCCGCACCCCCCACGCGCCGTGCAACGCGGCCAGCGCCGAGATGGTCGCTGTGGCCGTCTCCCGGCCGTCCGGTGGACGCAAACCCGCTTCGTCGGCCAGCAGCGCACCGAGAAACCGCTTGCGGGAGGCGCCGATCAGGACCGGAAGCCCGCGCGCGACCAATTCCGGCAGCGCTGCGAGCAGTGCCCAGTTGTGCTCGGCGTTCTTCGCGAAGCCCAGGCCGGGGTCGAGGAGCAGCCGCGACGGCTCGACGCCCGCGGCGACGGCCGAGTCCACCTGCGCGTCCAACTCGGCGACCACCTCCGCGACCACGTCGTCGTAGTGGTCGGCCGGTCCGGTGTGCCGGTAGTCGGCGCCCGCCCGCCAGTGCATGAGGATCCACGGAACGCCCGCGGCGGCCACCACGCGCACCATGTCGGCGTCGGCGCGGCCGCCGGAGACGTCGTTGACCACCGACACCCCGGCTTCGATCGCCGCTTCGGCGACGGCGGCGCGCATGGTGTCCACGCTGGTCGGCACGCCCGCTGCGACCAGTCCGCGGATGACCGGCGTCACCCGCGCGGTCTCGGTCGCCGCGTCGATGCGAACCGCGCCCGGCCTGGTCGACTCGCCGCCGACGTCGATGATGTCCGCGCCCGCGGCGTGCAGCCGAATGCCGTGCGCGACAGCCAGCTCGGGATCGAGGTATCGCCCGCCGTCGGAGAACGAATCGCTGGTGACGTTCACCACGCCCATCACCACACAGGAGCGCCCGTCGCGGGCGCCGAGGCTGTCGATGCGCCTCGGTGGGGACACCGGGGGCCCGCTCACTTCCGCAGGATCAGATCGAGCGCCTCGGCGCGCGAGGCGGCGTTGGACTGCAGCAGTCCGCGCACCGCGGAGGTGGTCGTGCTCGCGCCCGGCTTGCGGATGCCGCGCATCGCCATGCACAGATGCTCGGCCTCGACCACGACGATCGCGCCGCGCGGGTCCAGCTTGCGCATCACCGCGTCGGCGATCTGGCTGGTGAGCCGCTCCTGCACCTGCGGACGCTTGGCGTACAGGTCGACCAGACGGGCGAGTTTGGACAGGCCGGTGACCCGACCGTGCGGGCCGGGGATGTAACCCACATGGGCGACCCCGTGGAAGGACACCAGATGGTGTTCACAGGTGGAGTACATCGGAATGTCCCTGACCAGCACCAGTTCCTGATGCCCCTCGTCGAAGGTGGTGTTGAGCACCGAATCCGGTTCCACGTAGAGCCCGGCGAAGGTTTCTCGGTAGGCGCGCGCGACCCGGGCGGGCGTGTCGAGCAGTCCTGGCCGGTCCGGGTCCTCGCCGACGGCGATCAGCAACTCCCGTACCGCCGCTTCGGCCCGCGCCTGATCGAACGATCTGCCCGTTTCCAGTGCCACGAGGCCAGGCTCCGGCACGCCGATGTCGACACCGTCGTGTTCCGCTTCGGCGAGGGTGTGACCACCGCCATGCTCGTTGGCCGACAATCGAGGACACCTCCAAACTCCCCGGGCGCCGGCAATCTCTCGGCACCCCAGATGGTCGAGCCTAATCGTCACTGATCAGTGACGACCGTTCGGTCCATCCCAATCGCCGTCGCCCTCGCCGTTCGGATTCGCCCTGCGCGGCTCGTCATAGCCGCCGCGGTCGCCGTAGCCGTCCCGCTCGTAGCCGCCTTCGGGCGAACCCTGCGGACCCCACTGCTGGTAGCCGTGCCTGGGCTGCTGGTCGCCCCAGCCGGGCTGACCCTGCTGCGGCTCGTCGCGCGGCGGCCAGCCGGGAGCCGACCAACCCGCCGGAGCGCCGTAGTCCGGGCGCGACCCGTGCGTGCCCTGCCGCGGATAGGCCGGAGCCTCCGGCAGCGGGTAGCCGGGCGCGGACGGGCGGGGGTACTGCGGCGGAGCGCCGTAACCGCTGCCGTGCGGCGGGTACCCGTTGGCGGGCTGCGGCTCGCGCTGGGCGGAGGCGGCCACCGGCTTCACCACCGGCTCCGGCGGCCAGGATTCGCCGCGCTCGGCGGCCAGCTCGCCCGGCGTCTTCACCGGCGGCTTGTCCGAGGGGACGCGCTCGCCGAAATCGTTGAACGCGGTGATCCTGGGGCGCTTCTGCACCGAGGCGAGGATCTGCTCGAGATCCTTGCGGTGCAGCGTCTCGCGCTCCAGCAGCGCGGTGGCCAGGTCGTCGAGCACGTCGCGGTACTCGTTCAGGATGGCCCACGCCTCGGTGTGCGCGGCCTCGATCAGGTTGCGCACCTCCTCGTCGATCGCGCCCGCCACCTCGTGCGAATAGTCCGAACCCATGCCCATCGAGCGGCCGAGGAACGGGTCGCCCTGCTCCTGGCCGTAACGGACCGCGCCCAGCCGTGCGCTCATGCCGTACTCGGTGACCATCGCGCGCGCGATCTTGGTGGCCTGGTCGATATCGGAGGACGCACCGGTGGTCGGCTCGTGGAACACCAGTTCCTCGGCCGCGCGGCCACCCATCGCCATGACCAGGCGGGCGATCATCTCCGAGCGGGTCATCAGGCCCTTGTCGTCCTCGGGCACGGTCATCGCGTGGCCGCCGGTGCGGCCGCGCGCCAGGATGGTGACCTTGTAGACCGGCTCGATGTCCGGCATCGCCCAGGCGGCCAAGGTGTGCCCGCCCTCGTGATAGGCGGTGATCTTCTTCTCGTGCTCGCTGATGATCCGGCTCTTGCGGCGCGGGCCGCCGATCACGCGATCGACCGACTCCTCCAGTGATTCGCCGGTGATCACCGCGCCGTTCTCGCGGGCGGTGAGCAGCGCGGCCTCGTTGATCACGTTGGCCAGGTCGGCGCCGGACATGCCGACGGTGCGCTTGGCCAGGCCGTCCAGATCGGCGTCCGGCGAGATCGGCTTGCCCTGCGAATGCACGCGCAGGATGGCGCGGCGACCGGCGAGGTCGGGGTTGCCGACCGGGATCTGCCGGTCGAACCGGCCGGGACGCAGCAGCGCCGGGTCGAGGATGTCCGGGCGGTTGGTCGCGGCGATCAGGATGATGCCGGTGCGGTCGCCGAAGCCGTCCATCTCCACCAGCAGCTGGTTGAGGGTCTGCTCGCGCTCGTCGTGACCGCCGCCGAGGCCGGCGCCGCGCTGGCGGCCGACCGCGTCGATCTCGTCGACGAAGATGATGCACGGGCTGTTCTGCTTGGCCTGCTCGAACAGGTCGCGCACACGGGAGGCGCCGACGCCGACGAACATCTCCACGAAGTCCGAACCGGAGATGGTGAAGAACGGCACACCGGCCTCGCCCGCGACGGCGCGGGCCAGCAGGGTCTTACCGGTGCCCGGCGGGCCGTAGAGCAGGACGCCCTTGGGGATCTTGGCGCCGAGGGCCTGGTAGCGGACCGGGTTCTGCAGGAAGTCCTTGATCTCGTAGAGTTCCTCGACCGCCTCGTCGGCTCCGGCCACGTCGGCGAACGTGGTCTTGGGCATGTCCTTGGACAGCTGCTTGGCCTTCGACTTGCCGAAGCCCATCATGCCGCCGCGGCCGCCGCCCTGCATGCGGGCCATCACGAAGATGAACAGGCCGAGCAGGATCACCATCGGCAGCACGAACAGCAGGATCTGGGTGAACCAGCTCTCCTGCTTGACCACGGTGTTGTAGGGCGCGCCGGAGTTCTTCACGGCCGAGAAGATCTGCGCGGAGGTCTCGCTGCCGCCCGGATACTTCGCGATGATCCTGGTCTGTCCGCCGGTGGCGTCGTTGCCGTCCTTCAGCTCGATGCGCAGCTGCTGCTCGCGATCATCGATCTGGACGTTCTGGACGTTGCTCTTGTTCTCGAGCTGGCTGAGGGCAACCGATGTATCGACGCTCTTCCAGCCCCGCGTGTCGTTGCCGAAGTAGCTGAACGCATAGATCACGAGCAGAATGCCCGAGACTATGGCCAGGGTGCGAAACACAGTCTTGCGGTTCATAGAGCGTCGGCCGGGGCGGCCAGTCCTTTCCGGTGTCTCCGGTTCTTGCCTAGCGATGCGTCTGGCGCGTCCGGTTCCGCGGGGGTTCGGATGCGGACAAGCCACGTTACCGCGTACGGTCTACTCGATACATCGCGCAGTTCGGCTGCAGGTGCAGTTAAAGAGGTAAACGGCCGGAGACCGACGGTGGTTCCCGATGTCTCCGGTTCGGCTTCCTCCAAGTGGCAACAATCATGGCATGTTCGGCCTATCGTGAGCGACGACACAACATCGCGGCGCGAGCGACGGGCCACCCAGGCGGTAGCTCGCACACCACGAAGGGCCCCGGGAGCGCCGCAGACCAGACACGAGCGCAGGGGGTATGGACATAGTCGAGTTACGGACACCAACAGCGATACTGCGTCACGGCCGCGGCAGGTTGATCGTCTTGCGACCCGGATCCGACGGCGAGCGCGTGCTCGATGTCCCGGTTTCCGACCTGCTGAAAGTCCGGCTGAACCGGCGCGCGGACGACGCGGTCGTCATCGAGATCTATCTGCGCTACCCCACGCCCGTGCTCACCGGCGTCCCCGCGGACCGCACCCCCCTCCCGGTCATCATCGCCGAGCACGACGTGCCCGCGGCCACCGAGATCGTCGATCGCATCAACGCGCACATCCTGGCCACCCAGCGCATCGACGTGGCGGCGCCGGACCTGCGCCCGCCCGCCCCCGTCTGGGGCCGCGGCGGTCCCACCCGCGCGGACGTGGAACGGGCCACGCGCAGGATGTCACCGCGCCGCGAGGCGAAGCAGGCGATAGCGGCTCTGCATCGTTACGTGACGCCGGAGGAGTACGTCCTGGAGACCGCCGTCGCGGTCGCGCACCCGCCCGCGGGCAACGGCTCCGGCCTGCTCGCGGCGACCACCACCCGCCTGCTGTTCATCGCCATGGGCGAGGGCCGGTACGCGCACGAACTCCCGATTCCCGTGGTCTTATGGGCGCGCGTCACCGATACCCCCACCGCAGGGCGCGGTGAGATCGGTCCTGGGCGCGGCGCCGTCGGCATGGAGGTGCACGACGGGAGCCGGACGCTGCATTTCTCCGGCGCGGACCGCGCCGACACCGAACGGGTCAGCTGCGCGGTGAACTTCGCGGTGCGCCGGGAGTCCGCCGACGGCGCCGCCGGGTCGGCCGACCCCGGTGTGGCGCAGTTGTATTCGGAATGGGAGCTGCTGGTCGAGCGGCACTCCCTCGGCATGGTGGACGACGCGCAGTTCCAGCGCTACGGCCGCGGGATCCTGCGCTCACTCCCCGACGGGAGCTGAGTTCAGCGCGATCCGTCGCCACGGGCTGGTCGGACGCAGCCACAGCCGCAGCAACTCCTTGCGGCGGTCGACGCCGCCGTTCTTCAGCTCGGCCAGGTCCTCGCAGGCCTGCCAGTAGGTCCAGCCGGTGAGATAGGCGTCGCCGAACTGGCGCCAGTTGCGGTACTTGCTCTGCGCCAGCGGCAGGGCGCGCGCCAGATAGCTCCAGGCCACGTCGGCGTCGAGGTACCCGGCCGTGTAGGCCATCCTGGCCACCGCCACCACCCTGGCCAGATCCCAGGCGTGGATGTCGCTCGGCAGCGGCCGGGCCAGATGATCGGTGAATCCGATTTTGATCGCCTGCGACCAGATGTCGTAGTCGCGGACCAGCGCCTCCGGATTGTCCATCCCGCGGAACGCGCCGACCTGGCGCAGGAACGCCCGGTGCCGATCGGCGCGCTCACCGAAGCGATCGCGCTCGCTGGCGTTGATGGACGCCGTCACCAGCGGATGCACCAGCGCGTAGAGCGGGGCGTGCATGCCGTCCAGCAATTGCTCCATCGAGGCCTGCGCCTCGGTCCCGTCGGTGATGCCCCACGCGCCGGTGAGCGTGTCGATGGCCAGTTCACGCCGGTCACCGAGCGGATGCGCGCGTTCGGGGCCGAGCAGCAGCGCGTCGTGGAACGCGTCCCAGCGCGCCGAGTAGAACGCGCCGAGGGCCAGCGCACGCAATTCGTCGTCGGAAACCGCGGCGCCGGACCAATGGTCTTCCTCCCGCTCGTCCAGCTCCGCGTACGGAAAGGTCGTCAAGGTGGGTACACCGCGCGAAGACATGCCCCGATTGTTCCCCATGCCGCGCGCCGCACGCGTGGGATTCACGGATGGGCGCACATTCGTCCCCGCGGGCGCGTCCGCCGGGCGAATCGATTTCGGCCTCGGTTGCTTCTTGCCCTGACGCATGTCGTGATGTGGGGCTAGTGTGCTCGCATGTGTAGAAACATCACCGTCCTGCGTGGTCTGGAACCTGCCGCAACCGAGCAGGAAATCTATGCCGCCGCACTGCAGTACGTGCGCAAGGTCGGTGGCGTGTCCGGCCTGAGCTCGACCACCAAACCGGCCGTCGACAAGGCCGTCGCGGCCATCGCGAAGGCGACCACCACCTTGCTCGCCGAGTTACCCGACCGCAGGGTGGCGCCGACCACCGAACCGCCGCTGCGCCGCATCGCCGCGCGGGAGGCCGCGGCAGGAGAGTAGGCGCCGAGCGGTTCAAGGCAGGGCGTCGGCGCCGTAGACGGCGACGCACACCAGCGCGATCTCCAGCGGGAGCCCGCGCTCTTCGATCGGATATCCCAGTAGCTGTTCGATCCGCTGCACGCGGTAGCGGACCGTGTTCTTGTGTACCCCGAGCACCTTCGCCGTGGCCTCCGGGCTGCGCTGGCTGCGCAGATAGGCGTGCAGCGTCTCGCGCAACCGTGCGGCGTTCGCGTCCCGGCCCGCCAGCGCGCCCAGCTCCCGCTCGACCAGTCCCCGCATGGCCGCTTCGTCCGCCCCGGCCAGATAGGCGATCTCCACCGTTCGATACCCGGTGACCCGCCGCCCGCCCGCGGGCGCGCGCTCGGCGACCTGCCGCGCGGCGACCGCCTCGCGATGACTGCGGCGAAAACCGGCGATCCCCCCGGCCGGCACACCGAACGCCACCCGCACCGGCGCCTCGACCTGCGCGGCGGCCAGCCGTTCCACTTCGCCGGGCGCCGCGAGTCCCGCGCCGTGTTCCCCGTCGTCCGATCCGGCCCACGCCCACATCGCGCTGGCGCCGGAGGGGACGGTGAGCACCCTGGCGCTGCCCAGCGCCGCGGCCAGTCGCGCCGCGACCCGATCCAGCAGTCCGGTCGCCTCCGCCTCCGCGCCTGCGGGCTCTCCGGTCGGCTCGTCGGTCCACAACACGAAGGCCAGGTGTTGCTGGGAAAGTCGATAGCCGAGCCGCACCGAGGCCTGATCGACGTCCACGTCGTCGCCGTCGAGCAGGGCGCGGACGGTCTCGGCGCGCCGGTTGAGCGCGGCGCGCAGCACCTGCTCGCGCTCCTCCATATAGGTGTCGGTGAGCAGTTCGACCGAGGTGCTGATCCACTTGGTGGCCCGCTCGAACAACCGCAGCAGCAGCACGCGCTCGAGTTCGGGCGTGGTCCGCCGCTGCTCGACCACCTCGGTCATGTAGTCCAGTACCGCTTCCATGCCCACGTGATAGACCCGCAGCAGCAACCGCAGCTCGAACCCGCGCCGCGCCACGCTGCGCGCGAACGCGTGCGCTTCCTCCGGCAGCGAGTACTCGAAGGTGTCGGTGGCCAGTCGGCTGAGCACGATCCTGGCGTGCGCCCTGGTACTGGCCGCGAGGTCGCGCCGCATATCGCGATCGGCGAGTTCGGGGATGCGCGCGATGATCACGTCGTCCAGCCGGGTGACGATGCGCTCCAGTACCTCCGCGCGCGTCGTCTCGTAGACGTACTCGGCGAGCCAGTCGCGCACTTCGTCGGGACCGGGGTTCGGACGGACCGAAACGCCCGGCGAAGGCCCCATCGTCATCGCCCTCTCCTTCGGCTCGGCGATTTTGTCTCGAAGAAACAAAATCGCACGTTTTCCTTGACAATTCGGGCCAAGAAACTCTGTTCGGATTGTGTCACGATCATAGTTCAGTGGCCTGCCTCACAGCAGTCGCAGACCGCGGTTCAACACAACGTCAGTGGGAGAACAGCAGTGACCAACACCGAACCAGCGCCAGCGGCCGAGCAGGCGCAGGCACGCGAAACGACCGCGAAGAGCGACGGCCCCGCCGTCATCGAGGTGCGCAATCCCGGCACGGGCGAGGTCGTCGGCACGGTGCCGGACGAGACCGCGGACGCGGTCGCGGCCAAGGTCCGCGAACTGCGGCTGTACCAGCCGGAGTGGGAGGCGATCGGCCCCGAAGGACGCAAGGTCTGGCTGCTGAAATTCCAGGACTGGCTGATCGACAACACCGATCGCCTGGCCACCGTGCTGCAGTCGGAGACCGCGAAGCCAAGGGTCGACGCCCTGATCGATCCGGGTTTCGCGACCGATCTGATCGGCTACTACGCCCGCCGCGCGGCCAAGTTCCTCGCCGACGACCACCCGTCGCCGCACAGCCCGCTGGCCAGGGTCAAGCGACTGACCACGGTCTATCGGCCCTATCCGGTGGTCGGCGTCATCACGCCGTGGAATTTCCCGCTGGCCATGCCGGTGATGGACGTGTTCCCCGCGCTCGCCGCGGGCGCCGCCGTGATTCTCAAGCCGTCCGAGGTCACCCCGCTCTCGGCGATCGAACTGGCCAAGGGCTGGGCCGAGATCGGCGCGCCGCCGGTCTTCGCGGTGGTCACCGGCGCGGGCGCGACCGGAGCGGCCGTGGTGGGCAACGCCGACTACATCCAGTTCACCGGCTCCACCGCGACCGGCCGAAAGATCGCCGCCGCCTGCGTGGAGCGGATGGTGCCCTACAGCCTGGAACTCGGCGGCAAGGACCCGGCCATCGTCCTGGCCGACGCCGACCTCGATCGCGCCGCGCACGGCATCGCCTTCGGCGGCATGTTCAACTCCGGCCAGGTCTGCATCTCGGTGGAGCGGGTGTACGTCGAAGCGCCGGTCTACGACGAGTTCGTCGCCAAGCTCACGGCCAACGTCAAGGCGCTGCGCCAGGGTCTCGACGGGCGCGAGTCGAAGCACGACGTCGGCGCGCTGGCCAACGAGAACCAGGCGGCCATCGTGCAGCGCCATGTCGACGAGGCCGTCGCGGCGGGCGCGAAGGTGCTCACCGGCGGCAAGCGGGCCGGTTTCGGCACCGCCTTCGAGCCGACCGTTCTGGTGGACGTCGACCACACCATGTCCTGCATCACCGAGGAGACCTTCGGTCCCACGCTGCCGGTGATGAAAGTGGCCGACGAGTCGGAGGCGATCCGGCTGGCCAACGACTCGGTGTACGGCCTCTCGGCCTCGGTATGGACCGGCGACAAGGAGCGGGGCGAGCGGATCGCCCGGCAGCTGAACGCGGGCGCGGTCAATATCAACGACGTCTTCGCCAACCTGTTCAGCTACGCGCTGCCCATGGGCGGCTGGGGCCTGTCCGGCGTCGGCGCGCGCTGGGGCGGCGCGAACGGCGTGCGCAAGTACTGCCGTCAGCAGGCGATCACCACACCGATCCTGCCGACGCAGCAGAAGGAACTGTTCTGGTACCCGTACTCGATGCCGAAGCTGCTGTTCGCGCTCGGCGCCATGCGCGCCGCGGGCGCTCGCGGTCTGCGCCGGCTCGACCTGCCCGCCCTGCTGAAGCTGAAGGGGGACGACAAGTGACCGATGCGAAGCAGATCCGCGGCAAGGTCGTGGTGATCACCGGCGGCGCCCGCGGCATCGGACTCGCCACCGCGACCACGCTGCAGGCCCTCGGCGCGCAGATCGCGATCGGCGACATCGACGAGACCACGGTCAAGGAGTCGGGCACGGCGCGCGGTTTCGAGTTCTACGGCAAGCTCGACGTGACCGATCACGATTCCTTCGACAGCTTCCTCGACGAGGTGGAGCGCACCCTCGGCCCGATCGACGTGCTGATCAACAACGCGGGCATCATGCCGACCGGCAAACTGGTGGACGAGCCGGACCCGCTGACCCGCCGGATTTTGGACATCAACGTCTACGGCGTGATCCTGGGATCCAAGCTGGCGCTGCGCCGGATGCTGCCGCGCGGCGGCGGGCACATCATCAACATCGCCTCGCTGGCGGGCGAGGCGCACATCCCCGGCCTGGCCACCTACAACGCCAGCAAGCACGCGGTGCTGGGATTCACCGACACGCTGCGCGAGGAGTACCGCGGCACCGGCGTGCGCTTCTCCTCGGTGCTGCCGACGCTGACCAACACCGAGCTCGGATCGGGCGTCACCGCGCCCAAGCTGATGCGCGCCGCCGAGCCGGAGGAGATCGCCGACGCGGTCGCGAAGCTGATCGTCACGCCGAAGTCGAAGGTCAGGGTGACCGCGGTGGCCGGGTTCATCTCCCAGTTCGTCGGCCTGCTGCCGGAAGCGCTCGGGGACGGCATCGGCCGCGCGCTCGGGTCCGGCCGCGCCTTTCTCGACGACGTCGACGCCGAGAAGCGCAAGGCCTACGAGGAGCGCGCTCGCGGCGTGTGAGCGCGACGCGGAGCCGGGGCGCCGCGGCCGGGATTCGTCTCGGCCACGGCGCCTCGCCGCGTTCGGGCCACATGGGGCCCGACACACGCGAAGTTCCTTGTGAGCAAAATCACGCGACCTGCCGCTTACTTCGCATAGCCGGTCAGCGGCAAATTCTCAGCCCGCACTCGATGCCCACGAAGGCGTCCCTCAATCCGCCACGGAGACTTCGGGCGAACCCCCATTCATGCTGGTCAAGCGCCCAAATCCGGGAGCGCGACGGCAAATGCGCAGAGCATGCCGAAAATTCGCCAACCGCTTGGTGCGCGGCACCATCACAGGCAATATGCTGTTCCTAACAAACCTGCCGACTGTTTCGGTGCCCGTATCCGAACTTTCCGGCCTGATAAGGCTGGAAATTCCGGACTGATTCTGATAGCAAGGGGCTATGGACCCGCACTTGCGCGACCTGCGGTATTTCGTCGCCGTCGCTGAGGAACTGCATTTCACCAACGCCGCTCAGCGGCTGCACATCGCTCAACCCACCCTGTCGCGTCAGATCCGTCAGCTGGAACGCCAGCTCGACGTGGTCCTGTTCGACCGCAACCAGCGCAGCGTCGCGCTGACCGTCGCGGGCAAGGAGCTGCTCGAAGGCGCCCGCAAGATCCTGGAGCTGTGGGAGGTCACCAACGTCTCGCTGCAGGAGGCGGGCGAGGTGCTGCGCGTCGGCATCCAATCCACGCTCGGTCGCGGTCTGCTCAGCGATCTGGAGAGCGCGAGCGGACATCGTCTCGCGCTGCACGCGGCGTCGTGGACCGATCCGTCCAGCGGGCTCGCAGGCCGTCAGGCCGACCTGGCTCTGGTCTGGCTTCCGCTGCCGGACCAGAGCCGGTACCGGTGGCAGGTGCTGCGCACCGAACCGCGCTGGGTGCTGCTGCCGGAGAACCACCCGCTGGCCGTCTCGGAGACCATCGAGTTCACCGATCTGCTCGACGAGCCGTTCGTCGCGCTGCCCACCGAAGCAGGCGCCGTGCGCGACTTCTGGCTGGGCAACGACGGACGCGGCGGCCGTCCGCCGAAGATCGGCGCCGAAGCCGCGACCGCCGAGGACAAGCTGGAAGCGGTGAGCCTCGGCCTCGGCGTGTGCCTGCTCGCGGAGAACAACGTGCCGATGTACCGCTGGCCCGGGTTGACCGCGCGTCCGGTGTCGGGACTGGCGCCGTGCGAGCTCGCCGTGGCCTGGCGGGCCGACGACAACCGGCCGACCATCCTGGAGTTCGCCGGACGGGCCGTCGAGGGCGGGTTCGCCGCGCAGCAGCAGCCGGTCAGCGTCTGAACCGGCCCGGCCGGGCCTCGGGGGCGGTGCGCTGCCAGGGGCGGCGGGTCTCCAATTGCGCCGACAGCCGGAGCAGAGTGGATTCGCTGCCGGGTGGTCCCGCGAGTTGAGCCGCGACCGGCGTACCCGATCCGGGATGCATGCCCATGGGGATGGAGACGGCGGGCCAGCCGACCAGATTCCACAGCGGAGTGAAGGGGGCGAACCGCGCGCTGGTGAGCAGAGTGGCGGGGCGGTCGCGGAAGTGCCAGGCCCGCGCCGGCGGCGGCGGGGCGGCGAGCGTGGGTGTGATCACCACGTCGTAGTGCTCGAAGAACTCCAGTAGTCGCGCCTCCACCCGGTCGATCTGGGCGGGACGCGCGAGCCGTAACCGATGCACGGTCCGGCCCAGAGCCAGGCGCTGCCGGACTGTCCGCGATAGTCGGTCGGGCTCTGGCAGTGCTCGAGCGTCGCGGGCACCGAGGGCCAGCCAGCGCAGCGAGGCCGCGAGCAGCGCGTTTCCGTACGGTAGCGCGGTCGGTCGCACCGAATGCCCCACCGCCGCGGCCACCGAGGCCGCCGTGCGGGCCGCCGCCGTCCAGTGCCGGTCGACGCGCAGCAGGCTGGAAGGTGGATCCACCGCCAGCCCGATGCGTAGTCGGCCGGGTGGATCCACCTCGGCTAGGCCCGGTCGCGCCGCCAGGACCGACAGCGCCAGCGCGGCATCGTCCACGCTCGTCGCCAGGACACCGTTTTCGACCAGACTCGACCACGGGCCCGTCCCGGGGACCGTGTACTGCCCCGGCTTGATCCCGAAGACACCGCAGCACGCGGCTGCCACCCGCACCGCCCCCAAACCGTCGCAGCCGTGCGCCACCGGAACCAGCCCGGCCGCGACCGCCGCGCCGGCCGCGCTTCCGGCGTTGCGCGCGGGATTCCACGGATTGCGGATGACGCGCTCGGCGCCCGCGCTGGTCACCCATCGACTCAGCTCCGGGGCCGCGACGAGGCCCATGACCACCGCGCCCGCCGCACGCAACCTGGCCACCACCGGATCATCCGCGGCGGCCACCGGCCCCCACGGCACCGGCTCGCCCGCGAGGGGAACGCCGTGTTCGACCACGACCGGGACACCGGCCAGCGGCAGCACGTCCAGGTCGTCACGCTCCATCAGGCCGACCGATTCGACCGTCACCTGCTCGTCGCGCAGGACGCTGAAGGCGTCGAGTTTCCGGTCCGCCGCCGCGATCCGCGTCCCGGCATCCGCCGCCACTTGGCCCGGATGCAGCAGGCCGTCGCGCACGCACGCGGCGATCGTCGCGGCCGGGCCGCGTTCGAGCGCGGCCCCGGCTTCCGCGGGAAGCACGTCGGCGGCTCCCAGCGGTCGGGTGACGCCGGTCTTCGCATTCGAGAATGTCAGGGGCGGGGCGGAGTTTCCCGCCGAGATCGAGCCGTCCGCCATGATTGCGGCCTCGTCGGACATGTGCTGGTCATCCCCCGTCCGGTCGTTGTCGAAATCGGGTGATCCACTGTCGAGCCGCAAGTTATCATTTCGAATACGGCGCGGGGGATGATGGTGTTGGGTGTGGCGGAAATTTTCGGCACATCGGACAACAACCGGTGCGGATTCCGCGGTGTCCGCCGAGCCACTAGGTCCGAGCATGAGTGCGAACTCTGAGAGAAGGTCCGACCCCGACACGGGTGTTTCCACCCGGCCGAGGAGTGGCGACCTGTCGCACGCCGAATCCGAGGCGGTGTCGGCGTTCGCCGCGGCATGGGAATCCACGCGCCGCCCACCGGCGATCGCCGAATATCTGCCCGACGCCAGCACCCTGCGCCGTGAGGCGTTGCTCGAGCTGATCCGCGTCGACCTGCGCCATCGCTGGCTTCGCCGCGGAAGGAATTCGGGCGCCGCGCCCGATCCGGCCGCGCGCATGCGCCTGACCGATTACTGCGCCGAATTCTCCGAGCTCGCCTCCGACGATATTCCGGCCGGTCTGGTGTACGAGGAGTTCGTCATCCGCCGCCAGAGCGGCGAGCGAGTCGATCCGCGCGAATGCCTGCGCGAATACCCGCGGCAAGCGGCGGAACTGCGCGAGTTGTTGAACGCCGAGGAGATCGATCAGAGCACCCGCCGCGCGACCCAGGAGGATTCGACCCGGACCGTCGTCGCGGACGGTGACCCGGTTCTCGCCGACACCGCATTGAACCGAACCGCCGAGTCTGCTCGTGGTTCCGAGGTGACCAGAACGACCGCCGCCGACCTGACGGGTACGGCCACCGCCGCGCCCACGACGATCGGGACCGGGCCGGGCCGCTCCGACCCGCTCGACCGGATCGAGATCGGTCAGCGGATCGATGACTTCGATCTGCTGACCGGTCTGGGCAGCGGCGCGTTCGCCCGGGTCTTCCTCGCCCGGCAGCGCTCGCTGCAGCGACTGGTCGCGGTCAAGATCTCCTCCGACCACGGCACCGAGCCGCAGACGCTGGCCCAACTCGACCACGACTACATCGTGCGGGTTTTCGACCAGCGGCTGCTGGAGGACACCGAGGGCGCAGCGCGCCGGCTGCGGCTGCTCTACATGCAGTTCCTCCCCGGAGGCACACTGCTGGGGGTGCTGCGCTGGGTGCGCGCGACCCCGCCTGCTGAGCGCAGCGGCCGGCTCCTGCTGGACGCCGTCGACGCGGCCATGGAGGAGAAGGGCGAGATCCGTCCGACCGATTCCAGCGTGCGCGCCGAGATCGCGGCGCTGAGCTGGCCGGAGACGGTGGCCTGGCTGGGCCGCAGGCTGGCCGAGGCGCTGGACTACGCCTCATCGCACGGCGTGCTGCACCGCGACGTCAAACCGGCCAACGTCCTGCTCACCGCCGAGGGCGTGCCGAAACTCGCCGACTTCAACATCAGCTTCAGCCGCAACGTGGAGGGCACCAGCCCGGTGGCCTACTTCGGCGGCTCACTGGCCTACATGTCGCCGGAACAGCTGGAGGCCTGCCACCCCGGCTTCGGCCGCAGCGCCGCCGACCTGGACACCCGCGCCGACATCTATTCCCTCGGCGTGGTGCTGTGGGAGCTGCTCACCGGAGCGAAACCGTTCGACGACCGGACGGCCGGCGCAGGCGATCGAAGCGACGACACCACATTGGAGGCCATGCTGGAGCGACGCAGCTCGGGCGTGGACGACGTCGCGCTGTCGCGGGTTCCGGCCGACTGTCCCGCCGCCTTGTGCCGCATCCTGCTGACCTGTCTCGCTCCCGAGCGAGCCGATCGCTGGTCCAACGGCGCCATCCTGGCCAGGCAGCTGGAGATGTGCCTGGACGCGCGTGCGCGGGAGTTGGTCGACCCCGCGCCGAACAGCTGGCGGCGGCGGCTGCGGCCGTACATCGTGCCGGTGGCGCTGGTGGCGATGGCGCTGCCGAACGTGCTCGCCTCGCTGTACAACATCCAACACAACCAGCATCTGATCATCGACCGGATGACCGCGGACGCCCAGCAGACCTTCCTCATCATCACCGGCATCGTGAACGCGATCTTCTTCCCGGTCGGCATCGCGCTCGTGCTGTATCTGGCGAGATACGTGCTGATCGTGCCCCGCGGCCTGCGCAAAGGGCGACGATACGACCCCGCAACGCTACGACGTGCCAGACGCGACGCGCTGCTGATGGGCGACCGGGCGGTCGCGGTGGCCTTCTCGCTGTGGGTGCTGGCCGCACCGTGCTTCCTGATCGCGCTGCAAGTGTCCACCGGAGAGATATCGACGCGCTCGGTCGTGCACTTCTTCTCTTCGCTGGTGGTGTGCGGCGCGATCGCGGTGGCCTATCCCTTCTTCCTGCTGACCTTCTACATGGTGCGATGCGTCTACCCGCTGTTCCTCCGCCACGGTGACATCAGTCCCGAGGACGCGGTGTGGCTGCGCGGCCTGGACCGGCGCTGCAACGGCTACCTCGCGGTGGCGGCCTCGGTGCCGCTGCTCGCGGTCGCCGGAGTGACCTTCCTGCCCCCGTCCGATATCCCGTCGGTCATCGTCGCGGTCCGGCTGCTGTGCGTCGGCGGCATACTCGCCTTCGTGGGCACCTATCTGCTGTTCCGCGCGCTGGAAGCGGATCTGCGGGCGCTGGAGCGGGTGGTCGATCCGGATTCCGCCGAGACGGGCGCCGCCGATGGCCGGTCGGCCCGAGCCGCCACGACCGCCGCGGAGACCAGCACGTGAGCTTGACCCGCACCGATGCCGTCGCCCGGTTCTCCGCCGACTGGCAGCGCAGCCTCCATGGTGATCGATTGCCGCCGCAGATCCGCGACTACGTGCCCGACGGCACGCAGGTTCGCCTGGCTGTCCTGGTCGAGCTGATCCGGGTGGATCTGCGACGGCGGTGGCAGTACGGCGGGCCCGGTAAACGGATCGCCGACTATCGCGAGGAATTCCCCGAAGTGGCAACCAGCCCTGAGTTGGTCGATCTGCTGTGCGAGGAATTCCTGGCGCGCCGCGGGCGCGGACCGCTGCCGCTGGATGACTTCCTGGCCGAGTACCCGGAACTGGCCGGCGCGGTCGGCGAACGCCTCGCCGATCTCGCGGGCGACGACCAACCGGAGGCCGAGTCCAGCGAGGCCGTCGCCGCGCTGGCCGACCTCGCCCCCGGCCTGCGGATCGATGACTTCGACCTGCTCACGGACCTGGGCGCCGGGCTGCTCGGCCGCGTCTTCCTGGCCAGACAGCATTCCATGCAACGGCTGGTCGCCGTCCGGTTCTCGGCGGGGCGGGCGGGCGCGGCCCACACGATGGCCCAGCTCGATCACGCCCACATCGTGCGGGTCTTCGACCAGCGCGTGCTCAGCGCCGACGCCGCACAGGCCCTCACGGTCGGCGGTTCCGCGCACGGCCGCCACAACGCGGTGCAGGGCACGATCACCGCGCCGCACCCGGACCTCGGCACCACAACCGCTGAACCCTTCGAGCTCGACGCCACCCTCGCGGCCGTCCCACCCAGCCGGACGAGCCGCCCCGGTGACGACGAAACGATTGCGGCGCACCCACCCCGGACGACGAGCCGCCCCGGCGACGACGAAACGATTGCGGCACACCCACCCCGAACGACGAGCCGCCCCGGCGACGACGAAACCATCACGGCACACCCACCCCGAACGACGAGCCGCCCCGGCGACGACGAAACCATCACGGCACACCCACCCCGAACGACGAGCCGCCCCGGCGACGACGAAACCATCACGGCACACCCACCCCGGAGGGCGGGTCGCCCGGGTGACGACGAAACCATCACGGCACACCCACCCCGGACAGCGAGCCACCCCGGCGATGACGAGCCGCGCACCCGCGACGGCGACGGGCGCTCTCCGACCGTCACCCAGCCCTCCTCCGCAGGCGATGCGACGGACGCACCGGAATCGAAGGACGACGACACCGTGGTGGTCGGCGATCCACCCACGCTCGCTCCGATTCACCCGGGCCGCCTTCTGCTTCCCGATTCCGGACGCTCGGCCGACCTCCGCGGAGCCGCAACGGTGCCGGCCTATCCGGACGCGGCGACCGAGCGTTCGAGCGATCCGGACGCGACCGTCGCCGCCGCGCCGGACGGCACCGCGGCCGCGGCCTCGGGACCGCCCGTCGCGCCGGAATCCCGGACGGCGGTGCTCCCACGCCTGGTCTACATGCAATATCTCCCCGGCGGCACGGCGGTCGGCCTGCTCGAGCAACGCCGTCGCGGCCCCGTGACCGACGGCGGCGCTCTGTTGCTACGCGCGGTGGACACCGCCATGGAGGCCAAGGGCGAGATCCGCCCGGCGGATTCCAGCGTGCGTGCCGAGATCGCGCGGCTGGACTGGCCGGAGACCGTGGCGTGGGTGGGCAGGCGGCTGGCCGACGCGCTGGATTACGCGGCGCACCACGGCGTGCTGCACCACGACATCAAACCGGCGAACGTGCTGTTCACCGCGGAGGGTATTCCCAAACTCGCCGACTTCGCCCTCGGTGAGACGACGGGCCGCATCGCGCCGCCCGGCCCCGGCGCGACCGACGCGCTGGTCTACCGCTCCCCGGAGCAGCTGACCCGCTATCTCGTCCCCGACGCACCCGCCCCCGGCGACGCCAGCGACGTCTACTCCCTCGGAGTGCTGCTATGGGAAATGCTCACGGGCGCAACCCCGTTCGATGATCCGCCACTGGACGAGAACGGCCCGGACGCCGAGACGTACGCGCGGATGCTCGCGGTGCGCCGGGGCGGCGTCCCGGCCGCCGCGCTCGCACGCCTGCCGGAGGGCACCCCGGCCGCGCTGCGCCGCGTGCTGCTGGACTGCCTGCACGAAGACCCGCAGCGGCGCTGGCGCGGCGGCGCCGAACTCGCGGGACAACTCGACCTGTGCCTGGACAGCCGCGCGCGCGACCTGGTCGATCCCCCGCCACGCAGCCTCGCCCACCGTGCCCGCGGGTGGCTGCTCCCGGTCGCGGCGCTGTGCGTCGGCGTGCCGAACCTGCTGGCCAGCTTCTACAACATCCAGCTGAACCAGACCCTGATCATCGACCGGATGTCGGTCGCCGACCAGGAGAAGTTCGCGGCGGTCGGGTTGATCAACAACCTCATCGCGTTCCCGGTCGCCGCGCTGCTGCTGGTGTTCATGACCCGGCGTCCGCTCGCCATCTCCCATCGCCTCGGCCGTGGCGAGGGGTACTCCGCGCGCACACTCGCCCAAGCCCGCCGCGACACCTTGCTGATGGGCGACTGGGCGGTGTGGATACCGTTCGGCTTCTGGCTGGTCGCGGGCATCGTCTGGCCGCTGGGGCTGGCCTTCTCGGGCGTCGACCTGCCGCGCGGCACCTTCTTGCACTTCTTCGCCGCGCAGGTGGTGTGCGCGGCGATCGCGCTGGCCTACCCGTTCTTTCCGATCATGGTCTACTCGGTGCGAGCGATCTATCCACAGCTTCTGGTGCGCGGCGGCATCGGTCCCGACGACGAACGCCAGCTGCGCGCGCTGGCCAGGCGCGGCAGTTTCTACCTGGGTGTTGCGGCGTCGGTGCCGCTGCTCGGCGTGGCCAGCGCGACCTTCGTCGAGGCCGCCGACCTGGAGCTGGTGATCGTTCCGGTGCGTGTGCTGAGCGTGGGTGGCATCCTGGCCTTCGTGCTGACCTATCGACTGTTCCGGCTCCTGGAAGCGGATCTGCTCGCTCTGGCCAGAGCGATTCCCCAGCGGACGCGATGACCGCACCCCGCCCGCTCGGACGGCTGGTGAACCTGTCGCACGTCCACGATCCGGTCACCACGCCGCTGTATCCGGACGATCCGGAATTCCGCACCGACATCGTGGCCACGATCGCGGACGACGGCTACCTCCTGCGCTATATCCAGCAGGGCGAACACACCGGAACGCATTGGGGCGCGCCGATCCACTTCCGCGCGGACGGGCTGGCCGCCGACGAACTCGACCTCGACGACCTGCTGCTGCCCGCGGTGAAGATCGATCTGCGGCACCGCTGCGCGGGCGATCGCGACTACGCGATCACGGTCGAGGATCTGGAGCGATGGGAAGCCGAACACGGCCGGATCCCGGACGGCGCCGCGGTGATCGCCTGGACCGGATGGGACGCCAAGTGGGGCGCACCCGAGTTCATCGGCACGGGCGGATCAGCGGGCAGGCAACCGGGTTTCGCGGTGCCGACGGTGGAATGGCTGCTGGGCAGCGGCAGGCTCGGCCGCCGCGGCGCGCTCGGCATCGACACGTTCGGCCCCGACGTGGGGACCGACGAGACCTACGCGGTGTCGAAGCTGCTTTACGGCGAGCACCGGATCAGCTTGGAATGTTTGGCGAACTTGGCCGCGCTGCCCGCCACCGGGGCGTGGGTGCTGGTGGGCGGACCGCTCTACCGCGGCGGTTCCGGCGGACCCGCAACGATTTTCGGCATTCTGCCCGGCTGACGCTCAGCCGCCGTAGACCTTGGGGTTCAGGGTGCCGATGTAGGGCAGGTCGCGGTAGCGCTCCGCGTAGTCGAGACCGTAGCCGACGACGAATTCGTTCGGGATGTCGAAGCCGACGTGCGCGACCTCGACGGGCGTGCGCAGCGCGTCGGGCTTGCGCAGCAGGGTGACCACCTCGAGCGAAGCCGGGTTGCGGGTGGACAGGTTGCGCTTGAGCCACGACAGCGTGAGCCCGGAGTCGATGATGTCCTCGACGATCAGCACGTTGCGGCCCGCGATGTCCTTGTCCAGGTCCTTCATGATGCGCACCACGCCGGAGGACGAGGTCGACGACCCGTAGGACGAGACGGCCATGAACTCCATCTGGGTCGGGATCGGCAGGGCCTTGGCCAGGTCGGTCATGAAGAAGATCGCGCCCTTGAGCACGCCGACCAGCAGCAGATCGCCCTCGGGAGCGTCCGGCGGATACCGCTTGGCGATGAGTTCGGCCAGCTCCTGGGTCTTGGCGGCGATCTGGTCGGCGGTGATCAGCACCGACGCGATGTCATCCCCGTACACGTCAGCTGGATTCCCTTCCGTGGTGGTGAGCCCGTCCGGCCGGTTCGGTCTGCGTCATCGGTCCGATGCCGTCCTCGTCCAGCCGCAGTGCCAGCCTGCCATGTTCGCGCCCGGCGACCAACCTGCTACCCGCGGTACCGCCGCCGACCGCGACGCCGCCCTGCCCGCGCCAAGCCGTCACCAGTTCGTCGACTGCCTGTAAATGCTTGGTGGTCAGGGCTTTCGCCCCGTTGTCGAGCAACCATGCCCGAATTGCCCGTTTACGCAGGGCGGCGGGCGCAGTGGCAAGGGTCTCGATCAGCAGCGTGCGGCCATCACTCGCGGTGTGCCGCAGTTCGGCGGCGAGCGCGTCCAGGACCGCGCCGTCCTCCCGCAGCTGCTCGGCCGTGCGCGCCAGCGCCGGGGCCACCCCGCCGCCGAGGATCTCCTCCAACAGCGGCAACGCCTCGGTGCGCAGCCTGACCCTGGTGAACTCCGGCGCCGCGTTGTGCGGATCGTCATGCGGTGTCACGCCGAGATCGGCACACATGCGCCGGGTGGTTTCCCTGCGCACGCCGAGCAACGGCCGCCCCCACGGTTCGGCGCAGGCGGACATCCCTTGGATCGAGCGGCTGCCCGAGCCGCGCGCGAGGCCGAGCAGCACCGTTTCGGCCTGGTCGTCGAGGGTGTGCCCGAGCAGCACCGCAAGGCCGTGGCGCCCGGAGTCCAGTGCGGCGTAACGGGCCCGGCGCGCGGCGGCTTCCACACCGCCCTCGGTGCCGACCTCGACCGCGAGCACGCGCGCGGACCGGCAACCGAGGGCGAGGGCCTGTGCCGCGGCCTCGGCCGCGACGGCGCCGGAACCGGGTTGCAGGCGATGGTCCACCACCAGAGCGTCCACCGCGTCCGTCTCGACCACCGCCGCCGCGGTGAGCGCCAGCGAATCCGCGCCGCCGGACAACGCCACCGCGACGGCTCGCTCGTCGGACTCGCGCGGCCCGAACCTGCTCAGCCAATCCCGGACCGCCCTGCGGACGGCGAGCACGGCAGCGGTCTCGGGTAATCGCCGGACGGTTCCAGACGGCCGCCCGGAACCGGATGGCCCGCTCTCCGACCCGAAGCGCCCGGGTGTCGTTCCTGGCGCACGCCCCATGGGCGCAGCCTACCGGCCTGCCGCGCGCGGCGAGTCGCCGCCGGCCGGGCACCGGCGCGCTCGCTCAGGCCAGCACGCGCTCGATCCAGCGCTGCGGATGCTCGATCTCATCGGTGCGCGGCAGCGTGTCGGCCTCGGTCCACACCGTGTTGAACCGGGTCATCCCGACGGCGCCGACCACCTCGTCGACGAACTTCTTGCCGCGCACGTACTGGGCGACCTTCGCGTCCACGCCGAGCAGGGCGCGCAGCAGCCGCTGCACCGGGTTGGCCGGACGCCTGCGCCGCTGGTCGAACGCGCTGCGGATCTGCTCCACCGACGGGACAACCGCGGGGCCGACCGCGTCCATGACGTGATCGGCGTGCCCTTCCAGCAGGGTGCCGAGCATCAGCAGCCGGTCGAGCGCCGCACGCTGCGGCGGAGCCTGAGTGGCGCGCAGCAGGCCGACGACGCCGCGTGCGGCCGGGTCATCGGGAGCGCCGCCGCGACGACGGTCGCGCACCTCTTCCACCAGCCGGGACAGCATCTCGCTCATCGGCTCGTCACCGACCTCGCCGAGCACCTCGACGTTCGCGCGCATGTATTCGCCGAGCCAGGGCGCGGAAGAGAACTGCACCCTATGGGTGACCTCGTGCAGGCACACCCACAACCGGAAATCGCTCGGCGACACCCCGAGCGCACGCTCGACCGCCACGATGTTCGGCGCGACCAGCAGCAAGGTGCCATCCGCGCCCGTGAACGGGTCGTATTGGCCGAGGATCGCGGTGGACAGGAAGGCGAGCATGGCGCCCGCCTGCACCCCGGCGGGTTTGCCCGCGAGGAACTTGCGGTCGGCCTGCGCCTCGCCCGCACCGGTGAGCTGGGCCATCGAGTCGGCGGCGGCCGTGATCCACCCCGGCCGGTCGACGATCCTGGCCGCCGGGACCGGCCGGTCGTCCAGCAACCCGCTGACCTCGCGCACCGGCGCCTCGGCCCGCACGGAGGAATCGGCGAGTTCGGCGACCACCTGCTCGGCCGAGTACCGCGACGTGCGCGGACCCGCGGGCACCAGAGCGGAGCCGGTCCGCGCGGCCAGGCGCCAATCGACCACGCCCGACAGGCCCGAGCGGAGCTTGCGCCGCTCGACCGTATCGGCGGAGCCGAGTCCGGCTGTCTCGGAACCTTGCTGGGTCATGATCAACCACCCGTCACGAGCATCCACAGTTTCGCAGCGTGCCTGCGATCGCGTCCAACGCGGGCCTGCTCACCTCCGGCGGTCGATCGTTCGACATCAGCGCGAAGGTCAGCACCCGCCCATCGGCGTCCAGCACATATCCGACCAACGCGCTGGAGACCGACAGAGTTCCGGTCTTGGCTCGCACCCAGCCCGCGGCCTGACGGTCCCGGGTGACGTAGCGGCTGGTCAGCGAGCCCGTCGCGCCCGCGACCGGCAGGTCGTCCAGCATCGGCGCCAAAGTGGCCGCCAGCCGGTCGTTCTCCGGCTTCGCCTTTGCGCCCGTCTGCTGCACCGCCGTGGCGGCGGTGGGTCCGGCCGCGGTCGCGACCACCCGGTCGAGCAAACGCGCGGGAATCCGGTCGTCCACCGAAAGCCCGCTGCTGTCGTGCATATCCAGGCCGGACAGATCGAAACCGGCCTTGCTCAGCGCCGTGCGCACCGCGGTGACCCCGCCGCTGAACGAGGCCTCGCCGCCGGTGGCCGTCGCGATCTCCCGTCCGATCGCCTCGGCCAGCACGTTGTCGGAGTGGACCATCATGTCGCGCAGCCGGTCGCGCAGCGGCGCCGAACGCACGGAGGCGACCTCGGCCGCGCCCGCAGGCGCGACGCCCGCCTTGACCCGCGCCGGGTCGAGGCCGAGTTCGGTGGCCAGCCGCCGTCCCGCGTCCAGGGCTGGCGTCGCGGTGCGCGGCGAGTACTCGACGAGCGGTTGCAACCGGCCGCCGTCGATCATCACCGGCTCGATCGGGGCGATGGAACCCTCGGGGATATCGATCGGGTCCCAGCCCTGCGCCATGGCCGGGCCGGCGTAGGCGGAGAGGTCGACGACGATCGTGTCCACCGCGCGGCCCGCGGCCTTGATCTGAGTGACCAGCTCGGACAGCCGCGGTCCGTTCGGGTAGTAGCCCTTGCCGTCCGGCTGCGCGGTGAGCGTCGGATCGCCGCCGCCGACCAGCACCAGTTCGTTCGGCGCCGCGCCGGCGACCACCTTCGTGGTCACCCGGTGCTCGGCGGGCAGCGTGAGCAGGGCCGCCGCGGTGGTGAGGATCTTCGCGGTGGACGAGGGGATCATCGGCCGGTTCGCGTCGCCGCTCCACAGCACCGTCCCGCTGTCGGCATCGGTCACCTGACCCGCGAACGCGCCGAGGTCCGGATTGGCGATCACCGGAGCCAGCGCGGCGGCGACCCCGGCGGGACTCGGCGCGGAACCGGCGGGCCGCGCCGGGCCGACCTGCGGGGACGGCTCGACCGGCGCGGGCGGGGCGGCGATGGTCAGGCCACCGTGGCGGAACTCGTCGGTCCACGGACGCACCGCCAGCAGTGTCACCGCGGCGGCCACGGCCAGCACGACCAGCACGGCAGAGATCAACAGCCATCTGTTGCGGCGCCGCCGGGCGGCCAGCCCACCGATGTTCTCGTTCCCACCAAACACGTCGCCGCCGCTCTCCTGACCGATTCCCGCAGCAGCCGCCTGCCGCACCCATGTCCCCGCCGACCACACTATCCTCGTTGCGCAACCGTTCCCCTGAACAACCTGGCGAGTCGGCGCACTCCGCAGCGGCCGAGTCGGCAGTCGCCGAAAAGAAGCCGAGTCGTCCGTACTCGGCACCGATGCACGAAGGAGATGGCGTGGAGTTCGACGTCACCATCGAGATCCCCAAGGGTTCCCGGAACAAGTACGAGGTCGATCACGAGACCGGCCGGGTCCGGCTCGACCGGTTCCTGTACACGTCCATGGTCTATCCCGCCGACTACGGCTACATCGAGAACACCCTCGGCGAGGACGGCGACCCGCTGGACGCGCTGGTCCTGCTGCCCGATTCGGTGTTCCCCGGCGTGATCGTCGAGGCTCGGCCGGTCGCCATGTACAAGATGACCGACGAGGCCGGCGGCGACGACAAGATCCTGTGCGTGCCCGCGGGTGATCCGCGCTGGGATCACATCCAGGATCTGAAGGACGTCCCCGAGTTCGAACTGGCCGCGATCAAGCACTTCTTCGAGCGCTACAAGGATCTGGAGCCGGGCAAGTACGTCAAGGGCTCGGAGTGGGTCGGGCGGGCCGAGGCCGAGGCCGAGGTGGAGGCGTCCATCCAGCGGCTGAAGGACCAGGGCGGGCACTGAAGCCCTTCGGGCACAACGAAAGCGGGGAGTCCGGTGGGTACCGGCTCCCCGCTCTGCCGTCCGGCGTCACGAAAAGCGAAAAGGGACATCCGGATTCCGGATGCCCCTTCTCTGTGACAGGTGGCTCAGTAGTAGATGTACAGGTCGTAGCCGTCCCAGGTCTCGATGCACTCCCAGTAGTAGCCGCCGGTGCTCGGCGACTCGCCGTCGGCCCGGCACGCGCTCAGCGTGGCGTACGTTCCGACGTAGGTGCCGCCGTAGGCGACCTCCTGGTAAACCGGTGCGGCCGAGGCCGATGCGGCCGTCGACACCCCGGCGACGGCGGCGGTGGCCAGCAGACCAGCGGCGAAGAAGGACTTGATACGCATTGTTCTTGCTCCTGAATGCGAGATGAAATTTTCGACGCCTCAAACGATATGGGCGATCGGCACCTCGCACAGCCACCCCTAGGGTGAGGGCAACGCAACCCTGAGGCGAATCACCTTGCCCACCCTTGATACCCACCCTTGGGGTCCGGTCCGGCGCGCCCGCCCGGGGTGCGAGCGCGCCGCCGGCGTCACTGGCCGCGGAATTCGGGCGCGCGCTTCTCGAAGACGGCCTTCACCGCCTCGGTGAGGTCCTCCGACGGCAGGAACGCGGCGTTCCACGCGGAGACGTAACGCAGGCCTGCGGCGATCTCGTCCTTGCGCCGCTGCTCGAGCACGTCTTTGACGCCCTGCACCACCAGCGGCGGGTTGGCGGCGATCTCGCGCGCGGTGGCGTGCGCCGCGTCCAGCACCGCATCTTGGTCCGGGAAGACGTCGTTGACCAGGCCGATCTTCTCCGCGCGCGCGGCGTCGATGTCCTTTGCGGTGTAGGCGAGTTCGCGCAGGTGGCCCTCACCGATGATGCCGGGCAGCCGCTGCAGCGAGCCGACGTCGGCGACGATCGCGACCTTCGCCTCCCGCAGACTGAACTTCGCCTCCGCACTGGCATAGCGGATGTCGGCCGCCGCGATGAGGTCCAGCCCACCGCCGATGCACCAGCCGGACACCGCCGCGATCACCGGCTTGCGGCAGTCGGCCACGGCCGTGATCGCGGCCTGCAACCTGCGCACGTCGACGAGGAAGTCGGTGCGCGGCGCGGCCAGCGCGCGATCGGCCAGCAACGGGCCGAACGTGCCGCTCATGGCGGGCAGGTCCAGACCGTAGGAGAAGTGTTTGCCGGAGCCGGTCAGCACGATCGCGCGCACGTCCGGATCGGCGTCGAGCGCACGGAACACCTCCGGCAGCTCGCGCCAGAAGTCGGGACCCATCGCGTTGCCCTTGCCGGGCCCGATCAACGTCACCTGCGCGACGTGATCCTTGGTTTCGACGGTGAAAGCCTGCCAATCTGTCATTTGTACAGCGTATCGAGACAAATCCGGACCCGTGTCCCGACCCGGTGCCGCACGACTCGGAAAGCGGAACTCGGCGCGTGTAAAGCCTGTGCAAATTCGCGATGGTGTACTGGGTGCCGGGGGCGAGAACAGCGGATCATGAGCAGGTCAGCAAACCTCATTCACCGGCTTCGGAGGACATCGTGCTGATGCATCGCGGGATCGGTCTCGACCGCTTCAACGAACTGCCCCGCGGCCGCGCGGTGCACGCGCTGTACGAGTGCTGCTGCAACGTCACGTGGGCGGCGACACTGGCCGACGCCCGTCCCTATCCCGATCGCAACGCGTTGCTGAACAAAGCCGATGTCGAACTGCTCGCGCTCTCGCAGCAGGATGTCGACCGCGCCTTCGAAGGAGTTGCCCACGAGCCGGTCTCGGCGCGCGACGTGACCGAGCTGGCGCGGATCACCCGCGTGCGGATCGCCCGGATGCTCGGCCCGGCCGAGGGCTACCCGGAATACTGAGCCGACAGCGCGACTCGCCCGGCGTCTCGCCCGCTATCGCTCTACCCTGGTGGGATGCGCAGGTCGTCATTGCCACCGGTCGCCTGCCGGGTCGCCGACACCCTCATCTCCCGTGGCCATCACGGTCTCATCGTCGCCCAGCCGGAGCCGACCCACACCGCCGCCGACGCCGCGCGGGCACTGGGCGTCGACGTGGGGGCGATCACGAAGTCACTGGTGTTCCTGCTCGACGACGATCCGGTGCTGCTGCTGGTCTCGGGGGCGCACCAGGTCGATCTGGCGAAGACCGGCGCGCGCCTGGAAGGAACGCTGACCCGCGCCCCCGCGAGCATGGTGCGCGAGGTGACCGGCCAGCCCATCGGCGGGGTCGCACCGGTCGGCCATCCGACCAACCTGCCCACCTGGGTGGACAACGCGCTGGCCCACCATCGCGAGCTGTGGGCCGCGGGCGGGCATCCGAACACCGTCTTCCGCACGTCGTTCCCGGAATTGCTGCGCATCACCGCGGGGCTGCCGATCGACGTCGACTGACCGGTGCGAGCGTCCCGAAAAGCGCGGGTCGCGCGGCCGGGGCAGCACAGTCATCGGCCGGATGCGACATATGCCACCGCCGTCGGCCGGGAAACCGGGCGTAGTTTCGTGGTGTGACCGACGCACCACAGCCGGAAACGGAACTACGGGTTCCGGACGATCTGAGCGGCATCACCGCGGAGCAATATCGCGCGTCCATGCGCCACTATCCGGCCGGCGTCACGGTCGTCACGCTGCAATCGCCGCAGGGACCGGTCGGCTTCACCGCGACTTCGTTCGCCTCGCTGTCGCTGGACCCGCCCCTGGTCTCGTTCAACATCGCGCACACCTCATCCAGCCTGTCCGGGATGCTGGACGCCGAGTCCGTCGTCATCCATTTCCTCGGCGAACACCAGCAGCACTTGGCCCAGCGGTTCTCCCGCACCGCGCAGGAACGCTTCACCGACCGATCCCTGTGGACCGCCCTCGACACCGGCGAACCGGTCCTGCACGGCACCCCCATCTGGCTGCGCGCCACGGTGCACCAACTGATCCCCATCGGCGACCACACCTTCGTCGTCGGGTTGGTCACCCGAGTCCACGACAACACCGACGAGAAGCCGTCCGCCGCGCCCCTGCTGTACTACAACGGGCGCTACTACCGGCCGACCCCCCTCGGCGACTGACCCGGAGTTCCGCTACGCCACTCTCGGTCGCACCTGCACCACCAGCTCGGCGTCAAGCGCACGGGCCAGCCGCTCCAGCACAGGAAGGCTGGGCACCGTTCCACCAGCCTCGAACCGGGCGACCGCGGACTGAGTCATACCTGCGGCGTCGGCCAGTCCGGTCTGGCTCCAGCCTCGTTCCTCGCGCATCCGCCGAATTGTCCGCCCCAGTTCATAAGCCAACCGAGCCGCCTCATATGCTTCCGCGGCGCCGCGTTCCTTCATCCGGCGGTTCCTGATTTCCGCCCAATCGCCACGCTCAGCCATTGATCTCATCCTCCTCGGCCGTATGCCGCTCCGCGATGCAGCGGTCGAGCGCTCGTCGCGCTCGCTCGACCTCGGCATGCTCCCGCATCCTCGTCTTGACGAACACGGTCAGCATCACGATCCGACGCCCAGGCGCAATCCAGTAGGTGAGCCGGACCGCGAAACTGTCCAAAAAGAACCGCAGTTCCCGCAGCTTACCGTCTAGCTGCCGGGTATACGGCTCGCCGAGCAGCGGTCCCTTGTCTTCGAGCAAATCGATGTAGAACGCCCCCCGGGCGAATGCGACCGTGGGGAGCCTTTCCACCCAATCGCGTATCTCCGGTTCCAACTCCACGATACCCCAACCCATAGCATGAATGCTATAACGTGTGGCAGCTGAAGCGCCCTTTTCGACGAAACGACGGACAAGCGCGGCTTCAGCCGACGAGGCAGGGGGCCGCGCCGGTGGGGGCGGTCGAGCTGAACGGGCGGGTTTCGGGGGTGGGGTTCCACACGCCGTTCTCGGCGGTGTAGTTCCAGGCAGGGCCGGTTTCGACCAAGGTGGCGATCGCATCGATCAGACGGTCCACATCGGTCGAAGTGGTGCCGAGGCCGATGCTGGCGCGCAGCGCGCCGTCCAAGCCGAGCCTGGTGAGCAGCGGGTGGGCGCAGAAGCGTCCGTCGCGTACGCCGATACCGTGTTCGGCGGAGAGATACGCGGCGACCTGGCCGGGGACGAAATCGTCCAGGGTGAAGGCGACGATGCCGACGGAGTCGGGACTGTCGGCCCAGATGCGCAACAGCTGGACGCCGGGAATGGCGGCCAAGCCGTCGCGGAGACGGTCGGCGAGCCGGTGTTCATGCGCGGCAAGGGCTTCGGCTTCGATGGCACAGAGCGCGTCACAGGCGGCGGCCAGCGCGGCGGCGCCGAGCACGTTCGGCGAGCCGGCTTCGTGCCGCTGCGGAGCGGGCGCCCACTCGGCCGAATCGGCGCTCACCTCGCGCACCGCGCCGCCGCCCGCGAGGTAGGGCCGGGCCGCGTCGAGCCAATCCCGCCTGCCCACCAGCACACCCGCGCCGAACGGCGCGTAGAGCTTGTGCCCGGAGAAAGCCACGTAGTCTATCCCGCGGGCGCGCAGGCTGATTCGCCGATGCGGAGCCAACTGCGCCGCGTCCACCAGGATCCGGGCGCCGCACTGATGCGCGACGGTGGCCAGCCGCTCCAGCGGCAGCACCTCCCCGGTCACGTTCGACGCGCCGGTCACCGCGAGCAATGCGGCGGGCCTGCTGCACAGTTCGGCCACCAGCCTGCCGATGGTCTCCTCGACCGTGTCGGCCGCCCGCACGACGCGCCTGCCCCGCCTGGTCCAGGGCAGGAAATTGGCGTGGTGCTCGATGTCGAGCACCACCGTGTCGCCGGGGACGCAGGACGCGAGCAGGTTCAGCGAATCGGTGGTGTTGCGGGTGAACACCACCACCTGGTCGTCGGCGGCGTCGAGGAACCGGGCGACCGACCCGCGGGCGGCCTCGTAGCACTCGGTGGAGATCCGCGAGGCGTAGCCTGCGCCGCGGTGCACGCTCGCGTAGTACGGCAGCAGTTGCTGCACCCGGTCGGTGACCTGGGTCAAGGCCGGCGCGCTCGCCGCGTAGTCGAAGTTGGCGTAGGTGGCCGTCCCGCCTTGCACGAGCGGCACACGCAGTTCGTCGCCGGAGACCCGGGCGAGAGCGGCACAGGTGTTGTCGACAGTCGTAGTCATCACGTGAAATCCCGTCGGCTCAGGGACCCGCAATCGAATGATTCGTCGAGTCCGCGCTTGCCGCGCCCGGTCGGGCGGCGGCCGGGTCGTCACCCGGAGCACCCCACCGCGGAGGAGGGTTGCCGGCCAGCAAGCCGGGGCTTCGCGCTGGCACTCATGACCTGACCCGAGGGTGGCAGAAGCGCCCCGGCGCTGTCAACCACGCTCGACCCCGAGTCCTCACGAGCACCGCGTGGAGATAACCACCGCACGCGAGCCATTACAAGCACCCCCACGACAACACGCGAGCCGTGTCCGCCTCGGGTTTCCGCACGTCGCTCGGCAACTGACGCAGGCCACCGGCGGCAGCATCCCGAGGCGGTTCGCTCAGCGGTTACCGGCAAGCCTGGAGCGGGCCGGCGCGAGTCGAATGCGAATGCCGTTCCGCACCGGCCGCGCCCCTCCACGGCCCGGCCGGAGCCGAGCATAGGCCCTTGGTATTCATCGCGGCCTCCGCTTTCGATGAGCGGAATCACATCCCCGAAACAGCGATCTTCCGGCGAACCGCACGGCGTCCCGCCGACCAGCGATTGCCGCGCCGCGACGGCGAATGTCGATCCCACCTGCAACAACGGGCACCGCGCCGGTCGGTCCGTCGTCGGGTCAGGTGAACAACGGACGACGACAAGCCCGGGTACCGTGGACGATTGGCCAGCGCGGCGTTTGCCCTTTGGTAACCCAGCTATGACACAAACAACGCGAAAGTGTGGGCAAGTCGATGGGAGGTGCGCGGAGCACCATGCTCGAGACAGACGTCGACGCGCGGGCGCGCCCGCTGTCACGCGGCGACCGCGCGCCGGAGGCCAGGACGCTGGTCGACATCCTGACCGCGACGGCGCTCGCTCATCCCGAGGCCCCTGCCATCGATGACGGCCAGGTGGTGCTGTCCTACCTGGAGCTGGTCGTCGAGATCGAGAAGACCATGGCCCGTCTCGCCACCGCGGGTGTGCGGCCGGGCGACCGGGTCGGCGTGCGCATCCCGTCGGGCACACGCGAGCTCTACGTGACCATTCTCGCCGTCCTGTACTCCGGCGCCGCCTACGTGCCGGTCGACGCCGACGATCCCGACGAGCGCGCCCAGCTGGTATTCGGCGAGGCGCAGGTCACCGCGATCGTGACCGCGGACGGCATCGAAACCACGGCCGCGGGCATCCGCGCGGCGGAGCGGGAGCGCCCGGAAACCTGGTCGACGCTGCCCGCTCCCGGAGACGACGCCTGGATCATCTTCACCTCCGGCTCCACCGGAACGCCGAAAGGCGTTGCCGTCACCCACCGCAACGCGGCCGCCTTCGTCGACGCGGAAGCCGAGTTGTTCCTCCAGGACGCCCCGATCGGTCCCGGCGACCGCGTGCTCGCCGGTCTGTCGGTCGCCTTCGACGCGTCCTGCGAGGAGATGTGGCTGGCCTGGCGCAACGGAGCCTGCCTGGTGCCCGCGCCGCGCGAGCTGGTGCGCACCGGCGCCGATCTCGGCCCCTGGCTGGTGCGGCGGCGGATCACCGTCGTCTCGACCGTGCCCACGCTGGCGGCGACCTGGCCGGTCGAGGCGCTGGAGGCGGTGCGCCTGCTCATCTTCGGCGGTGAGGCCGTCCCGCCGGAACTGGCCGAGCGGCTCGCCGGCAACGGCGACGCGACGCGCGAGGTGTGGAACACCTACGGCCCCACCGAAGCCACCGTCGTCGCGTGCGCCGCGCGCTTGGACGGCCGATGGCCGATCCGAATCGGATTGCCGCTCAACGGCTGGGACCTGGTCGTCGTGGACGCGGCGGGTAACCCGGTGGCCGAGGGGGAATCCGGCGAATTGGTGATCGGCGGCGTCGGACTCGCCCGCTACCTGGACCCGGTCAAGGACGCCGAGAAGTACGCCCCACTGCCGTCCGTCGGCTGGGAGCGCGCGTACCGCAGCGGCGACCTGGTGCGCAACGACAGCGCCGGTCTGGTCTTCCTCGGCCGCGCCGACGATCAGATCAAGCTGGGTGGGCGGCGCATCGAGCTCGGCGAGATCGACAACGCTCTGCAGCACCTGCCCGGCGTCACCGGCGCCGCGGCGGCCATCCGGACCACCAAAGCGGGCAACAAACTTCTGGTCGGCTATCTGACCGGGCCGGGACCGGATTTCGATGCCAAGGCCGCGCGCGCCGTCCTCGCCGGCCGGCTTCCGGCGCCGCTGGTACCCCGGCTCGCCGTGGTCGCGGAGTTGCCCACCCGCACCTCCGGCAAAGTCGACCGCGACGCGCTGCCATGGCCGCTGCCCAACGCCGCCGATGACGACGACGACAACGAGCTGACCGGCACGGCCCTGTGGATCGCCGGGCTCTGGGATGCCATCCTCGGCGCCGAGGTCGGCGATCTCGACGCGGATTTCTTCGACCTGGGCGGTGGCTCGCTCGCGGCGGCGCAGTTGGTCACCGCACTGCGCGAACGGTATCCGCAGATCGCCGTCGCCGATGTCTACGATCACCCCCGCCTCGGCGCGCTAGCCGAACTGCTGGAGCAGACCACGCCCACCGTGGCCGTCGCCGACCGGACGGTGCGGCCGACGCCGTGGCTCGCGCAAGCCGCGCAGGTGCTCGCCACCATTCCGCTCACCACGCTCACCGGACTGCAGTGGTTCACCTGGCTGGCGATCGTCGGCAATATCGCGGCCTGGTCCGGCTCGCTGCCGTGGCTGCCTCGGCTGTCCTGGTGGTGGACGCTGGTCGCGTTCCTGCTGTTCATCTCGCCGCTCGGCCGCATGGCGATCTGCGTGGCGGGCGCGCGGCTGCTGCTGCGCGGGGTCCGGCCGGGGCGCTATCCGCGCGGCGGTTCGGTGCATCTGCGGTTGTGGGCGGCCGTGCGGCTGTCCGAGGCCAGCGGCGCGGAGAACCTGTCCGGCGCCCCGTGGATGGTGCCGTTCGCCCGCGCGCTCGGCGCGAAGATCGGCAAGGGCGTCGATCTGCACAGCCTCCCGCCGGTGACAGGGATGCTCGAACTCGGCGACGGCTGCAGCGTCGAGCCGGAGGTCGATCTGTCCGGCTACTGGATCGACGGCGACGTGGTGCATCTCGGCCCGATCGTCGTCGGCCCCGGCGCGGTGGTCGGTTCCCGTTCGATCCTCTTGCCCGGCACGAAGATCGGCAGGAACGCCGAGGTGGCGCCCGGCTCCGCGGTGGCGGGCAAGGTGAAGGCGGAACAGGGGTGGGCCGGTTCGCCCGCGGTGAAGGTGGGCAAGGCGCAGCACCGCTGGCCCGCGCACACGCCCGCTCGGGCCCGGCGCTGGGTCGGCGTGTTCGGCATCACGTCGATGGCGTTGGCCGCCATGCCGATTCTCGGCATCGGAGCCGGTGGCGCGATCCTCGCCTGGTTCGTTCGCGACACCCGCACGCTCGCGGACGGTGTCGCGCGTGGGTTCGCCGTCCTGCCCCTCGCGACCCTGCTGAGCCTGGGGGTCTACGCCGCGGCGACCGTCGTCGCGGTCCGGCTGCTGAGCATCGGCCTGACCGAGGGCTACCACCCGGTGCGCAGCCGGGTCGGCTGGCAGGCATGGGCCACCGAGCGCCTGCTCGATTCCGCGCGCACCTTCCTGTTCCCGCTGTACGCCAGCCTGCTCACCCCGGTGTGGCTGCGTTTGCTCGGCGCGAAGGTCGGCAAGAGCGTCGAGGCGTCCACGGTGCTGCTGCTGCCGAAGTTCACCACCGTCGCGGACGGCGCGTTCCTGGCCGACGACACCATGATCGCCGGTTACGAACTCGGCGGCGGCTGGCTGCACATCGGCGCGGCGAAGGTCGGCAAGCGCGCCTTCCTCGGCAACTCCGGCATGACCGCCCCCGGGCGGCGGGTGCCGAAGAACGGGTTGGTCGCGGTGCTGTCGGCGGCGCCGTCCAAAGCGAAGCCGGGTTCGTCCTGGCTGGGCAGCCCGCCGGTCCGGCTGCGCCGCGCCGCGGAGAACGCCGACACCGCGCGCACCTTCGATCCGCCCGCCCGCCTGCGCGTCGCCCGCGGCTTCGTCGAGACCTGCCGCTTGATCCCCGTTCTGGTGACCTTCGCGATCGGTCTCGGCGTGCTGTGCGCCCTCGCCTGGCTCGCGCAGACCTTCGGCCACCTGGCCGCCGGGCTGCTCAGCGGGCTGGTGCTGCTCGCGGCCGGCGCCGTGGCGGGGGCGAGCTCGGTGGCTGCCAAATGGTTGCTGGTGGGGCGTATCCGCGCCGAGGAGCATCCGCTGTGGAGTTCGTTCGTCTGGCGCAACGAGGTCGCCGACACCTTCGTGGAAACGGTTGCCGCGCCGTGGTTCGCGCGCGCCGCGACCGGGACGCCCGTCCTGAATCTCTGGCTTCGGGGCCTCGGCGCCCGGATCGGGCGCGGGGTATGGTGCGAGTCCTACTGGCTACCGGAGGCGGACCTGGTGACTCTCGGCGACGGCGCGACCGTGGAACGCGGCTGTGTGGTGCAGACCCACCTGTTCCACGACCGGATCATGGCCATGGACACCGTCACCCTGGGCGCGGGCGCCACCCTCGGCCCGCACTGCGTGGCCCTGCCCGCGTCGACGCTCGGCGACGGCGCGACCATCGGCCCGGCTTCCCTGGTGATGCGCGGTGACGCGGTGCCGGCCTCGACGCGCTGGTGGGGCAACCCGATCGCGCCTTGGTTCACGGGCGACCCCGGGGCGCGCTGATGGCGGGCAAGTTCTACGAAGCCCCCATCGACGAGTACCTCCCGCAGAACGGCAACCGGGGGTACCGGGTTTCCCGGTACGAGCTGGAGCTGACCTATCGGGTGTCCGCCAACCGGCTCACCGGACGCGCCGCCGTCACCGCCGTGACCACCGAGGCGCGCACCCGGTTCGCGCTCGACCTCGGACAGGCACTGAGCGTGTCGAAAGTGTCGGTCAACGGGATCAAGGCCGCGAAATTCGCCCATCAGCACGGCAAGTTGATCGTCACCCCGGCACAGCGGATTCCGGCCGGCGGCGTGCTCGCGCTCGTGGTGCAGTACGGCGGCACACCGAAACCGGTGCGCGGGCCATGGGGCGAGGTGGGCTGGGAAGAACTCACCGAAGGCGCGATCGTGGCAAGCCAGCCCAATGGCGCGGCGTCCTGGTTCCCCTGCGACGACCACCCGAGTTCAAAAGCCAGCTACCGGATCTCGATCACCACCGATTCGCCGTACTACGCGGTGGCCAACGGGACCCTGCTGCGCAAGCAGACCAAGTCCAGTCAGACCACCTGGGTGTACGAGCAGGCCGAGCCGATGTCGAGCTACCTGGCCACGATCCAGATCGGTCACTATCGCAAGCACCGCGTCGGTTCTTCGCACGCCCCGGTGCCGATGCACGCGATCCTGCCGCCGCGGCTGCGCGCCGCCTTCGACCACGACTTCGCTCGTCAGCCGAGGATGCTCGAGGTCTTCAGCGAGAAATTCGGTCCCTACCCGTTCGCGGACTACACCGTGGTCGTGACCGACGACGAGCTGGAGATTCCGATCGAAGCCCAAGGCATCTCCATCTTCGGCGCCAATCACTGCGACGGCCGCCGCGGCGCGGAACGGCTGGTCGCACACGAGCTGGCGCACCAGTGGTTCGGCAACAGCCTGACCATCCGGCAGTGGCGGGACATCTGGCTGCACGAAGGCTTCGCCTGCTACGCGGAATGGATCTGGTCGGAGGCGGCGGGCGGGCCCACCGCCGACCAGCTGGCCCGCGCCGCGCGGCACAACCTGGCCCGCGAACCCCAGGACATCGTCATCGGCGATCCGGGACCGCAACGCATGTTCGACGATCGCGTCTACAAGCGGGGTGCGCTCACCCTGCACGCGCTACGCCTGGAACTCGGCGACTCGGCCTTCTTCGACCTGCTCCGGGAATGGACCATTCGCTACCGTCACTCGTCGGTGACCACGGAGGAATTCACCGACCTGGCCGGGCACTACAGCCTGGTGTCACTGCGCCCACTCTGGGACAGCTGGCTGCTCGCCGAGCGACTACCGCAGCTGCCGCCCCACGGCGGCGCGTCGACGGCCTGATCAGAACACCAGGTATCGCGCGGCGAGTTCCTCGACCAGTGGATGGTCCTCCGGCACGTTGGCCAGCGCGTCCAGGTCGGTCGCCACGGCGATCTGGCGTGGGTCGTCGCGCTCGGCGTCCCGCGGATCCTCGATGAGCTGGCGCAGCAACTTCTCCCGCACCCGGGTCTTCAGCGAATCGTTCATACCTGGGGGCTGCCCGCCCATGCGCGTGTTACACGGGTGTGAACAGGGTTCCCCACGGCGTATTGCGTACGACGGTGTAGATCGCCAGCAACGCGAAGAATGTCCACATGGTGGTCCGGCTGATCGACGGCAGCCGCATCTTCCGGCCGCGCCACGCTTGCGCCGTCCAGTCCAGCACCCAGACCGCGAAGGCGAGAACCAGCGGCAGCGCGAGCAAGTTGCTGTGCAGGGCATCGATGACATGCCCGTCGGTGAGATTGTGCACGGCGCGCATCCCACCGCAGCCGGGGCAATACCAGCCGGTCAGGGCGTAGACCGGACAGGTGCCGTAGGAGCCTTCGACGTGCGGGTCGCGCACGTGCAGCAGCAGGCCGACACCCACGCCGACGCCCGCCACCAGCAGCGGGAGCGCCGCCCCGCGCCACCCGGTCTTCGGCTCGGTTCCCGGGTCCGTCACCGGGGCGGAGGCAGGATGCGCGATGTCCACCAGTCAACGGTAACCGGGCGGTGACATGCGCCGCTACGGCGCCGACTCCGATCCACACGACGCTGCCCGGGGTGCCGTCCCCGTGGTGCTCGCTGAGATGAAGCGTCGCCTCGGTCCGGGAGACCTGCGCGTAGAGGGGGAACTCGGCGCCGAACCGGTGCTCCCAGTCCACGGCGAAGCCCAGGTAGTCCTGGTAAAACGCATAGGTCCGCGCGACGTCGAACCTGCGCACGACGGGTATCGGAGCGGCGAACTCGATGGCGGCCATGCCGCGATCTTGGCATCGAGGCCCGACAACCTCGGAAAAAGCACGTACGACTTTTTCTGCCGAAATGATCTTTTGCCGTACGAATCCGGGGGTACTCCCCGATATAGACCACGAACACCGGCGTGCAGCGCTAACACTAGCAAGCACCGTTGCTTGCACTGTACGGTGACGGTGGACACAAAGGAGTGCCTGATGCTGGTGAAGTCGATGAAGACGCTGGCGGACGCGTATAACGGTGCGCTGACCGCCGACTACCGCGCCGGACTGCGGTCCCGCACCTTCCGGACCGCGTCGTTGAACGCGCCCACCGCCCGCCACGCGGTCATTCCGGTCACCACCAAAGACGGCGCTCGCCTGCGGGTGCACGCGTACGGTCCGGCCAAGGGCGATGTCATCGTGCTGATCCACGGCTGGAGCTGCAGCATCGAGTACTGGAACCCGCAGATCAACGCGTTCGCCGACCGGTACCGGGTGGTCTGCTACGACCAGCGCGGCCACGGCGCGAGCGAGCCGGGCAAGACCCTGCCCAGCAAAGAGTCACTGGCCGACGATCTCTCGGCCGTGCTGGCTGCCACGCTGCGTCCAGGACAGCGTGCCGTGCTGGTCGGCCACAGCATGGGCGGTATCACCGTGCAGGCGTGGGCGGCTCGCTATCCGGAGCAGGTCCGCAAGCAGGCCGCGGCCGCCGTCCTGTTGAACAGCACGTCGGGCAACATCCGCTACGACACGGATCTGCTTCCCCTGCTCAACAAGCCGTTGACGTTGGCGGATCGTCCCCTCACCCTGTTCGGCGCCAGCGTGCGGATGCCGATGATCGTCGCGGAGACACTGCTGACCGCCCCGGTCCCGCTGCCGGGCGGCTGGCCGACCAGCGCGCTGCTCAAAGCCCGCGTGATGACCCCGCACGCGACCGCGGACCAAGTGGAGTTCGCGCTCGGCATCGTGCGCTCGTGCAGGCCGCTCACCCGCGGCAGGCACGCCGCCGCACTCGCCGACATGGATCTCGCCGAAGCCGCCGCCGCTCTCACCGTGCCCACCACGGTGATCGCGGGCGCCCACGACCGCTTGCTGCCCGAACGCATGTCCCGCCGCATCGCCGATGCGCTCGCGGAAACCGGTCACCTGGCCGCCTACCACGTCTGGCCCACGGGGCACTTGGGCAATATCGAAGCCGCCGATCGCTTCAACGCGGAACTGGCCGCCATCGCCGAGAGCACACACCTGCACTCCGCGGCCGCGGGCTGACCCCGGCGGACGCTGCTCCTGGGCGGGGCTGAGGCCCCGGTCGAGGAGCAGCGTTTCCGAACCACGATCGGCCCGCCCCGCCACAATCTCCAACCGGCGGTCGCTTGTCTTGAATTGCCGGGCACTCCGGTGCCGGATCACGGCTACTCAACGCACCCCACATAGGCTCCCGTTAACACTCCGCGAACTCATGTCGACACAGCAGACAGACAGTTTCGGTCCGACGAAGGGAGCAGCGGGTGAATGTTCGGCATCGTGTGGCGGTCTTGGCCCTGTCCATCGGCGCACTCGGTGCGACCGCCCCGGCGGTATCCGCGCTCCCCCTCGGTGTCCCCCCGGCACGAACGCTCTGTGCCGGGGGCGGCGCGGGCATCGGCATGATCGCCGCCTACTACGACCCCGACCGCAACTACTCCGGCGACCCCACGCTGTGGATCCGCCCGGAATTCGTCTTCGCGCCCGACCGGCCCGGCGGCTCCTGTGGCGTCACGGTCACGGTCTCTTGGCGTAACTCCGACACCGGGGTGTTCGGCACCCTGCCGCCGATCCGGCTCGATGACAACACACCGGCCGAGGAGAACGTCGCAGGCGCCTGGGTGCCGGTGTCCATTCCCTCCGGTCTGGGGCGCGTGGAAGTTCTGATCGCGACGGACGCGCCCCACGTCCCCGGAAAGGGAGTCTTCGTCGTGACGTAGACCATGCGCCCTGCGCTACGACGTGCTCCCACCCGGATCCGGGCCAGCGGCGCCGGGCCCCTCGGCCGTCTGACGCCGCCGGCCCCCGCACGTGGCGACCCATGTACTCAGGCCGCGACGCGATGCGGATCGTCTCTCAGCCGGCGGCGCGGCGCGCCTTCATGCTCCGGACCCACTGCGCGACAGCCGCGACGGCCGAGAACATCGCCGTCGCTCCCGCCAGCAGCGCGGTGCCGGTGAGTTTCGCGGTCGAGAACTCGACCTTTCGAAGCCCTGGCAGCGGATATTGCCCGTTGCCCGAAGCCCATCGGATCACGTAGCCGACCTGGGTGCCGAGGTCGGTGGGCGGGCCGGAGCCGATCATGGAGCGCAACTCCGGTCCAGCCCCGTTGAGATAGATCAGCGTGAAAGCGATGAAAAGCGCGACCGCCACCGCCGAGCCGGTCGTCAAACGAGCCAACGCCTCGGTGCGCGCCCAGAGATTGGCCAGCGCGGCCAGGACGGTCAAGAAGATCGCGATTGTGGCGAGAACGGCCCACTTGCCGCTCAGGTTGGAGTGAGCAGGCGGGTTCTTCGACCAGAGGCCGACGAGCGTAGTGGTGATATGGGTTTGCCCGAAGGCATTGCTCCAGATCGTGCCGTCCGGTCCTCCGGTGGCGAGCCACGGCTTGAACAGGAGGGTGAACGTGACGACGCTCCCAGCCGCGGCGCCCAGATAGCCCCAGTTGTCCCGGAGCAGTAGAGCCAGCGGTCGCAGCGCTGCCCGGAATTGCGGCGCCTTGGCTCGCAGTCGCGGCATCCTGGCCCGGAGTTTCGGCAGCCGCGCCCGAAGTTTGGCGACGTCGACCCGGCGTTTTCGAGTATCGCCCGGCGAGCGGCTCGTCGAGGCTGCCTGTTGCTGCCGGTCACGACTCGCTCGCCAAGGAGTTGGCTGCACCATCTCGCTAGTCCCCCTTGACCGAATCGGTACATGGTGCGCCGTCGGACAACGGCTCGCTGACCACGGCAGCGGGCTGCCGTGCGGCCGGTTGCCGGCGAGTGGCTGTCTCCGGAGCCGTCAAGGTGTCGCCGCCCGCCTCGGCGTCGACGGCCAAGCCGGGAGTCGTCGCCTCCGGTTTCGCCACCGACAGCGGATCCGCGATGTCTTCCAAGGACTGACCTTCGGCGTTCACTCCGAAGAACCAGGCGACCAGACCACCGAAGATCATGAACCCGGCGCCGATGAGGTATCCCACCGTGAGCGGGAACCGGTCGGGACTCGGGTTGTCGGCGCCACCGACCAGGTGGCCGAAGAGGAACGGTGCGACGACCCCGCCCGCGCCCTGCGCGATGGCGAAGAAGAACGAGATGGCTTGGCCGCGCAATTCGAGCGGGAAGATCTCGCTCACCGTGAGGTAGGCAGACGATGCCCCCGCGGAGGCGAAGAAGAAGATGACGCACCAGAAGAGAGTCTGGGTGACGGCGTTCAGGATGCCTGCGTTGAATGCCCAAGCGGAAATGAAGAGCAGGAAACCCGAGCCGAGATAGGTAGCGCAGATCATCTTCCTGCGGCCGATGCTGTCGAAGAGCGGGCCGAGCACCAAAGGACCGATCAGATTACCGACGGCGAACGGGAAGAAATAGTATCCCGTGTGATCGGACGGCACGTCGTAGAAATTGATCAGCACCAAGCCGACGGTGAAGAATATGGCGTTGTAGAGAAATGCCTGCGTGGCCATCATCGTGAAGCCGAGGAAGGAACGCGATGGGTACCGGCCGAAGAAGATCCTGGCCATCTGCAGGTAGGACAGCCGATCCGCGTCCACGATGTCCAAGGCTTTGCTCTCGTCGACCGGAGGGAGTTCGATTCCCTGGCTGCGCACCTGCGCTTCGATCTCATCGACGGTCCGCTCCGCTTCCTCGGCCCGCCCGTGCGTGAGCAGCCAGCGCGGGCTCTCCGGGATGTGCCTGCGCAGGAAGATGATGATGAAGCCGAGGACGGGCCCGATGAAGAATCCGATCCGCCATCCCCAGCCGGTCGGGATGAAATTCTCGTTGAACAGGATCAGGCTCGCCGCCGCTCCCAATGCCGCGCCACCCCAATAGGTGCCGTTGATCGCGATGTCCACCCTGCCCCGATACCTGGACGGCATGATCTCGTCGATCGCGGAATTGATCGCCGTGTATTCGCCACCGATTCCGGTGCCCGCGATGAAGCGGAACAGATACAACGACCACGCGTTCCACGAGAAACCGGCCAACCCGCTGCCGATCAGATAGATCGCCAGGGTCAGGATGAACAGTTTCTTGCGACCGAGCCGGTCGGTGAGCCTGCCGAACACCAAGGCGCCGACGACCTGACCGGCCAGATACCACGAGGCCATCGCACCGACCTGCCCGGACGTCAGATGCAGCGCCTCGACGTCTTGCAGCGGCCCGCCCATGCTGCTGACGATCTGGATCTCGATTCCGTCCAGGATCCAGGAGACGCCGAGCCCGACGACGATGAGCCAGTGGAACTTGGTCCACGGAAGCCGGTCCATTCGGGCGGGCACCAGACTTCGCACGACCTTGGTTTGTGTTTCCAGCACTTGACGGACCACCTCGATTTCAGAAGAAGGCCGGACCGCCGCGGGGCCTGCGGGACGCCCCTGCCCGAACGCCGCGCGGGGATCACCTCGCCCCAGGGTGACCTCGACCAGTGGGCCGAACCCGGCGCCCGGAACGCGAAAGCCCCAGCACAGCGCGGTCGTGAGCGGGAATCGCGTCTCGACATCCGCACTGGTATCGCTCCTCAACGGCCTGAGCGGAACATGGTTACGCCCGATTTACGTAGCTATTGGATCGTTGTAAATTGTGCCACTAACTGGCGGCGCATTAAAGCCCGGCATCGGTCTTCCCACTGCTGACACCACGCGGAACCCGTTGAGCGACATGGCGTATTCAGGCGTCAGGGGATCGGCGGCCAAGGTCGCACCCCCAGCCTCTCCTGCGCGTCACGCTGCGCTGGCGGCCCCGACCACATCCATCGTCGGAGCCGAGCAGGTCGCCGGCTTGCCATCCAACAGCGATCCCGCCCAGATGTCAGCAGTTTCCAGCTCACGGGCGGGAGTATCGGCATCGTCCGGGTCGAAAGCCCGCTATGGGCTGAGCAGACCGCCTTGTTCCGCGGCCGGGGGGCCGCATCGAAGCGGTCACGCGGTCATAGAAGAGTGCGTGTTGTCGAGCCGGAAATCGAGGCCTGTTGCCGGGGTGTCATGTCGGCCCCTTCCCCGGAGATACGCCACGATGGTCGCGGCGGAGTCTCGTTCGAACCTGATCGACTCGTCGAGGAACTCGGTTGCCGAGATGGCCAAGGTCGGGTCCGCGTGGCGCAGCGCGGTCACCAGGCGGCCACCGCGGTACAGGAGCGCCGGATCGCGACCGGACGATTCCCATTCGGCGGCGTCGAATTCGGTCCGCCTGCGCCAGATCAGCGCGGCCTTCTCGTCGGAGATCCAGGTGCTCAGCCTGCGCCAGGTGAGGAGCAGATTGTGCGCGAGATGGGTGGATCGGTCGTCGACGGTGAGAATCCGGGCTCGGGTCAATCGTGCGAGGAGCCGGACGGCGTCCTGGCGGCGACCCGGTCCAGCTCCATGTGCGGTAGGAAGCGGCGCACAACGCTGCCGTCGGTGTGGACCGTGACCAGGTGGAGCAGCAGTTGCCGGGAGTCGGTCTTCTCCTGATCGGAAAGCATGTCCCAGGCCGTTTCGGCCATGCGTTCCACGATGCCCGCCACGCCGCCGATCCGGGCGAGCCCTGCCACGGTCAACGTGTTCTTCTCGCGGGTCGACCAGAGTGCGCGCAAGGTCATCGAGAGCAGCGGCACGGCGCCGGGCTCGGCGAATCCCGGGTGCGCGTGGTGCGGCGGAAGCCGGTCGATCAGCGTTGACTGCAGCAATTCCGCCACACCCGGCTGGACGGTGACGCCGTGGGCGCGTGCCGGGTCGGTGATCGCCGAAGCGATGTCCTGCGGGCCGAGCGAATCCAAGGTGAGGCTGTTGTGCTCGATCGCCTCGGCCAGGACCGGATCGCCGGTGCAGGCCGCGACGGCGTCGGCGCGGATCACCAGCAGAATCTGCGCCATCTCGGAGATCTTGTGCAGTACGGCGAGGAAATGAGACACCTGCTGCGGATCCGAGCGATCGGTGAACAGGTCCTCGAACTGATCAATGATGATGAGGGGGCGGCCATTTCGGCTCGGTTTCATTCGCTCGAGCAGGGCGTCGTAAACGCGGTCGACGTTCCCATGGTCGGATGCTTCGATCAGTGACCGGATCGGATTCGCACCGGGACTCAGCAGCACGGCTTGCCGATTCGGCGCCGTCGACTGCAGCGCGGGCAGCAGTCCCGCCCGCAGCAGTGACGTTTTGCCTACCCCGGAGGCGCCGACGAGTGCGAGGTACCTGCCGGGCCCCTGCACCAGTCCGACCAATTGCTCGACGGCACGAGCCCGCCCCGCAAGAGGTGTGACCGAGGACCGATACGGGTCGAGGCCCGGATACGGGACGGTCTCGGGTGTCCCGGTCTGTTCGACGACCGGCGATCGGGCCATCGACCACAGCGCTCGCCAGCTCGGCATACTCAGCAATTCGATGGATGCGCCCGTACGACGCCGCACGCGCTCGCCGAGTTCTACGAGGACGGGAGCCAGCGTCTCGAATCGCGCTGGAACGTTGCGTCCGGCCTTCCAATCGCTGATCCGCTGCGCCGAGACCGTTACCGGCCGTGCCGCGCCCTTGGATTGCTGAGCACGCCGCTGGGCCCGCATCGCGACGCTACGCAGTGATGGGCTGTCCGCCGCGTCGTAGAGCGCCGCGAATCTGCGCGCGAACTCCTCGCGCGCGAAGTGCGCATTGTTCCCACCACTGAAGTGAACTGCTGGCCTCACGGTCAACACCGCCCCCGTTCCGCTCGTACAGGCACTCGGTTCCGCCCCCGTGCCCGAATTTGGTGTCTTACAGCTTTGGACGAGGCAGCAGCCTCGTCGGTTCCCTTCTTCTTCCGAAAGTTCTAGCAACAGATCGTGAGACGTGCCCGCGCTCTGTCAGATCGGACAGTTCGCTCGACTCCTGCCTGCGGCTTCGATGGTTCACCGGGATGCCGCCGGGCTGCAGCAATGTGGCGAATTCTGATGTGGTCTGGGCGAGTTGGGGTAACCGGAGGGCTCCGGCGGCGGTGACGTGCCGCGCGGCGAGGACCATCTCGATGGTGCCGAGATGGGATCCGGGGCACACGCGCGTGCCCGAGCCGAACGGGAGATAGACGTGCCTGCGCTGGCCAGCGGCTCCGCTGGACCAACGATCGGGGTCGAAGTGGTCCGGCTCGGTCCAGTACCGATGATCTCGGTGCAGCAGATATGGGCACATAACCACCTCGTGACCGGGTTTCATCCGAAAACCCGCCACCTCCGTGGGGCGAACGGCGGTGCGCGAGAGAATCCACTGCGGAGGGTGCAGGCGCAGTGTCTCCCGGATCACCGAGAGTGTGTAGGCGGCTTCGGTCGGCAAGCCCGCGGCGGTCAACCGGCTGCGTCCCAGCTCGTCGGTGACCCGCGCTCGGATGTCCGCGTGGGTGCCCAGACGAAGCAGCAGCCAAGACAGGGCGACGCCGGGAACGCCGGGCGCGGCGAACATCGCCATCCGCAGCACCGCGAGGATCTGAGCCTTCGACCTCGGTTCGGCGTCGTGCAGCAGGACATCGAGCAGGTCGCGCGGCGCGGCGGGTCGCGGCGAGTGCGCACGCGATCCGATACATTCGGCCAGCAGCGCCATCAGTTCCCGGTTGGCCGAATCCGCGGCGGCCGCAGCGGGTCTGGGCAGCCAGCGCACCCGGGCCTCGGCGCGATCGATGGTGTCATAGGAGCTGGCGAAGAGATTCGTGGCGGCAGTGTGTATGTCGTCGATCAACGACTGTGTTTCCGCATCGCCGCCGAAGCAGAAGTCGGCGATCCCCCGGCCGCAGAGATCGCGGCATGTTCCGACCAATTCGGTTCCGAGGCCGGCCAGATCCGCGGGGAGCCAGTGGGGCGATCGCGCGATGTGGGCGTCGACGATGTCAGCCCGGAAGCCGCGCCACAATTCACGCCGGACCGTCATCCAAGCGGGAAGCCGGGCCAGTCGCGCCGCGCGGCCTCGTGCTCCGGCGATGCCACCCGAATCGATGACGAAGTTAGTGTTCGTTTCCGCGAGCACGCGGTGCACAGTGTCCGGTTCGAACACCGCGATGACCCCGCTGGCGAGCCGGGCGCCGTCTCCGCCGGTGTGCTGAGCCTGCCGGAGCCAGGACAGCGGATCGCGCCGGAATGCGGCGAGATCTCCGACGGAGCCCCCCTTCCCGATCAGTGAACGGGCGGCCATTGATCGCACGTGTAGTACAGGTAAGCCCGAGCGACCCGCGCTCGGGTGAGCCGCAGGAACCAAGCGGTGGCAATATCTCGCATAGTGTGAACCAGTCCAATTCTGAAAGGAGGATCGATCGGTACCTGGGAAGAATGGCACGCGCGGGATCGTGGTTCAATGACGGCTGCCGGAATTATCGAGTTCTCGCAGGCCAGTTGCGATGGAAAGTCGTCCGGTCCGGACATGGTGCCGCGGACGAGCCTGCGCATCGAGCTCGCGGCCCGGCGCGCGAGCGGAGCGCGGTGACACCGGGCACGATGCCGGACCGGATCACGTCATGCGGAACATCAAGCGCATCCTCGCTGGTGAGCGTGGTCGTACGGCGGGGCGGTTGTCCGGTCCGGACAGCATTTTCGGACCGTTGACCTGCGCTGGCGTCCTCGGTTCGAACTCTCCTATTGAAAAGCGCCGATGGCCGCCATACCGTTCGGTCCAGAAAGCTTCTCGAGAACCACCAGCCGTGGGAGTCGGCGTGTCGTTCACCAAGGAGTCGGGGAGGAAGCGGTGGGAAGGAAAAGTGTGCCGCGTCTTTCGGCGATCCGAATTATCGCCGCTAATTTTTTCATGGGCGGGAATTCAAAATTCCGCTTGCCCGAGCGGCCAGTTCGGAGAATTTCTATTCCCCGGTTACCGGTGTTTCGACTGATCGATTCCTTCGGGCGCTGGCGGTCGATCCGCCGCGCGGGGGGATATCGGCCAGGCGTCGCCCCAAGCCACGTCTCTTGCCCCGCGATACGCCGCGCCGTGTCGCTTGGAGACGAGAGCTTGCCGCATGCCGTCGTCGGCCGTGCAGACCTGCAGCGTGACCAAGCCCTTGCGTTTGACCGGATGCCGCAGGATGCGGCCCGGGGCGGGGGCGTGCGCGGTCCGGGACGCGATCACATAGCAGAACTTCTCGTCCTCATGGCCGAGTTCGCCGCCCTTCAACCGCCGGTGCAGGGAGGTGCGGTTGATGCGCGTGCTGAAATGGCACCAGTCCGTCCCCTCGGCCAGCGGGCACACGTGCTGATGCGGACAGGGGGCCACGACAGTCAGCTCGGCCTCGATCAAGATGTCGCGGGCGGCGAGGATTCTGCGGTGGCCGTCCGGAGTTCCAGGCTCGATGATCGCGACCACGTCCGCCCCCTCGGCCGACCGAGCCACCAGGTCGGCTTGGTCTGCCGCGGAAAGTTCGCTCAGCACGTAGGAGATGGTGACGAGGTCGGCCGCGCCGAACGGTTCCCGAGCGGCGAACGAGGTGCGCCGCCACGCGGCGGAGCGCATCGCCGCGGTGGTAGCGCCGGCCGCGAGTTCGTGCCCCAGCCGCAGCGCTTCCTCCACCTGATCGAGAATGGTCACCTCCGCCAAGGAGGGGAACAGATCGGCCGCTGCCCACAACGCCGCGCCGGTGCCCCCGCCGATGTCGAGCATCGTCCCGGGTCGGAAGCCGGGCGCTCGGTCGGCGAACCGCTCCAGCGCGCTGCGCACCGCTGCCCACGTGGCAGGCATGCGATAGGCGGCGTAGGCGGTGACGTCTGCGGTCGAGGCGAGAATCGGCGACGCTGCCGGGCGTGGGTCCCGGTACCGCGCGATCAGCCGTTCGACCGAGGCGGCGAGCTGCCGCTGGGGAACGCCCGCGCATGCCCGGTCGAGGGCCTCGACGAGTTCGACGGGCAGTTCCACCCGAGAAAACTCCTTCGGTCGGTGATGGCTGGCCCGTCATTCTGGCACGGCCTCTCCGCCAGCCGCGTCTCAGCGCGCGGCGCCCCGGGGCTGAGGTAGCGCGTGGAGGGCCAGGAGGGCGGTGTCGTCCTCCACTCCCGGCCCGAAGGAGTCGAGCAATTCCCGGATCGCTTCGATGCAGCCGGAGGCCGTGACGGGCGCCAGCGCGCGAGCGAAGTCGGCGAGGGCTCGGTCGCCGTAACGACCGCCGTTCTCCGTGACGCGAGCTTCGGTGAGTCCGTCCGTGTAGAGCAGCAGCGTGTCCCCGACTTCGAGCCGGAAACTCCTGGTGACGATGTGGGCATGCGGGATGGCCCCGATCAGCTGGCCACCCCACGTGTGCATCTCCTCCACGTCGCCGTCGGCACGCAGGAGCAGCGCGGGCGGGTGCCCGCCGCCGGCCAAGGTGATGTCACAACCCTCGCGATCGGGTGTGGGCCGGATGAGCCCGAAGATGATCGTGCAGAAGCGGGGCCTGTGCCCGTGGTGTCGCTCGGTGAGCGTGGCGTTGAGCATGTCGAGCACCGCGGCCGGGTCATGGGTGTATGCGGTGGCCGTGCGCAGTGTGTACCGGGCCAGTGAAGTGAGTGCGGCGGCGGGGGCTCCCTTGCCGCAGACGTCGCCTAGGAACATTCCCCAGGTGTCGGCACTAATGGGGAACAGATCGTAGAAGTCGCCGCCCACCTCGTCGACGGAGGCGATGTGGTAGTACGCGGCGACCTCGAGGCCGGGAACTTCGGGCAGGTCGGGTGGCAGCAGAGTGGTCTGCAAAGTGGCGTTCAGACGCTGCAGGCGTTCGCGCTCCTGCTCGGCTTCGCGCCGTGCCCGCAGCAGCTCCGTCTCGTAGGCCCGGCGCTCGCGGGCGTCGAAGACGGTGGTGCGGATCAGTAGCGGTTGCCCCTCTCCGCCGGTTTTGACGTGCGAACTCACCAGGACGGGTAGTCGGCCACCGTCGGCGGTCTTCATCTCGAGGGCGATGCCGCGAATGTCGCCCTGCATCCGGAGCAGCGGTGCGAAATGGGTTTCGTGATAGAGGCGACCACCCACGGTGAGCAGGTCGGAGAAGTGTTTGCGGCCGACCAGTTCGTCGCGCCGCCAGCCGAGCCAGTCCAGGAGCGTGGCGTTCACTTTGGCGATGCGGCCGTCCAGCGAGGTGGAGAGGTATCCGCAGGGGGCGTTCTCGTAGAGGTCCTCGGCGCTGTCCTCCAGTAACGCGGCGAACACCGCGTCGTCGTCCGTCCCCGCTCCGAGAGCACTGCCGCCCTCTCGGTCGCCCGCCTCGCCCGTCATCCGGTTTCGGCGGCGAAGGCGGCGATGGCGGCGGCGGTCTCGGCGGGAGAACTGAGCTGGGGGCAGTGTCCGGTCGCGGTGAGCGTGACCAGCCGGCTGCCCCGGATCCGTTCGTGCACGAACGCCCCGACTTCGGGCGGGGCGATGGCGTCGGCGGAGCATTGCAGGATCAGCGTGGGTACGCCCACATCGTCCAGATCGTCCCGGTTGTCGGAGAGGAACGTGACCCGGGCGAACACGCGCGCGATCTCCGGGTCGGTGCGACAGAAACTGTTGGTGAGTTCTTCGGCCAGCTCCGGACGGTCCGGGTTGCCCATGATGACCGGCGCCATCGCACCCGACCAGCCCAGATAGTTCGCATCGAGCGCTTCCAGGAGTTCCTCGATGTCGGCGGCGCTGAAACCGCCCCGGTACCCGGTCACCGGATCATCGATGAAGCACGGCGAGGGCGTCACCAGGACCAGTCCGGCGAATGCCGCGGGCTCGCGTGCGGCGGCGAGCACGCCCATCGTCGCGCTGACCGAGTGCCCCACGAAGACCACCGGCCCCAACTCCAGCCCGCGAAGCAGCGCCAGCACATCCTCCACGTAGCCGTCCATGCTGGAATACCGCGACGGGGTCCACGCCGAGAGATCCGAGCGGCCCGCGCCCACGTGGTCGAACAGGACGACGGTGAAGTCGCGCTCGAGAACCGGCACGACCAGCCGCCACATGTGCTGGTCACACCCGAAGCCGTGGGCGAGCACGACCACCGGCGCGCCGATCTTGCCGCGCACGCTCACATGGTTCCTGCTCAATAACTCCACACAGACACCTTCGCAGAAAACCCACGCGCGCGCTCACCCCGGGGTTGCCCTGGTGAGTGACATCGACGCGGAGCCTCCGTCGACAGCGGAGGACGCCGGGCCCGTCGCACCGCGAGCCGCTACCTGCTCGGCGTCACACCGGCCGGCCGCCGGACACTGCCCTCGAGGCTTCACCGGCAAAACCGAGACTCCGGACCAGGAGCATGCGCCCACCCTCGAACAGCGGACGCGAGAAGTGGCCGAACCGCAACGCCATCAGATCGGCGAGCTGGCTGTCCCAGCCCGACACTGCCCATCATGGTTCGGTCCATGACGCCGAGAAGTGGCTTCGCTGTGCCGAATTCAACTTCCTCGGAATGTGGCCCCTCCCCGAGTTCTCGTTCATCGGGCTGCCGTGTACACACGAGCTGGATCGACATCTCGTTTCCGTCTCGCCGGTGCGGGTAGCTCCGAAGAGGAATCAGCGCGATCGTCGGCATCGGTTGGACGTTCGGCGGCGGAGGAGAGGGATCTTCGGTGTCAGGGTTGTGGGCTGCGGGTGGCTGGGGGCTTCTGGCCGGATCCGCCTTGCTGGCAGGAGCTTTGGTCGGCTATTTCGCGCGCATCCCGACGAAGATCATCGCCAGCATCATGGGTTTCGGTAGCGGAGTGCTCCTGTCGGCGGTGTCGTTCGAACTGATCGCCGAGGCTCACGAACGCGCAGGGCTGGCACCTACGGCACTCGGCGCGGTGACCGGGGCGGTGAGCTACACCCTGGCGAACCTAGCTTTGGCGCGCCGCGGCGCCCGGCACCGCAAACGCTCCGGAGATCAGCAGCCCAGCGAATCCGAACAATCCGGCTCCGGCACCGCCATCGCCTTGGGCGCGCTGCTCGATGGCGTCCCTGAGTCCATCGTCATCGGCACCAGCCTGCTCGGCGGCGGAGCCGTCAGCATGGTGACCGTAGCCGCGGTGTTCATCAGCAACATCCCCGAAGGCCTGTCCAGCGCGGCGGGAATGCGCCGAGGAGGCCGTTCCCGGCGCTATGTGTTCACCCTCTGGGGCGGGATCGCGATCATCAGCGCGGTGGCCGCGATGTCGGGCTACGGACTGCTCGGCGGCGCCCAGCCTGCCGTGCTCGCCGCGATCACCGCCCTGGCCGGTGGCGCGATCCTGTCCATGATCGCCGACACCATGATCCCCGAAGCATTCGAACACGCCCACCTGTGGGTCGGACTGATCACGGTGGCCGGATTCCTCACCGCGTTCAGCCTGTCGCAACTCGAGCGATAACCGCTGAGCACGATTCTCCGCCCCGACGCCGCCCGGCGGGATCGACTCGCCGTGGTGACCCGACGAACACGCCGACCTCACGTCCGCCGGCCCCGCGTCGTCGAGGTGGTGTCCGGTGACGGTTTCATTTGAATGCTGGCGGGTAGCTGACCGTTATGACAGCGATGCGAAACCGACCAACCCGAATCGCAGGGGCGGAGTGGGGAACCGCAGTCCTGGCCCTGTTCACCTGCTTGGTTCTCTCCTTTGGCATCACCGCCCTCACCGGCTCCGCCGGCACCGCAGCCGCGGCCACAGCGTTGCTGGCCGCGGCGATCTCGGCGACGTCGAAGATTCTTCCTTACTCGTGATATCGCCGCACCGACTCGACCGGCGATTGCTTCCGTCAAGTGCGCCGAGGGGGTGCACCGACGCCTTCCGGTCGCCAGCCGGTTCGCCGGCGGCCTAGGCCCTACGACACAGCGGAGTCTGCCGACCGCTGGGGCAGTATGGCCGACGCCCCGTTTCCCTCGCGCAGGTATGGGTAGCCCGAACAAGCAACGCGCGGAACCCCCTGTTGCCGAAGGGGTTCCGCGATCGATGACAATGCGGTGCCGAGTTCGTCGGGCACGGCTGGAGTCGTGTCGCCGGAACTGGGCTCGACCCGATGGGAGGAACGATGGCTGGTGCGTGGATGAAGGTTATCACCGCGGCGGCACTGGCTTGCGGCCCCGTCTCGGTCGGCGCAGGCACCGCGGCCGGTGTTCCGCAGTTACCGCCGCCGCCGATCGGCGGTGGGTCCGGCATCGTGATCGACGACGAAGCCGAATGCACGCTCACCACCATCGGCTACGACGCGGCAGGCCGATTGGTAGGTCTGACGGCGGGCCATTGCGGTGAACCGGGAGCGCGCGTCACGTCCGTCACCTATCCCAGCTACGGGGTGCTCGGACGGTTCGTCTACGCCGATCACGAACTGGACTACGCCGTCATCGACTTCGACGCCACGCGAGTGGCTCCGGCCCGGGACGTCGGTGGGTTTCGCATCGAGAATCTCGGCGCTCCCGCGCAGTTCCCCGACATCGTCTGCAAGAAGGGCCGGACCACCGGCCAAACCTGCGGTGTCGCCTGGGGCGACATGATGGGCGACAGCCGGGACACCTGGACCCAGATGTGCGTGCTCAAAGGCGACTCCGGCGCGCCGGTGGTGATCGGTTCGACCCTGGTCGGAATGGTCAACGCCTACTTGGGCATGGGTTGTCTCGGACCCGAAGTGGGAACCGACATCAACGCCATCCTCACCGACATCGACGCCCGCAACGACATAGGCGCCGGATTCCGGCCCATCTGAACTGCATCGCCGAGCAATGCGGGCCTGCGGGCGTGTTCGACCACGCTATGCGCCCGGTTTCAGCGTGGACCCGTTCGGAAATCGAGGACCGCGCATGCGCGGGATACACGGTCAGCGGCGGCAACGGTCTGCGGCCTCCGTGCAGGATGCCCTCGCCGATGTGCGGAAAGAGTGAGCGACGAACCCTGCTCAGCGAGCGACGGATAGGTTCCAGCGTCGTCCGTGCTCGGGCTTGTTCCGGACCTCGTGTGTCAGTGCGAACGCCGCCCAGGCGTCGTCGCCGACTTCGATGGTGACCTGAACTCAGTGCTCGAGCACTTCGAACTGGCGAGCACCCTCCCGGCGGCGGCCGCCGATGTCAGCGGGCGAATCGGCGAGATCATCGACCGCTCGATGTCACACCCCGACGCGCTGTGTCGTCATCGAGGCGAACCCATCCGAACCACCGAGAAACCGGGAAATCGCCATGAGCACCGCATATGTCGTCGTCACCATCGCCGCTGCCGCCTGGGTCGGCTTCTCGGCGTTCTCGCTGCTGCGGCGGGCAGCGTTCGTCGTGGACCCGCTGGTGGAATACGGTGTGCCGCAATCGTGGTGGACCCCATTGGGATTGGCCAAGGCCGCCGGAGCGCTCGGGTTGCTCGTCGGCCTCTTCGTTCCCGCGGTCGGAGTCGCCGCGGCCATCGGCCTGATCCTTTACTTCGCAGGCGCGGTGATCACTGTGCTGCGGGCCCGCTCGTACAAGACCGTGGCGTTTCCGATGCTGTACTTGATTCCGGTCGCGATCGCGCTGGGGCTGGGCGTCACCGCGTAAGGAAGACGACGGCACCCCGCGAACCGGGTCCCGGTGGACCGGCGCGGGGTCCGGCGTGTATATCCGCGCGCGAGCCCGATGGTCCCGCCGAACTGCCCCACCGTAGGCATAGACGAGGTCACCACGGGTACGAAGCAATCATCGAAACCGGTGGCGCGTCTGGCTTGACGCATCTTCAGCGCCTCCGCGACGTCGACCTTGCCGACGAACTCGGCCCACCCTTGGGCCACCGGCCTACGCGTTGAACGTCTCCGAGGACTGACGGCGCTTACCGTCGGGATCGCGGGAGTAAAAGCAGCCTGTAGACGACGCGGCAAGCAGGTGCAGCGGCCGTGTGCACTTTCCGGGTCGTCGGAAGGTACGTCGCGGTTGATGACCACGGTGCCGACACCAGGTCCGTACCAGGCGGCCGGAACCACCGTGACCTGGCTGTTTGATTGAGCCGCCTGGGGGAATCGAACCCCCGACCTTTTCATTACGAGTGAAGCGCTCTACCGACTGAGCTAAGGCGGCGTGCCTTTCGGCCAGGGCAGTCTATCGTCTCTTCCGCCCGATCGCGAAAACGGGTGGTCACGGTCATTGTGCGCGGGCTGCGATGAGGGCGGCGGCCATGGCGGCGAGGGCGAAACGGGGTTTGACGTTCTGGTCGAGCGCGGTGCGACAGGCGAGAACGGCCTCGATGGACTTCAGCAGGCCCTCCGGGCGCATGCGGTCGGCCAGATCGTGGATCTCGTCGGTCAGGTCGGGGTGGGTGAGCGCTACGCCGGAGCCGAGCCGGGTGGCCCCGAACCGCACCGCGAGCGCGTCGCGATAGACGCCCGCGACGTCGATCAGGGCGCGATCGAGGGCGTCGCGGCCGGTGCGGGTGGCGCGGGATTTCTGCCGCCGCTCGAGGTCCTTGAGCACGCCCGCGGAGCCGCGGGTGGCGCTGGCCGCGCCCTTGCCGGTGCCGCCCGCGCCGAGCGCGGTGGCGAGTTCCTCGCGCTCACGTTCGTCGCGGACCGCGCTCATCTGCTTGGCCTCGTCGTCGGCCGCGCGCACCAGCTCGTCGGCGGCGGCGTAGGCCGCACCGGGCTTCCCGACGGCCGTGACCAAGGCCAGGGCCCGCTGCCTGCGGGCTCGCGCCTCCTCGTCGGTGGCGAGCCTGCGGGCACGGCCGACATGCCCGCCGCTGATGGACGCGGCCCATGCCGCGGTCTTCTCGTCGAGGTTGTCACGCTCCCGCAGCACCCGCGCGATGGCGGCCACCGACGGCGTCACCAGGTGCACATGCCTGCAGCGGGAGCGCAGCGTAATCGAGATGTCCTCGGGGTCGACCGAGGGCGCGCAGAGCAGGAAGACCGTCCGGTCCGGCGGCTCCTCGACCACCTTGAGCAGCACATTGCCCGCCGCCTCGGTCAAGCGGTCGGCATCCTCGATGACCACCACCTGCCAGCGCCCGGTGCTCGGCCTGCGCGAGGCGACCTGCACGATCTCGCGCATCTCCTTGGTACTGATGCTCAGCCCCTCGGGCACCACCCGGCGGACGTCGCCGTGCGTGCCGGCCATGGTCGTGGTGCAGGCGTGACACCTGCCGCACCCCGGCGTGGCCGGGTCGGTGCACTGCAGCGCCGCCGCGAAACACAGCGCGGCGACGGATCTGCCCGACCCGGGCGGGCCGGTGAACAACCACGAATGCGTCATCGCGCCCTCGACCACACCGGCGCGGGCCGCGACGGCGGCAGCCGTCAGCTCGGACTCGACCGCCTCCTGGCCGACCAACCGATCGAAGACTCCCGCCACGGCGTACACCCTAGCCGCCCCGGCCGACATCTCCAGGGCCCGCTTGTGCGCCCGCCGGGTCGCCAGCACGCGCAGCTCGGCAGGGATGGTGCGCGGCCCTCCACTGATCATCGAGATCGGCGGGCCAGAGGCGGACAACGGCGAGCAGGCCGTGCGGATGACCCGCTGTCTGCGTCCCGACGTGGTGCTGATGGACATCCGCATGCCCGTCCTCGACGGCTCGGCCTGCCTTCGAGGTGGGTCGGGGCATGGGGGCGGGAAACCTGGTCGCGGCCCTGCGGCCGCGCGGTGGACTCCGCGCCGGCCCCGATCGGCACGCTGTCGTGCCGGGACGAAGCGCGTTTCCCGCTGTGTTCCGGTGGCGTGGCGTCGAGGCCGCCGCTGTGGACGGACGCGACGTCAGGGGACTCCGCGGTTTCCGCGCCGGTTGCCGACTCGCGCAGCAGCCGCGGCACCAGCGTGAGGGTCAGCGCGCCGCCGCACGCCGCGGCGACGACCAAGGTGACCCAGCAGGTCCATGCCCGCCCGAGCCGAGCACACGCTCGGCCACATATGCGGCGGTTCGCGCCGATGCACCGACAGGCTCGGTTCGAATCGGGGAATCGATGACGGAACGACGCGAGCGGCTGTAGCCGGACTTACTCGCCCGCGCTGGCGACCACTCCCCGCAGACGCCCGGTCTCGGCGCGGCGCACGGCAGCCCGGGCTGCCTGTCAGCCCGAGGATGCCGCGGCAGTACTCGGCGTAGACGCGGGACTAGGAAGCCCGCTGCCGCGTGCTGTTCGCCCCGTCCAATTCCTCACGGATGATGTCGGCGTGCCCGGAGTGATGCGCGATCTCCCGCAGGATGTGCAGCACCGTGTAGCGCACCGACTGCCAGATCCGCTCCGGAGTCCACGGCGTTGTCGGGGTGGGGATCGAGGTGTCGAGACTGTCCACCGAACGGATCAGCTCCGCCGTCGCCGCGGCGACCTCGTCCCACGTGGCCAGCAGTCCGGCCACGGTCTCGTCATCCGCCATGACGTATTCGGCGGCGAATTGCGAGACATCCAGCTCCGCGTTCTCGTCGCGCCGCACGATCACCGACGTCCAGTGCCGTTCGCAGCTGACCAGGTGGTGCAGCAATCCGCCCAGGGTCAGCTCGCTCACCGTGGTCCGCCGCCGCGCCTGCTCGTCATCGATGCCGCGCAGCGTGATCCGGAAGAGCTCGCGCTGGTCGGCGAGCATCGCGATCAGATCCTCGCGCTCCTGTTCGGTACTCATGGCGCTCAGGCTACGGCCACGAGCCGCGAACTCACGACTTTCCGACGCCGGCCTTCTTCGCCGCCGCCTTCTGCGCGGTGGTCTTCTTCGCGACCGTCTTGGTGGCGGTCGCCTTCTTGGCGGCGGTCTTCTTCGCGGCGGTCTTCTTGGCGGGCGCCTTCTTCGCCGCGGCTTTCTTCGCGGTCTTCTTCACCGGCCCGCGCGCCCGCCGGTCGGCGAGCAGCTCCATGGCCCGCTCCGGGGTGATCGATTCGATCTCGTCGCCCTTGCGCAGCGTCGCGTTGGTCTCGCCGTCGGTGACGTACGGACCGAAGCGGCCGTCCTTGATCACCATCGGCTTGCCGGTGGCCGAGTCGTTGCCGAGTTCCCGCAGCGGAGCGGCGCTCGATGCCTGCCGTCCACGGCGCTTCGGCTCGGAGTAGATCTTCAGCGCCTCTTCCAGCGTGACGGTGAAGATCTGATCCTCGGTGTTCAGCGAACGCGAGTCGGTGCCCTTCTTCAGGTAAGGCCCGTAACGTCCGTTCTGCGCCGTGATCTCCTCGCCACTGGCCGGGTCGGTACCCACCACGCGCGGCAGCGACAGCAGCTTGAGCGCGTCGTCGAGCGTGACGGTGGCCAGATCCATGGACTTGAACAGCGAACCGGTGCGCGGCTTGGGCGCCGCGGCCTTCTTCGCGGTCTTCTTGGCGGGCTCCTGGCCCTCCTGGGCCTGGGGTTCGGGCAGCACCTCGGTGACGTAGGGACCGAAACGCCCCTCCTTGGCGACGATTTCGTGCCCCGACTCCGGATCGACGCCGAGCGAGCGACCTTCTTGCGGCGTCGCGAACAGTTTCTCGGCGACCTCGGGCGTCAGCTCGTCCGGCGGAAGATCGTCCGGGAGGTTGGCCCGCTGCGACACCGCATTGCCTTCGGGGTCATCGGGATCGGTGACCATCCGCTCCAGGTAGGGCCCGTACTTGCCGACCCGGACGACCACGTCGCGCCCGGCGGCGTCGGTGAACAGCTTGATGGAGTTGATCTCGCGGGCGTCGATGTCGTCGAGCCGGTCCCCCACCATCTTCTTCAGACCGCCGGACCGCGCGACCGAACCCTCGACGCCGTGCTCGCCGCCGAAGTAGAAGCTGGACAACCAGTTTCCGCGCTGCTCGCGCCCACCGGCGATGGCGTCGAGGTCGTCCTCCATGGCGGCGGTGAAGTCGAAATCGACCAGCCGGCCGAAATGCTCTTCCAGCAGGCCGATCACGGCGAACGCCACCCATGACGGCACCAGCGCGCTGCCGCGCTTGTAGACGTAGCCGCGGTCGAGGATCGTCTTGATGATCGACGAATACGTCGACGGACGGCCGATGCCGAGTTCTTCGAGCGTCTTGATCAGCGAAGCCTCGGTGTAGCGCGCGGGCGGATTCGTGCTGTGCCCATCGGGATTCAGCTCGACCGCGGTGACGGCCTGGCCTTCCTCCAGCGCGGGAAGCCTGGACTCCGCGTCGTCGGACTGCCCGCCCGCCTCCTCGTCGACGCTCTCCACATAGGCCTTCAGGAAGCCGGGGAAGGTGATGGTGCGGCCGGAGGCGGAGAACACGCACTCCTCGCCGGTGCCCGCGACGCCGGTGATGCGCAGCGTGAGCGTGGTGCCCCTGGCGTCGGCCATCTGGGAGGCGACCGTGCGCTGCCAGATGAGTTCGTAGAGGCGGAACTCGTCGTTGTCCAACCGCGCGTGCAGTTCGCCTGGGGTGGCGAAGGTGTCGCCCGCCGGGCGGATCGCCTCGTGTGCCTCCTGGGCGTTCTTCACCTTGCGGTTGTATTGCCGCGCGGTCGGGTGCACGTACTCCGAGCCGTAGAGCTGAGTCGCCTGCGCGCGCGCCGCGGCGATGGCCGACTCCGACAGCGTCGTCGAGTCGGTACGCATATAGGTGATGTAGCCGTTCTCGTACAGTCGCTGCGCGACCCGCATGGTCCGCTCGGAGGTGAAACGGAGTTTGCGTCCGGCCTCCTGCTGCAACGTGGAGGTCATGAACGGCGGATAGGGCTTGCGGGTGTACGGCTTGGCCTCCGCCGATGAGACCACCAGATCGACGCCGTCCAGCGCCTCGGCCAGGCGCCGCGCGTAGCCTTCGTCCAGTACGACGACGCCGTTGGTGGACTTCAGCCTGCCGTCCGAACCGAAATCGCGTCCGGTGGCGACCCGCGCGCCGTCGACGGTGACCAGTCGCGCGCCGAAGGTTCTCGGGTTGGTGGCGTCGCTCCCCTCGCCGTTGCCCGCGTCCAGCTTGGCGGCGATGTCCCAGTACTCGGCCGAGCGGAACGACATCCGCTCACGTTCGCGCTGCACGATCACCCGGGTGGCCACCGACTGCACGCGGCCTGCCGACAGCCGCGGCATGACCTTCTTCCACAGCACGGGACTGACCTCGTAGCCGTAGAGCCGGTCCAGGATGCGGCGGGTCTCCTGTGCGTCGACCAGATCGTTGTCGAGGTCGCGGGTGTCCGCGGCGGCCGCCCGGATGGCGGGCTCGGTGATCTCGTGGAACACCATCCGCCGGACCGGGACCTTGGGTTTGAGCGTTTCCAGCAGGTGCCAGGCGATCGCCTCGCCCTCCCGGTCGGGGTCGGTGGCCAGGTAGAGCTCGTCGGCGTCCTTCAACAGACTCTTCAGCTCGGTGACCTTGGCCTTCTTGTCCGGGCTCACGACGTAGATGGGTTCGAAGTCGTTGTCCACGTCGACGCCGAGGCGCGCCCAGGACTGGCCTTTGTACTTGGCCGGGACATCGGCCGCGCCGCGCGGCAGATCCCGGATATGGCCGACCGACGCCTCGACCGTGTAGTTACGACCGAGGTATGGCGCGATCTTGCGGGCCTTGGTCGGGGACTCGACGATCACGAGACGACGCAGGGGACGACCCTGGTCGGCTGCACCGAGGTCTCGTGTTGCCACCGGCGAATACACCTTTCCTGATCGACCCGCGCTGCGTAGTTTCCCGCTGCGCGCGGCTGGGGCGAGCGGCTGCGACGGCTGAACGTCGCACCAGACACGTTTATACCGTGACGCCGCGTGTGGTCGAGTGCTTGCGACTCGAACCACCGAGCGTACGCCCGTGAGTTCGAATCAGTATGCCTTGCCGTTTCGCCACACCTGCGCCGCGGCATGCTCGGCGGACCGTTCCGCCGGCGCACACGGGCCGTGACTACCCCAGATATAGCTCGTCCCTCACCCCGTTGCCGGTGGTGAGGGACGAGCTGTGGATCCTTGCGCCGCTCAGCTGAGCGCACGCACTCCGGTGGCCTGCGGGCCCTTGGTGCCCTGGCCGACCTCGAACTCGACCTTCTGGTTCTCCTCGAGGGTGCGGAAACCCGAACCCTGGATCTCGGAGTAGTGGACGAAGACGTCAGCGGAGCCGTCCTCCGGCGCGATGAAGCCGAACCCCTTCTCCGCGTTGAACCACTTCACAGTTCCCTGTGCCATTCTGTTCCTTCTCTTTTCTTACCGGAACGGCGGACAACTGGGTTCGTCCACCGGGTCCGTTGTGACCGCTGTACTGTTGGTTCCCCCTGCAGGAAAGCACCAAGCACACCGTTCGCAACATCGATCCTGCTGACGGTTTGGACTTTGGATCCGTCCCTCGAACACAGAAGCTTGCGACCAGGAACCAGTGAACCATGTCTTCGGGCAATTCAACAGTCGAGTTACCGACAATTTGCAAAAAAGTTGATCTTGCGAATGCGCAGGTGAGGGACACAATGGCGGAATCCAGACTTGGGGTTCGTTTGCCTGGTGATAACCGAGTGGACGTTCGGCAAAGAAGCTGTGACCCAGGTCGCTATTGGGTATCGAAATGGCAGGTGGCGGGTCCCGGACGCACACGTTTCACACTCGCCGAGCGTGTTGCGGGGTTCGCGGCGTGAATCCACGAGACTCCGCGCTGCGCGGGCGGCCGGGAACCGAGCTCGGCTACGGGGCATCGTTGCTGAATCGTGTCCTAGCCGGGGGGCCCGACGGCGACCCACGGCTGACCCACGTGGCCGAGTTGCCCGCGCGCGCCGCCGAGCACTCCGCGTGGCCCACGTGGGCCTCGCCGGAAGTGATCGCGGCATTGCGCGAGACGGGCGTCGCCGCGCCGTGGCGCCATCAGGTGGAGACCGCCGTGGAAGCGTTCCACGGGCGGCACGTCGTCGTGAGCACGGGGACCGCCTCCGGCAAATCGCTCGGTTACCAGCTTCCGGTGCTCACCACGCTGCAAGCGGACCCGAAGGCCACCGCGTTGTATCTGTCGCCGACGAAGGCGCTCGGGGCTGATCAGCTGCGCGCGGTCGGCGCGCTGACCCACGAAGGCCCGTTGCGCGATGTCCATCCGGCCACCTACGACGGCGATACGCCCGCCGAGATCCGGCAGTGGGTACGCGCCAACGCGCGCTGGGTTTTCACCAATCCGGACATGCTCCACCTGGGCATACTTCGGTCGCACCAGCGTTGGGCGCGGGTGCTGCGCAGGCTGCGTTATGTGGTGGTGGACGAATGCCACGCCTATCGCGGTGTGTTCGGCTCGCACGTCGCGCTGGTGCTGCGCAGGCTGCGGCGGATCGCCGCACGGTACGGCGCCGACCCGGTGTTCGTGCTCTGCTCGGCGACCTCCGCCGAACCGGCGGCGGCCGCGTCGCGCCTGATCGGCGCGCCCTGCACCGCGGTCACCCGGGACGGATCACCGCGGGGGCCGCGGACGATCGCCCTCTGGGAGCCACCGTTGCTCACCACCATGACCGGCGAGAACGGCGCCCCGGTGCGCAGACCCGCCACCGCGGAGGCGGCGCGGATCATGGCGGACCTGGTGGCCGAAGGCGCGCGGACCTTGACTTTCGTGCGCTCCCGCCGGGCCGCCGAGCTGACCGCGATGGAGGCCAAGCGACTTCTGGACGAGGTCGATCCGGATCTGGCCGTGCGTGTGGCGTCCTACCGGGCGGGTTATCTCGCGGAGGATCGGCGTGAGCTGGAAGCGGCCCTGTCGGAGGGATCGCTGCTGGGCGCCGCGACCACCAGCGCGCTGGAACTCGGCGTCGACATCGCGGGACTGGATGCCGTGGTCATCTCGGGTTTTCCCGGAACGGTCGCGTCGTTCTGGCAGCAGGCCGGGCGGGCCGGACGACGCACGCAGGGGTCGCTGGTGCTGCTGGTGGCGCGGGACGATCCGTTGGACACCTACCTGGTTCACCACCCGGAAGCGCTGCTCGGCAAGCCCGTCGAGGCCACCATCACCGATCCGCGCAATCCCTACGTGCTGGGTCCGCAACTGCTGTGCGCCGCACTGGAGCTGCCGCTGACCGACGCGGAGGTGGACGAGCTCGGCGCGCGCGAAGTGCTGGCGCAATTGACCGCGAAAGGGCTGATCAGGCGGCGTGGAGCGGGAGAAAGCGCACGCTGGTACGTGACCGCGGAGACGCAGCCGCACGACGCGGTGGACGTCCGAGGTGGGATCGGCGCCCCGGTGGCCATCGTGGACGGCGAGACCGGCAGGCTGCTCGGCACCGCCGATGCGCGCCGGGCGGGGGCGACGCTGCACCCGGGCGCCGTGCACCTGCACCAGGGCGAGACGTACGTGGTCGATGAGCTGGATCTCGACGACGGCGTCGCCTTCGTGCACGCCGCGGAGCCCGGGTGGACCACCAGTGCGCGCCAGGTGACCTCGATCGTCATCGACGCGGTCACCGAGCGACGCGCCCACGGTCACGTGACGGCCGGCTTGGCGCGGGTACGGGTCACCAGCCAGGTGATCGGCTATCTGCGCACGCTGATCACCGGCGAAGTACTCGACCTGGTCGAACTCGACCTGCCGCCGCAGACCCTGCCTACCAGGGCGGTCATGTACACGGTGACACCCGAACTGCTGGCGCTTGCGGGGATCGAACCCCAGGATGTCCCCGGAGCGCTGCACGCGGCCGAGCACGCGGCCATCGGCCTGTTGCCCCTGGTGGCCACCTGTGACCGGTGGGACATCGGCGGTGTATCCACCGCCGAACATCCGGATACCGGCCTGCCCACCGTCTTCGTCTACGACGGCCAAGCCGGTGGAGCGGGATTCGCCGAGCGCGGCTTCGCCCGACTGCGGCAGTGGCTCACGGCCACCCTGTCGGCCATCGAGTCGTGCGGCTGCGCGGCGGGCTGCCCGTCTTGCGTCCAGTCACCCAAGTGCGGCAACGGGAACCACCCGCTGGACAAGGCGGCAGCGGAACGCCTGCTCACCGCCGTGCTCGCCGAACTGTCCGCCGGTGCGGACGTCCCGCTCGATTCGTGACGACGCAGAGCCGGACATGTGACCAATTGTCGACCTTGCCAGCGCGCACGCTGGGAAGGCTGGGATACCTCCCAGTGGAATGACACCGCTTCACCCCTGACGAATAAAAAGGAATAGATTCATGTTAACTAGACTATTGCCACCACCCCGATTGCGGACATGCGCATTCCTTCGTTTTCCATATCCGGCTCGCGCGGGTAATTCCGCGAGCCCGCTGATAAACCGGCCGGTAAATTTCCGATTTCCGCTACTGGAAGCGACGCGGAGCCTACCGTGTATCGAACTCCTTCACTCTTCAACCGGTCCGGCCCGCGCGCTCGCCCGAACGATCCGATCGCCATACAGACCTATTGGTACATTCCTTTCCACCGCCACGGTGGCGTCCCACTGCGCCGCCTCGCAAACACGGATTCGCGTGCCCATCCGCCGCGCCACCCGGTCCGCCTCATCACATGCGGCTTCGACGCCATCGACCAAGGCGCCCGCCGCGGTCAGCGCCGCCAGATCGGCGGCCGCCTGCGCCCGATGCCGCGCCACGACCACGGCTCCCACCTGCGCGATCAACAGCGTCACCCCGATCAGGGCCACCAGCGCCGAGCATGCGAACACGGTGGCCAACCCCTGCTCGTCGCGCCGCAGCGCGGAGAACGCACACCCCCTCATTCGGTGGCTCCGGGCTCGAGGGTCGCGACCGCCTCCGCGCGCAGGGTGAGCAGCGGCAGAAGCGGGGTGCGTGCGGAAACCACGGCAATCGCGCGAGCGCCCTCGATGCGGACGGTGATGCCGGCCGATGGCGGGGCGATGCGCTCGGCCGCTGGACGGGCGTTTGCGTGATCGCCCCGTGCGCTCAGGCGGGCGGCCTCGCGGGCGGCGTCGACACAGCGGACCTGCGCCGACGCCGCCAGCAGAGCCCCGAGGCAGAGCACTACGGTGGCGACGACCGAGATCAGGGCGAGCGCCGCCTCGATCGTCACCCCTCCCCGATCGTCCCCGAGCCTCGGTGCGGCAACGGCTACACCGCTGTGTTCAGCGCCCGGTCGATGATCTTCGTCAGCGCGTTGACGATGCTGTCGCCCGTCACCACCCCGTACAGCACGGCGCCGAACGCCGCCGCCGCGATCGTGCCGATCGCGTACTCCGCCGTGCTCATGCCGTCCTCCGCGACCATCGCCCGTAGCGTTCGCGCGCGCAGGCTCATATATACAGCCCGCATCTTGCGGCCCACGGACTTCGCGACCCCCTGGATACGCACCCGATTCCTCCTTTCCGGCCCGTGCGGCCGATCCGCACGAGCACGCCTTCTCCGATGCAGTGCGCGCGGCCGCCCGAACACGGTCTCGATCGCTTCGGTCCGCAACGGACCGCAAGCGCGCGCCGAGCAGCGGCAGCGCCGGGGCGTGGCCCGCTGTCCTGACGAACGTGGGCCCGCCCGTGCGCCCTTCTCCCGATGCGATCCGAGGGATGGCCCCGCGCGAGGGTCGTCCGACCGCCGGCCCTCGAATCTGCGCGATGGGCCCGCGCGAACGCCTCCACACCATGGGCGGCACGGTCAGAGCCTGGGGCGCGGTTACAGCAGGCCACCATCGAGCACCTGGCCCGCCAAGCCGATCACCACCGGCACTATGCCGAGGCAGACGAAGGCCGGGAGGAAGCACAGTCCCAGCGGGCCGCCGATGAGGACGCCCGCACGCTCCGCCTTCGCGGCGGCGATGTCCTCGACCGCGGCTCTGCGCTGCTCGGCCAGCTCGGTCACCGCTGCCGCCAGCGACGACCCGGACCGCGCCGAACGGCGCGCCATCCGGGCCAGCGACTCGATCTCCTTGGCCCCGGGACGTCCATCCGCATCCCGCGCCACCTGTTGCCAGGCCACGGCCGCATCGGCGCCCAACGCGAGCAGGTCCGCGGCCCGCCGCAGTGCTTCGCCGAGCGGTTCCGGTGCTTCGGGCGCCACTGCGCGCGCCGCGCCCGCCATCGGCAGCCCGGCACGCAGACAGGCGGCAAGCAGGTCGAGAACCGAGGCGACAGCCAGCGGATCGGGCGCCTGATTCGCACGGCGCGGCGCATCGGCGGGCGCCTTGTGTGTCCGGCCGAGAGTTCGCAATCGCCTGCTCACGGCAACCCGTCCTGGCACCGTCACGAGCGCGGCTGCCACCAGCAGCAATGACAGTGCCGCCCCAGGGGTGAACGCCATCGTCAGCCTTCCTCAGCGATCCTGTTGTGCGACGACCTCGTACGCGCCCCGCCGTCGGGCCGCGTGACGGCACACCGCACGCCTCCGGCACGCCTGCGCCTGCACGTGCCGGGCTTTCCAGCGCGAGGGCGGCGGCACGTGCCCGGCTTCCCAGCGCGAGGGCGGCGGCACGCAGGCGACCGCCGAAGAGCCGACCGATGCGGCGGACCAGCATTCGCCGCAGTCCAAGAGCCTCCCCCGGGCGACGACTTCGCCGCGCCCCACCACGCGCGGATACGGCAGACACAACCCTTGGAACCGGCGTGCCCGCAAACCGCCCTTCCTCGCCGACCGAAACCGGCCTCGTGTGCGGAAACTGTTCCGACCGTCCTCGGATCGCCATCGGAAATAACCTCATAGCAGGCCCTTTCGAGTGATGGCGTCGGTCCACAGCAAGCCGGCGCAAGCCAGGCCTGCGCCGAGCGGCAACAGCACCGCCCCTGCGGACGAGGCGAACAGAACGTGCAGCGGCGCGGCGCCCATCAGGTGGCCGAGGGCGATGCCGAGCAGCGGCAAGCCCGCCAAGACCGCCGCGGTGGCCCGTGCGCCGGCCAGCGCCGCGGTGGTGCGGCCATGGAATCGAAGACGCCCCGCGAGATCGGTCCGCGCCGCCGACAGCAACTCGGCCAGGGCCAAGCCGTGCCGCTCGGCCACCTGCCACGCCCCGGCGACTCGGGAAAGTTCCACGGCGATCGGCGAACCCGGCCTGCGCAGACCCTCCGCCGCCGAGCCACCGAGTCGGCTGCGGGCGGCGCCGACGGTGAACGCGCGGGCCGACTCGCCCCATCCCTCGCGTGCGGCGGTCTCGGCGGCGGCGCTCGGATGCGCCCCCACCCGCAACTCCGCGATCACCGCCTCCAAGGCATCGAGCAGGTGGCCTTGCTCGGCCTTCCTGCGCCGCTCGCCTGCCGCCCGGCGCGTTCGGAACTCGGCCGTTCCGGCGACCAGGCCGGCCGCGAGGAAAGGGCCTGCGCCGAAGAGGATGAGCACACTCACGACGCCCGCGCCGGCACAAACGCGAAAAATCATGGCTTTGCCCGGCATTCGATACTCGGCCCGCCCGGTGAACAACTGCCCGAACCGCCGGTGCGACCGGGGCGCGGGGACCATGACCAACGCCAGCGCCAGACACAACACCGCGCCGCTCACCGGTCCAGCCGTTCCGCGAGCAGCGTGGACAGGTCCGCTGCGGCGGGGGCCGCACCGGTGGCATGCCAGGCGGGCGTGATCCGCACGCTCCCATCGCCGGTGCGGTGCACGAGCCCGACCTCGCGCAGCCCGCGCGAGCCGTCGGATCGGCGGTGCACGTGCAGGACGACCTGCACCGCCGCGGCGAGTTGACTGTGCAGAGCCGCTCGATCCATGCCGCCGAGAGCGGCGAGAGCCTCGAGCCGGGCGGGGACTTCCTGTGGCGAGTTGGCGTGCACGGTGCCCGCCCCGCCGTCGTGTCCGGTGTTCAACGCGGTCAGCAAGTCGACCACCTCGGCGCCCCTGACCTCGCCGACCACGATCCGGTCCGGCCGCATGCGCAGCGCTTGCCGGACCAAGTCACGCACGCTGACCTCGCCGACGCCTTCGACGTTCGCGGTCCTGGCCACCAGCCGGACCACGTGCGGATGCGGTGGCGCGAGTTCCGCCGCGTCCTCGACGCAGACGATCCGCTCGGCCGGGTCCACCGTGGCGAGCAGGCCGGACAGCAGCGTCGTCTTCCCCGCGCCGGTGCCGCCGACGACGAGAAACGCCAGCCTCGCCCGGACTATCCGTTCCAGCAGTCGTTTCGCGTCGGCGGGCACCGAACCAGCCGCGGCGAGCGCATCGAGCCCCTGGGTAGCCGGACGGAGTACGCGCAACGACAGGCAGGTGCCGCCATGCGAGACGGGCGCGAGGACGGCATGCAGGCGGACGCCGAACGAATCACCCGATACCGCACCGGTTCCGGTCAGCCTGCCGTCCACCCACGGTTGCGCGTCGTCGAGTCGTCGTCCCGCCGACAGGGCCAGGCGCTGGGCCAGCCGCCGGACCGCGGCCTCGTCGGAGAAGGTGATCGAGGTCTTCTCCAGTCCATGCCCGCGATCGATCCACACCGCGTCCGGACCCGTCACCAGGACGTCGGCGACATGGGGATCGTGCAGCAGCGGCTCGAGTACGCCCGCGCCGGTGAGTTCGGTCTGCAACAGCCGCAGGGCACGCAGCAGGTCGGTGTCGCCGAGCACCCCGCCCGCTTCGGCCCGGATCGCCGCGGCCACCTGCGCCGGATCCGGGTCGCCCGTCTCGCCCGCCAGGCGCTCCCGTACCCGGTCCAGCAGTTCGCTGGTCAGTATCGCGCTCATCTCCCCCTCCTCAGCGCCTCTGCCCCGGTGGTGCGCTCAGTACGCCGAGCACGGCGTCGGCGGCGTCGCGCAGCGGCCCACGGCGGCTCACCGACATCCCGCCGCGCTCCAGCCGGTGCGCGAGACCGGTCTGGGCGCGGACGGCGGCGAGCAGCGGGAGATCGAGCACTTCGGCGACCTCGGCTGCGCGCAGGCCGCCGGGCGCAGGGCCGCGAACGATCAGGCCCTGGTTCGGGTTTCGCCGCGCGATATGGGCGGACACCGCTTCGGCGGCGGCGACCGCCCGCAGCCGCGCCGGGACGACCAGAACCACGAGGTCCGCCGAGTCGAGCATCTGGTCGGCATGCGGTCCGCGCTCACCGGAAACATCGCAAACTACGAAATCGCCTGCGGCACGGCCTGCTTCGATGACAGCGCGAACCGCGGGCGCGCCGAGCTCCCGTGGCAATCGTCCCGCACCGCAGCGCCCGCAGGACAGCACCGCGAGTCCCTGCGCCACGACGGGCAGGGCGCCGTGCAGCGCGGTCGCGGACACGCGGCCGTCCTCCACCACCAGGTCGGGCCAGCGCAGGCCAGCCGCGTTCTCGATACCGAGCAGCAGGTCGAGGCCGCCGGCGAAGGGTGCGCCATCGACCAGCAAGGTCTCGCGCCGGAACCCCTCCGCGGCGGCGCGCAACGCGACCGCGGCGGCGAGGATGGACGCTCCCGCCCCGCCGCCCGCGCCGACCACGGCGACCACCACGCCGTCACCCGCACGCAGCTCGCCATACTCAGCAAACATCTCGATAAGCCCCACCGCCGCGCCGGGCAGTGCGATAGCCCGCTCCGCGCCGACCGCGGCAGCGGCCTGCCAGTCGAGCAACCCTGGTTCACCGTCGGTTACCACTACGACGCCGGCACGGCGCAGGTAGCCCGCGGCCGCCGCTTCGCGCGCCGCGTCGGTGTCCAGGATCACCAGCGGGGCGCCTGTCCAGGCATGTCGGCCGACGGGCCGGGACCGCTCGTCGAGCGGCCGTTCGGCGGCCGCCGCGATACGCCGGACTTCGTCGCGCAGGCGGTCGTCATCGATGAGCACGAGGGCGGGCGCAGGGCCGCCCGGCTCCGATGCGTCGAGGTTCATGCAGGTCAGCGTCGCTGAACGCGGAGAGGGACAGAAGGGGCGATGTGCCGAATGTGGACAACTCCGGGGTTGTGGACAACCAAGCCGACTCGGCGCCCTGCCACACTGTCCCTGAAATAGAGGACGGCCCCAGCCGGGGGGGGAGGAGGCTGGGGCCGTCGGGTTCAGCCCCGGGGGGTCGGGCTGAACGCGCCTGGACCATGTCCAGGTGCCAGCAATACTACACCCAAGCCCCGGCCACAACGCAAGTCTGCCGACGGACATCTTTGTGGCCGTCGTGGCTTCGGCGTCTGCGGGGCAAACCTCGGCGCCGCGCCGTCCGCAGCCGCGCCACCGCACGCGCCACTCGTGCCGACCGGCGGCGTCGCGGTCCGGCCGCCGCCTATCCGTCGCCGATCGAAGGGCAGCGCGGCCACAGAAGAGGCGCGGCGGGGCGGATCCGCCCGTTCACCGGGCCACGCCTGGCGCCACAGAGGAAGCACGCGCGCCGAACGTTGTGGCTGCCATTCCTCTCCCGCGTGCGGCCGGTCCACCACCGGGCGCGACCGCTCCCGAAGCCGCACCACGGCCGACGCCCGGCCGAGCGGATGCCATACCGCCGCCTATCCTGATCGAGTGGACAAGCCAGCCACTACCGGCGGACGCGTCGCGGCCTTCTTCGATCTCGACAAGACCGTGATCGCGAAATCCAGCACGTTCGTGTTCAGCAAGCCGTTCTACGCACAGGGGCTGCTGAATCGCCGCGCCGTCCTGGAGAGCAGTTACGCCCACTTCCTGTTCCTGCTCTCCGGCGCCGACCACGACCAGATGGAACGGATGCGCGCCCACCTGACCAGCATGTGCGCGGGCTGGGACGTCGAACAGGTGAAATCCATTGTGGCCGAGACGCTGCACGAGCTGGTCGATCCGCTGATCTACGCCGAGGCGGCCGACTTGATCGCCGACCACAAGATCCGGGGGCACGACGTGGTGATCGTCTCGGCCTCCGGCGAGGAGATCGTCGGTCCGATCGCCGAAGCGCTCGGCGCTTCCCATACCGCCGCCACCCGGATGGTCGTGGCGGACGGAAAGTACACCGGCGAGGTGGAGTTCTACTGCTACGGCGAAGGCAAGGTCACCGCGATCGAGAAACTCGCCGCCAGCGAGGGGTACGACCTGTCCCGCTGCTACGCCTACTCCGACTCGATCACCGACCTGCCGCTGCTCGGCGCGGTGGGGCATCCCACCGCGGTCAACCCGGATCGCAATCTGCGCCGCGAGGCGACCGTGCGCGGCTGGCCGGTCCTGACCTTCTCCAACCCGGTGTCACTGTGGTCGCGCTTCCAGGCGCCGTCCTCGACGACGCTCGCGGCCACGGCAGCGGTCGGCGTGAGCGCCGTGCTCGCCGGAGCGATCAGCTACCGGATGTTGCGCCGCAAGCGCTGAGATCCGGACGCGGGAGCGTCCCGCCCGAGACGCGGTCGCTGGATGATTGCGGGGGCTTCGCCGCCTGAACAGGCGGTGCGGCGGACCAGGCATTTAACCACGAAACGCCGACAAACACGCCGATTATTCAATGTTTTGCGACCACTTGATGTGAGTGCAGTCACAGTGTAGAAAGGTAACTACGGAAGGGCGGAAGGCCAAGGCAGCACCGGAAGAGAAGGTACTGTCTCCCGACTGTTCTTCCCAGCACGGGCACCAGGCACCCACGCGGAGCGCGCCGCGACAAGGGCAGAAGCGTTGTGGGCCTGCGAAATTCGGATAGTCGACGGCGAAGGCCTCGCACAGGTTGCGGGGATGAACCGGCCGATGTTCGGATTCTCGCCGAGGCCGCAGAACACAACCCACCTAGCACGCTTGGTAACCGGGTAGTCCGTGCTAGCGGGCGGTGAGGTCGACAGACAACGCCGCCCGCTTTGATGTGTTCGGGGGGTTATCCCGCCGCCGAGTCGGCGATCGATGTGGCCTCGCGGGCGCCGTCCTCGAACGCCCCGCAGCAGAAGATCACCCAGCCGCCGACGGCCTCCGGGTCCCCGGTCCCGAACCCCGCGGCCGCGTCGAGGTACGCCTGCCGCCTGCGCAACCAGAACACCTCCGGCACGCCGAGGCTGTGCGGGTCCAGCCCACTCGACACCGCGACCAGCCGGGACGCCGCCCGCGCCACCACGCCGTCGGCCGTTCCGAACGGTCGCAACGCCAGTAGCTCGCCGTGTACCACGGCGGCGAGCACCGGCGCGGGCGCTCGCGAACCGACCACCGTCTGCGCCAGCAGATCCAGCCGCTGCGCCACACCCGCGTCGCCGCGCGGCCTGCCGAGCGACTCCTCCTGCCGCACCAGATCGGCCGCGGCCAGCAGATGCAGCCGCGCCAGCGCCTGCAACGGAGCCCGTTCCCAGGTGCTCACCAGATTCCGCAGCGCGTCTGCGTCCAACGCCTGCCCGACGCGCAGCGAGCCGGCCAGGATCGGATCGGCCACGCGGCCGTCGGCGGGAATGTCCGTGCTGCCGCCGTCGATGGCCGCCGAGGATCTGGCCGCGCGCACCGCGGCCTCGGCCGCCGTGGTCGGCCACCCACGCCGGTTCGCTTTGTGCCGGTGCACCTCGGCGAGCGCGTCGCGGGCACGGTCGGCCGCGTCCCGGACACCGGGGAGATCGACGAGAGGCTGTAGCGGATCGGTCACGGCATACGAGGCTACTTGCGCACGCGCGGACCGATCCGCGCGCCCGGCCCGCTATCCGGCCAGCAGATCGCGTCCCGGAATCGCGTCGAGCAGCTTGCGGGTGTATTCCTGCTGGGGACGGTCGAACACTTCGTCGGTCGTCGCCGCCTCGACCACCTCGCCGCGCCGCATGACGAGCACGTCGTCGGCGATCTGCCGCACCACGGCCAGATCGTGCGTGATGAACAGGTACGCCAGCCCGAGCTCGGCCTGCAGCTCGTTGAGCAGCCCCAGGATCTGGGCCTGCACCAGCACGTCGAGCGCGGACACCGCCTCGTCGCACACCACCACCTCGGGCCGCAGGGCGAGCGCCCGCGCGACCGCGACGCGCTGACGCTGCCCTCCGGACAACTCGCTGGGGTAGCGCCGCAGCACCCCGGCGGGCAGCGCGACCTTGTCGAGCAGTTCCCGCACGGTCGCCTCGCGTTCCTCGGCGGTTCCGATCCGATGGGTGCGCAACGGCTCCTCGATGGTCCGGTAGATCGTGTACATCGGGTCGAGAGAGCCGTAGGGGTCCTGGAAGATCGGCTGCACTCGCCGCCGGAACGCGAAGGCGCTCTGCCGGTCCAGGGTGGCCACGTCTTTGCCGTCGAACGTGACCGTGCCGGAGGTGGGTGCGAGCAGTCCGAGCACCATCTGCGCCACCGTCGTCTTGCCCGAACCGGATTCGCCGACGATCGCCGTGGTCGATCCGCGCCGCAGCCGGAACGACACATCGTCCACCGCGACGAACTCGGTCGACTTCCACGGCGCGCGATCGCGAACGCGGAACGTTTTCCTCAGGCGCTCGGCTACCAGCACGTCGTCCGTTTCCGCGGCGACCTGCACGGCCTGCGCGTGGATCTCGGCCCGGCGCCGCACCGCCGACCGCCGTCGCGCGGCCAGCGACGGCGCCGAACTCACCAACCGCTTGGTGTACAGATGCTGGGGATCACGCAGAATCCGCAAGGCGGGCCCGGACTCCACGACGCGGCCGCGATACATCACCACCAGGTGCTCGGCCCGCTCCGCCGCCAAGCCCAGGTCGTGGGTGATCAGCAGCACCGCGGTGCCGAGTTCGGCGGTGAGCCGTTCGAGATGGTCGAGGATCTGCCGCTGCACGGTCACGTCGAGCGCCGAGGTCGGCTCGTCGGCGATGAGCAGTTTGGGCCGGCAGGACAGGCCGATGGCGATCAGCGCGCGCTGGCGCATGCCGCCGGAGAACTCGTGCGGATATTGGTGCACGCGTCGTTCGGCGTCGGGCATGCCCGCTTCCGCGAGCAGCTCCACCGCTCGCCGCTCGGCGGCTTTACCCTTCGCGATGCCGTTGGCCTCCAGCGTCTCGCGAATCTGGAAGCCGATCTTCCACACCGGATTCAGGTTCGACATCGGGTCCTGCGGGACCAGGCCGATGCCGCTGCCACGGACCGCGACAATCTCTCGTTTCGAGGCCGCCGTGAGTTCCTTGCCGTCGAACTTGATCGAGCCGGAGGTGATCCGGCCCGTGCCGGGCAGCAGATCGATGATCGCGTGGGCGGTGGTCGACTTCCCCGAACCCGACTCACCGACGATGGCCACGGTCTGCCCCGGATAGACCGACAGGCTCACACCCCGGACCGCGGGCGCGGGCTTGCCGTCGGCGGTGAAGCTCACGTTCAGATCGGTGATCTCCAGCAGCGGCCGGTCGCCCTCGCTCATCGCTTCCTCGCTTTCGGATCGAGGGCGTCGCGCACGGCGTCACCCAGCATGATGAAGCTCAGCACGGTCAGCGCCAGCGCCGTCGCCGGATAGAACAGGATGGGCGAGGTGCGGATCTCCTTCTGCCCGGTGGCGATGTCCGCGCCCCAGGACACCACGGTGCGCGGCAGACCGACGCCGAGATACGACAGCGTGGCCTCGGTGACGATGAAAACGCCCAGCCACAGTGTGGTCACCACGATCAGCGGCCCCGCCGCGTTGGGCAGCACGTGGCGCAAGAGCGTCTGGATTCTGGAGACGCCCAATGCTTTCGCCGCCGTGACGTAGTCGCTGTTCTTCGCTTGGATCACCGCGCCGCGGGCGATCCGCGCCGCCTGCGGCCAGGTGAACAAGGCGAGGATGACGATCACGGTCCAAACCGTGCGGGCGTCCAGCAGCTGCATGATCACGATCGCGGCCAGCATCAACGGAATCGCGTAGAAGATCTCCGCGATCCGGGAGACGACCGAGTCCAGCGGCCCGCCGTAGAAGCCCGCCAGCGCCCCGAGCGTTCCCCCGATCAGCACGAACAGCAAGGTCGCGCCGACTCCGGCGAGCACGGAAGCCCTGGCTCCGTAGAGGGTGCGGGCGTAGATGTCGCATCCTTGCTTGTCGAATCCGAACGGGTGGCCCGCGCTGCGCGGGTCCATGCTGAAGTCGCCGTTGCAGTACCGGGGGTCCTGATCGGTGAACAGTCCCGGCCAGATCACCACGATCAGCACGAACACGATCAGTACGGCCGCGACGACGAAGATGGGGTTGCGCCGCAGCTGTCGCCACGCGTCGCGCCAGAGCCCCGACGGCGCTCCGGCATCCAGGACGGCGTCGGTGGCCAGCACCTCGACCTCGTCGGGCGGCGCGACGAAGTGCTCCTGGCCGCGGCGCGGGCCCTCGGTGGGGTCAGGCATAGCGGATCCTCGGGTCGAGTGCGGCGTAGAGCAGGTCGACGATCAGGTTGGTGAGCAGGAAGATGACGATCAGCACCGTGACGAAGGAGACGACGGTCGGGGGCTCGCCCCTGGTGATGGCCTGGTAGAGCGTGCCGCCCACGCCGGGGATGTTGAAGATGCCCTCGGTGACGATCGCGCCGCCCATCAGTGCGCCCAGATCGGCGCCGACGAACGTGACCACCGGAATCATCGAGTTACGCAGGATGTGCACGATCACCACCCGTGGCCTGCCCAGACCTTTGGCGGTCGCGGTGCGCACGTAGTCGGCGGACATGTTCTCCGCCACGGAATTCCGGGTCAAGCGCAGGACGTAGGCGAACGACAGCGAGCCGAGCACGAACGCGGGCACCAGCAGTTCGCCGACGGTCGCCTTCCCGGAGACGGTCACGGGCGCGATCCCCCACTTCACACCCAGCAGGAACTGCGCGAGGAAGCCGACCACGAAGACCGGAACGGCGATCACGACCAGGCTGACCACGAGCATCGCCGAGTCGAACAGCTTGCCTTTGCGCAGCCCGGCGACCAGCCCGAACAGCACGCCGAACACGGACTCGATCAGCACCGCCATGAACGCCAGTTTCAGCGTGATCGGGAACGCGCGCGCGAGTTCGTCGCGCACCGGCCGGCCGGAGAACGCCGTGCCGAAGTCCAGCGTCACGATGCCCTTCAGATACAGCAGGTACTGCACGAGGAAGGGCTGGTCGAGGTGGTAGCGAGCCCGCAGTTGCGCCTCCACCGCGGGCGTCATGGGCTTGTCCCCGGCCAGCGCGTGAATCGGGTCGCCCGGCACGAGGAACACCAAGGCGTAGACGAGCAGGGTCGCACCGAGGAACACGGGGATCATCTGAAGCAGACGCCGCCCGACATACCAGGCCATTTCGCCTCCTGAACAGGACCGCCGAGCGTCCGGCGGACGCCAGGCGGCCGGCGGCTACTTCTCGATGTTCTCGAAGTCGAACAGACCGTTCCAGGCGAGTTCGGCTTTGCGCACCCGGTCGGAGCGACCCGCGGCGGCCACGTAGTCGAACACCGGGATGTCGGCCAGATCCTTGATCAGCAGGGCCTGGGCCTGCGCGATGATCTTGTAGGACTCGTCCTGGCTCGGCGCGGCCAGGGCGGCGTCGAGCAGGCGGTCGAATTCCTGGCTCTTGTAGTCGACGTTGTTGGTGTCGGAGTAGCTGTAGTACTGCGAGGTGAGGAACTGCAGCATGGTCGGGTAATCACCCTGCCAGCCGTAACGGAAGGCTTTGTTGATGGTGTGCGCGTTGACCTCGTCGCGGATGTTCTTGAACGTCGGGTACGGCACGCCGATAGCGTCGATGCCGAGGGTGTTCTTGACGCTGTTGGCCACCGCCTCCACCCAGGCCTGGTGGCCGCCGTCGGAGTTGTAGGCGATCTCGTAGCGGCCCGACCACGGCGCGATCGCGTCGGCCTGCGCCCAGACCTTCTCGGCCTCGTCGGGGTTGTACTTCAGCACCTCGGAGCCGGGCAGGTTCGGGTCGAAGCCGGGCAGCGTGCTCGCGGTGAAATCGCGCGCGGGGATCCGGGTGCCGTGGAAGATGTTCTGCGCGATCTGTTCCCGGTTGATCGCCATCGAGATCGCCCTGCGCCGCAGCAGCCCTTCCTGGCCTGCGAAGTGCGCGACGTTGGATTGGATGCCGATGTGCTGGTTCTGGGCGGTGGGCTTGGTGATCGCGCGGTCGCCGAGATCCTGTTCGTAGGAGGTGAGCGCGCTGTCGGGCACGGTGTCGAGCGCGTCCAGGTTGCCCGCCTGCAGATCCGCGTAGGCGGTGTCGAAGGACTGATACATCACGAATCGCAGCCCTTTGTTCTTCGCCGGACGACCGCCGGGATAGTCCGGGTTGGGCACCAGGTCGATCTTGACGTTGTGCTCCCACGCCCCGGGCCTGGCGAATTTGTAGGGCCCGTTGCCGATCGGGTTCTCCCCGAACGCTTTCATGTCCTTGAACGCCGCCTCCGGCAGCGGATAGAACGGCGCGTACCCGAGTTCGGTTTCGAAATCGATCGATGGCGCCTTCAGTTCGATGGTGAAGGTCCGGTCGTCGATCACCTTCAGACCCGACATCGTCTGTGCCGTCGGCTTTTCCGCGGACACCTCGTCGAAACCGACGATGGGACCGAAGACGTAGCTCTGCAACTGCGCGTTGCCGCCGAGTGCGCCGTAGTTCCAGGCATCGACGAACGACTTCGCCGTCACGGGCGTGCCGTCGGTGAACTTCCAGCCGGGTTTGATGGTCACCCGGTAGTTCTTCCGATCCGTGGTCTGGATCGACTCCGCCATCTCGTCGTGTGCCTTACCGTCGGCGTCGTAGTACTTCAAGCCCGCGAACAGCCGGTCGACCACGCGCCCGCCCATGTTCTCGTTGGTGTTGGTGGGCACCAACGGATTTTGCGGCTCACCGCCGTTGACGGTGACGATGTCGGCGTCGGCCCCGTCGCCCGAGGAACATGCGGACAGCCCGAGGGTCGTGGCCAGCACGACTGCCGCCGTCAGCGCCATCGCTCTGTGGAATCTCAACGCGTCCTCCCGGTGCGAGAAGGGGGGAGCCGATCGGCACCCGCGGGAGGCCCGTCAGCGCACGCCGACACGATCCCCCTGTGTGGTTGGCAGAGTAGCCACCGGCGCGGGCACTGTCACCTGATTGATCCGGGTTCGTCGCACTTGTTACCGATCCGGCAACACTGCCGAAACACCTCGAGTTCGGTGCGGAAACGTCCCCGCGGCCGGAATATCGCCTTCGTCGAGGCGACCTTCTCGAACCGACGCGCGGCGGCGGAACCCGGTCGGCACACCCCACGCGGTATGGGTCACAGTTTATTACTGTCGAACTTGGCTGCGTCGAATCGTGCGCTCAGGCTACGTGGAAAGAAGAGACGAGATGACTGAAACCAGCGCCGACCACCGGGACTCGTACCCGCCGACCGCGGAGTTCGCCGCCCAGGCGAACGCGAGCGCGGCGCTCTACGAGCGGGCGGCGGCCGATCGCGACGCGTTCTGGGCCGAGCAGGCCCGGCGGCTGCACTGGGACGAACCGTTCACCCAGGTGCTGGATTGGAGCGAAGCGCCGGTGGCGAAGTGGTTCGTCGGCGGCAAGCTCAACGTCGCCTACAACTGCGTGGACCGCCACGTCCTGGACGGACACGGCGACCAGGTCGCCATCCACTGGGAAGGCGAACCCGGCGACTCCCGCGCCATCACCTACCGCGAACTGCTCGACGAGGTCTCCCGCGCCGCGAACTACCTCACCGAACTCGGCTTGGAGACCGGCGACCGGGTGGCGATCTACATGCCGATGGTGCCCGAGGCCATCGTGTCCATGCTCGCCTGCGCCCGCCTCGGACTCACCCACTCCGTCGTCTTCGCCGGATTCTCCCCCACCGCCCTGCGCCAACGCGTGGACGACGCCCGAGCCCGCCTGGTGATCACCACCGACGGCCAATGGCGGCGCGGCAAGGCCGCGCCCCTGAAGGAAGCCGTCGACGAGGCCCTCTACGCCCACGGCGACACCCCTTCCAGCGTCGAGCATGTGCTGGTGGTGCGCCGCACCGGCATCGAAGTCCCCTGGACCGAAGGCCGCGACCTGTGGTGGCACGACACCGTCACCCCCGCCTCACCCCACCACCGACCCCAACCCTTCGACG
>NZ_JAYKYQ010000014.1:0-170523 GCF_035544775.1 Nocardia implantans | reverse complement strand
TCATGTCCCGCATCCAACTCGCCCTGAACGTCGACGACATCGACCAGGCCGTGGCGTTCTACTCGACCCTGTTCGCGACGGAGCCCGCCAAACGCAAGCCTGGTTACGCCAACTTCGCCGTCACCGATCCACCGCTGAAACTGGTGCTGATCGAGAATCCCGGCCACGGCGGCAGCGTCAACCACCTCGGCGTCGAGGTCGAAACCTCCGAGAAGGTGCACGCCGAGATCGCCCGCCTGTCCGAAGCCGGGTTGTTCACCGAAGAACAGCTCGCCACAACCTGTTGCTTCGCCACCCAGCACAAGGTCTGGATCACCGCACCGGACAAGGAGCGCTGGGAGGTCTACACCGTCCTGGCCGACAGCGAAACCTTCGGTACGGCGCCCGAACTCACCGGCGCGGCCACACCGTCGGACGCCGAGGCGGTCCAGGCGTGCTGCGGCACCGCCGAGGAAGCCGCGGCCGAGGGCGCGTGCTGCACCCCGGCGGCGAAGAAGGAAGCGATCGCCTCGGGTGCCACCTGCTGCAGCTGATCCTTGGCGCGGCGGCTGCCGGGGAGTTCACCAGGTGTTCGCTTGCCCACGGTTTCGATATCCATCAATATCGATGTGTGTCGAAACCGAAGTTGCCGCTGATCGGCGTGACCTCATCCTCGTGTGAGGTCACGCCCCTGGTCCGCCAACCACTGACCGCCGAGGCCGCCACCGAGCTGGCCGGCGTCTTCAAGGCATTGTCGGATCCGGTGCGGTTGCGGTTGCTGTCGGTGATCGCCAGCCACGCCGGGCAGGAAGCCTGCGTCTGCGACATCTCCGCAGGCTTCGACGTCGGCCAACCCACCATCTCCCACCACCTGAAAGTCCTGCGTGAGGCCGGGTTGCTCAGCAGTGAGCGGCGCGGGTCGTGGGTCTACTACCGCATCGAACCCGCCGCTCTACGCGAGCTCGCCCAGCTGCTCGACAGCACCGCCCCCGCGGCGGTCACCCGATGAACGACCGGGCGCGGCGGTTGCTGGCGGAGTTCGTCGGGACCGCGCTGCTGGTCACCGTCGTAGTCGGCTCGGGCATCGCCGCCCAGCAGCTTTCGCCGGGGGATGTCGGGTTGCAGCTGCTGGAGAACTCCACCGCGACCGTGTTCGGGCTCGCGGTGCTGATCGTGGTCTTCGGACCCGTCTCCGGCGCGCACTTCAACCCCGCCGTCTCCGCCGCCGACTGGCTGCTGGGCCGCCACCATGGCACCGGACTGACCGGCCGCGACCTCGGCGGCTACCTCGCCGCCCAAACCATCGGCGCCGTCTTCGGCGCGGCCCTCGCCCACGCCATGTTCGACCAACCCGCCCTACAGATCTCCACCCATCACCGCATCACCAGCGGCCACCTGCTCGGCGAAGTCGTCGCCACCGCCGGACTCATCGCGGTCGTCTTCGCCCTCGACCGATCCGGCCGCGCCGCGCTCTCGGCCGCGGCGGTCGCCGCCTACATCGGGGCGGCCTACTGGTTCACCAGCTCCACCTCCTTCGCCAACCCCGCCGTCACCATCGGACGCGTGTTCACCGACACCTTCGCCGGAATCGCCCCCACCTCCGCGCCGGGATTCATCACCGCCCAAATCCTCGGCGCGCTCCTGGGCCTGGCGCTGATCGCCGCCCTCTATCCGACCACCGCGACCGCGGCCGGCGCCGACAATGCCGTCGTCCCCCACGACACCACCACCACGCCGACCGTCGCCGACTGAAGGCCCTCTCCGGCAATGCTCCCCACACCCAGCGTGCTGTTCGTCTGCGTCCACAACGCCGGACGCTCACAAATGGCCCAAGCCTTCCTCACCCACCTCGCCGGCGACGCCGTCGAAGTCCGCTTCACCGGCTCCGCACCACGACGAACCCGCGTCAGCCTAGCGGCAGGCAGAAGGGAACTCGAGTGCGCGCTCATGCCGAATATCGGGCGCCAACGAATTGATCAAACCGGACATCCCTGAAGCAGCAGCACCCGCAAATCAGCGGATCTGGACCACTACTTTGCCGAGGGCGCGTCCCGTACCTACGTGGGACAGCGCTTTGGCGGTCTCGTCGAGTGGGAAGGTGTGGTCGATGTGGATTCCGATCCGTCCTGCGACACATGCCTCCGCGAGGGGTGTGAAGTGCGCGGGCCCTTCCTTCACCGCGAGGACTCCGAGAGAACGCCCGGTCACCAATCCGGCGAGCACGCCGACCGTCGTCATCCGCAGCAACGCGCTTGTGGTGCCGCCGACGCAGCGGTACCGGCCGCCGCGGGCGACCGACCTGCGGTAGGCGAAGACCGACCGGTGGGCGACCAGGTCGAGTACTCGGTCGTATGGTCCGGTTCGGGTGAAGTTCTCGACGCGATAGTCGATAACCTCGTCTGCGCCGAGCGTGCGCATGAACGCCAGCTTGTCGGCGTTGTCGACCGCGGTCACGTGCGCACCGGCGTTCTTGGCCAACTGGATTGCGAACGCTCCGGATCCGCCGCCCGCTCCGTTGATCAACACCGACATTCCGGCAGCGATATCGGCCGTGCCCTGTAGTGCGATCGCCCCGGCTTGGGGCAGGGTCGATGCTTCGGCGAAGCTCAGCGACGCCGGTTTGTGGGCCAGCGCCGATTCAGGAGCCACGGCATATTCAGCGAATCCGCCCTTGAGCATCAGATTGTCGCCGTAGACCTCGTCACCGGGTGCGAACAGGGTGACCTCGGAGCCGACGGCTTCGACCCGTCCGGCGATATCGGATCCGAGAACCGGGCGACCGGGAGTCCGGAGGCCGCCGATGCGCGAATACAGCGGCGTCCCCCGCAGTGTCTCCCAGTCGGAGAGGTTGATCGACGTCGCGTGCACCTGGACCAGAACCTGTTTCGGCGCCGGAGACGGCATTGGGGTATCCGCGATCGATAGCACCTCGGGGCCGCCGTAGCGGTCGTACACGACGGCCCTCATGCGATACCGGCGCGGAGGATCGAGCGACAGCGTGACACGTGAGAAAGTCTAGTCGGCGGGCCGCCCCGCGACCGGCGAACTGTGCGTCGGCATTCGGCGCGAGCGAGATCTTTGCGACATAACGCATCTCATGTTCTCAGGGAGGGCGGCCCGCGTGTTCTCGAAGCCGGCTTCCCCGAGGACCGGGGCACGGACGGGTGGTGCTTTCCGGCCGGCGACTGCCGCGTATCCATGGGCTACGGATTCATGATCGGGCCCGGAGGCGAATTCGGAATCGACGCCAACCAATGGACACCTCTGCACACCAGCACGCAGCCGCACGGTCAGTCGTCGTTTGGGGGCACTCGAGCCGGTGTTCTGCGGAGACGATGAGTGAGTTCAGGTAATTCAATGCGCCGGTGGTGGTCTCGGGCTCGCTGAGCAGCCGGTCGCGTTCGCCACGGTCGAGTCCCAGCCGTGTCGTGCAATAGTCGCGGATCAAGATCGGCGCGCCGCTGGGCCCGATGACGGAAACGAACCGGTAGCCACTGCGCCACCGCGACCGGCCCGCGGAGTGCGGGCGGGCACCGTCGAGCAGCGCGGTCCATCCTCGACACATCCGACAAGGCTGTGGGCGGTGGACCCGATCCACAGGTTCGGGCAGTGCAGGCTCGGGTGCATGGTGAGCAGATCGCGCACTGCGACGGAGAGGCGCAGGGCGGCGGGAGAAGCGATCGGCACAGGGCCTCCTGAATGATGGATCAGCGAAGAATCTGCGGCTGCGACAGGTGGTTTCGCCGTCACAGCAGCCTCTTGCAGCGACAGCGAGCTCAGCGGCACGGCGCAGTGGGGGACAGAGGGTGTGGATCAGTGCGTGGGGTGGTCGGCGGGTCGATCGCGAGGTCGAGATGGTCGGGGTCGATCACGTCGAGGAAGCTCAAGACTCGATGGTCGGTGCTGGTGACCAGGACACCACCGTCGGTCGCCAGAATCCGGACGCCGTTGCTCAACTCGATGTCGGTGTCGTGCTCGGCGAGCGGGCCTGGGGCGGATCGAGGTGACCAGCACCGTGGGGCGACCGGCGCGCACCCACACATCCAGCAGAACGGGGACGGCGTCGATGATCTCGGGCAAAGGCTCGCCGGCCAACTGCACACATGCCGTGGTCAGATCCGGTGGAAGCGGCCAGCGAGAGTTCCCATGGACGGCCTGTTCCGAATCCTCACAGGTGGCCAGCTGGCGCGATCCGGCACACTGCTAGCAACGCTCGGCGATGCCCATTGCAGGCCGTCTTTCGGACCGCTCTCCGCGAAGCCCGGCCGGTCACCTGAAACACAAACCACGCGACATCAGGGGTCACCGCCATGACAATCTCCAGCGTGGAAGAGGTCGAAGTTATCGTCGCCCATCACGAGCGCGCGACCCTGCGCGCCGGCGACGTTTTCCTGAAGATCGACGCCGATCAGACACGCACCGACGCAGAGGTCGAAGCGATGGCCAGGGCGCCGATCCCAACCCCAGAGATCCTGTGGCGTAAACCGCCTGTGCTCGCGCTCGCCGCCATCCCAGGAAGGGCACTCGGCCGCCTCGGCGAGCCGTCGGCCGCGTCGCCGGCGGCATGGGCCGCCGCGGGTGCCGCCATACGGAGGCTGCACGACGCACCGCTGCCACCCTGGCCCGGCCACAGCGGCCGGGGTCTCGACGAGTTGGCGGCGCAGCTCGACGTCGAATGCGCGTGGCTCGTCACGAACGACGTCCTTCCCCCCGACCTGGTCGCACGTAACCGCCGAGCCGCCGAAGCCGCGCTCAGGCCGTGGACCCCGGTGTTCACGCACGGCGATCTGCAAGTCAGCCACGTATTCGCCATCGGTGACGAGATCACCGGCGTGATCGATTGGTCGGAGGCGGGCCAGGGCGATGCCCTCTACGACCTCGCCACTTTGACGCTCGGACACGAGGAGCGCCTTGCCGACGTCGTCGCCGGCTACGGCACCGACGTCGACCTCGATGTGATCCGCGCATGGTGGTCGTTGCGAAGCCTGCTGGGGGTCCGCTGGCTAGTCGAGCACGGCTTCGACCCGACCTCGCCAGGCTGCGAAGTCGACGTGCTGAGAACCCAGGCGATGCGAGATCGACGAGAACGCGACATCCGGTCACGCCGCACTCCGTCATCAGACCGGCGCCGCACGATAGCTTCGGTGGTCAGATAGCTTCCCACCAAGTGGCCGCCAGTGGGGATTCTCGACTGGCCACTGACAACCGCGCGCGAGCGCGGTCACGTCGAGATGGCACCGAAGGTGCCGCAGGTCGATACCGATGCGGGGACGGTACCGGCGGCGATGTGGTCGGTGATCTCACGGTGCATCTGTGCTGTGATCTGCGAGATCGCGGGCGCGACGGCTGGGGAGAGTTCATGGTCGAAGCCGATGGGATGATTGAAAAGGGCAGCGTCCGCCGGGATGGTGCAGTCAGGCGGTAGTGGGATGAGCCCTTCGTGGTCGAGCGCTGTGATGAGTGCGTGCACGGCGCGCTGTCAGCACCGCAAGATGATCACCCCGGTACGTCTGTCCGGTGGTGTCGTAGGAACTGCGGGGTGTGCTGTGGCCGTTGCGGGAAGAGGGCACTGTCGAGGGATCTGTTCCGCGGCGATCTCGGCCAGCGACAGCGTGGTGACGTGCGCGTGGGCAGACCAGTTTTCCGTGCATGCCGGGATGACTCCGCCGCTCATTTGCTGCGCGGGTTTCGCGGGGCCAGTGGTGTGGGGCGTCTGCGTCGCGGGATGGGCTGTGGCGGGTTGCGGGGTTGTCGGCTGTGTCGCGGCGCCGGTCGGTCGGGCGGTTCGATGGCGGCCTGATGGTCGTGGCTGGCGGATGGACGCCGGATGGGGCAGGCCGAGTGCCACTGGCGGACTGGCTATTGGAGCGCACGACGCCCCGATCGGTTGTCGAGCTGAACGCCAGACGAGAGGTTGGTGGAACTTCCATGCACGACCCGACAGTGCCGCAGCGAGGCCGCGCCGTGGGCGGGGGTGTGCAGGTTGCGGTCAGGCGTCGAGACTTACATCCGGCGCGTTCTGCGACACGGCGGCGCCGTAGGTGGTTGATGCGCCTGCGGTGGTCTGGACGCCGGAGCGCGGGCTGTGGGTCAGTCCGGCCGCGTCGATCGCGTCGCCGATGTGCGCGCCTGTTGTCTGCGTGCGGATGTTGTCGAGGATGATGGCGAGGTCACGGTGGTTGGTGGGGTTCAGTACTGCGGGGGCGGTGGGGTCGGCGCGCGGGATTGTGATGCGCCGGAAGACCCCGAGCAGGACACGATGGCCGGTCGGCTTGCGCCCGCCGGTGTCACGTGACCACATGCCCGCCCAGTTCCTTTCCCCGGTTTCGACGAGGCTGTAGTCCAATTACCATTGCGCGGCTGCGCTCACGACTGCCCGCACCTGACCGGTCAGCCGGGTGGTGCCCCGCTGGTACCGATCGACCAAGGCATCGTGCCGTCAGACCATCACCTCGAGCCACCGAAAGCGAGCCAAAGCCGTTGTTCCGACAAGACGGCCGCGACGTGGACGGCCTATCCAGCTTCGCTGGAATGAGATTCGTCGCTGTAGGCACAAGTGCGAGCCCAACTCGCCGTACTGGACGGGGGATCTGACCGGTCGATGGGGAGGGCCGCGGTCGATGATCGTCGAGTCGCCCCTGGAATCGGCGGGTGTTGCCATGCTGCCTGCGCTGATAGAACGGTGTGAGATCCCGCAACGGAAGGAACCCAATGGGGCGAACGATTCCCGCGACTGCCGCGCCGGTACGCCGCACCCTGGTTGTAGCGCTGATTGCCGCCGCGATCGGGGCGCCGAGCGCGGTGACGGCGACTGCCGAGGCGCCGCCGACTCGGGATGACGGCTTTTGCATCGATGAGAAGACGCGCGTACGCAACGGGTTGCGCATCAGTGACCCCAGTTGCATTCATGACCACAGCCGCTTCCACAATCACGAGCGCTTCCATATTCCGCCGACTCATTCCTGAACCCGGCGACCTCCCGAAGTTTGGGGTTTCATGACCACAGACGCGCACGCGGTGCAAGGTCAGGTGCCCGTGTGTCGCGGCCACCTCGGCAGTCACTTCGAAGCCGAGCCGCCGGTAGAACCGGAGGTTGCGCTCATCCGAGATTTTTAAAAAGTTAGGGACACCGGCCTGCTCGGCGGCTTTCATGCCGGGCAATACGATGGCGTTACCAAACCCCTGCCTTGCGCCGATAGCCGCAGCCCGTTCCGTGTCGGGATCAGTCCACACCGCCACCGCGTCACCATCGTCGGCGACCCAGACCAGACCATGTTTCAACCCGACGTGTCCCACCAACAGCCGCTGCATCGCGCTCACTCGTTCGGATGCCACCACATGACGTGCCGTTTGAGCATTCTTGATGCGGTTGACGTGCCCTTCGACTGTTCCGCTGCTCCAAGACATGGTCAGCCCGGCGGTGACCGCGTCCTGGTCGCGGCGCAAGCCTCGGACGAACGAGTGCAGGGCTGGCTGGTCATCGTTGTCGACGGCGGTCATCCACTGTTCGAGATCTCGCCCGCGCCGCTGGGCCATGATCTCGGCGAAATCGCGGACATGCCCGGTCAACGCGGCAAGTTGCGGGCTGGCGGCCAGGATCGCGTCGAGGCGGGCCCGATGCCCGGGAGCGAGGGCGTCGGGGTCGGTCATGATCCAGCTGGCGACTTTCCGGACGGTCGGTGGCTTGGGTGGCGGGGCCGGGATGTGCGCAAGGGCGCGGAAGGGCTGCAGGTAGTTGCGCACCATCTTCTCGCTGCCCCGATAGCCGTGTGTCCTGATCTCCTCGAATAGCCGAGTTGCGTTGGCGCAGCCCTCGTTCCACCGTCGATACAGGTCAGGGTTGTATGCCTCGAGCAGGCTGATGCGGTATCCGGTGCGGTTGTGGACCAGCAGCTCATCGGCCGATTCAGCGCGGGCGAAGCGGCACGCACCGAACACCTGTACGTTGCTCTCGTGTGCGCGCCGTGGTGGTCAGCGGGCGTCGAGCACTGCGGCGAGGACGGCGCGCGGGCCGGGCAGGTCCTCGATCTCGGCGGCGATTTTCCTCGCGGCATTCCGATAGGAGTCGTCTCCCAGCACGGCCGCGAGGGCGGTTGTGATCTCCGCGGGATCTTGCACGGTGCGGGCGACACCGCCGGCGGTGGCCCGGGCGGCGGTGATCGTCTGGTCCGCGCCTTGTGGCCACAAGATCATCGGGAGACCATGCGTGAGGGCGGACAGTACCGTGCCGGAGCCGCCGGCGCTGATAACGATGTCGGTGTCGGGGAGCAAGTCGGCCAGGGGAGTGAACGGGATGCGGTGCACCGACGTGCCCGCCGCGTCGCCGACCGGCTCGCTGCTGACCTCCCGCGCTGCGCGCGCCGGATCGTGGATCGACAACCCCTCGGTCACCACGACATCCACCTGCTGCGGGCGCACCGCCTCGACGACGGCGTCCAGCAGATGCGGTTCGGAGAAGATGGTCCCGAAGGTGACGAGCACGCGCGGGAGTCCGGCGGGCGGCGGATCGAGCCGTACGGTGGCCTCGCCCGGGCGCCGATGCGCTCGGGGGCGCAGCGGTAGCCGGGGAATCGGAGATGTCCAGCCGGGCTCCTGCAGGACGGACGGGCAGGGGTCGATATAGCCGCGGGCGGCGACCGGTTCCAGCCCGCGGGCGGCATGGCGGGTGGCGGCGGTTCGGGCGATCTCGTCGACGATCACGGTGGGCAGAGCTGGACCGAGACCGACCTGATGCCACGGAATGTCCAAGGTCGCGGCGAGCAGGGGACCCACGGTGTCGAAGGCGTCGGCCAGGATGACGTCGGGGCGCCACCGCCGGGCGGCCGACGTCGCGGCGTCGGCGGTCCGATCCAACCGGGTGCCGCCGAACATCTCGCCGATCGTCGCCGGTGTGGGGTGGAAGACGTCCGCGCCGGTGCGTTCCGCCGTCTCCTCCGCGAACTGCAAGGGCATGGGGCCGGCCGCCAGATGCTGCACGCCGCAGGGCAACTCGGCCGCGATCATGTCGGCCATCCCGGCGCTGGTGAGAAGGGCGACGGTGTGGCCGTCGTCGAGCGCTGCGCCCATCAGGGGAGCGAGCGGCAGGAGATGCCCGTAGGCGGGCACGCCGCTGAAGAGAATACGCATGAGAACCTTTGTCTAATCGGATCGATTCGGGCGGCTAGCCTGCGCACACGCGCGTGGCCGATGCTGTGCTGTCCGGGTCGTCTGCGGGCAGGGGAATGGAGTGGAAGAGGGCGTCTGGGTCGTACCGCCGTTTGGCGGCGAGCAACCGGGTGGTGTTCGGGCCGTAGGCGTGGGCGATCCGGGCGGTGTCGCGGGGGCCGAGGAGATTGGGGTAACCGCCCGGCAGTGCGTCCGGCGTCAGAGCGTCCGCCAGGTTCGCCGCCCACGCGCGATGCGCCGGCTCGGCCGCGTCGCCGGGCTCCCACGCGGCGATCACCTCGACCGTCAGATGTGGGTGGCGGTTACCGAAAGCGGTGTCGGTGACCGGGATTCGAGCGGCGGCGCCGTGCAGCGTGTGCAAGGCGACCGCGGACAGCGGTGAGGTCGCCGCGCCACCACCGGCTTGCAGGACGTCGCGTACCGCGGGGCTCAGTTCCGGGACTGTCCGCGTATCGATCTCGATGTGCCTGCCGGGCGGGAACAGCGCGTCGGTGCCTGCCATCAGGTCGGGGAGGGTGACGGGACCGATGTGGACCAGGAGCGGATCACCGAGGCGGGCGAAACTTTCGACCTCGTGCTCGCCCGTCCGGGCTGCGCCGCACCACGTCGGCGCGACGAACACGGCGGGCGAACCGGTCGGCCCGGTCACAAAGCCGCTCTGGACGGTTAGTGCGTCCGGAGTGCAGGCGGGAAGGTACTCGGCGAGCCCGGCCAGCACGGTGCCCGCCTGCTCGGCGGGGTACATGATCATGCCGGACAACAGCGCAGCGACGGCGTGCAGCCGGATCCGCATCCCGGTGACGACGCCGAAATTGCCGCCCCCGCCCCGGACCGCCCAGAACAGTTCCGGCTCCCGCTCGGCGTCCGTCGTCACCAGCGAGCCGTCGGCGAGCACGACGTCGACCGCAAGCACATTGTCCACCGCGAGGCCGAAACGCCCGCTGAGCGGACCGTATCCACCGCCGAGGGACAGGCCGACCATCCCGACCGAGCCCGCCGTGCCGGTGACCGCGACAAGGCCGTACGCGTGCGCGGCTTCGGCGACCTCGGCGCTGCTCGCGCCACCGGACACCCACGCCACCCGTGCGTCCGGGTCGACCCGCACCTGCCGCATGTCCGACAGGTCCAGGGTCAGGCCACCGTCGGTCAGTGCACGTCCGGCCCAGTCGTGGCCGCCGCCGCGAACCGAGAGCGGCACACCATGGTCGCGGGCCGCGCGGACGCCCGCTTGCACGTCAGCGGGCGTCCGGCAGCGCAGCACGACGGCGGGACGATGCCGCACGGCGCCGTTCCAGACGACGCATCCGGCGTCGTAACCGGCGCCCGAGGTAGCGACCTGCCCGGACGTGACCGTGCGGTGCAACGCCTCGAGAAGTGGATCGAGCGGAAACGGAGACGGTGTGATCACGATTCACCTCGAATCTTGCGATGGCCGATGCAGGCTCCAGAGTAAGGATATATTCATCAGAGTCAAGCTCTGATCAATGAGCTACGGCTCGGTTATCTGGGGATGAGCTATGCTGAGGCGACCATGACCGAACCTGCGAAGTCCCGGCGGGCCGAGTACGCCGAAGCGACCCGAGCCGCGATCATCGATGCCGCCCGCGAGTTGTTCGCCCGGCAGGGCTATTTCGCGACCACGGTCGACGAGATCGCCAAGCAGGCCCGCGTCGCTCCCGCCACCGTCTACGCGGTCGGCGGCGGGAAGCAGGGCCTCTTGCGCACGCTGGTGGATCTGTGGAGTGAAGCGCCGGTCGTCGCCGAGACGCTCGAGCGGCAGGAGACGCTGACCGACCCGGGTGAGATCGTGCGGCACGCGGCAGCCACCGTGCGATCGATGCGGGAGAACTACGGGGACATCATGCGGGTGGTGCTCGCCACCGCGCCGCACAATGCCGAAGCGGGCGACGCGCTGCGGATCGCCACCAAGCGATACCGCGACGCCATCGCCGCGCTGGCGCTCCGGCTGAACGACGTGGGCGGCCTGCCGCCGGACACCACGGTCGAACAGGCCACCGACATTCTGTGGTTCTACTTCGGCTACTCCGGCTATTTCACCCTGGTCGACGACAACGACTGGACCTTCGACCGAGCCGAACGCTGGCTCGCCGAGCAGGCGCTGGCCGCACTCAGGCGCTCAACGGAGTGAGTTCGGATCGAAAACCCGCGGGCAGCCTGCTGATTCCGGTGGCACAGTTGCGGGTTAGCCGACGACCACGCCGGTCAGCTCGTCGTTCGTGTCTCCAGACGTCGTATATTCATGTGCTTCAGCGGTTTCCGGGCTGGGCAGTTGTATCGCTCGGCCCTGTCGTCGCCGAGCGCTCTTCATCCTCAGTGATCCGGCCAGCCATTGGGCTCGCTCGTCGGTCTCGGCGACGATAACCGCCACACTGATCGAGATTCGCGGAGCCGGGTACAGCGATGACGGCTGAAGCGTTCGCAGGTAAGTCTGAGCTGCTGCAACGGATTCAGCGGCTTCAGATGATGGGCGGCAACAAACGGGAGCACCAGTCTCCCAGCGATCCGGGCGGTGTGGTCACCGCTGCCGAGCATCCAGATTTCAGGTCTGTGCCCACTGCGGGCACCGCCGCCACTCGCCCACCCCCGTTGTCCGCCTCGAACAGCGCGAGCAGTTTCCCGTACCTGATCTTCGAATGGTGTGGCCGTGCGTTCCTGCTCGCCGCGCACGCGGTCAGGCTGGTTAGGTGAGTCCGGACGGGATGCAGCGGGGTGTTGCGGGGGGCGGACTGGGACGTCGATGGAGTACGTGACGACGTGCGTGGCTATGTGGCCGAGCGGCTCGGCGACCGGGATGCGGTGTTGATCGCTGATGACACCGGGTTTCTGAAGAAGGGCATCCGCTCGGCCAGGGTGCAGCGCGAGTACTGCGGCACGGCCGGGCGGACGGAGAACTGCCAGATCGGGTGTTCCTCGGCTATGCCTTTCGCCGCGGACATGCCCTGGTGGATCGGGAGTTGTATCTGTCGGAGTCCTGGACCACCGACCGCGACCGCTGCCGCGCCGCCGGCATTCCCGACGAGGTGGAGTTCGCGACCAAGCCGCGTCTGGTGATGGCCATGCTGGAACGGGTGCTGGCAGCGAGGGTGCCGTTTGGGTGGTTCACCGCGGACGAAGCCTACGGTCAGGTCAAATACTTGCGGGTATGGCTCGAACAACACGACATCGCCCGCAATGACGCCGGATCCTCGGTCTGGCCGTAGTCGATGTGCGGGTTGGATGTACCCCAACATGACGTCCATGAACCGGTATGTCTTGCAGTAATGGGTGGCGGTGTTTTCGGGTCATCGGGTGGCGCAGGTGAAGAGCATGTTGTGATTCTGCGACTGCCTGTTCTGTCACAGCTGGTTGCCGATGTTCAGCCGCTGGACCCACGCGCAGTGCGGTGTCCGGGTCAACGGCCGACGGGGAAGTGCTGGGTCAGAGGGACTGCCAGGCGGGTGAGTTCGGTGCACAGGGTGCCTAGGTTGCCCGAGGTTTCGGTCGATGCGCGCACCTCGACGACGCCGGTCTTGATGCCATCCTGTGTGCCCTGGGGGATGTCGAGCAGGAGGGTGCAGGACGCACCGGGTACGTCGCGGGGCACGGCGAGCAAGGCACGCCGATCGCCCACCATGACCGGCCGGTGTTGGGTGAAAACCTCGTAGGCCCAGTCTGTGAACCGACTGTCCCGGGTGAATACGGCCACATCGTACGATGGGCCGGTCCACCGGCACTGTTTCGCCTCCGGGTACGGGATGTCCGTCTTCTTGGACTGTGGATTCAGGCCCGCTGCTGTGACGTCGGCGTCGGGGATCGTACACGGATCCCAGACCGGGCGGGGCGCAGTGGGTGTCGTGGGGTCCGGGGCCGTGGTCACGGCGGAAGCGGAGGTGGTCGCGGACTCGGGCCGAAACGTCTTGCGCGGCAGGCTCGCCGAAAGATTGTGGATGAGTGCGGCCGCGATGGATTCGGCGCCGGAGGCGAGGTCGTTACGCAATCCCGGTGAGTCGCCGGTGGGCGGAGTACCACTTGACCCGGACCAGTTCAGGCCTCGGGTGTGGACGTTGACGGCGAGGTTTCCGAGCCTGGTCCGCACCGCCACCGCAACCTGGTTCTTCCCCAGGGGCAGGGTCATGATGTCGGCGTGATCGCCGATGCCGCGTATGGGTGTCGGGGCTCCACTTGCCGAGGTGGGTTCGGTCTGGGTGGACGTCGTGGTCTGCCCGACCACGGCTGGGGTTGTCCACACCCAGAGATCGATCTTCGCCGTGCGCGAAAGAGGCTCGGGTGTGGACGCCTTGCCGCGGTGGGGAATCGGATCCTCGTAGGTGACCGTGCAGGTGAGCGTCTGCCCGGCCGCGTTGTCGAGCTTGGACGTGGTGACAGGCTGCGCATCCACCGTCGGCAGAGCGCCCGCGAATTGGTGCAGCGCATCGCCCGCCGCGGTGCCGATCTCAGCGCACGATGTGGGTAGTGCCGAGTATCCGGACGGATCCTGCGGCCCGGTCGTACCGCCACACGAGCAACTTACGGCGACTACGGCCCCTATGACCGCGATGCCTCGCTGTGATCGCGATCCGGCCCTCATCAGCTTCTCGAACATGCTGAACCCGCCTCGATATCGATCGTCACCGTAGGCGTGTCATCCCCGGTATCAGCGCACAGTATCAGCCCTGTCCGGCAACCGAAAACCGATTCAGGCAAAGGCGGACGTGCAATGAGAACCTTTCATACAGAAACAAAACCAATCGTTCCGATGATAAGCACGGCCTTCTAATACTGTGACGGCAGTCAGGTGAGTGGGTGCACTCGTCGTCGGTAGTGGGATAAGCGGGCTTGGTGTTGTCGTCGTCGGCGCCAGTTCGACCAGGCCCACACGTGGCGGGCGCAGCGAGCGCTGCCCAGGGCCAGAGCGATGGTCAGGCGTCGGATCTCCGGTAGCGTGAGGCCGATATGCCTTCTTCGCTGGCAGTGGTTCCCCTTTTGCGGCAACGGCTTTCGCCCCGGTGAGCCAGGCCAGGGCGAGCATGGACAGGGTGATGTGGGCATACCAGGCCCGCCAGCTGCGGACCTGGTAGTGGTCCAGCCCGGCTTCGTTCTCGGCCTGCTGGAAACACTCCTCGATCCGCCACCGCGACCCCGCGATCCACGCCAGATCAGCGATCGTGGACCGGCGTGGCCCGTAGCAGACGTAGTAGGCGATCTGGGCGGGGTCGGTAATGCTGCGCCGCGCCAGCAGCCAGTGCCCGCGCCCGGGGTTCCCAGCCGATACGGATCGGCACCCGCGCCCAGTCGTAGTCGCGGGGTCCGTGCGCACCGGCACCGGCGGAGATCCGCTGCCATGCTCGTGCCGGCAGCGCGGCGACCAGCTCATCAGCGCGGGCCTCGGTGAACATGCCCGTGACCAGGGTGTCGTTGCGGCGAGTGGCCAGCACCTGGGCGATGTCGTGTTGTTCGAGCCATACCCGCAGGTATTTGACCTGACCATAGGCTTCATCCGCGGTGAACCACCCGAACGGCACCTTCGCCGACACCGCCCGTTCCAGCATGGCCATCACCAGCCGCGGCTTGGTCGCGAACTCGACCTCGTCGGGAATCCCGGCCGCGCGGCAGCGGTCGCGGTCGGTGGTCCAGGACTCCGGTAGATACAACTCCCGATCCACCAAGGTGTGGCCGTGGCGGGAGGCATACGCCAGGAACACCCCTATCTGGCAGTTCTCCGTGCGTCCGGCCGTGCCGGAGTATTGGCGCTGCACTCCCGCCGACCGCAGGCCTTTCTTCAGGAACCCCGGGTCATCAGCGATCAGCACCGCATCCTTCTCACCGATCCGCTCGGCCACCTACGAGCGCACGTCGTCACGGACACCGTCGATGTCCCAATCCGCCCACCGCAACAACCGCTGCATACCGTCCGGGCTCACCTCACCAGCTTGCTCGGCCAGCGTCCACCCGTTCTTCCGCTCCCGGCGCGCCACCAACCCCGTCACGTACTCCCGCGCCCGGCCCCGCGGCTCCGACCGGGCGAAACGGCCACCGATCCTCGCGTGCAACGAATCCAACTCCGCTGCAACAACATCCACGACCACCCCAGCAAGCTACCGGACTGACTGCCGTTGCAGTACTAGGCCCGGTGTGCGCATCGGAGTTCAAAGTTACTTGCTCCTACCGAACCCAAGGCAAATCCTGCCAATCCAGTCTCCCGGGTGGCAGTGCGGAGTACAGGTTGGCCGGACCTCGCTGACGTTAACTCGGCTTCGGTGCATGTTGCGTGCAGCGTAGTCACGACTGACGGGAATTTGTGCGCGAGAGGGGACACCCGCAATGGCTTTCTGACTTCTCTGACTGCTATGGGTGTTCGAGTGCAGAGATTCCTGTAGCCGATCGCGCCGCCCGGCGTTAGATAGCCTGAAAGGTGGGAGAATCGCGGACGGGTGGTCAGGAGCCTGACATGCCCACGTTCCGTCGCAACAGATCACGCGCATCATGACGCCGATCTGTCATTGCTCATCCGCCAATGCGAATCGCGAGGACGATAGACACGGTCTCGGATTGCGGGTGCCAACAGTTCCGACATTCCGTATACGACTTTGGCTCCGACCATTCATCCGCCACACTGCCCGACTGTGCACTGATGGCCGGTTAGTGCTGGCCACTCGTCCGAGAACCGGTACAGCTATGGCGGTTTCGCCCGCTGTACCAGACGTGTTGCGAGTCTTTCGAGTTGGCTCTGGGCATGCTGGACGCCCAGCAATCTTTTGTCCCGCTGGATGCTTCAAGCGCGGGGGAGCCGATTGTGTGCGCTAGCCCCAGCAACCGATGCGTTAACCACGGCAGCGATGGGCCTGGCATCATCAGAGTTGTTTGCCCCGAAAGCCCGAGCTGACAGATGATGCGGCCGCAGGATCGCGGCAACCGTTCCGGCCTGCCAACCGTCCTTGGCGCGATGCCTCGAAGCAGCAACTCGAGTAGCGCTCTGGGCATCCGACGGATTGAAGCTGCGGATCCTTTCCCTCGACGTGTCCGACCCGTATCCGCTGTGCCAGCGAGGCGATGCGTTCGACGACGACTGCCGGTGCCGCGCTGGCCACGCCCGACATTCCGTGGTGCTCGGGTACCCAGTACCGGTGATAGTCGAGGTCGTCGACCAGCTGTGCCAGTTCGACGCTGTTACGCAGCGCCATGCGCGCGTTCGACCGCTGCGTGATGGGAGCCGGCTCGCCAGCCAGCGGTCGATCGGCCCGACGACGACACCCACCCACCGCATCGTTCGATCGCGGCGCTCGTGGCCGCCCAAGACACCGATGACACCGTCGTTCAGCGACGCACGCTTCGACAACGGATCACGGACGCCGAGGCCCGACTCGCGCGTCACCTCGCCGCCATCGAGGCCGGAGTCGATCCGCAAGCCCTCGTCACGGCCATGAACGCGGCACAGGCGGACAAAGCGGCAGCTCAAGCCGAGTTGAAGAGCCTGCCCAAGATCAATCGACTCACTGGTATCGAGATCCGAAAGTTGATCGACTCGCTGGGCGATATCCGCGCGGTGCTCGCTGCGGGGGATCCGGCCGAGAAGACTCGGTTGTACCGAGCCCTGGCCTTAGAAGTGCGCTACCAGCACCAACAGCAACTCGCAATCGTTGATGCCGCCCCCTGTGGGGTTAGCACTGGTGTCCGGAGGGGGACTTGAACCCCCACGCCCGATAAAGGGCACTAGCACCTCAAGCTAGCGCGTCTGCCATTCCGCCACCCGGACCGGTGTGCCCAGCAAGATTATCGGATCAACTCCAGATGAACCAAATCGCGGCCTGACCTCGGAAAACTTGAGCGTTCAGCAGAGGGGAGTGCGCGGGCCGCGCCGGGAGGGAGTGGCGCGGCCCGCGGACGATTCAGAGGATTTCTTCGAATGTGCGTTCGAAACCAAGGGCGCCTCGGCCGTCGGCTACCTGGCGGTCGAGGAGGGTTTTCAGGGGTGCGACGAAGTCCGGGGTGACGTGGGCGGCGCGGCTGGCGCGGGTGATCGCGTCGAGGGCGGCTTTGTGGAAGGCGATGGATTGGATGGGGTCGGTGTAGGTGGCGGTGTCGATGACGGCGCCTTGGTGCGGGAGGGACTGGGCCATCGCGCTGACCCAGGCGGCGGCTCGGCGGCCGAAATCGGCGGCGGGGACGCCGACGGAGCGCATCATGGCGGCGCCGTGCAGGAAGCCGCCGAACATGGCGTACATGGCGGCGAGTAGGGCGAAGTCGTAGGTCGAGGCGAGGCCCGCATCGTCGCCGAAATATTCTGCAGCGGCGATTGATTCGAGGATTTCGCGATGCGAGTCGAAGATCGCGCGGGAGCCGCTGTAGAGGATGGAGGCGCCCGGCTGGCCGATCATGGGCGGCACCGCCATGATGCCGCCGTCGAGGTAGTCGCAGTCGTGTTCGGCGGCCCAGGCGGCGAGTTCGCGGGCCTCGTCGGGGGCGGTGCTGGTCAGGTTGAGCAGCTGCCGTCCGGCCAGGCGGTCGGCTACCGGGTCGAGGGTGGCGTGCACCGAAGCGTGGTCGAGCAGCACTGCGATGATGAGACCCTCGGCGTCGATCGCTTCTGCGATCGTTGTTGTGCTGACGGCCCCTGCGGCCAGCAGTTCGGTGTCCTTGCGGGGAGTGCGGTTCCAGACGGTTGTCGGTACGCCCGCCTTCAGGAAGGCCGTGGCCAACGCCCGGCCCATCGCGCCGAGTCCCAGGATGGTCACCGGGGTCTTCATGGTCTCCGCCATTGCGGGTTCAACTCCTCAGAAATTGGAATGGTCCTGGTCAGCGCGCTGCGCTCCAGACTGCTCGGTGACCGGCGCGGAGGCAAGTACCTACTATTTTGTCCGGTACTTACCAATTGGTTTGTGAAAAGGCGGAGAGGCTGAAGGATGGGTGCGAAGCGATCGGGGCCGTATTTCTGCGGGATCGACGCGGCGATGGATGTCGTCGGCGGCAAGTGGAAGGCGCTGATCCTCTGGGAGCTGGAGAACCACGGGGTTCGGCGCTTCGGTGAGCTGCGCAAGGGGTTGCCGGGCATCTCGGAGAAGATGCTCATCCAGCAGCTGCGGGAGCTCGAGGAGGACGGCATCGTCGGCAGAACCGTCTACCGCGAAGTGCCGCCGCGCGTGGAGTACCGATTGACCGAGATCGGCACAGCGCTCAACGCCGCGCTCGAGCCGCTGGGGGCATGGGGGCGCGCTCGGATCGATCGGATCGGGGCGGAGCGGGTGCATCAGTGACCAAAAGTGAATCCTTCAAAAGTGAATGTTTCACCCGGGCAACACCATTGAGCGGAAGATCAAGCTACTAGTTGGTAACTTTAGTTACTTTTGTGCATCCGTCGTGTAATTGACGCCTAACCGGGGCCGTCGTATGTTCCACGTCACAACTTTTGCAAGATGTGGGTGGCTTTGCGGATGTCGGATGATGGGTATGACCTACGGGTCTTGCTGACGCGGGCACTCCGCCGGATTCAGGAGTTGGAGGCGCGGCCGCAGCGCGAGCCGATCGCCATCGTGGGGATGGGCTGCCGCTTTCCCGGCGGCGCGGAATCCCCGCGGCAGTACTGGGATCTGCTGAGCTCGGGCCGCGACGCCATCGTCGATGCGCCGGAAAGCCGGTGGCCCGTAGCGGATTCCGGGCCTCGTCGGGCGCGGCGGCGAGCCGGGCTGCTGGCCGGTCCGATCGACGCCATGGACGCGGAGTTCTTCGGGATCGCGCCGCGCGAAGCGGCGTCGATGGATCCGCAACAGCGGCTGATCCTCGAAGTCGCCTGGGCGGCGATGGAAGACGCCGCTCTGGCGCCGGGCGGTTCGGCCGCTGCCCGCACCGGGGTGTTCCTCGGGGTCAGCTGGCAGGAGTACCAGCGCACGATCACTCCCGACTGGGTGAGTTCGGTGGACGCGCACACGCTCACCGGAACGATGTCGAGCATTGTGGCCGGACGGGTGTCCTACGTGCTCGGACTGCGCGGGCCCGCGGTGGCGATCGACACGGCGTGCTCGTCGTCGCTGGTAGCCGTGCATCAGGCGTGCCGCAGTCTGCGTTCGGGCGAGTGCGACGTCGCCTTGGCGGGCGGAGTGAACCTGCTGCAATCGGAGCTGACATCGGAGGCGCTGGCTCGCATGGGGGCGCTCTCTCCGGACGGGCGCTGTCGCCCCTTCGACGCGCGCGCGAACGGCTATGTGCGCGGCGAGGGCGCGGGGGTCGTTGTGCTGAAGACGCTTTCGCGGGCGATCGCCGACGGCGACGAGATCAGAGCGCTCGTCCGAGGCTCGAGCGTGAACCACGACGGTCGTTCCATGGGGCTGACCGCGCCGAATCCGACAGCACAGCGCGAATTGCTGCGCGCCGCGCTGACCGACGCCGGGTGCGCCGCCGACCGGATCGGCTACGTCGAGGCGCACGGCACGGGCACGCCGCTGGGTGATCCGATCGAGATCGAGGCGTTGTCGCAGGTGCTCGGCGCGACGCGGGCGGACGGGTCCGCGTGCCTGCTGGGTTCGGTGAAGTCGCAGATCGGGCACCTCGAAGCGGCCGCGGGCATCGCCGGGCTGATCAAGGTGGTGCTGCAACTGCAGCACGAACGAATTCCACGTCAGCACGATTTCGCCACCATGAACCCGAAGATCGAGCTGGACGGCACGTCGCTCGCGGTGCCGACCGACGATCTCGCCTGGCCGCGCACCGCGCAGCCGCGAATGGCAGGGGTGAGTTCGTTCGGTTTCGCAGGCACCAACGCGCACGTCGTGCTGGAGCAAGCACCTGAGCCGACGGCGCGTGTGGATCCGAAGGGTCCTGTGTTACTGGCGCTTTCGGCCCGTACTTCCTCAGCCCTCGACACACTGGCCCGCGACTACGCCGAGCAGTTGGGCAGGCAGGAGATGCCGCTCGCCGATGTGGCCGCCACCGCGGCGCTGGGACGCACGCATTTCGCGCACCGGCGGGCGGTCGTGGCCAGGACAGCCGAGGAGGCGGCGCGCGAACTCGTGGCGTCTCCGGGGCGAACGATCGAACCGGGGCCGGGTAAGCCGCGGGTGGCGATGCTGTTCACCGGCCAAGGCGCGCAGTACGCCGGGATGGGCGCGGCGCTGGACGCCAAGTATCCGGCTTTCCGTGCGGCGCTGGACCGCTGCGACGAGTTGCTGGGGCCGCTTCCCGGCGGATTGCGTCTGCGGTCGGTGCTGTTCGCCGCTGACGACGACTTGCTGGCTCGCACCGAGTACGCGCAGCCGGCCCTTTTCGCGCTGGAATGGGCATGCGCCGCGCTGTGGTCGTCGTTCGGCGTTCGCCCCGATGTCGTGCTGGGGCACAGCCTCGGTGAACTGGTCGCGGCGACCGTCGCGGGAGTGTTCGACCTGGCCACCGGCTTGCGTCTGGCCGCGGAACGGGGCCGGCTGATGCAGGCGGTAGCGCAGCGAGGGGCGATGGCGGCGGTGTTCGCCGCGCCCGTCGAGTTCGACGATCTGCTGGACGAGCTCGCGGCGAGTGTGTCGGTGGCCGCGGTCAACAGTCCCGGCCAATTCGTGGTGTCCGGAGCGGTGGACGGGGTGGGTCGAGTTGTGCGGGCTGCCGAGGAACGGTCGATCCGTGCGGTGCGGCTGCCCGGGACGACGGCCTTCCATTCGCCCCTGCTGGATCCGGTGCTGGACGACTTCGAGGCCACGGTCGCGGAGTTGGCGCCCGTCCCACGCGCGGCGACGATTCCGCTGGTGTCCAACGTGACCGGCGCGCGGGTCGATGGCCCGATGGATGCCGCGTACTGGCGTGCGCATGCGCGCGGCACGGTTCGTTTCGCCGAGGGCGTGCGCGCGGCCGCCGAGTCCGGCGTGCACGTCTACCTCGAGGTGGGACCGCATCCGGTGCTGCTGGAATTCGGGCGGAACACCGACCCCGACGCCTTGTGGGTGCCGAGCATGCGCCGGACATCCACCGACGACGAGGTGCTGTTGACCGGCGTCGGCGCGTTGTATCGCGCGGGCGCCGACATCGACTGGACCGCGGTGATTCCCGGGGACGCGCGCAGGCGCAACGGCCTGCCCACTTACCCCTTCGAACGAGAGCGGGTGTCTGTGCCGATCGGGAGCGCGTCGTCGAGTACCGGATACCTCGCCGAGCATCGGTTCCGCGACCGAGCGGTGGTGCCCGCGGCGGACCTCGCCTTGCGCGCGTTGCGTGCGGCCGGAGGCGCAGGCCACGAGCTGATCGACTTCGTCGCCGCGCGACCGGTGCCGCTGGCGGAATTGGCCGAGCCGCTGGTGACCGATGCGGGCGATCACACCGAAGTGCGGTTCCACGTCGAGAACGGCGATGTCGCCGCGGTGTCCGCCGCGGTTCGACCCGTCTCGGCTCGGCCGCGCGATGCCGGTGAACTGTCCGCGGCACGACGGGTGATGTCCACCGAGGAAGACGTCGAGGACTTCTACCGTCGCTGCGCGGACGCGGGATTGACCTTCGGCCCGCGATTTCGTTGGATAACGCGGCTGCGGTCCGGCGAGCGCGCCCTGCTCGCGGAACTGCGGCGTCCCGCGGAACTGGCCGACGAACCGGACGCCTGGCTGCCGTGTCTGCTCGACGCCGCGATCCAGACCGGTCTGGCGCTGGTGTCCGGAAACGGCGGCGCGGCTCGACTGCCGGTAGGTATCGGCCGACTGCGCTTGTCCGGCCAGGATGCGGGCGAAACGGCGTGGGCGCTGGCCGAGCGCACCGGCCGGACGGTTCGGCTCACGATCTTCGATACCGCGGGCACGGTCGTCTGCGATATCGACGACGTATGGTTCGCCGAGTCCGGGACTCCCGGACAGTCGCAGGATCGGTATCGCATGTCCGGCCTCACCCACCGTCCGGTCTGGGAGCCCGCCGTGGGGTCGCCCACCGCACGGGCGCACGCCGCCGCGCTGGTGATCGGGGTCGGGCAGCAGGCGGGCCAGCTTGCCGCCGCGTTGCGCGCCGCGGGCACCGATGCGGTGGCGGTGGCGCGTACTGCCGATCCGGAAGTGTGGCCCGGCGGCGACCGGGCGGTGATCTACCTCGCCGATGCCGAGGCCGATGACAGCGCCGAAACGGCGCAGGTGGAAACGCGATTCGCCCTCGCCGTGGTGCAGCGCATGGCCCGCACGGTGTCCGACGCACCGCTGTATGTCGTGACGATGGGGGCGACGGCGGCCTTGCCCGGTGAACCCGTGCGCCCGGCCGCCGCGGCCCTGTGGGGACTGGGCGCGGTGGTGCGCACCGAACTGCCCGAATTGCGTTGTCGCCTGATCGATCTGCCCGTGGACGCTCGTTGCGACGACCACCGACTGGTGAACGAAATACGTTCCTCCGCAGATCATTCCGTCATAGCTCTGCGCGGGCGTCACCGCTATACGATGCGGATGCAGCCCACCGACGAAGTGAGCGCGGTGGCCGAGCTGGACCGTGGTGGTGCGTATCTGGTCACCGGCGGACGCGGCGCGCTGGGACTGACCGCCGCTCGGACGCTGGCCGAGGCCGGTGCGGGAACGGTGGTGCTGGCCGGCCGCAGCGGCCCCACCCCGCGAGACGAGCGGGAAATAGCGCGGATCGCCGCACTGGGGGCGCGAGTCGAGACCGTGGTGGCCGATGTCGGAGACCGGGATGCGGTGGAAGGGCTGCTCGCCCGCTTCGGCGTGGATTTGCCGAGGCTGGCCGGGATCGTGCACTGCGCGGGTGTGCTGGACGACGCCGTGTTGTTGGAACAGACCGCAGGACACATCGACCGGGTGTTCGCGGGGAAGGTCGCGGGCGCGTGGCACCTGCACGAGCTCACCGCGGGACGGCCGCTGGATCTGTTCGTGCTGTTCTCGTCGGTCAGCGCCCGGGTGGGCACCGCCGGACAAGGAAATTACGCCGCGGCGAACGCGTATCTCGACGCCCTCGCCCTCCTGCGCACCGCCCGGGGACTGCCCGCCGTCAGCATCGCGTGGGGGCCGTGGGCGGGCACCGGCATGGCCGAAGGACTCAGCGACGCCGCCCGCCGGGCGTGGGTGCGCCACGGCGTCGGCGAGCTGGATGCCGAGGACGGCGCCCGAGCGCTGCGCTCGCTGCTGTCGGCGGAGGGAGCCGTCGCGGTCTTCCCCGCCGTCACGGAAGCCACGGCGGAGCGGGACCCGGTCGAAGTCCAGGAACCGGGCGATCCGGCGGAGCTGCTGGAACTGGTACGCACCCATGCCGCGTCCGCACTCGGCCGCACCGCCGCCGTTCCCGATCGCACGCCGCTGCGGGAACTCGGGCTCGATTCGATGATGGCGGTCGAACTGCGCAACGCCCTCTCCGCGGAGCTGGGGGTGCGACTGCCGGCGACCCTGCTGTTCGATCATCCGACGGTCGCCGCGGTGTCGGAGGAGATCGCCCGGCTCGGCGCCACCGGCCGCACGGCAGCGAAACAGGCCGAAAAGCAATCGACCACGCGCGTCCCCGAGCAGCTCACCTCCCCGGTGTACCCGGCGGAACTTCCGGTTACACCTACTACACCGAACGTGTCGCAGTTCACAACGACCGAAACCGGCGCTGCCGCCGACGAATACGCCGACGCGATCGCGATCGTCGGCATCGGCTGCCGCTACCCCGGCGGGGTCCGCGGGCCCGCCGATCTGTGGCGGGTGCTGGCCACCGAAACCGACGCGGTGACCGAGGTGCCCGCACACCGCTGGGACGTGGACGCCTTCTACGATCCAGACCCGGATGCCGACGGCAAGACCTACACGCGCTGGGGCGGTTTCGTCGATGGTGTCGAGGATTTCGATGCCGGATTCTTCGACATCTCCGTCGGTGAGGCGCGGATGCTGGACCCGCAGCAGCGTCTGCTGCTCGAAACCGCCTGGGAAGCGCTCGAACACGCCGGATACCCGGCGAGCCGGCTGGAGGGCAGCCGGACCGGGGTCTTCGTCGGCGTGATGTCCAACGACTACGCCGAACGGATGGCGCGTGCCGATGTCGCGCCTGATGCCTGGTTCGGCACCGGCAATCTCTCCAGCGTCGCGTCCGGTCGGCTGTCGTATTTCCTCGGTGCGCAGGGCCCGAGCCTCACCATCGACACCGCGTGCTCGTCGTCGCTGGTGACCGTGCACACGGCGGTGCGCAGCCTGCGCAGCGGCGAATGCGATCTGGCGCTGGCCGGTGGCGCCACCGTGGTGCTGACGCCCTCGCTCGACATCTATTTCGCGCGGGCGCGCGGCCTGGCCGCCGACGGCCGCTGCAAGAGTTTCGACGCGCGCGCCGACGGTGTGGTCTGGAGCGACGGCGCGGGAATGCTCGTGCTCAAACGACTGGCGGACGCGCGGCGCGACGGCGATCGGATACTGGGGCTGGTTCGTGGGTCCGCGGTCAACTCCGACGGTCGCAGCCAGGGATTGAGCGCACCCAACGGTCCGGCGCAGGAACGGGTCATCCGCGCGGCGCTGGCGGACGCCGCCCTCGACGCGCAGGACATCGATTACGTCGAGACGCACGGCACCGGCACGGCACTCGGTGATCCCATCGAAGTGAACGCACTGGCCGCGGCACTGGGCAAGGGCCGAACCGAGGCGACGCCGCTGTGGATCGGATCGGTGAAGTCGAATCTCGGGCACACCCAGGCGGCGGCGGGCATCGCGAACATCATCAAGGTGATCGAGTCGATGCGGCACGATCGCATTCCCGCTTCGCTGCATTTCCGTTCGGGCAATCCGCACATCGATTGGGACTCGGTCGCGATCCGCGTGGTCGCCGAGGAGCGGCCGTGGCGGCGTTCGCGGCGGCCCCGGCGGGCGGGGGTGAGCGCGTTCGGGATCAGCGGCACGAACGCGCATGTGGTGATCGAAGAACCGCCGCAGATGTCGGAGGCGGATTCCTCCGACGACGCCGGGCCGCATCTGCTGGTTCTGTCGGCGAAGAACGCCGATGCCCTGCGCGAACTGGCGGCCCGCTACCGCGATCTCTTGGCCGCCCGCCCGGAGACCGCGTTGGTGGATCTGTGCGCGAATGCCGCGGTGGGCCGCACACACTTCGGCGAGCGCGTGGCGATCTGCTTCGACACCGCCGCGCAGTTGCGCGCCGCGCTGGAGAACGTCGCCTCCGGGGGCATCGTGGGCAAGTCGGTCGTCGAGATGTCGAGCGGACTGGTCGATCCGGCTCGGCGGTATGTCGATGGCGGTGACATCGATTGGGATGCGGTCTATGCCGACCGCCGGTGGCGCCATGTCGATTTGCCGACCTATCCGTTCCAGCGCAAACGGCACTGGCTGGAGCTCACACCGCCATCGCGGGAGACCCAGTCGTCGCGTACCTTGCCGCTCACCTCGGAGATGTTCGCCGGCCATCGGTTACGTGGTGTGCCGACGGTGCCCGCGGCGTGGCTGTGCGTTCAGCTGCACGAGATCGCCACGCGACTGCCCGGATCATGGGACGTCGCGGGGCTGCGGCTGATCACGCCGCTGGAGGTCACCGGAGCCGCGGTGCGGGCCGTGGCCGAACCCTCACAGGACGGCCACACTGTGCGCTTCATCCGCTCCGGCGATGGCCAGGCGACATACGCCGAGGCGAAACTTACGCCGCCACAAGCTGATTCGGTGGAATCGCTCGCGGCTGTGACCGGTGATTCCGAGGCGCACGTGTGGCCCGCCTACTACGACGCTCTCGCTCGGCTCGGCCTGGATCTGGGTCCCGATTACCGCTGTGCCCTCGAGTTCCGGCGGATCAGCGACACCGAGGCCGAGACAGTGTTCCGGTCGGCCGGTGGCGGCACCGCGCTCGACGCGGTCCTGCTCGATGCCTGTCTGCACAGCATCGTGGTGACGGCGACCGGGGGCGGGGAGTTGTTCCTGCCCTCGGAGATAGATCGTGTCCGATTCTTCGGCAACCCTGTGATCGAGGATGCGACGGTCCGGTGCCGAGTGCGGGTGACCGAGCGAGGAAAGCGGGTCATCGTCGGTGACGCCACGCTGTACTCGGCGTCCGGGCGCCCGCTCGCGAGTGTGCAAGGCGTGAGCCTCCTGGCTGCGAACGTCGATGCCGCGCCGAAATCCGACTCGACCAGGCTCGCGGATCTGCTGCACCACCTGGAATGGGTTCCGGTCGAGGCCGGTCTGCGCGAGGGACCGGCGGGACGCTGGCTGATCTTCGGTGACGGTCCGGTCGGTGACGCTGTCGCCGCCGGATTGAGCGCGCGCGGCGCGGACATCGTGGTCGTTCGCCCTGAGGACGCGACCGATCCGTTCTCGTTTTCCGACGCCGCGCGTCCGTTTCGCGGCATCGTCTTCGCTTGGACGGCGACGTCCGCCCGGACGCGCGTCGAAGCAGCTCTGCGGTTGACGCGCGCACTGGACTCGGCGGGGCATGGACCGGACGCGTTGTGGTTGGTGACCGTGAACGCCCAGCGCGTCATCCCCACCGACCGCCCCGACCCCGAGCAAGCTCTGCTGTGGGGTTTCGGACGGACGCTGGCCACCGAGCATCCCGAGTTCGGCTGCCGGTTGCTGGACTTGCCCGCGGAATCCGTCGTGGACGGCGCGCTGGTCGCCGAGGAGCTGCTCAGCGGTCGCGCCGCAGGGGAATTCGCCGTGCGCGACGGCGGTTGGCTCACCGCGCGCATTGCCGACGGCCTCGCATCCGCCGACGATTACCGGTTGGTCGCGCACCGTTCCGGCGATTTCGAGCGGATGCGGTTGGAGCCCGGTATCCGGCGCGCGCCGGCGGCAGGGGAGGTCGAGATCGTCGTCGCCGCCACCGGCCTGAACGCCCACGACCTGTGGGTGGCTTCTGGTATTCATCCGGACGGTGCGGAATCGCTGGGTCTGGAATGCACGGGCCGGGTCGTCGCGGTCGGCTCCGGAGTGGAGCGGTTCGAGGTCGGTGATCGGGTGGTCGCCTTGGCGGGTGACAGTTTCTCCCGCCACGTGACGGTGGACCAGGGCTTGGTGACTCGGCTGCCGGATCATCTGTCCTTCACCGACGGCGCGACCGTGCCATACGCCTTCACCGCCGCCTGGTACGCGCTGTTCGACCTCGGTGGTCTGCGCGCCGGAGACCGGGTGCTCGTCCACGGCTCCGCCGACGGCATCGGCATGGCCGCGATCCAGCTCGCCGCGCAGGCGGGAGCGCAGGTGTACGCGACCGCCGCACTGTGCCGTTGGGCCCGCAACGCCGGGCTGCCGGTCACGCAGATCCAGACCTGGCGTAGCCACGAATTGGGCGAACGGGTCCGGGCGGTGACCGCGGGGCACGGAGTGGACGTCGTGGTGCACGCCTCGGGCGTCGACGTCACCGCGCAGGCCGCCGAAATATTGCGGCCGGGAGGCAGATTCGTCGAGGTCGTGGATTCGGTGCAGACCCGCGTGGCGCGGCGTAGCGCGGATGTCGACCATCGGGCCTTCGATCCGGCCACTGTCGACGCAGGCAGGACGGGCGCGATCCTGCGGGACGTGATGGCGCTGTTCGAGCAGCATGCCTTGACCGCGCCGCCGCACGCGGCATACGGCATCAATCGCGCCGCCGAGGCATTCCGCGCGATGGCCGAACGTGATCATCCGGGCCGGGTCGTCCTGGTCGGCGCAGAGGTCCCGCTCGCCGCGCGCGGTGACCGGTTGCCCGATGGCACCTACCTGGTGACGGGAGGTTTCGGCGGACTCGGCGCCGAGGCCGCACGCTGGCTGGCCCGCCGCGGAGCCCGGCATCTGGTGCTGGTGGGCAGGCGCGCGCCCGATCCGGCGGGGGAGCGGTTGCTGGCATCGCTGCGCGCCGCCGGCGCCCAGGCGACGGCGCGGCAGGCGGATGTCGGTGACCGGGCCGCCGTTGCCGCACTGTTGCGAGGCATTGCGGAATCCGGCTTTCCGCCACTGCGCGGCGTGGTGCACTGCGCGGGAGTTCTCGACGACGGCGTGGTCGGCGAGCAGACCTGGGCGCGGTTCGAGACCGTGCTCGGCCCCAAATATCTCGCGGCCCGGCACCTGGACGAGCTCACCCGCGACCAGCCGCTGGAACTGTTCGTCACCTACTCCTCCGTTGCGGGCGTGCTCGGCACCCCCGGCCAGGCGAATTACGGCGCGGCCAACGCGGCGTTGGACGCGCTGGCCTGGCGGCGGCGTGCGGAGGGACTGCCCGCGCTGAGCATCGGGTGGGGGCCGTTCGCCGATGTGGGCATGGCCGCCGACCGGCCCGAGGTCACCGCACGACTCGTGCGGCGCGGACTGCCTCCGCTGCGCACGGGCGACGCGGTGGCGGCGCTGGATCACCTTGTTCAGCACGACTGCGCGGCGCCGGGCGTCTTCGAATTCGTGCCGGAGCGGTGGTACGCGCAGCGCACGCGGCAGGTCACGACGGCCGCCCCTCCGCCGACCCAACCGAGCACCACCGGTGCGGCGCGAGCGCGGCAGGCGTCCGACGATCTCGCAGGCTGGGAGGCGCTCGTCCAGCGCGTGGCGATGCGGGTGCTCGATCGCGCCGGAGAACTCGATCCGGAACTGCCGTTGCACGACACGGGAGTCGACTCCCTGACGGGTATGGAGCTGCGGGCCGCGCTCGCCGCCGAAGCCGGAATGCCGCTGCCCGCCGGGCTCGTCTTCGACTATCCGACCGTGCGTGAGATGGCGCGGTTCCTGCAACGCAAAGGCGCATCCGCTCCCACTGGAGGCGTGGGCGACATCGCCGAAGGCGTGCGCACCCTCGTGGCGGACGCGGCCCCCCTGGTCGCTGACACAACCCCGCTGGCAGCTGACGTTCACACCTTCGGCCCCGATGCGACCCCGCTGACGGCTGACGTGCCATCGGCTGCGATCGACATGCCTCCAGTCGCCGCAGACGTGTCGTTGGTCGCGACCGACGTGTCCACTGTCGCGCACACACCGCGGTATCCGGTATCGGAGTCGACGGAACAGCCTGCGCAACAGCCCCTTTTGACCGGTACCGACTTCCGGAGCGACCAGCCCGACGACGACCCGATCGTCATCGTCGGCATGAGTTGCCGTTTCCCCGGCGGGGTGCGCACACCGGAGGACTTCTGGGACCTGCTGTGGCAGGGACGCGACGCGATCACCGAGGTGCCGCCGCAGCGCTGGGACATCGACGCCTACTACGACCCCGACCCGGCAGCGCTCGGCGCGATGTACACCCGCTGGGGCGGCTTCGTCGACGGCGCAGACGAGTTCGACCCCGCGTTCTTCGGTATCGGCGCGGCGGAGGCACGCGCGATGGACCCGCAGCAACGCCTGTTGTTGGAAACCAGCTGGGAGGCGTTGGAACGCTCGGGGCGCGCGCCCGGCACGCTGGCGGGCAGTCGCACCGGTGTGTTCGTCGGATTGTGCTTCAGCGAGTATCCGGCGACGCCGACGCGAGCCGCCGATCCGACCGCGATCGGCGCCTACTCGGTGATCGGTTCGGCGCCGAGCGTCGCGGCCGGGCGCTTGGCCTACGTGCTCGGGCTGCAAGGCCCGGCGATGACACTGGACACGGCCTGCTCCTCGTCACTGGTGGCGCTGCAGGCGGCCGCGGACGGGCTGCGCGCGGGCCGTTGCGATCTGGCGCTGGTGGGCGGGGTGAACTTGCAGCTGGCTCCGGAGACGACGATCGGTTTCTGCCGTCTGGCCTCGCTGTCGCCCGACGGACGCTCGCGGGCGTTCGACGCCGACGCCAACGGCTACGTCCGTGCCGACGGCTGCGGCGTGCTGGTGCTGACCCGGCTGTCGCGGGCCCGGCGCAACGGCGATCAGGTGCTGGCGATCGTGCGCGGCGTCGCGGTGAATCACGACGGACGATCCAACGGCCTGACCGCGCCCAACGGCCCGGCCCAACAGCGCGTCATCGCCGACGCGCTGGAGCGGGCGGGCTTGCGGCCGGACGCGGTGGACTACGTCGAGACACACGGCACCGGCACCCCGCTCGGCGATCCGATCGAGGCCACCGCGCTGGCCGAGGTGTACGGCGCGGGCCGCACGCAGCCGCTGCTCATCGGGTCGGTCAAAACCAACATCGGGCACACCGAGGCCGCCGCGGGTGTCGCCGGGGTCATCAAAGCCGTGCTCATGTTGCGGCACCGCCGGATCCCGCCGAGCCTGCATTTCCACACGCCGAATCCGCTGATCGACTGGGCCGCGATGCCGGTGGAAGTCGTGGGCGAGGCCCGGGAATGGCCACACACCGGGCACGAACCGGCCATCGGGATCAGCTCCTTCGGGATGAGCGGCACCAACGCGCACGTCATCCTGACGCCAGGCGATCCGGCGCCCCCACCACGACCGGAAGCACCGGCCGCGCAGGTACTCGTCCTGTCTGCGCGCGACGAGACCGCCCTCGCCGACTTGGCGGGGCGCTGGGCGGACGAAATGGACGCGGGACAGCGGTCTTTGGGCGACCTGGCTTACACGGCCGCGACCGCACGCACCCATTTCGAACAACGACTCGCGGTGGTCGCCGACACCCGCGCCGCCGCGGCGCGAGAGCTGCGTGCGCCGAACCAGATCCGGGGCCGGGTGGAGCGCGCGGCGCGCCCGAAGGTGGCGCTGCTGTTCACCGGGCAGGGGTCGCAGTACCCGGGCATGGCACGGGAATTGTTCGACTCCGAGCCGGTCTTCCGTGACGCGCTGCGGCGCTGCGACGCGGTGCTGGGGCCGATCGCGGACGGGATCGGGCTGGTCGAGGCCGTGTACGGCGATCACGGGCCACAGTTGCTGCGTCGCACGGTGTTCACCCAGCCGGTGTTGTTCGCCGTCGAGTGGGCGCTGTGGGAGTTGTGGCGGTCGTGGGGGATCGCCCCGGCGGCGGTGCTCGGCCACAGCGTCGGGGAATTCGTCGCGGCCTGCGCCGCGGGCGCGATGAGCATGGAGGACGCCATGCGGCTGGTGGCCGTGCGCGGCCGCCTGATGCAGCGCCTCCCGGACGGTGGCGGGATGATGGCGGTCGACGCTGCCGCCGAGCGGGTCTCCCCGCTGGTCGCACGGTTCGAGCCCGCGGTGTCGATCGCCGGATACAACGGACCGGCGCAGGTGGTGGTCGCCGGACCGCGTGCGGCACTGGATCTGCTGCGCGAGCAGTTGTCGGCCGACGGCATACGGTCGGCTGATCTGACCGTCTCGCATGCGTTCCACTCCGCGGCGATGGACCCGATTCTCGACGACCTCGCCGCGGCGTCGGCCAAGGCGACGATGACCGATCCCACGATTCCGCTGATCTCGAATCTCACCGGTGCCGTGCTGCGCCCGGGAGAACTCGACCCCCGGTACTGGGCCCGCCACGCACGTCAGCCGGTGCGGTTCGCGCAGGGCCTGCGGGCCATCGCCGAGCTCGGCATCGACCGATTCCTCGAGATCGGCCCGCATCCGACGTTGTCCGCCCTCGGCGACCGAGTGCTGGGGGACTCGGCGCGGTTCGTCGCGTCGCTGCGTCGCGGCCGCGGTGATCGCGAGACGATGATGACGGCACTCGGTCACCTGTATGTCGCCGGCGTGCCGGTGGACTGGGAGCAGGTGCATCGGCCGCACAAACGTCGGCATGTGCTGGCCCCGACCTATCCTTTTCAGCGACAACGGTATTGGGTCGCCTCGCAATCGGAACCCGCTCTTGCGGTTTCGAGCGGCACTGCCGCCCGGTACCCCGATTTCCCGAGACGCTCCAACGGCGCCTTCGAGTCCCGCGCCGCATCGATGCCCGGCGCCGCCTTCGCACCAGCGGCCGTCAGCCCAGCCCTTCCACAGCCTCAGGACGACGCCACGCACTCGTCCGTGTCGATGCCTTCGGGTGACCCGCTAGCGAATCTCGGTGCGCTGCCTGCGCCGGCCGACGTGGAAACCGCAACCTACCCGGCTCTTCCTGCGCAAGGCGGAAATGGAACGGCGCACCGTCGCGCAACGCGCGATTCCGGATATCCACCGGCCGCGCTGCCGGGAGCGTCGGGGGAGTGGTCGTCCGCTACGGGTGACGGCCAGGCGGCGGAACGGCCGCTGAATTCGGTATCACACGACCGCAAGAGCTGTTTCGACTTGACGCTCGAACCCGATTCGCCGCGCTATCTGGCTGATCATGTCGTGAACGGGGCTGTCGTCGTGCCGGGCGCATGGTTCGTCGCCACGATCGCCGACCTCGCGCGCGGACTGGTCGCCGGTGACGTCGTCGCGATCGATGACCTCGTGATCACCAACGGTCTGCCACTGAACGGCCCGCAGCCGGTGCGAATCGGCTTCGAGCCGGCCACGGACGGGCTGGCGGTTCAGGTCGAGACGGAAACCATGGGCCTGCACGCGCGAGCTCATGTCCGTAGCGGTAGGCGCCAGGTCCCGGACGGGTCCAGCCTGGCGGAGATCCTGGGCCGCTGCCCGGAACACCTCGCCGCAGTGGAGTTCTACCAACGGCTGGCCGGCGCCGGTCTGCCGTACGGACCGGCGTTCCGCCGTGTCGTCGGCCTGCGCCTGGGGCGGCACGAGGCCTTGGCCACGCTGTCGGATCCCGAGACCGATACCGCCGGGGTGCATCCGGTGCTGCTGGACGCGGCATTCCAAGCCACCTATGCGGCGATGTCGTCAGAGGGGGACGAGCAGACGTGGGTGCCGTTCGCGGTGGACCAGGTGCTCGTTTCGGCTGCGGCGGGCACCGTTCGATTCGGCCATGTGCGCGTGCTCGAGCAGACGCCGCAGTTGTGTGTCGCGGATGTTCGTCTGCTCGATGAGGAGGGTTCTCCGGTGCTGGTCGCGAACGGATTGCGAGTGATACCCGCGCCGATGCCGCAGTCGGCGGGCCAGTCGTCCGCCTCGCAGGCGGTCGCGGATACCTACCGTGTGGACTGGCGGGAGGCCGGACCGGTGGCGCCGGTCTCGGCGACCGGCCGCTGGCTGATCATCGGCGCGCGCGGAAGCCTCGCCGACGAGCTCGCGGGCGAATTGCGGGCGCGCGGCGGGGAATGTGTACTGGCCAGGCCCGGAGCCGGTTTCAGCTTCCGCGCCGAAGACGAGTTCGAGATCGATCTCGGTGTGCCCGCGGCGGTGCGCGCACTGCTCGGCGCGGTGGACGACGGTCGCGCACCGCTGCGCGGGATCGTCTCCGCGATCGCGCTGTCGGACGAGGACGTACCCGCGCCTGTGGCGGCGGAACGCCTGGTGGTGGGTGCGCTGCATCTCGTGCAGGCCGCGGCACTGGCCGGGGAACCGGCGGTGTGGCTGCTCACCCGTCACGGTCAGCGGGTCGTACCTTCCGACCGGGTGGCGCCGCAGCAGGCGGCGCTGTGGGGCTTCGCCCGCGGCGCGCAACTGGAGTACCGCGAAATAGGCTGTCGGGTCATTGATCTCGATCAGTTCACCGGTGCCGGTGTCGTGGTCGACACGCTCGTGACGCCCTCGGCGCCGCGGCAACTCGCACTGCGCGGTGGAGCTCGCCGGGTACCGCGGCTGGTGCCGTTGACGAGCGTGCCCAGCGATCCGACGGCCGCGTCCGGAGCTGCTGGAACGGTGTTGATCACCGGCGGCCTCGGTGGGGTCGGCTTGCGGCTGGCTGGCTGGTTCGTCGAGCGTGGTTGGCGGGACGTGGTGCTCGCCGGGAGATCCGCACCCGATGCGCGAGCGGAGTCCGTCATCGCCGAATTGCGGGGGCGCGGCGCACGGATCGAGGTCCGGCCGCTCGACGTCGCCGACCGGACGGCCGTGGCGGCGACGCTGGATTGGATCGACCGGGAGCTTGCGCCGCTGGTTGGAGTGGCGCACCTGGCCGGGGTGCTCGATGACGGCGTGATCGCCGAGCAGACGGCCGCCCGGGTCGGGCGGGTGTTGGCGCCGAAAACGTTCGGAGCATGGCATCTGCACGAGCTCACGGCGGGCCGGTCCTTGCGCTTCTTCCTGCTGTTCTCCTCGGCCGCGGCGGTGGTCGGCCTGCCCGGTCAGGCCGGCTACGCCGCCGCCAACGCCTTCCTCGACGGTGTGGCCGAGTCGCGCGACGCGTCGGGCTCGCCCGCGCTGTCGATCGCGTGGGGCCCGTGGGCGGACACCGGAATGGTCGAGCGGCTCAGTAGCGACGCGGTGCGACGGCTGACCCGCCGCGGCTACGGTCTGCTGCGCCCCGAAGATGCTTTCGACACGCTGGACCGCCTGATCGGAACCGCCACCGCTGCGGTTACCACGATGCCGTTGACCGGGGTGCCGGACGCCGACGTGCCGGATGTGCTGCTGGATTCGGTTGCGCACGCAGCCGAAAAAGTCTCCACGACAGACGATTCCGGCGATCTGGCCGCGCGGATGGAGGCGCTGGTGCGCCGCTGCCTCGGGTTGGCGCCCGACGCTGATCTCGATCGTCCGCTGCACGAACTGGGGCTGGACTCGGTCGCGGCCCTGGAGATCCGCGACGAGCTGTCGCGCTCCAGCGGTCACCGCCTGCCGGCCACTCTGGCGTTCGAGTACCCCACCCCGTGCGCGGTGGTCGGCCTGCTGGTGCGGCTGAGCTCCGTGGCAACGCCGTCCGTGCCGCCGTCGATCGACAACGATGGCGATTCCTCCGATCCGACGGCGGCACGGACACCCGCTCCCACGCGGAACGCCGAAAATGCCACGGGCGTCACCATGCCCACGTCGAACGGTGCAGTGCCCGTGTGGCCGCAGGGAATGGACAGCGCGCCCACCGGCGGCACCCGGTGGACCGGCGCCAACGGCGCGGCGGCCTCGGCCGACCGGTCGGCCGCGCACGACCGGCAGCCGGTGACTCCGTACGAATCGGCGGACCCAGGCGCGACGTCGACCGTGCCCAGCGCCCGTCACCAGCGCACGCCCGCCGTGCGCACCCACAGCACGGGCACGAACGGCGCGGCGGCCTCGGCCGACCGGCAGCCGGTGACTCCGCACGAATCGGCAGACCCAGGCGCGAGGACGACCGTGCCCAGCGCCTCTCAGCAGGTGGCTCGGGGGGCGGCGGCCGACCTCGAGACGCCGATCGCCTTCTCCAATGCCGATCGCCACACCGACACGGCGGGTGACATCGCGATCGTGGGTGTGAGCGGACGCTATCCGGGCGCGGACGGGCTGGACGAGTACTGGCGTGTCCTGCTCGAGGGACGTGACTGCGTCACCGAGATCCCCCGCCACCGGTGGGACCACAGCCGCTATTTCGTCCCCGACCGCCACAACCCTTTCACCGCCTACACCAAGTGGGGCGGCTTCCTCGACGACGTCGACTGCTTTGATCCGCTGTTCTTCGCCATCTCCCCGCGCGAGGCGGAGATCCTCGACCCGCAGGAGCGGCTGTTCCTGCAAACCGCCTGGGCCGCATTGGAAGACTCCGGCCATTCCCGGGCCGACCTGGCCCGCGGCGGTCTGCGACCCGAGCAGGCCGGTGTGTTCGTCGGCGTCATGTGGGGCACCTACCAGATGTTCGGGGCCGAGGAATCCCGGCTCGGGCGCGGCACGCTGCCCGGCTCGACGTTCTGGAGCATCCCGAATCGGGTCTCGCACGCCTTGGACTTCCAAGGGCCGAGCATGGCGGTGGACACCGCGTGTTCGTCCTCGCTGACCGCGCTGCACCTGGCCTGCCAGAGCATTCGGACCGGCGAATGCAGGCTGGCGGTGGTCGGCGGCGTCAATCTGTCGCTGCACCCGTACAAATTCGTCGCACTGAGCCAGGGGCAATTCGCCTCCACCGACGGCCGCTGCCGTTCCTTCGGCGCGGGGGGCGACGGGTATGTGGCCGGTGAGGGCGTCGGGGCGCTGGTGCTGCGGCCGCTGGCCGACGCCGAAGCCGACGGCGACACCATCTACGGCGTCATCAAAGGCACCGCGATCAATCACGGCGGCCGGGTCAACGGTTTCACGGTCCCCAATCCCGACGTGCAGGCCGCGGTGATCCGCTCGGCGCTGCGCGCCGGTGACGTGGACCCGGCGTCGGTGTCCTATATCGAGGCGCACGGCACCGGCACCGCGCTGGGTGATCCGATCGAGATCGCCGGTTTGGCGAAGGTATTCGGCCGCTCCGGCGGCACCGAGCTGCCGATCGGTTCGGTGAAGTCGAATGTCGGCCACCTCGAGGCGGCGGCCGGTGTCGCGGCGCTGACGAAAGTGCTGCTGCAACTGCGCCACGGCACCATCGTGCCGTCGCTGCACGCCACGCCACCCAATCCGAACATCGACTTCGCGGCCACACCGTTCCACATCCCGGCCCGGCCGCTGCCGTGGCCCGGCGGAGATCCGGCGCGCCCGCGCCGGGCGACCGTGAGTTCGTTCGGCGCGGGTGGGGCCAACGCCAATGTGGTGATCGAGGAGTATGTCGACCGCAGGCCGGAGACGCGGTTCAGCGGCGGCCAGGTCGTCCCGGTTTCCGCTCGCGACGGTGAGCGGCTCGCGGAGTATGTCGCCGCGCTGGATCGTTTCCTCGCCGGGCAGCAGCCGAACCTCGCCGATCTGGCCTTCACGATGCAGGTGGGCCGGCAGGCGGGCAGCACGCGGGCAGCGTTCGTCGCGCGCGACATCGGCCAGTTGCGCGCCTCCGTCCGCGCTTGGGTCGACGACGTGCCCGGCGCGCGGTCGTGCCGGGAGGCGGCGGAGGACTCGCGGATCGCGCGCTGGCTCGGCGGTGCGGACATCGATTGGTCCACCGTTCGCGATCCCGGGCCTCGACGCCGTATTCCCGCGCCGACCTATCCGTTCGCCCGGGAGCGGTACTGGATCCCGGACGTCACGCCGGGCGCGCAACTCGTTGCCGGGCCGGGACAGCCGTCCGCATCGAGTTCGCAGGTTGCCTCGCTCACACAGCCTCCGACGACGCCAGCACCCAGCCCGGCCGCGCAACCTGCTCTGAATGGAAGCGCGACGCCAACAGGGGAATCCGGGTCGGAATCGGCATCCGCGCAGTGGCCGACGCCCGATTCGCGGCTCTCGGCGGGGGGCATCGAAACGGAGGCCGGGTCGCTGGAGTCCGCCGAGGCCATGGATCCCACTCCCGCCACGACCCGCCGACTCGCAGCACCGCAACGGCTGCTGGTCCCGCTCTGGCGAGAAGCTCCGTTGCCCGGCGGCGACCTGCGTTCCCGCCGCGCTCTGCTGGTGTACGACACGCGGACCCCGCGGCACCTGGCGGAGGCGCTCGAAGTCGCCGCCGGTGATCCGGGTCGTCTGGTGCGGCTGTCGCAAGCGCCGGGCGATCTGCACCGCGACGACTTCGAAACGGGCGCGGCGCTCGGCCGGGCGATCGCGGCCCGCTACCCGGATACCGAGTGCGTCATCGATCTGTGCGATCTCGTGCCCGCCCCGGCAGGCAGACCGACCGGCGATCTCGGCCGGATGGGCTTCTACCAGGGTGTGATCGAGGGGCGCGCCGGTTCGCTCACGCTGTTGCACGTCGCCGCAGGACACCCCGGCGCGGACGGCCCGGAGTCCGCGCCGCTGGGTGGTCTGGTCGCCGCGCTCGCCGAGGAGATCCGCGATGTGCGCACCCGCAGCGTCCACGTGGCCGACGAGCGCGCACTGGTGTGCGCCGATCCCGGGCGAGTGTTGACGATTCTCGGCGCGGAGTGCACGGCAACCGAGGACAGCGCGCCGCGGGTGCGGTATCGCGGTGGAATCCGCGAAGCCGTCGAACTGACCGACACGACGGCACGCGACGGCCTGGTGGTGGACCCGTCTCGCACCTACGTGGTGACCGGCGGCACGCGCGGGCTCGGCGCGGCGTTCGCGGCGGCGCTGGTCGAGCGCGGCGCGCGGCGCTTGGCCGTCCTCGGGCGCGAACCGCTGCCGCCGCAATCGGAGTGGGACCGGGTGGCCGCCGGGTCCGGCCCTGAGGCGCAGAAGGTTCGGCGACTGGTGCGGTTGCGCGATCGCGGCGTCGCGGTGCGAACCTACTTCGGCAGCCTCACCGACGAGGGCGCCTTGTCCGGCTTCTTCGGCCAGGTACGCAGCGAGCTGGGCCCGATCGGCGGTGTGCTGCATTGCGCGGGCAGTGTGTCCGGTGAGAGCCCGGCGTTCGTGCGCAAGACCGGCGCGGCCATCGCCACCGTGCTCGCGCCCAAGCTGGCGGGCACCGCCGTCCTCGCCGACGTGCTGGCCGCCGACCGTCCGGACTTCTTCGTGTTGTTCTCGTCGGTGTCGGCCGTGCTGCCCGGCTTGTCGGTGGGCTTGTCGGACTACGCGATGGCCAACGCGCACCTGGACCGCTTCGCCGAGGCCCAGCACGCCCAGGGACGGCCGTGGTTCCGGTCGATCAATTGGCCGTCCTTCCGCGACACCGGTTTCGGTGAGGTGACCAGTGCGGCCTACCGCGCCACCGGCCTGCCGACCCTGAGCGCCGCGGAAGGATTCGAACTGCTCGACGCGGCGCTGGGGACGTCCGCGCCGGTGGTGTTGCCCTACCACGGTGCGGCACTGAGCCTTTCGACGCGCAAGAGCCGACCGGCGGAGGCGGCCACCGCGCCGAGCGCGCAGCCCACCACGGCGAACGGGTCCGCGGCGGCGTATCAGGAATTGCTGCGGATCTTCTCCGACGAACTCAAACTCGCCCCGGCACGGTTCGAGGGCGACAAACGGTTCGAGGAATACGGCGCGGACTCGGTGCTGATCGCCTCGGCGGTACGCCGGATCGAACAGGTCGTCGAAGCGCCCTTCGATCCGGCGCTGGTGCTGGAGTTCCCGACCCTCGACGCCTTGGCCGGTCTGTTGACCGAGCAGTTCCCGGAACGTTTCGCCCCCGAAGCGCCGCCGGAGCCATCGGCCGACCCGCAACCGGCGCAGGCTGATCGACCGCGCACACCGGAGACCGGAGCGGCCAGACCCGGCGCGGCGACCTGGGCAGCCGACGCCCGCGGCGGACGAGCAGCCGAGCCCATCGCCGTAGTCGGCATCGGTTGCCGCCTGCCCGGCGGCGACACCCCGGACGCGTTCTGGCGCCTGCTGGCCACGGGCGCATCCGGCATCAGAGAAGTCGACCCGGCTCGCTGGGATCCCGCCCGGTTCTACCGCCCTGGCGGCGGACCCGGTCTGACCAACAGCAAATGGGGCGGTTTCATCGACGGCGTCGATCTGTTCGACCCGGAGTATTTCGGGGTCACCGACGAACTGGCCTGGCAGATGGACCCGTTGCAGCGACTGCTGCTGGAGACGTCGGTGCTGGCCACCTCCGACGCCGGTTACCGGCGCGAGGAGCTGGCGGGCAAGCGAGTCGGCGTGTACGCGGGCAGCCGGGCGGCGAACTATTTCAACCGGATCCCGGTCGCCGACCGGCACACCATCATCGGCATCGGGCAGAACTTCATCGCCGCGCGCATCTCCGACTACTTCGACTGGCACGCGGGCAATGTCGTGCTCGACAGCGCGTGCTCGTCGTCGCTGCTGTCGGTGCATCTGGCGTGTCAGGCGTTGCGGGCCGGCGAGGTCGACGCCGCGCTGACCGGTGGCGTGGAAGTGCTGCTGGACGAGATGCTGTTCGTCACGTTGTCGGCGGCGGGTGTGCTGTCGCCGAACGGACGGTGCGCGACGTTCTCCGAGGACGCCGACGGTTTCGTGCCCGGAGAGGGCGCGGCGCTGCTGCTGCTCAAGCGGCTCGACGACGCGCTCGCCGACGGCGACCGGGTCTACGCGGTGCTGCGCGGATCCGCGATCGGCAACGACGGGCACACCATGGGCATCACCACACCGAACATGCGCGCGCAGATCGAAGTGGTCACCGCGGCGCTGGAAGTGGCGGGCATGTCCCCGGACGCGCTGTCGTACCTGGAGGCGCACGGCACCGGCACCATGATCGGCGACCCCATCGAACTGAAGGGGCTGGCCACCGTGCTCGGCGACCGCTCGCGCGGCCAGGAGCCGTGCGCGGTCGGCAGCGTGAAAACCAATATCGGGCATCTGCTCTCGGCGGCGGGCATCGCCGGGGCGGTCAAGACGATCCTGGCCGTGCACCACGCGGCGCTGCCACCGTCGCTGCACTGCGACAACCTCAACCCGCGTTTCAAGTTCGCCGGTTCGCCGCTGCAGGTCAACCGGGAACTGCGCCCGTGGCGGCCGGCCGACGGCAGGCCACGCGCCGCGGGCATCAGCTCGTTCGGCTTCGGCGGGACCAATGCCCATCTCGTCGTCGAACAGGCGCCCGACGGGTACCGGCCGACGCGCCACCCCCTGGATCCACCCGCCTTCCGCAAGAGGAGCTTCATGCTGCCGAAAACGGTTCCCAGCCCATCGACGGAGCCCGCGCCGCGGATCGTGGTACCGATCAGCACGCCCGCACCGTCGTTCCTCCGCGTGGAGCCGCTGCGATGAGCGGGATCGAACTGGACAGCTTCGCCACCACCCTGCGGGCCGAGGACCCGGTGGTGCGCGATCACCGCGTACACGGTGTGCGAATCCTGCCGGGTGTGGTGTATCTCGACATGATCCTGCGCGCGGCGATGTCGGCGGGGTACCGGCCCGGCGAGCTGACGATCCGCGAGGCGTTGTTCCAGCGCCCGGTCGCCCTCGCCGACGACGGTGCGGTGCGCATCGCGTTCCGCGTCGATCGCCCTACCGGCCGGGTCGCCATCGACGTGCAGGGTTTGGACGCGGCGGGCATGCCGGTGGGACCGATCGATCCGGTCGCGGAATGCGTTGTGGTTCGGTCGGATTCGTTGGACGAGCCGGTGCGCATCGATGTGGCGGAGTTCCGGGATGCGGCGCGTGCGCGCGGTATGGCCGAGCTGTACGCCCAGACCGGAAGCCGCGGTATCGACCATCGCGGGTTCATGCGCGCCACCGGTCATTTCGCCCGTCGCGACGACGTGGTCACCGCGACGCTGGGGCTCGGCGCCGAAGCGGCGGCGCACCTGCCCGGTTTCCTGCTGCATCCCACGTTCCTGGATGCCTCCACGATCGTGCCGTTCATCGATCCGCACCGGCTCGGCGTGGACGACGACAGCGCGTTCATCCCGATCTACTTCGGTGACGTGCGCGCCTGGCGGGCCACCCCCGAAGAGGTGTTCGTGCGGGCCGCCGTCCGCGGCGGCGGGCACGGCGGAGACCTGCTCGAAGCCGAGGTCGCGCTCTACGACCGGGACGGGGCGCCGGTGGCGCGGTACCGGCTGACGTCCAAGCGTGTGCGTGGCAGCGCGGATATCCAGCGATTGCTGACGCGGCCGGAGGCGCCATCCCCTCGACAGGCCACGCCACGCTCGTCCGCCCACACGACCGTTCCTTCCGGTGATCCGCGTGCGGTGATCACCGCCGATGTGGCCGCTCTGGTCGCCGGTGAACTCGGCGCCGACGCCGCGGGCATCGCGACCGACGTCGGGTTCTACGAACTCGGTCTGGATTCCGGTCGCCTGCTGCGGCTGACGGCGGAACTGGAAGCCAGGGTCGGGGAACCGCTGTATCCGACGCTGCTGTTCGAGTACCAGACCATCGACGCACTCGCCGGACATCTCGCCGACACCGTCGGCGCGAGCTACCGCCCCGCCGACTTCGCCCAGGCCGATCCCACCGAATCCGCCGTGATCGCGCCACCGCCGGCAACGGCCCCGGTTGAGGCGCCGCCGGTAGCCAACCCGACTGCTACCCCAGAAGCGGCGCACGAACTCGTCGTTTTCGGATTCGACTGGGAGCCCGACACCAGCGTTCATCCGCGTCGGGAACCCAGCAGCCTGCTCGTCTTCGACAGTGTCGAGCACCCTTACCCGCAGGCCGGCACGATCGTCCGCGTCCGGCCCGGTAGCGAATTCCACTCCGGCGCCGATGCCTTCGTGGTCGACCCGGCGGACGCGCGGCATATGGACCTGCTGGTCGCCGAGCTGACGGCCCGGCGGTCACGTTTCGACGCCGCGGTGTACCTGTGGCCCGAAGCGGCGACCGGCAACGACCCGCAGGCGTTGCTCGAGCGGGTGTACCTGCCGGTGCGTGATCTGGTGCGCGCGCTCGGGGGGACAGCCGAGCCGCCGGTGCGCCTGGTGCTGGCTCTCACGCCCGCCACACCGGCGGGTGCGGCGAGCTGCGCCCTACTCGGCGGTGCGGCCCGCACACTGCGGCTCGAGCAGCCGCACCCGGTGCTGCGGGCCGTCCAGCGCGACACCGTACGGCCGCTCGGTGACATCGTGGCCACCGAACTGGGCATCGACGAACGCGACTCCGCCACCGAGATCCGCTACCACGGCACGACACGCCAGATCCGCCGGACGCGCACGCTCACCACCGCCGGCGCGGATGCCGGCGGCGCGGTGCTGCGGCAGGGTGCGGTGGTCGTGGTCACCGGAGCGTTCGGCGGGATCGGCCGTCATCTGGCCCGCCGCCTCGCCGCCGGCTACCGCGCCCGGCTGGTGCTGGTATCGCGCCGTCCGCTCGACGCGTCGGCCGCGGGACTGCTTGCCGAACTCGGCGAACTGGGCGCGGAAGCCGTGCACGTGCGCGCCGACGTCTCGGTGGCCGCGGACGCCGAACGCGTCGCCGCGATCGCCCACGCCACCTTCGGGCCGGTCGACGTGCTCTACCACGGGGCGGGACAGTTGCGCGACGGACTGCTGTCCGGCAGCAGCCGCGACGACGCGAGAAATGTTCTGGCACCGAAGATCAACGGTGTCGAGCATATGACGCGTGCGCTGCCGGAGACCCGCCTGACGGTGTTGTTCTCGTCGGTTTCCGCGGTGCTGGGCAATCCCGGGCAGGCCGACTACGCGGCCGCCAACCGCTATCTGGACATCGTGGCCGAACAGCGCGACCGGGCCGGAAGCAGGATCATCAGCATCGGCTGGCCGCTGTGGGCCGAGGGCGGCATGCGTCCGCCTGCCGAACAGATCGAAGCGCTGCGGCGGGCCGGTGTGGGACTGCTGCCCACCGCGACCGGACTGGACCTGCTGCTGTCCTGCGCGAGCCTCGACCGCGCGCAACTGGCAGCGGTATGGGGCGACCCCGACACTCTGCGAGCACGACTACAACCGGCGGCCCCGCAGCCCGACGTCCCGGCCGCCGCACCCGTGCCGGTCCATGAGTCGCGCGCGGCCGTCGAGGAGCCCATCGCGATCGTCGGAATCAGCGGCCGTTACCCCGACGCGGAGAACATCGAGGAGTTCTGGCGCAATCTGCGCGACGGGCACGACGCGGTCGGCCCGGTCCCCGCCGAACGCTGGTGGCTCACCGCCGCCGCAGGCACTCCCGGCGCACCCCCGATGATCGGCGGATTCCTGCGTGACGTGGGCGGTTTCGACCCGCAGTTCTTCCGCATCCCGCCGGTGCAAGCGCCCCTGCTGGACCCGCAGGAGCGGTTGTTCCTCCAGCAGGCGTACGCGGCGCTGGAACACGCCGGCTACCACCACACCGACCCGGCCGTGCGGGATCGCCGCGTGGGTGTGTTCGTCGGCGCCACCTGGAGCGACTACCGGCTGCTCGGCGTCGCGGCCAGCCGGGACGGCGATCCGGTCGCGGTGGCCTCGATCCCGTCGTCCATCGCCAACCGCACCTCCTACACCCTCGGCCTGCGCGGGCCCAGCCTCACCGTGGACACCGCGTGTTCGGCGTCGCTGACCGCGCTGCATCTGGCGCGGCGCAGCCTGCTCGACGGCGAATGCGAGGCGGCCATCGTCGGCGGGGTGAACCTCCTTTTGCACGAGGACAAATTCCTGCTGCTGCACAGCCTGGGCATGATGTCCGAGACCGGCCGGTGCCGCCCCTTCGCCGCGGGCGCCGACGGCTACGTGCCCGGCGAAGGCGTCGGCGCGCTGTATCTGAAGCCGCTGTCGGCCGCCCGCGCCGACGGCGACACCATCCACGGCCTGATCCTCGGCAGCGCGGTGAATCACGGTGGGCAGACCTCCGGATACAGCGTGCCGCATCCCGGGGCGCAAGCCGAGGTGATCGGCGAAGCCCTGCGCTCGGCCGGGGTCGATCCCGCCATGATCGACTACCTCGAAGCGCACGGCACCGGCACACCGCTCGGTGATCCGATCGAAATCTCCGGACTGGCCGCCGCTTTCGGCAGCTCCGGCCGCTCCCACGCACTGGGGTCGACGAAGTCGAACATCGGCCACCTGGAGGCGGCCGCGGGCATCGCGGGCCTGACCCGGGTGCTGTTGCAGCTGCGGCACGGCCGGATCGCACCCACTTTGCATGCGGCGGAGACCAATCCGGCCATCACGTTCGACTCGGTGCCGTTGCGCCTGCCGCGTGAACTGGAGGATTGGCCCCGCCGCACCGTCGACGGCGTCGCGGTGGCACGGCACGCGGGCATCAGCGCCTTCGGGGCCGGCGGCGCGAACGCCCATGTGGTGCTCGCCGAGTTCATCGACGACCGGGTGCCGCCGGCCGCGACCGGTGAACCCGAGGTCTTCGTGCTGTCGGCGCGCACGCCGGAGCGGTTGCGCCGCTACGCGGAACTCATGGCGCGGCACTTCCGTGCCCTCGATCCCGCGGATTTCCGAGACGCGGTGCGCACCTTGCAGGTGGGCAGGCCCGCGCTGGCACACCGTCTCGCGGTGGTCGCGTCCTCGCCGCTCGAGGTGGCCGACGCACTGGATCGGTTCGGCGCTCACGAGCCCGGCCCTGTGGTCACCGGCACGGTCGAGGCGCACACCCGGCCACCGCTGGTCACCCCTGCGGCGGATGACCGAGAACTGGCCCGGCAGTGGGTAGCGGGCGCCGATGTCGACTGGCGTGGGCGCGGCGGCCCGCGGCGGCGAATCCCGTTGCCCGGTTATCCGTTCGAGCGCACCGACTTCTGGATCATCGCACCGCCGCGCTCGGGGTTCGACACCGCCGTGGAGCGGTTCGAAGCGTCCGTCCGGCCCGCGGGCACGGTGGAGCCGGGTAAGGCCGAACTGGGCCGCTACGCGGCGATGCTGTTGCTGGCGACCCTGGCCGGAATGGGGCTCACGCCGGGGGAGTGGACCGCGCAGTCGCTGGACGCGCGCCTGGGTGTGCGTCCGGAATTCGACCGGCTGCGCACCAGCTGCCTGGACATCCTGCGCCGACACGGACTGGTGCGCCGGCACGGCGACCGGATCGAGGTTCCCGGCCCGCCGCCGGGTACCAGCGGGATGCGCGCCGATCTGCTGGCCCGGTTCCCCGAAACGGAGCCGTACGTGGCCTTGCTCGACGCCTGCCTGGCCGCGTACCCGCGCGTCCTGCGCGGGGAGCTGTCCGCGACCGAGGTGCTGTTCCCCGGCGGCGATCTGGACCTAGTCGGCGCGATCTATCGCGGCAACGCCGCCTACGACTTCACCAACGGCCTGCTCGCCGGATTGGTATCGGCGGTCGCGCAGCGAGAGGGCGCGGGCCGGCCGGTGCGGATCGTGGAAATCGGCGCGGGCACCGGCGGTTCCACGCACGCGGTGCTCGACGCGCTCGCCGAGCGCGGGATCGCGTTCGACTACCACTACACCGACGTCTCGCACAGTTTCGTCGCGCACGGGCGACGCACCTTCGGGGCGCGTGCGCACGTGCGGTTCGGTGTATTGGACATCGAGACGGATCCGGTCGCGCAAGGGTTCCCCGCGCACGAGGCCGATCTGGTGATCTGCGCCAACGTCCTGCACGCGACGCGATCGATCGACGTGACGCTGCGCAACATCCGGCGGCTGCTCACGCCCGGCGGGGTGCTCGCCTGCACCGAGGCGACCACCGACCTCGAGGTTCTCGCGCTGACGTTCGGGCTGCTGGAGGGCTGGCACGCCTACCGCGATCCCGGGGCGCGGATCCCGCACTCGCCGTTGCTGTCGGAAGCGCAGTGGCTGGAGGCCATGACCGCCGCGGGTTTCTCCGGCGTCCGCGCGTGGGGTCCCGGCTTGTCGACCGACCCGGAGCCCAGTTTCCGGCTGCTGGCCGCGGTCAGCGCCACCACACCGCCCGAGCTCGCGCAACCACCGGCCGACGAGCGGCCCCGGCCCGCTGAGCCTTCCTCTACCGGGCAACTCGGCCGCGCGAACACCCGGACACCGGTCCCCGAGGTGCGGCCGGACGCGGAACCGGCCACCGTGGTCGGCGCGGCAGCCTTGGAAGCCGAGCTCGTCGCCCTCGTCGCCGACGGCCTGGGGGTCGGGCGCGGCGAGGTGCGAGCGGAGCTGCCGCTGTCGGACTATGGCGTCGACTCCATTCTCGCGGTCAAGATCATCGACCGGGTCAACGCCCGCTACGGCTTGACGCTGCGGCCAACGGTGGTGTTCGACCATCCGTCGGTGCGGCTGCTCAGCAGGCACATGGCCGAACAAGGCGCCACCGCGAACGGCGGCGCGACCGCCGTCTCCGGCACGCCCGCTCCCAGTCCTCGAACCGCCACAGCGCCCGCACGACCCAGCGAAAGGTCAGCATCGATGGACATCGCCATCATCGGCATGTCCGGGCAGTTCCCGGGCGCGGCGAACCTCCACGAGTTCTGGCGCGATCTCGCCGCGGGACGAGACGCGGTGACCGAGGTTCCCGCCGCGCGCTGGCCGATCGCCGAGCATTTCCAGCCGGGACCGGCGACGCCGGGCACGACCTACTCCAAGTGGGGCGGCTTCCTCGACGGCGTGGACCAGTTCGATCCGGCGTTCTTCGACATGGTGCCCGCCGAAGCCGACTACATGGACCCGCAGCAGCGGCTGTTCCTGGAGCACAGCCGGCTGGCGCTGGACGACGCCGCCATCGATCCGAAGTCGCTGCGACGCAGCAAATGCGGCGTGTTCGCGGGATCGCCGGGGTCGGACTACGCCACCCTGCTGCGCAACCGCGGAACGGTCGGCTCCCATCACCTGTTCACCGGCAACAGTCCGGCCATCCTGCCCGCTCGCGTGGCCTATCACCTGGATCTCACCGGCCCGTGCCTCGGGCTGGACACCGCGTGTTCCTCGGCGCTGGTCGCGTTGCACCAGGCCTGCCGCAGCCTCGCCGCGGGGGAGTCGGACCTGGCGCTGGCCGGAGGCGTCGCGGTGTTCGTGACACCCGAATACCACCTGCTCGCCTCGTCGATGGGCATGCTTTCCCCGCGCGGCCGGTGCGCCAGTTTCGACGCCGACGCCGACGGTTTCGTGATCGCAGAGGGCGTCGGTGTGGTGGCGCTCAAGCCGTTGTCCGCCGCCGAACGCGACGGCGACCCGATCCACGGGGTGATCCGCGGGATCGGCATCAACCACGACGGCCGCACCAACGGCATCACCGCGCCCAGCGTCCGCTCGCAGACCGAACTGGAACTGGCGGTGTATCGCGAGGCCGGGATCGATCCTTCCACCATCGGCTACGTCGAAACCCACGGCACCGGGACGCGGTTGGGCGATCCGATCGAGATCGAGGCGCTCACCGCCGCCTTCCGCCGCTACACCGACGCGGTCGGCGTCATCCCGGTGGGATCGGTGAAATCGAACATCGGGCACGCCTCGCATGCCGCGGGGATGGCGAGCCTGTTCAAGGTGCTGCTGGCCATGCGCGCCGGACAGCTGCCGCCGTCGCTGCACGTCGCCGCGGTGAATCCGTTGCTGGGACTGGAGCAGTCGCCGTTCTTCGTCAACACCGAACTGCGCGCGTGGGAGGGCGCGCCACGGCGAGCCGCGATCAGTTCCTTCGGGTTCAGCGGCACGAATGCGCACATGGTGGTCGACGGCGCACCGGTCGTGGCAGCGCGGCGCGCGCCGTCCTGGCAGCCGCAGGTGATCGTGCTCTCGGCGCGCACCGCGACGAGCCTGACCAGAATGGCCCGCACGCTGCGCAGGCATCTGACCGCGCATCCGGACCTGTCGCTCGCCGACGTCGCCCGCACGCTCGCGGTGGGGCGCAGCGGATTCGAACATCGGCTCGCGGTGGTCGGGGATTCGGTGGACGCGGTCGCGGCCCGGCTTGCCGCTTTCGCCGACGGTGACCGGCCCGCCGGGGTCCACACCGGCACGATCGATGCCCCCGACGTGGAGCGCGGCGCGGCCACCGTGCTGGACGATCCGGTGGCGGTGGCACGGCAGTGGGTCGATGGCGGGCACGTCTCGTACGCGGGCTGGGCCGATCCTGCTGCCCGTCGTGTTCATCTGCCGGGCTACGAGTTCGACCGGGAACGGTGCTGGGCGCCGGATCTGAGCGCCCCCGCGTCCGAGCACACGGCGCGTCCGCCGCAACGCGACCTCGATCCGGCCGCCGTCGGCGAAGCCCAGGACCTCGCAACACCGCGCGCCGCGACATCATCGACAGACGGGGCGCCACGAGAGATGCGCGCACCTGGCACGGCGGCACAGCTGGCGTCCGTCACACCGCAGGCCGAGCCGAGACCCGACTCCTCTCCGGCTTACCCGCAGCGTTCCGAAGCATCGCCGGTCTCCACGGCCCGGATGGCGACCGTGCCCCGGACCGACAGCGCACTCCGGAACGCTGCGGACGATGGACACGCTGGTCCTGATACCCCGCTTGCGTGGCCGGACTCCGCGCAGCGACGACAGTCCGCCGAGACATACCTCAAAGGCCTGCTCGCCGAATATTGCCGACTGGACCCGCAGCGGATCCGCACTCGAATCCCCCTGCAGGACTACGGCATCGACTCGGTGCTGATCAGCAAGATGAACGACCGGCTGGAAACCGATTTCGGCCCGCTGCCCAGCACGCTGTTGTTCGAGTACCAGACCGTGCGCGACCTGGCGGGCTATCTCGCCGACGAGCACGGGGCGCGCCTGGCCGACGTCACCGCGGACTCGGCAACCGCACCCGGCGACGCGGCGATTGCGCAAGGCGCTCCGACGACCGCACCAGGCGATCCGGCGACGTCACCAACCGGCGCGCCCGCGACGGCGCGCCCGGCCGACGTAGCGCCCGCACCCGTTCCCGCCGAACCTTCCGGCGACGCGCACGATGCCGACGACATCGCCGTCATCGGCATGGCGGGCAAGTTCCCGATGGCGGGGGACATCGAGGAGTTCTGGGCCAACCTGGTCGCAGGCCGAGACTGCATCGTGGAAGTTCCGCCGCAACGCTGGGACCACCGCGAATACCTGTCCGACGACCCCGACGAGCCGGGCACCACCTACGCGCGCTGGGGCGGATTCATCGATGACGTGGACAAGTTCGACGCCCGCTTCTTCGGCATCACCCCCAAAGACGCCGAGGAGATGGATCCGCAGCAGCGGCTGTTCCTGGAAACCTCATGGGCGGCCCTGGAAGACGCGGGCTACTCACCCGATCGGGTGCGCCGCAGCGCCGCGGCCCGCGGTCTGCCCGACGCCGGCGTCTTCGCCGGAGTCGGCTACGCCGAGTACCAGGCGTTCGTCGGCGTCCCGATCTCGGGGTATTTCGCGGTGCCGAACCGGGTCTCCTACCACTTCGGCTTCACCGGCCCCTCGCTCGCGGTCGACACCGCCTGCTCTGCGTCGCTGACCGCGCTGCATCTGGCCTGCGAGAGCCTGCGCCGCGGCGAAGCGGCCTACGCGCTGGCCGGCGGGGTGAACGTGTCGATCCACCCCGGCAAGTATTTGCTGCTCGGCTACGGCCGCTGGGCCTCCACCGACGGCCGCTGCCGGTCGTTCGGCGCGGGCGGCGACGGCTACGTGCCGGGCGAGGGCGTGGTCACCCTGGTGCTCAAACCACTGCGGCACGCGCGCGCCGACGGTGACCGCGTCTACGGCGTGATCCGGGGCAGCACGGTCAACCACGGCGGACGCACCAACGGATTCACCGTCCCCAACCCTGCCGCCCAGGCCGACCTCATCGGCCGGGCCCTCACCGCGGCCCGCGTCGACGCGGCCGACATCGGCTATGTGGAAGCCCACGGCACCGGTACCGCGCTGGGCGATCCGATCGAGATCGCGGCGCTCACCAAGGCCTATCGGCGCTCGACGTCCGAGCGTGGCTACTGCGGCATCGGCTCGGCGAAATCCAGTGTCGGCCATCTGGAAGCGGCGGCGGGCGCGGCGGGCGTGGTGAAGGCGCTGCTGCAACTGCGTCACGACACGATCGCGCCGAACCTGCACAGCGATCCGCCGAACCCGGGAATCGATTTCGCGACGACACCGTTCCACGTCGTCGACCGGCCCACTGCATGGCCGCGACCCGATGACGGCACACCGCGCGTCACCGCCGTGAGTTCGTTCGGCGCGGGAGGCTCGAACGCGCACATGATCCTCACCGACGCCGAGGCCGTCGAGGCGACGCCGGAAGACGGGCGGCCGAGGATCGTGGTGTTGTCGGCCCGCGACGCCGACCGGCTGGCGGAGCTGGCCGCCCGCACCGCCGACCACCTGCGCGATCATCCGCTGTCGCTGCCCGATGTCGCGTGGACGCTGGCCGTGGGCCGGGCCGCGTTCGAGCATCGCCTTGCCGTGGTGGCCACCTCGACGGCCGAACTGGTCGAACTGCTCGACAGCGCGGCCGATGCCGGCGCACCCGCGCCGGCCGAGGGGCTGCTGGTCTTCCGCGGCGTGGCCCGCACCCACCGCGATCTCGACGAGTTGCCCGGCGAGTCGGACGTCGACCGCGCCGAAGTGCGCGCGTTGCTGCGGTCGGGCAATCTGCCGCGCGTCGCCGAACTGTGGGCGGGCGGATGGACCGTGGACTGGGAGCAGGGCTACGAACGCCCGTTCGGGCGGATCGTCGGCCTGCCCGGTTATCCGTTCGCCCGGCGCAGGTACTGGATCGTGCCGGAGGACTACCGCAGACGCGCCCACGTGGTCGCGAAAACCGTGGTCGCGCTGGAGAACGAGCCACCGCGATCAGAGCAGCGCAACGGGCACTCGCCGAACGGCTCAGCGCATCAGACCGTTCCGACCTCATCGGAACCGGCCCAAGCGCACACCGCCGATGTCGCCGGACCGGCCGCCATCACCACCGACGCCACCACACCGCCCGCCGACGTCGCCGCACCGGCCACCATCGCGCCCGCCGACGGAGAATTCGACAGCGAGCTGTGCGACCGGCTCGCCGAGCACATCCGCGACATCTTCGCCGATCTGACCAAGTCCGACCCGGCCGAGCTCGATCTCGACGCGGAGTTCGCCGATTTCGGGTTCGACTCGGTGGCCACGGTGCGGATGCTCAACCGGCTGATGAAGCACTACGACGTGAAGATTCCGGCGGAATCGACCGAACTGCATCCGACGATCGCGTCCCTGTCGCGCTACCTGGTGGCCGAAGGCATCATCAGCGGTGCGGCGCACGATGCCCCGCGCCCCACCGCGGTCGCCTCGGCCTCGACGACCCAGCAGGACATACCCGTGGTGACGATGGACGCCCCGATTCCGGTGCGGTCGGTCTTCATCACCGGCGTGACCGGCGTGCTGGGCGGCAAACTGCTGCACGATCTGCTCACCAAGAGCGACGTGCGGGTGACCTGCCTGGTGCGCGGCAAGACCGTGGCCGCGGCCGAACGCAGGATCAAGCACTTCCTGAGCACCTACGACCCGGAGGCGACCCTCGACGAGGCGTTCGCCGAGCGCGTCAGCACGGTGCTCGGCGACGTCTCGGTCGACCGTTTCGGCTTGGACGAGGTCACCTGGCGGCGGCTCGCCGACGATGTGGACCTGACCATCCATGCCGCTGGCCGGACCACGCTGGTCACCTTCTACGACGCGCTGGCCCCGATCAACGTCGAAGGCACCCGGCGCGCGGTGGAATTCGCGCTGCGCTCCCGCGGCAAGTACCTGGTGTACGTGTCGAGTTTCAGCGCGCTGGGCGATCGGCTGAACTTCAACAATCCGCCGTTCACCGAGCGCGATCTCGAGCTGGGCCAGGGCTATGACCATCTGCCCTACCAGCAGACGAAATACGAGTCCGAGAAGCTGATCCGGGCGGCGAGCGAACGCGGACTGCTGTGGGACATCGTGCGCCCCGGCAACATCATGGGCGACAGCCGCACCGGCCGGTACCCGTTCTCCGAGGTCAGCGTCAAAGGCGCGTACTACGACATCCTCAAGACGATGATCGAGACCGGCGAGACGATGCTGACGCCGGTGCACTGGGACATCAGCCCGGTGGACTACGTCAGCGCCGGGATCGTGCACATCGCCCTGCGCCGGGCCACCTACCGGGAGACCTACCACCTGACCAACCCGGACATCCGGCGTTACTACGACGTGGTCCGCTACGTGCAGCGCGCCGGGTACGAGGTGGCGCTGGTGCCGCTGGAGGAATTCCACCGCAGGGCCACCGAGCGGCAGATCTACCGGCTCGGCACCGACGAGGTCTACGACAGCCAGACCCTGGAGATGTTCAAGTACGGCATCGAGCTGTTCGGCACGATCCACTACGAGGAGAGTTCCTACGCCGATTGCGCCTACACCCGGCGGGTGCTCGGCGCGGCGGGCATCGACTGTCCGCCGACGGAGGAACTGGTGCGGGTGTATCTGGCGCACTGCGCCGAGGTGGGCTACATCCCCGCACCGCGCGGGGCGGAACCGGCCGCGGAGGTGCTGCGGTGAGGTGCACGATCGTCTTCCCAGGACAGGGTGCGCAGCGCACCGGGATGGGGGCGGACTTCTGCGACGAATTCCCCCTCGCCCGCGACACTTTCGCCGAGGCGAGCGACGCGGTGGGCGAGGACCTGCTGCGGATCTGCGTCGAGCGGGACCCGCGGCTGCATCGCACGGAGTACACCCAGCCCTGCGTGCTGACGATGGAGATCGCCGTCTACCGGGTGCTGGCGCGCGAACTGGGTTGGCAACCGGTGGCTTTCGGCGGCCACAGTCTCGGCGAGTACGCCGCGCTGGTGGCGGCGGGCGTCTTCGACCTCGCCGACGGGGTGCGGCTGGTGCGTACGCGCGGCGCGCTGATGCAGCGCGCGGTGCCCGAAGGTGCGGGCGCGATGGCCGCGCTGATCCTGCCCGGCATCGCCGAGGCGGGGGTGGCCGAACTGGTGGCCGAGGCGGGCGCCGAGGTGGCCAACGACAATTCGACCGACCAGCTGGTCATCAGCGGCCACAGTGATGCCGTCGCGGCGGCACGGGTGGCGCTCGGCGAGCGGTTTCCGGAGCTGCGGTTCGTCCCGTTGCGGGTGAGCGCGCCGTTCCACTCCCGGTGGATGCGCGGTATCGAGGCCGAGTTCGCCGGACATCTGGCCGAATGCGCCCCACGCATGCGGGCCGAGCGCGCGGCCGCGGTGACCTCGAATTACACCGGTGAGTTCCATCGGCCCGACACCCTCGCCGAGCATCTGGTCCGCCAGATCTCCGCCCCGGTGCGCTGGACGGCGAACATGCGCGCGTTGCTCCGCTCGGGCACACCGCGTTACGAGGTGGGCCCCTCGGCTCCGCTGTCGAAGTTCTTCGCGACGCTGGATGCCCCGGTGACCCGGATCGCGACGGTAGCCGATCTGCGCGCGCTGCCCGCTCCGGAAGACACACCGGCACCCGCTACGACTGTTCCGGTCGCGGTGACATCCTCGACAGCCGCATCGGCACACTCGGGCCGCGAGCCGGAGCGCCTGACCATCCACCGCAAGAGCGCGGGCACACCGAGACTGCGGTTGTTCTGTTACCCCTTCGCCGGCGGCAAAGCGGCGGCCTACACGCCGTGGCGCGCCCAGCTGCCCGAGTGGGTGGAGCTGTGCGTGCTGGAACTGCCTGCCCGGCAGCGGCATCTGGCGCAGACACCGATCCGCCGTTTCACCGACCTGGTGGAAGCCGCGCTGGCGCAGGTGCTGCCGCTGACCGATCTTCCGTTCGCGTTCTTCGGCCACAGCCTCGGCGCGCTGGCCGCCTACGAGGTCGCCCGCCGCCTGCCCGAGACGAACGCGCCGCGGGCGTTGTTCCTCTGCGGCGCGGTGGCGCCGCATCTGCCCAGACCGGGACGGTTGTCCGAGCTGCCGGATGACGAGTTCGTCGCGGCAGTGGGACATTACGGCGGCATACCGCCGGAGGTGCGCGAGACCCCGGAGGTGATGGCGCTGTTCCTGCCCGCGTTGCGCAGCGATTTCGAGATCTTCGACGACTACCGGTTCACCCCCGCCGCCGCGCCGTCGTGCCCGGCCTACCTGTTCGGCGGTCGGGACGACCGCCAGGTCGCGGCCACGCAGCTGGAGGCATGGCGTGACCTGCTGCCGGGACTGCGCTCCACCGAGCTGCTGCGCGGCGGCCACTTCTTCCTCGTCGAGCAGCGGGGCGCGCTGCTCGGCTCACTCGCGGACAAGCTCGCCGCTGTCCGCCCCGACGCGGTACCCGCCTGATGAAGGGATGCAGTAAATGAAGGTCGAAGTCCTCACCCCGTCGTGCAACCTCGACACCGTCCGCGACGGGCGCGGCGGCATTTTCACCTGGGTCCCGCCGGAACCCCTGCTCGAGTTCAACCTGATCTACATGCACCCCGGGAAGGTGCGCGGCCTGCACTACCACCCGCATTTCGTCGAGTACCTGCTGTTCGTGGAGGGCAACGGTGTGCTGGTGACCAAGGACGACCACGAGGATCCGGAGTGCCCGGAGGAGTTCATCCACGTGGGCAAGGGCATCTGCACCCGCACGCCGATCGGGGTGATGCACACGGTGTACTCGATCACCCCGCTGACGTTCGTCGCCATGCTGACCAAGCCGTGGGACGAGTGCGATCCGCCGATCGTGCAGGTGGCGCCGCTGCCGCACACGTTGGAAGGAAACGGCGCGTGAGCGATGCGACCCGAAGGCCCCACGCCGTGCGACCCGTCTGCCGGGCCGCGCACGTTGCGTGCGGCCCGGCGCGGAAGTCTTCTGGCGCCGTCCACGTCGGAAAGGGCGCGCGATGAACCGATCACGTGTGGCCGTAGTCGGCGCGACCGGCTACGTCGGCGCCGCGCTCGTCGAAGCGCTCGGCAGGAGCCGACGGTGGGATGTGGTGCCGGTAGGGCGGGCCGATCACGAAACCCAGCGCACGGCAGGTCGTTACGACGTGCTGATCAACGCCGCCTGCCCGTCGAAGCGGTTCTGGGCCGAGCAGCATCCCGGCGACGACCGGCGCGAGACGGTGGACAAGACGCGCATGCTGCGCGAGCACTGGCGCTGGGACCGGTTCGTGCAGATCAGCAGCATCTCCGCGCGAACCCAGCTGGACACCGTCTACGGCCGCCATCGCGCGGAGGCCGAGCGGATGTGTTCGGGAGCAAACACGTTCGTCGTCCGGCTCGGCCCGATGTACGGCGGCGACTACCGCAAGGGCGTGCTGGCGGACATGGCCGCCGACCGTCCGGTGTACGCCAGCGGCCGTTCCCGGCAGAGCTTCGCCCCGGTGGACTGGTGCGCCGATTGGATCGCCACCCACCTCGAGGAGACCGGCCTGCGCGAGGTCGGCGCACGCACCACCGTGACACTGGCCGAGGTGCGTGACGCGGTGGGTTCGGCCTCGCAGTTCGCCAAAGACCTTGTCGACGACCAGTTCCCGATCACCGCCACCGCGCCGGACTGGCCGGAGGCGGCGGCGGTGATCGACTGGCTGGCCGAGCGGAGGGTCACCGGTGCGCGGGCGAGCTGATCCGGTGCCTGCGCGGGCGCAGGTACTTCTCCGCGCACAGCACCAGCAGGAAACGCACGCTGGTCGCCACGTCGCGGGTGCGCATCTTGGATGCGCCCGCCGTGCGGTTGAGGACGTGGATCGGCACCTGCTCGATCCGGAAGCCATTGGCCGCGAGGATGTAGAGACTTTCGAAGAAGAAGGAGTAACCGGTCGAACGGACGCGATCGAAAGCCGCCACCGGAACCGTGCCCAACCGGTAGTATCGGAACGCGCCGGTGGCATCGTAGGGCATCCGCAGCAATGTCACGGTGAGAAAATGCCCGACCCGGGTGAGGACCTTGCGGAAGGGAGTCCAGTCGGCGAGGCTGTCCTCTTTCAGATAACGCGATCCGACCACGATGTCGAAACCGTCGGAAGCGGCGCGCAACGCCGGAAGATACGACGGCGGATGCGCGAAATCGGAATCCATCGTGATGAGGTGGGCATATCCCTGCTCGTACGCCCAGCGGATACCGGCCTGGTGCGCGGAGCCGACGCCTTGGCGCCCGGCCCTGTGCAGCACATGGATGCGGGGGGAATGCTGTCGTGCCAGCTCATCGAGCAGATCTCCGGTTCCGTCCGGGGAATTGTCGTCGACGAACAGGACATCGAAATCGGAGCCCTGTTCCAGGATCTGAGCGAGCAACGGGCCCACGTTGCGACGCTCGTTGTACGTCGGAATCATTACCAGAGTTTTTTCGGAGGCCGCGCTCATGCAATCGAATTCTAATACCGGCGGCGACCGAAAGATAGGTATTGCCCGCCATTTGGTGACCCGTTAGTCTCGGGGTTGGAGGTTTGATGAGAAAGGCGCTGATAACCGGCATCACCGGCCAGGACGGGTCTTATCTGACAGAATTCCTGTTGCAGCAAGGATATGAGGTGCACGGGATTGTCAGGCGTGCGTCGAATTTCAATACCGACCGCATAGACCACCTGTATTCCGATACCCATTCCCAACGCCGGCTGTTCCTGCACTACGGGGATCTGATGGATTCCAGCAGTCTCAACCGGATCCTGGAGGACGTGCGCCCCGCGGAGATCTACAACCTGGGCGCGCAGTCGCACGTGCATATCTCGTTCCAGATCCCGGAGTTCACCGCGGAGACCAACGCCATCGGCACGCTGCGCATCCTGGACGCCATCCGCAAGACCGGCATCGCGACCCGGTTCTACCAGGCGTCGTCCTCGGAGCTCTACGGCGGCCTGCACGATGTGGCGCTCAGCGAGCGCACACCGTTCCATCCGCGCTCGCCGTACGCGGTGGCGAAGCTCTACGCGTACTGGATCACGGTGAACCACCGCGAGGCCTACGGGATGTACACCGTCAACGGCACCCTGTTCAACCACGAATCACCCAGGCGAGGGGAGGTTTTCGTCACCAGGAAGGTGACCCGCGCCGCGGTGCGCATCGCGCAGGGCAAACAGGACAAGCTGTTCATCGGCAATCTGGACGCCCGCCGCGACTGGGGATACGCCAAGGAGTACGTCGAGGCGATGTGGCTCATGCTGCAACAGCCCGAACCCGACGACTACGTGATCGCCACCGGCGAGACCCACAGCGTGCGCGAGTTGTGCGAGAAGGCCTTCTCGGCCACGGGCGTGGAGTTGGTCTGGGAAGGAAGCGGGTTGGACGAGAAGGGCATCGACCGGCGGACCTCGCGGGTCCTGGTCGAGGTCGATCCGACCTACTTCCGGCCCGCCGAGGTGCATCATCTCACCGGTGACCCGAGCAAGGCGCGCGAGAAGCTCGGGTGGCAGCCGCGCACGAGTTTCACAGAACTCGTCGAGTTGATGGTCGCCCACGATATGGAGAACGCGTGACACGAGCACTTGCGGTGCAAGGCTGCCGGGTGTGCGGGAACAGCCGGCTGGAAACGGTCGTCGACCTCGGCACGATGGCGCTGACGGGAGTGTTCCCGGCCACCGACCCGACCGAGGTGCCCCGCTACCCCTTGGAGTTGGTGCGCTGCGTACCCGAAAGCAGCGAGGAGTGCGGGCTGGTGCAGTTGCGCCACACCGCGGACTTCGGCGAAATGTATTCGCCCGGCTACGGATACCGCTCCGGGCTCAACCGATCGATGATCGAGCACCTCGCCCACCGGGTGGCGAGGATCCGGCAACGGGTGGCGCTGTCGCCGGATGACGTGGTGATCGACATCGGCAGCAACGACGCGACGTTGCTGCGCGCCTATCCCGAAGGGTCGGCGACGATCGTGGGCATCGACCCGCTGGGCGAGAAGTTCCGCCGGTTCTACCCGCCGCACGTGCGGCTGGTCACCGGCTACTTCGACCCCGAACTGGCCGAAACGGTGCTCGAAGGGCGGCGAGCGAAGGTGATCACCTCGATCGCCATGTTCTACGACGTCCCACGGCCACTGGAGTTCATGCGCGCGGTGTACGACAGCCTCACCGACGACGGCATCTGGGTGCTCGAACAGAGCTATCTGCCCGCGATGCTGGCCACCACCTCCTACGACACGATCTGTCACGAGCACCTCGAGTACTACACCCTCGACCAGATCGAATGGATGGCGCGGCGGTGCGGGTTCGTGGTGCTCGAGGTGGAACGCAACGCCGTCAACGGCGGTAGCTTCGCGCTCACGCTGGGCAAGCAAGGGGCGGCCTCGCCTGCCGATGCCGCCGCCCTGGATCGGATGCGTCAGGAGGAGTCCGCACTCGGGCTGCACACCCCGCAGCCGTACGCGGATTTCGCCAAACGCGTCGATCAGCACCGCGAGCAGGTGCGGGAGTTCTTCGACCGCTCCCGCAAGTCCGGTTTGCACACGCTCGGGTACGGGGCCTCCACCAAGGGCAACGTGGTGTTGCAGCACTGCGGGATCGGGCCGGAGGATCTGCCCTGCATCGCGGAGGTCAACGACGACAAGTTCGGCAAGTTCACTCCCGGCAGCGCGATCCCGATCGTGTCCGAGGAGCAGGCGCGCGCGCTGGCGCCCGACCAGTTCTTCGTGCTGCCCTGGCATTTCCGCACCATGATGCTGGAACGGGAGAGCGCCTTCCGCGCGGCGGGCGGGCGGCTGGTGTTCCCGCTGCCGGAACTGGACGTGGTGTGAGATGACCGTCGTCGTCACGGGCGCGGCCGGGCAGGACGGCACGCTGCTGTCGGACCTGCTGGCCGCGCGCGGTGAGCGTGTGCTGCGCGTCGGCCGTGACGGCCCGGTCGACATCACCGACGCCGCCGCGGTCGAGGAACTCGTCGCCGCCGAACGCCCCGAGCAGGTCTACCTGCTGGCGGCGGTGCAGCATTCCTCCCAAGACGACCACGGCGACCCGCACGAGCTCGCGCGCGCCTCGCACCGGGTGAACACGCTGCCGGTGCAGCATTTCGCGGAGGCGATCGACCGCCACCGCACCGGCACCCGCCTGTTCTACGCGGCCTCGTCGCATGTCTTCGGCTCCGGCGCCGCGCTGTGCGACGAGCACAGCGGGCTGCGACCGGACTCGATCTACGCGGTGACCAAAGCGGCGGGCCTGCTGGCCTGCCGCGCCTACCGGGCTCGCGGCGTCTTCGCGGCGGCGGGAATCCTGTTCAACCACGAATCCCCGCTGCGCGCCGAGAAGTTCGTCACCCGCAAGATCGTGCGCGCGGTCGCCCGCATCCAGCGCGGCGAAATCGGCACGGTCGAGGTGGGCAGGCTGGAGGCGGGCGCCGACTGGGGATACGCGCCGGACTACGTCGAGGCGATGACGCGGATCCTGGCTCTCGACGAACCGGACGAGTTCGTCGTCGCCACCGGCGAACACCACACGGTCGCGCAGTTGTGCGCGGCGGCGTTCGGCATGGCCGGACTGGACTGGAACGACCACGTTCGCGAACGGTCCTCGGTACTCACCCGCGGCGGGCGACCGCAGGCCGGTGACGCGAGGAAGTTGCGGGAGCGGACCGGGTGGCGCCCTTCGGTGGATTTCCACGGCATGGTGCGGGCCATGCTCGTGGCCGAGGGCGTGCGCCTTGCGGAGCAATCGAAGCCGGTGCGCACCGGCGGAACGGATGGATGACGTGACCATGAACGACGAGAATGTCCTCGCCGCCCACTTGATCTCCGTCGCCGACGGCGTCGCCGAGGAGACCGCCGCCAGGATCGGCGAGATCGGCACCGAGACCGTCGCCGACGCGGTGCTGAAGGAGATCGCCTGGCGCGCGGGCTACGGTGCCAGGCCCGGACAGCCGGTGACCGCGGTGTTCGAGCTGACCCATGACGGCAAACAGCTGGACTACCTGGTCACCTTCGGCGCCGACGACCCCGTGATCGCGCCGGGCACCCTCGAGGACCCGTGGCTGGTGGTGCGCCAGGATCTGGTGGAACTGCTGCGCGCGGTCTACGGCCCGCCCGACGCCGCCCTCGGCACCCGCGCCATCACGATCAAGGACGAGCCGGGGCCGGGCAGTTTCGCACCCGACGACCCGTGGCGGCTGGCCCGCGACGCCGCCGCCGTGGCCGCCGACCGCATCGTCACCGCCTGCCGCCCGCACCACTACGACCTCAACGCGCTGTCGCTGCATTTCGGTTCGGACAAGTGGGGCGGGCACTGGTACACCCAGCACTACGAGCGGCATTTCGCGCCGCTGCGCGACAGCCGGGTCCGCGTCCTCGAACTTGGCATCGGCGGATACACCGCCCCGGACGTCGGCGGCGCGTCGCTGCGGATGTGGAAGCAGTACTTCCGCCGCGGGCTGGTGTTCGGGCTGGACTACTTCGACAAGTCCGGCATCGCCGAGCCGCGCCTGCAACCGTTGCGCGGCGATCAGGGCGATCCGGCGTTCCTCGACGAGCTCGGCGGCTCGCTGGGCCCGTTCGACATCATCATCGACGACGGCAGCCACATCAGCGGCGACGTGATCGCCTCGTTCCGCGCGCTGTTCGCCCACCTACGGCCCGGCGGGCTGTACGTGGTGGAGGACACCCAGACCTCCTACTGGTCGGGCTGGGGCGGAAGCAGCACAGCCACCGACGATCCGGCCACCACCATCGGCTACCTGAAAACCCTGGTGGACGCCCTGCATCACCAGGAATTCGAGAAGGATTCCGGCCGCGCGGCAGGCGATTTCGACGACTGGATCGGGGCGCTGCACTTCTACCACAACATCGTGGTGATCGAAAAACGCCGCAATGCCGAGCAATCGGCTCCATCATGGGTGCCTCGGCACACCAATCCGATGGAGTGGATGAAGCCGAAGGAGTGATCGGATGAAGTTTCTTGTCGTGCCGGTGCCCTCGTCGGGACACCTGCTGGCGATGGTGCCGTTCTGCTGGGCGCTGCGGCTGGCCGGCCACGAAGTGCTGGTCGCCTCGCGCGACGACGTGACGGCGACGGCGCTGCGCGCGGGGCTCAACGCCGTCGAGATGACCGCGCTGAACGTGCCGATGGACCAGCTGCGCACGCAGGTGAACCCGGGCATGTTCCCGCTGCCGCTGTTCGCCGACCGCGATCAGTCCAGCGGCCAGGGCCTGTGGCAGATCGCCGCGCAGAACTGGCACAACCACGCCCGCCAATATCTCGAGCCGTTCGCGCGGGTGGCGACCGACTGGGGCGCGGAAGTGATCCTCACCGATCCGCTGGCCACCATCGGCCGTGCGCTCGGCGCGGAACTGGGTCTGCCGGTGCTGGTGCACCGCTGGGGAATCGACCCCACCGGCGGCCCCTTCACCGAACGCACCGCGGCACTCGCCGACGAGGACGGCACCCGGCTGGCCGATCCGGTCGCGGTGCTCGACATCTGCCCGCCGCGGTTGCAAGCGCCCGACGCCCCGCCCGGCACCCGGCTGGGCTACGTCCCGTTCAACGGCACCGGCATGCTGCCGCCGTGGCACCGCAACGAAGACGGCCGTAAGCGGATCGCGGTCTGCATGGGCGGCAGCACGCTCGGCCTGACCGGTCCGCGGCCGTTGGCGTCGGTGCTCACGGCGCTGGCCGCCATCGACGACGCCGAGGTCGTCGTCGCGCTGTCGGCGCACGACCGGGCGACCGTCGGCGAGCTGCCCGAGCATGTCCGGGTGGTGGAGGAGGTTCCGTTGAACCTGTTCCTGCCCGGCTGCGATCTGCTGGTGCACCACGGCGGCTCGACCACCGGGCTCACCGCGGGCTGGTTCGGGCTGCCGCAACTGGTGCTGCCGCAGATGTTCGACCAGTTCGACTACGCCAGGGGACTGGTGCGCAGCGGGGCCGGGCTGGCCGCGCAGACCCCTGCCGAGCAAGGCGACGTCGACGCGCTGACCACCTCGGTCCGCACGCTGCTGCGCGAACCGCGTTTCCGCGCCGCCGCCGAACAGATCGGCGCCGACCTGCGCGCCGCGCCCGCACCGGGCGACGTGGTGTCCCAGGTTGTTCCGCTGCTGACCGAGCACGCCGCAGCAGCGACCAGATAGACCGTCCGCGCGGCCCGAACCGGGCGACGCGGGAACCGAAAGCCGTAGGTTGCAGATGATATCCAGGACATGGACCAGGTTCCGTGGTTCGTTCGACTACTACGCCGCGATGTACGCGGTGTTCGTCGTCGGCATTCTCGTCCCCGTCGTCATGATCGCGCTCGCGCTCACCGGCCTGCCGGGTCCGGTGACCGCCGTGCTCGGCGTCGTGTGCGCGGCGGTGTTGTTCGTGCTGTTCGTGCCGAGGGTGCCCGACGAGTGGCGGGAGGTGGTGCGCGGCAAGCCGATCGTGGTGCGGGTGCTGTGGAGCCTGGTCATCGTGCTCGTGGTCGCGGTCCTGGCCCGGTTGACGCAGTTCATCCTCGACGCCGACAACGTCGACGCCTCGCTGTCGGCCGACGACGACTTCCTGGTGAAGAAAACGCACCTGTCGGGCTACATCAGCGGGGCGCTCATGGCCGAACACGACCCGGCCAGCCTCTACGACCGCCACCGCTACGAGTCGCCGCAAGCGGATTCGATCCTGCCCGCGGTGACTCCGCAGGATCGCGACGCCTACCTCTACCCGCCGCCGTTCCTGCTGCTGCCGCGTTTGCTGCTGCTGTTCAGCCATGATTTCGCCACGCTGCGCGCGTTGTACTACTCGCTGTACGTGGCGATCGTGCTGGTGGCGATGTTCGCCATCGCCCGCTGGATCGGCGGCAGGCAGGGCGGGGTGCTGGCGGCGCTGACCCCGGTGGTGTGGATCAGCCTGCCCACGCTGGCCACCTTGCAGATCGGCAACATCCACGTGCTGGTGCTGTATGTCGGTGGCGCGGGCGCCATGGTCTTGTTCCATCTGCGGCGCAACATCCTTGGCGGCGCGGCGCTGGCGTTCGCGATCATCGCCAAGGTGTCCCCGGCGATCCTGCTGGTCTATCTGCTGGTCCAGCGGCGCTGGCGGCCCGCGGTGTGGACCGCGGTGTTCGGTGGCCTGTATTCACTGGCGACGCTGGCGATCTTCGGCTGGGAGCCGTGGCGGCAGTTCCTGTCCGACGGCACCTGGCAGCGGCTGGCCAGCGGGGAGTTCCACCAGTTCGTGCTCGTCGAACGGGCCAATCAGCTGGTCAACTATTCGCCGTTCGGGCTGCCGTACAAGGCGAACATCATGGGCTGGGACATCGGCGATCCGGTCGGGCCCGCCCGCGTGATCACCAACATCTACACCCTGCTGCTGCTGATCCTGGTCGCGGTCACCGCGGTGCGTATCCACCGGCGGTTGTCCGCGGGCGCCGAAGGGCCGCGGGTGCGTGCCGAGCAGCTGGCCATCTGGCTGGCGGTGCTGACGCTGGCGTCCTTCCGCGCGCCGTTCGGGCCGTGGGTCTACATCGCCGTCGGCGCGGTGTGGATGCTGGCGGTGTACGCCGGGCTGATGCGCGGCGGCAAACGCACCGTCGCCCTGCTGACCGTGGCCTGGCTGGTCATCGCCGTTTACAACGAGAACGTCTACTTCACGCTGGTGGCGCAGACGGTCATTTATGTCGCCTGCTTCGTCGTGGCCTGGCGGGCGAGCGCGGGCACCGAGGCGGAACCGACGCCGCCGCAGGAGGACTCCCCGCAGACCGAACGGGTCGGCGCGGCATGAGCACCTATTGTGTGATCGGCGCGGGCGCGGCCGGTCTGGCGACCGCGCGGGAGTTCGCGGCGCACGGTATCGATTTCGAGGTGCTCGAAGCGGCCGACGGTATCGGCGGGATCTGGGATGCCCGCCGCCCGGACTCACCGGTCAGCCGCAACACCCACGTGATCGCTTCCAAAGGGGTGCAGGCGTTTTCGGGTTTCCCGATGCCCGAGGACTACCCCGACTATCCCGGCCACGAGCTCGTGCTGCGATATTTGCATTCCTACGCCGACGCCTTCGACCTGTGGCCGCGCATCCGGTTGAACACCGCCGTGCAGCGCGTCGACCCCCGCGATGACGGCTGGTCGGTGACGCTGGCCGACGGGTCGCAGCGACGCTACGCGGGGGTCGTCATCGCCACCGGCCACGACCGCACCCCCCGCCGCATCGATATCCCCGGCTCGGGCACGGTGCCCGTGCTGCATTCGAGCGAGTACCGCGACCCACAGCAGGTGCTCGGCAAGCGGGTGCTGGTGATCGGGGCCGGGCAGTCGGCGGCCGACATCCTGTCCGATTGCGCGGTCAACGCCGCGCTGACCCTGCACAGCAGCAGGCGCGGGTTCTATTGCATGCCCAAATACATGCTGGGCCGCCCGACCGACAGCATGTTGCAGGGCCGGATGTGGCGGCCGCTGCGCAAGCGCGCCTTCGAGCGGTTGTTCTCGTATCTGCGTGGCCGCTCCCGCTCGTTCGGGCTGCCGGTGCCGGATTTCGCCGAGGGCATCGTCATCCCGATGCTCGGTGATCAGCTGCACCACTACTACACCCACGGCGACATCACGCCCAAGCCGGACGTCAGCTCGATCGACGACGACCGGGTGACCTTCGCCGACGGCACCGAGGAGAAGGTCGACCTGGTGGTGCTGGCCACCGGGTTCGTGCCGAACTACCCCGTCGTCGACCGATCTCTTCTGAACTGGTCGGAAGGGCATCTGCGACCGGGCTTGTATCTCAACATCTTTCCGCCACACACCCGCGCTCTGTTCGTGGTCGGGATGGTGCGGCCGATCGGCTCGCACTGGGACGTCTACGAGAAGCAGGCCGAGCTGATCGCCGAATACCTGCGCGCCAAGGCGGCCGATCCTCGGCGGGTGGAGCGTTTCGAGCGCGCCACCCAGGGCCGCCAGCCCGACCTGTACGCCGGGCTGCGGCTCTACCACGCCGACCAGTACCCGCTGGTCGTGGAGAAACAGGACTACGTGAACCAGCTGCGCAAGCACGCCAAGCTGTTGAAGTGAAAGGTCGGACCATGAAAGCACCCGGGCCCGGTCTGGTGGAAACCGGACGCATGCTGCCGAAACTGGCGAAGAACCCGCTGACGACGGTAGGCGCGCTGCTGGAGGGCTACGGCGACGTCGTGCGGGTCAAGGCGGGCCCGATGCTGGTCTACCTCGTCGCGGATCCGGCGATGACCGAGTACGTGCTCAAGGACAACTACACCAACTATCGCAAGAGCCCGATCTACGACGAGTTCAGCATCCTGCTCGGCGACGGCCAGCTGACAACCAACAACCTGGAGTACTGGCGTAAACAGCGCAAACTCATCTCCCCGGCGTTCTCCCACTCGCACGTCAAGGGTTTCGCCGACGACATCACCGACAGCGCGGCCGCGATGCTCGACCAATGGGACAGCGCGGCCGGGCAGTTCCGCGACATCTACGACGACTACGTGAAACTGCTGCTCGCGGTGACCGGCCGCATCCTGTTCAGCATCGACCTGTCCACCGACACCTCCCAGGTGACCGACGCGATGCGCGCGGCGTTCGCGCTCATCATGAAGCGGGTGAACGCGCCGGTGAAGCTGCCGCAGTCGTTCCCGACGCCGGAGGCCCGCCGGGTCGCGCGCAAGGTCGGCGAGCTCGACGACGTGGTGCGCCATCTCATCGACGAACGCCGCCGCGGCGGCGACACCAGCGACGTGCTCACCGCGCTGGTGCGCGCCCGTGACGAGGGCGGGCAGGGCATGCGGGAGGAGGACCTGCTCAACGAGATCAAGACGCTGCTGGTGGCCGGGCACGAGTCCCCGGCCAACGCCCTGTCGTGGGCGTGCTACCTGCTGGCCACCCATCCCGAGATCCAAGAGCGACTGGCCGAGGAGGTGCGCGCCGTCATCGGCGACCGCACGCCCAGCTTCGCCGACCTGGGACAGCTCGGCTACTGCCGCATGGTGATCGAGGAGACGATGCGGCTGTATCCGCCCGCCTGGATCGTCGAACGCACGCCGATCGCCGATGACGAGATCGGCGGCTACCACGTGCCCGCCGGCGCGCGGGTCACGTTGTGCATGTACTACATTCACCGCGACAAGCGGCTGTGGGAGGACCCGGAGCAGTTCCGTCCGGAGCGTTTCGCCGACGCCGCGGTGGCCGAACGGCACAAGTTCGCGTTCTTCCCGTTCTCCGGCGGCCCGCGCATCTGCCTGGGCAAGGACATGTCGATGACGGAGATGGTGCTGATCCTGGCCATGACGGTGCAGCGTTTCCGCCTCGAGCTCGACGATACCCATCCGGTGGTGCCGCTGGCGTCGGTGAACCTGCGCCCGGAGTTCGGCATCCGCATCCGCCCGGTCCGCCGCGTCACCGAACCCGTGACGACCTGACGGTGCCGCTGGACGGGGTTCCCGCGCTTGTCCCGCAGCTACCGATCCTCGAAGGAGGTCGGCGCCAGCCGGGGAGGGAAGCCGCAGCGCTCACAGCGCGCGACGGTCGGCGGCGGACAGGATGTCCTCGATGAGGTCAGCGGCGCGCGGCGTGCCGCCCTCGGCGCGGACCGCGGCCTGCAACTGCTTGGATCGGCCGATCCGTTCGGGATCCGTGACCAGGTCGTTCAGCGCCGCGCGGAGGGTATCGGCGGTGGCGTCGGCGGTGTCGACGCGGCGGGCGACGCCGAGTTCCACGAGCCGGTCGGCGTTCATGAACTGCTCGGCACCCTGCGGCACGGCGATCATGGGGACGCCGGCGTGCAGCCCTTCGCCGCAGCCGCCCATACCGGCATGGGTGACGAAGGCGTCGGCCTGTTCCAGGATCGCCCGCTGCGGGACCCAGGAGTGCACCTCGACGTTGGGCGGAATGGCGCCGAGTTCCTCAGGGTCGGTGTACTTGCCGATCTGGAGTACGACATGCCAGCCGGGCAGGTCCCCGAAGGCGGCGATGCACTGGCGGTACAACGCCGGCCGGCGTGTGTACGCCGAACCGAGCGAGATCAGCAGCACATGGTCCGCGGCCGCCGGACGGGTCCAGCCGCCGGTGTCGGCTCGGCTGTCGAAGCAGGGGCCGACGAAGGTCACCGTGCCGGTGTCGACTCGATCGGCGTGCGGCTGCATCGCGCGCGGGATGAGGGCGAGGGCGCGGGCGGGCAGGCCGGAGAACGTGTCCACGTCCGTGGTGGCCGCCCCGCAGTCGGCGAGCCACCGCGCGAACCTGTCCCGGTATGTGTCGGCGCCCGGCAGCTTCCACAGATGCGCCGCGACTTCCTCCTGGTAGCCGTCCCAGCCGACGAACGTCGGGGACAGCTGCACGAGGGGACGGCCCTGCGCTTCAGCGAGGGCGCGCGCGGCGTAGGCGCCGATGTCGTAGAGGTACAGGTCGGCCGGATCGTCGTCGTAGACGGCGCGCAGTTGCGGCAGCGCCTGGACGGCGTCGTCGAGGAAGAGGGCCGCCGCCGCGATGGGATCGGTGGGCCAGTCGTTGTCCGCGACGGGCAGCGTGCAGGTGCAGGCGACCAGTTCCGCGCCGGTGGACTCGATCCGGTCGGCCACGAACGGGTCGTTGGCGTAGGTGACCCGGTGCCCGCGCGCGACCAGCTCGCGGATGAGCGGGAGGCTGGGCAGGACATGGCTGACGATGGGGATGCCGACCATCGCGATATGGGCGCGGCGAGGGGACATGGGTGACACTCGTTTCTGGCGGGACGGGTGCGGGCTCGTTGTCAGGGCCGGTCGATCTCAGCGGCGGCGGCCTCCATGTCGGCGACGGTTCCCGACATGATCGTCCGTATGTGCTTGGTGATGTGCTGCACAGGCCAGTCCCACCACGCCACGGCGACGAGCCGGGCGATGTCCGCGGCGTCGTAGCGGGTGCGGATGAGCCGGGCGGGGTTGCCCGCGACGATGCCGTAGTCGGGGACGTCGCCGGTGACCACGGCGCCGGCGGCGACGATCGCGCCGTGCCCGATGCGCACACCGGGCATGACCGTGACGCCGTGGCCGAACCACACGTCGTTGCCGACGACCGTGTCCCCCCGGCCGGGCAGGTCGGTGATCAGATCGAAGTGCTCTGCCCAGGAGCCACCCATGGTGGGGAACGGAAAGGTGGAAGGGCCGTCCATGCGGTGGTTGGCGCCGTTCATGATGAACCGGGTGCCCGTCCCCAGCGCGCAGTATCTGCCGATGACGAGCCGCTCGGGACCGTAGTGGTACAGGACGTTGCGCGTCTCGAACGCGGTCGGGTCGTCGGGATCATCGTAGTAGGAGAAGTCGCCGACCTCGATCAGCGGCGACTTCACCAACGGCCGGAGCAGGACCACGCGCGGGTGCTCGGGCATCGGGTGCAGCACGGTGGGGTCGGCGGGAACGGGCGGCATCGCGAAGGCGGTTCCTCTCCACTGGATCCTAGAGCGACATCTGTCGCATTAAGATGCTGGCACAGCCATGCCGCCTTGATCAACCGGATACTGATTGCCGATGACAGACTCATGGGACACGACGACCGACCGCCGTCCGGGCGGTCGCACCGCCCGCGTCCGCGCCCAGGTTCTCGATGCGGTGCGCGCCGAACTCGCCGAAGGCGGTCACGAACGACTCACGATGGAGGGTGTCGCGACGCGGGCCGGAGTGCACCGCGCCACGGTCTACCGGCGTTGGCGCGATGTCGGCGGACTGCTCGTGGACGTCATCGACGCCGCCGGCGAAATCGACTGGCAGCCGCCGGACACCGGCTCGCTGCGTGGCGATCTGACGGCCCTCAACCAGGAGATCCTGGATTCCCTCGTCGTACAGCCGTCGCTGGCCCTCGCCTTGATGGCCGCCTCGTTCCATTCCGAACAGGCCGCGCGGGCCCAGACGCGGTTGTGGACCGACCGGTACGCCCAGTGCGAGATCCTCGTCGAGCGCGCCATCGAGCGCGGTGAACTCCCCGCACAGCACACGGACGCGCGGAGCCTGCTGATCGCCGCCACGGCGCCGCTGTACCACGAGATCGTGCTTCTGCGTACCGATCCGGACCCGCAACTCCCGGAACGGGCCGCGCAGGCGGCGGTCCTGGCGGCTGCCGCAGGTGCCTTCTGCGTCCGCCGGGAAGGGAGTGTGTGACGGCGCGCCATGTTCGTTCGCCGTCGCTCTACGAGAACAGGGCCCAGATGCGCCGGCCGCTCACGGGGCGGCGCGGCGGTGACCGGTGCGGTAGCGGCCCGGGGTGGTGCCGATGAGCTGGGTGAACGCTGCGATGAAGCTGCTGGGGTTGGCCCAGCCGCAGGCGTGCGCGACATGGGTCGTGTCGTGGCCGTCGGCGAGCAATACCAGTGCGTGGTAGATGCGTAGCTGGGTGCGCCACTCGTAGAAGGTCATGCCGAGCTCGTGGTGGAACAGGCGGCTGAGGGTGCGGGCGCTGGCTCCGATCGCGCGCCCGATGTCGGCCAGCGGCGTGTTGTCGGCGGGGTTGTCGTAGAGCATCCGCGCGACGGCTCGCAGTCGGTCGTCGCGGGGTTGCGGCAGCACGAGTGGCGGCGAGCGTGCACACGGTCTGGCTCGAGGGGCCGGACTACGTGCTGGATCTCCTCGGAGCTCGCACGGCGACGGACTCGTTGCGCCTGGTCCGCCGCGGCGGGACGGTCTGCGTGGCCGGTTCGCTGAGTGGGTGGCTGATCTCGGACTTCGAACCGATAGCGATGATCCCGTCCGGGACGAAGCTCACGGCCTTCCACAGCGACACCATCAAGGGCAGCGCGGGCGCCACCGTGCTGCAGCGGGTGATCCACGCGGTCGAGGCCGGTGTCTATCGACCCAACCTCGACCGCGTTTTCGCTTTGGACGACATCGTCGCCGCCCACCGGTACATGGAAGACAACCGAGCCACCGGAAAGGTCGTCGTGGCGCCCTGAGCACTCGCCGGGCTCATGGCCGGTTTCCGGCAGGTCTGTCGGCGAGCCAGCGCCTGGTCGCGGGGGACATGGTGCACAGCAACCCCGTGCAGGAGAACAGCAGGACTGTGCCGACGAAGATCAAGTCGCTGGCGCGGTTGTCGCCGGTCAGGCTCGCGCCCAAGCCGACAAGGCAGACGAGCGTGATGATGCCGGTGCCGAGCGCCACGGCGACGCGGCCCGCTCGCCTACGCCGGAACAGTCCGATCGAGCCGCCCATCAGCAACAGCGCCATCGTGGTGGCGAGGGCGATGGGGGGCAGAAGTTCGAGCGCGGTCTCCCGTAGCGTCTGGCGGTGACCGTATTCGATGCGCGGGGTCATCAGCTCATGCACTCCGTTGGCGAGGATCAGGCAGAAGACCAACCCGAACGCGAACGCGATGACGGCGCCGATCCGGGGCACCACGCCGGAGGGCCGGACGGGATCTCGGATGGGCGTGAGCGGTTGCAGCGGCGGGAGCTGCTCGGCGCGCCACCGGGGCTCCGAAGGCTGGTTCAGCACGGTCGGGGCCGAACGCGGCCACGGGTCGATCGCCGTGGCCGGGTGGGCCGAGCGCTGGTTGACGAAAGTCGGCGCGGGTGCCGGGGCGGCAACCTCACCGCGCAGGGCCGCCGCCGCGGCCGCCGCGAAATCGCCGCAGCCGGCGAAGCGTTCGTCGCGGTGTTTGGCCATCGAGCGGGCGATCACCTCGTCGAGCCGTCGTGGCAGCTCCGGCCGGATGTCGCTGAGTCGCGGCACCGGCTTGGCGATGTGTCCGGCGACGATTTGACCGGGATTGGTCGAGGGGAACGGCGGTTGCCCCGCCAGCATCGTGTAGAGGGTGCAGCCGAGGGAGTATTGATCGGCGCGGTGATCGACCGGCTCACCGGACAGTTGCTCCGGTGAGGCGTAGGCGAGGGTGGCGGTGAACGTTCCGGTGGCCGTCAGTTTGGTGTCGGCGTCCAGCAGTCGCGCGATACCGAAATCGGTGAGTACAGCGCGTGTTTCGCGACCGGCTTCCGGCTCGGCGATCAGGATGTTGGCCGGTTTGATGTCGCGGTGCAGCACGCCTCGGCTGTGGGCGTAGTCCAGCGCCTTCGCCGTGTCGGCGACGATCTGCACGACCTGTTCCGGGCGGGTGGCGCGGGGATCCAGGCGGGCGGCGTCGCTGCCGCGGACGTACTGCATGGAGATCCACAGGTGCCCGTCCTGGGTGCCGCGATCATAGACACCGACGATGCCCGGATGCTCCAGTCGCGCAACGACATTGGCTTCCTGCTCGAATCGTCTGCGCAGCTCCTCGTCCTCGGACACCTCGCGGTTGAGCAGTTTGAGCGCTACCAGCCGCGGCAGACGCGGGTGCCGGGCCAGATAGACGGTGCCCATGCCGCCCTGCCCGAGCACGCCTTCGATCACGTAGCCGGCGAACGACTCGTGCTGCCTCAACACCTCTGGCCCCCTTCTGAACCCGGCCACCCGGACCGCAGGCAGCATAACCCCGTTCCCGGCCCGAAGAACCACGGCGCTGACCCTGTCTCTCGTGCGACCGGTTCGTCCTGCGTCGAACTTCTCGGCACGCCGACCCGGTCGGCGTTCCTGGCGCGACGAGCCTGGACGACAGAGCCGATCAACCGCTTCCAGCGCCCGCGCGGTTGCGGCTCAGCCGAGCAATTCCCGGCTCAACGCCAGCAATTCAGCGGTCGACAGAACTTCCTCCTCCACCGGCGGTCGCGGGGCCTCCACTGGCGCCGGGGACTCCGTCGCCGGGCTCGCGGGAGTGAGGCGGACGTCGAGTTCGGCCGCCAGCAGCTCGACGGTGGGGCAGCCCCAGATGATGGCGGCCGGGACGTCGATGCCGAGCCGTGCGCCGAGGCGGGCCGACAGTTCCACGGCGTGCACCGAGCCGATCCCGAGCTGTTCGAAGTTCTGCCGCACGGCCACCCGATCCGGCGCGATGCCGACGACTTCGGCGAGTTCGGCGGTGACCAGCGCGGCGAGCTCGGCGACACCGGGCGCAGAGCTGCTTCGGTGCTCACCGGACCCGGAAGGCGACGCGACCACTGCCGGCCACTGTCGCGAGGCCGCGACCGTCGCGCCGTGGTCGCCGTCTTCCGCCACGGTCACCGACGCCGCGACCGGCTCCGCCCGGGACCCTGGACCCGATACGTCCTGCGAAACGATCTCGACGAGCGAGGTATCCCATGCGAGCGTCGCGGGTCGGTCGACGCCGATACCGTCCCGGGGCTGCGCGTCCGCCCAGTGCCGTTCGCGTTGGAACGGGTAGGTGGGTAGGGATATCGGTCGGGCGGGCGGGTTCAGCGCCGCCCAGTCGGGTTCGACGCCGCGCTCGAACAGCGCTCCCGCCGCGCGCAGTAGGTCGCGCTTGGCCACGGCGCCCGGACGCAGCGCCGCGGACAGCACCGCACCCAATACCTCGTTCTCGTCTTCGCCGGTGTCCTTCGCAGTCCCCTCGAGATAGGTGTCGAGGAATTCCACGACTTGGTTCACGTCGTCGGCGACGATCGAAATCCTCTGCTGGAAAACCGTCCTCGTGGCGAGAGTGTGCGCGAGGTCGGCCAGGCGAATATGCGGATCGCGTACGAGACGCGCGCGCAGCCGACGCGCGTGTTCCCGCAGCGCGGCCTCGGTGCGGGCCGACAGCACCACCAGTCGCGCCGAGTCGTCGCTGTCGCCGACCGGATCGGACTCGGGTGCCGCTTCGGCGATGACGTGGGCGTTGGACCCGCCGAAACCGAACGCGCTCACCGCGGCGCGCGCGGGGCCGTCGCGTCGCGGCCACGCCATATCCGTGTCGGCCACCCGCACACCCGTCGCGGCGGGATCGAATTCCGGGGGCGCATGATCGAAGTGGAGGCTGCGCGGGATGCGGCGCTGCGACAGAGCGAGCGCGACTTTCACCAATCCGGCCATGCCCGCGGCCGCTTCGGTGTGCCCGATGTTGGTCTTGACCGAGCCGACGATCAGCGGTGCGCCGGGAGCTCTTCCGGCGCCGTAAACGTCGGCCAGGGCGGACAATTCGGCGCGGTCGCCGACGGCGGTACCGGTACCGTGCGCCTCGACATAGTCGATCGTCGACGGATCCACCCCCGCTCGCGCGCAAGCCCTCCGCAGCAGCTGCCGCTGACCGTCGGCGCTGCTGGCGGGCATGGAGCGGTGCCTGCCGTTGTTGTTGGTGGCGCTCCCCAGCAGGGTGCAGTAGACGCGGTCGCCGTCGCGCAGCGCTTGCCGCAGCGGCTTGAGCACCACGACCGCCCCGCCTTCGCCGCGCACGTAGCCGTCGGCGGAAGCGTCGAAGGTGTGCGAGCGGCCGCGGGCGGACAGCACACCCAGCGCGGACAATCCGATCGTGGTCTCCGGGATCAGGTTCAGTTGCACGCCACCGGCGACGGCCAGTGCGGCGTCACCGGTGCGCAGCGCCTGACAGGCCAGGTGCACCGCGACCAGCGATCCGGCGCAGGAGGCGTTGACGGTCATACTGGGCCCGTCGAAACCCAGGAAGTACGACACCCGGTTGGCGATCACACCCTCGACGTCCCCGGTGCTGGTGAACGGTGTGATGGCGGCGGCGCCCCTGGCGAGTTTGACGGCCCGGTAGTCGTTGAATTTGTTGGCGAAATACACGCCGGTGTGCGGAACCCGCTCGGGCCGAATCGCCGCGTCTTCGAACGCCTCCCAGGCCAATTCCAGCGCCAGGCGTTGCTGCGGATCCATGTCGGCGGCCTCACGCGGCGTGATCCCGAAGAATTCGGCGTCGAAACCGGCGACGTCGGCCACATACCCGCCCGCGACCGACACCGTCTTGCCCGCCGCGGAGCGATCGCGGGCGCGGTGGTCGCCGGACCAGCGGCCGGGCGGCGGCTCGTCGGCGACGGCGTCGATCTCCTCGATCAGCAACCGCCACAACGCGTCCGGGGAATCGGCACCGCCGGCGAAACGACAGCTCATGCCGATCACGGCGATCGGTTCCGCGCCGTCGCGGTCCGGCTGAGCGCGGGCGTGCCGCTTGGTCTTCTTCACGCTACTCACCTGCCCGCGATCCACCGACCGTGCACTCGCGCAACAGGCGGTGCGGTGAATCTGCCGATCTTGTTGTGGGGTCGGGACATGTGCCGGAGACTTTACCTGTGCTGTTTTCCGAACGCCCCGTTTTCGCTCGGGTGACGTCCGCGCTGGGGGGCGAGGCACGGCGTCGAGAACTCTTCCGTTTCGCTTCTGTCGGTATCGCGGCGTTCACGCTGGACACCGCCATATTCCTGACCTTGAAAAGCACGGTGCTCGAGCCGCACCCGGTCACCGCGAAAGTGGTCGCGGTGCTGGCGGCGATCACGCTGTCGTATGTGCTCAACAAGCAGTGGTCCTTCGACGGGCGCGGCGGTCGGCGCGGCCATCACGAGGCCGCTCTGTTCTACCTGGTCAGTTTCCTGGCCGTCGCGATCAACACCGCGCCGCTGTGGGTGTCGCGGTATGTGCTGCATCTCGAGGTGCCCGAGGTCTCCCGCTTCACCCAGAACGTGGCCGACTTCGTGGCCGCCCAGCTGATCGGCACCGCGCTGGGCATGGTGTTCCGGTTCTGGGCCTTCGTGCGGGTGGTGTTCCCCGACCAGGTCCGGCCGCCCGGCCCGGCGTGAGAGTTCCGCTCACCTTGATGACAACCCTGTCGCGGGTGATCGCGCACCGTGCGGGCCGCATCGCCTCGCCGCGGCACCCTGTCGGGACGTTTGCCTCGCCGCGCGGGTGGTAGGAAAGGGAGCGTGTCCGCAACTGGCGAAGGATTCGACCCGAACAGAAACTCCCGCGCGGTGTCGGAAGTGGTGGAGCTGGTCAGCACGCTGATCCGCTTCGACACCTCCAACACCGGCGACCTGGCCACCACCAAAGGCGAGCGCGAGTGTGCGCAGTGGGTGGCCGACCAACTGCATCAAGCGGGATATGTCACCGAGTACGTCGAGTCCGGCGCGGACGGGCGCGGCAACGTCTTCGCGCGGCTGGAGGGCGCCGACCCCAGCCGCGGCGCGCTGATGATCCACGGCCATCTGGACGTGGTGCCCGCCGAGGCCGCCGACTGGAGCGTGCACCCGTTCTCCGGCGCAGTGCGCGACGGCTACGTGTGGGGTCGCGGCGCGATCGACATGAAGGACATGGTCGGGATGACGCTGGCGGTGGCCCGCCAGTTCAAGCTCGAGGGCACGGTGCCGCCGCGCGACCTGGTGTTCGCCTTCCTCGCCGACGAGGAGAACGGCGGCAAGTGGGGCTCGCAGTGGCTGGTGGACAACCGCCCCGACCTGTTCGACGGCGTCACCGAGGCGGTGGGGGAGGTCGGCGGGTTCTCGCTGACCGTGCCGCGGCCCGACGGCACCGAACGCAGGCTGTATCTGGTGGAGACCGCCGAGAAGGGCCTGGGATGGATGCGTCTGCGCGCCAAGGCGCGCGCGGGCCACGGCTCGTTCCTGCACGAGGACAACGCGGTCACCATCCTCGCCGACGCGGTGGCCCGTCTGGGCAAACACACCTTCCCGCTGGTGCTGTCGGATTCGGTGGCGGCGTTCCTCGCCGCCGTCGCCGAGGAGACGGGTCTGCAGTTCGATCCGGCCGGCCCCGACATCGAGGGCCAGCTGGCGAAGCTGGGCACCATCTCCCGCATCATCGGGGCCACCCTGCGCGACACCGCCAATCCCACCATGCTGCAGGCCGGTTACAAGGCCAACGTGATCCCGCAGACCGCCGAAGCGGTGGTGGACTGCCGTGTGGTGCCCGGACGGCAGGCAGCCTTCGAGCGGGAGGTGGACGAGCTGATCGGCCCCGAGGTCGAACGCGAGTGGATCACCAAGCTCGACTCCTACGAGACGACTTTCGACGGCGATCTGGTCGACGCGATGAACAACGCCGTGCTGGCCCATGATCCGCGCGGCCGTACCGTGCCCTACATGCTCTCCGGTGGCACCGACGCGAAAGCGTTCGCCCGCTTGGGTATCCGCTGCTTCGGTTTCGCGCCGTTGCAGTTGCCGCCGGAGCTGGACTTCACCGCCCTGTTCCACGGCGTCGACGAGCGGGTTCCGGTGGAGGCCCTCGAATTCGGCACCCGCGTGCTGGAACACTTCCTGTTGCACAGCTGATCCGATCCGGAAGAGAGGTTTCATGACCTACAACCCCTACGACGCGCTTCCGCAGGTGCCGTCGTTCACACTCACCTCCGATGACGTCACCGACGGGCAGCCGTTCAAGAACGAGCAGGTCAGCGGCTTTTTCGGGGCGGGAGGCCAGGACATCTCCCCGCAGCTGTCGTGGTCGGGTTTCCCTGCGGAGACCAAGAGCTTCGCGGTGACGGTGTACGACCCCGACGCGCCCACCGCCTCCGGCTTCTGGCACTGGGTCGTCGCCGACATCCCCGTCAGCGCGACCTCCCTGCCCGCGGGCGCGGGAAGCGGCGAAGAGGGCGGCGCGATGCCGACCGGTTCGATCACCCTGCGCAACGACGGCGGCTTCCACGGCTTCGTCGGCGCCGCCCCGCCGCCCGGTCACGGCCCGCACCGCTACTTCATCGTGGTGCACGCCGTCGACGTCGAAAGCCTGGGCATCGACGAGAACGCCAGCCCCGCCTACCTGGGCTTCAACCTGTTCTCCCACACGCTGGCTCGCGCGACCCTGGTCGCCACCTACGAACAGAAGTAGGAATCGCCGCACATCGTGGCCCCGGGCGAAATGCTCGGGGCCACGGTGCTTTCCGCGCAACGCGCACCTTCGTGGGGCGAGAATTCACAGGCGCTGATCGCCGCGCGGCGTCCACAATCACCTCATGGATTTCTCCGAAGCGGTGCGAGGCGCGCGTCTGCTCGCCGCCGACATAGAAAGGTCCCTCGGCTTCCCGGCGGATGTCGGCACCGAATACCCCGAAGGGTGGCGCCGCTTCCACGAGCTGTCGGGGCGTCCGGCCCCGAAGGCGTGGGTGAGCATTTCGGTGCCGGAGGTCGGCACGACCATCGCCCTCGATCCGAGTGAGCCGGGCAGCGAGACCGCGGAAGGGTTCGCGATGGAGCTGGTGCAGGTCTTGCAGGACGACATCCAGATTCACCTGCGCGAGTCGTGGCCGAAGGATCCCGCCGCGCGCGGCCGCGCCCTGGCGGCGACCGAGCGGGGCTGGCAGAGCACGGTTGATCGCGCCCGTCTGGTTCCGTACGGCGAACTCGGACCCGCGACTTGATCCGACCAGTCGGATTCCCAGCGCTGACTTGTTCTCGGCGCGCCCCGGCCGGTCACGGGCGCTACGCTCGCGCTGAACAACCGCCCAAGTAGGGCGCGCGACCGATGAGGGTAAGAACGTGATCATTCGCACGGAAACGGCCTGGGTACTGTTCTTCGCCGGGCTCATCTTCCTGTGGGCGCTGGTGCTCGGCGTATGGAAGTGGCAGGCGATGACCACCTCGCCGAACGGTCTGGCCCACCCCTATGTCGACATCGCCCACCGAGCCGCACTGCTGTATTCCTTCGCGACCGGGTTGATCGCCTGGTTCGTCGAACTGTCCGGCTGGCCGACCGCGGTCGACGCCATCGCGGCGGGGGCGATCATCCTGCTGTTCGTGGTGACGATCGCCAACTACATCCGGCTCGGACTGCAACGCGAGACCGACAACCAGATGCGCAACCCGCCGCCGTCGATGCGTTTCGTCCTCGCGGCTTTGATCATCGGCGAGATCGGCGGATTCGCCGTGCTGTTGGCCGGATTCGCCGTCGAGCGGCTGGGGTAGGCGGTCCCACCACGCGTTCCGGTGGCGCTGGGCGATCGTTCGCAGCACCTGGGACCAGCGGTGCGGTCATGCCGCGAGCAACGTCCGGGTCCGTTCACCGAAGTCCGCGACCAGAGGATGCGGGCCGAAGGCGACCATCCGCCGGTGTACGTCGCGCACGGCCTCCACGGAACGGGACGACTTGACCTTGCGAGCGAGCTCGAGCGTCCGTACGCCCGCGGCGTGGGCGGCTTCGAGGTCGCGTTGTTGTTGCCGTCGCTCGGTGGATTCCTGCCGTCGGCGGGGGCGCGCGTCGACAGGCTCGGCCGTCCTACCGATCCGGGGCACATCCGCAAGGCCCCCCACGCGCGCCCCGCGACAGGCGCGGACACCCGGCGCAGTGGCTAGGGATCAGCGGATGCGCTGGGGTGCGGTGAACGCGGCGACCAGGCTCTCGGCCGTGCCGTCGTACCGGTCGCCGAACAACTCGGCGGTCTCGGTGGCTACCTTGGTGCTGCGGGCGAACATGTCCTGCTCGTATTCGCTGAGGGCGGTTTCGATATCGCCGGGGTGCGCGGCGAGGGCGTTGCCGAGTTCGGCGCCGTCGAGCAGGGCGAGGTTGGCGCCTTCGCCGTTCGTGGGCATGAGGTGGGCGGCGTCGCCGAGCAGGGTCACCCCCGGTACCCGATCCCACCGGTGCCCGACCGGCAGGGTGTAATGCGGGCGCCAGACCGGCGGGGTGTCGGTCTCGGTGATCAGCGCGGTGAGTTCCGGTGCCCAGCCGCGGAATTCTTGCGCGACCCGTGCGGTGGCCGCGGCGGCGTCGGTGAAGTCGATGGCGGCGAACCAGTCGTGTGGCCTGGCGAGCACGACGTAGGCGTGCAGGGTGTCGCCCTTTTCGCGGTGTGCGTGGATCTCGCGGCCCGGCGAGGGCGCCGACATCGACCCGCCGCCGACCGCTGCCGCGGCGGCGGGGTGGTGGGTGTCGGCGTCGTAGAGGTAGGTCTCGACGAACGACTCGCCGGTGTAGTCGGGTGTCGCGGTGGACAGCAGCGGCCGGACCCGCGACCACGCTCCGTCTGCCCCGACCAGCAGGCTCGTGACGACCGTGCCGCCATCGGCGAAGGTCAGCTCGTGGCGGCCGGAACCGAGTGCGCGAACCGAATCGAGCTTGCGGCCCCACTGGACGGTGCCGGCCGGGAGCGAGTCGAGCAGCAGTTGTCGCAGCTCGCCGCGCTGCACCTCGGGGCGTCCACCGGTGCCGTCGTCGGGTTCGTCGAGCAGAACGGTTCCGTTCGGGTCGAGGATCCGCATCGCCTGGCGGCCTTCCAGGACGAGGCCGCGGAATTCCTCCATCAGTCCGGCCGCCGCGAGGGCGAGTTGGCCGTTGTAGTCGTGGATGTCGAGCATGCCGCCCTGCGAGCGCGCCGTCGGGGCCGGTTCGGCCTCGTACACCGTGGCCGGGATGCCGTGGACGTGCAGGACGCGGGCCAGAGCGAGTCCGCCGAGTCCGGCGCCGATGATCGTTACTGGAGTCATGGTGACGAGCGTGCCGGGCAGGGGTTGCACCGCCCTTGCGCCCGGCTTGCGCCCCTCTTGTGATTGCGGCGAGGCGCCAGGCCTGCATGCCGCCGCCCACGGCGGAGTCGAGCAGTCGACGGAACCGGGCCGGTCGACCTGCCCTCTCGCCACGACCCGGCCACCCTGGCCGCACTCGTGCACACGATCTCCGACGGCATCGCCGTCCAGGCCGCGGCCGGGCGCAGCCGCGAGGAGCTTCGGCGGATCGGCGCCTCGGCGCTGCGCACCCTCATGGACGAAGACCCGTAGACCACGCCGTGCGAGCGCAAAAGCGCCGTGAACCCAGGCCGATCACCTGGGCCACAGCGCTTTTCGCGAGGGCTTACTTGACGCTGATCACCCGGTCGGAAGGTTCCTTGGCATACAGCGCCTCGATCTCGGCCTGGTACTTGGCCGCGATGGGGGCGCGTTTGAGCGACATCTTCGGAGTCAGTTCGTCGCCGCCGGGCTCCCAGACCGCGCCGAGGATGGTGAAGCGTTTGATCTGCTCCACGCGGGAGAGTTTGGCGTTGCCCGCCTGGACCGCGGCGAGTACCTCCTCCACGATCTGCGCGCGGGTGGCCAGGGTGGCGATGTCCTCGCCGGTGGCGTCGAGTTCCTTGGCGCGCAGCGCCGCGACGTCGGGGTCGAGCACGATCAGGGCGGCGATGTAGGGCTTGGCGTCACCGAGGGCGACGACTTGGCCGATCAGCGAGGAAGCCGCCTTCACCGAGTTCTCGATGTTGCTGGGGGCGATGTTCTTGCCCGCTTCGTTGATGATCAGTTCCTTCTTGCGGTCCACGATCCGCAGGTAGCCGTCGGCGTCCAGGGTGCCGATGTCACCGGTGTGCAGCCAGCCGTCGGAGTCGATGGCCTCGGCGGTCTTGTCGGGCATGTTGCGGTAGCCGCGGGTGACGATCGCGCCGCGGATCAGCACCTCGCCGTCGGCGTCCAATCGCAGCTCGACCCCGTCGACCGGACGCCCGACCGAACCGGGCCGCGGCTTGTCCAGTTCGGTGTAGGTGCCCACGCCGGTGGTCTCCGACATGCCCCACACCTCGCTGACGGTGAAGCCGAGGCCGAGGAAGTATTCCAGGGTCTCCGGCGGGATGGGGGCGGCGCCGGAGGAGGCGACTTTCAGTTGATCCAGGCCCAAAGCGTGGCGCAACTTCGACAGCACCAGCGTCTCGGCGATCTTGTGCTGCGCGCCGAGCAGGGGGCCGCGGCCTTTGCCGGACAGATCGGCGCGCGCGGCGGCGATCCCGGTGCTGATGGCCCAGTTGGCCAGCGCCTTCTTCACCGGGCTCGGTTCTTCGGCGAGTTTGCCCTCGACACCGGCCTTGATCTTCTGCCACACGCGCGGGACGCCGAAGAAGATGGTCGGGCGCGCGTCGGGCAGGGCGGCGGCGACTTCGCGCGGGTCGGGGACGGTGGTGATCTGGATGCCGGTGAGCAGGTTGATCGCGTGCCCGGAGATACGGTCGGCGACGTGCGCGGCGGGCAGGTAGGACACCGCGCGGTCGTCCAGCCCGACCCGCAGCGGGCCGTTGACCAGGGCGATGATCTGGGCGAGCACGTTGCGGTGGGTGATCTCCACGCCCTTGGACGGCCCGGTGGTGCCGGAGGTGTAGATCAGGGTGGCCAGGTCGTCGGGGCCGACGGCCTGCCAGGCGGCGTCGAAATCGAAATCGGCGGCGGGCGCGGCCTCGACCTGTTCGACGGTGACGGTGCCCTCGGCGGGGCCGTCGACCAGGATGATGTGCTCGACCGACACCCCGGCCGAGGTGATCCGGTCGAGGAAGACCTGCTCGGTGACGACGACTTTGTTGCCCGCGTTGGTGAACAGATGGGCGATCTGCTCGGGGGAGCTGGTGTTGTAGATGGAGAACGGGGTGGCGCCCAGGTGCAGGGCGGCGGTGTCGACGAGATTGAACTCGGGACGGTTGGTCAGCATGATGCCGACGGTGTCGCCGTGGCCGACGCCGAGCCCGGCCAGGCCCGCGGCGATCGAGCGCACCCGTTCGGCGTACTCGCGCCAGGTGTACTGCTGGGTGCCGCCCACCTTGCGCAAGGCGATCTGGTCGGGGCGCAGCCGCGCGGTCTCCTGGAATGCGGCGGGAACGGTGTACACCGTTTTGCCCGACTGATGCGCGTATCCGATTTCTGTTGTCGTCATATCCCTGTTCCCGATAGCGCTGGCGTGAACCGGGCGCGACCTGCGCCGACGCCCGATCCGGGACTCGCGTCCCCTGACATGACGCGACGAGCGCGCTGTCAGTCTCTCACGAGCTGGCGCGCCACATGTGGCGCGGCTCACTCATGGTAGCCACATGTGGGAAGCCGGGTGGGGCAAACTTCAACAATCCTTCAGGCACCGATCAGATCCGGCGCGTGGCCGGGACGGGGACGGACGTTGTCACCGGGGGCGAGCCCGACCGCGTCCACCGCGTACGGCCGGCCCCCGTGATCTTCGTTGTGCTCGTCGGACGCCCACGGTGGGGAGTCGGTCGGGATCCAGTGCTTGCGCCGGGTGCGCTTGGCCTCGAGGTACTCGCGGGCGCGTTCGCTCAGCGCCCGCGTACGCAACGGCACGGGGGTGACCAGCAGACCTGCCTGCCGCAGGGCCTCGACCTTGGCGGGATTGTTGGTCAACAGCTGCACCGAACGCAGTCCGAGGCCGGCCAGCGCACGGGCGGTGGCCACGTAGGTGCGTCCGTCGGCGGGATAGCCGAGGGCTTCGTAGCTGGTGAAGGTGTCCGCGCCGGAGCGCTCGCTTTCCCGGTAGCCCAGCGCTTTGGCGATCAGGCCCGCGCCGCGGCCCTCCTGTTCCAGATAGACCAGCACCCCGGAACCGGCGGCCTGGATCAGATCCAGCGCCTTGTCCAGTTCCGGTCCGCAGTCGCAGTCCTGCGACCGCAGCGCCTCCCCGTACAGGCAGCGCGAGTGCACCCGCACCAGGCAGCCGTCGGCCACCGCACCGAACAGCAGCAGATGGCCCCGCTCGCCGTCGGCGTCCAACTCCGCTACCCGAACTCGCAGATCTTGCCCGTTGCGACGGAACCGATGCTCGGTGTCGGCAGGATCCACAACGTTGGTCAATGCTCCTCCGTAGCGAGTTTGTAGATTCGCTCGACCTCACTCACCAGTGGCATCGCCGCGGGGACATCCCCGATCGATTGCGTCGCCACCATCGCGGCGGTCGCCCAGACGTAGTCGGTGCGTTCGGCGGGGCGGCGCGTCGAAACGAGACGATATACCAGGGCGGCGGAGAAGGCAGCGTGAGCGCCCACCGAGTCCTGCAACGCCGTCGGGAACGGCTGGAATCTCGCGCTGACCTGGTCGGACCACACTTCGCACCGGAAATCCTGGATCGCGCACACCGCCCCCGCCCCCAGGGCGCGCAGCCGCGTCGCGGTCTGGTGCCCATCCGCGCCCTCGCCCGCCATCGCCAGCGCTCGCAGGTCGCTGTCGCCGCCGACGAGGTAGTCCACCGCCCCCAGATGCTGATACAGGTACTGCGGACGGTCCAGCCGCGGCGCGGGATGCAGCACCACCAGCGGTCGCCGCGGCAGCGCGCGCAACTGTCCCATGATCTGCTCGATGACGCCGGTGGGTTGCTCGAAGGTCAGCAGCACCGCATCCGAGGCCGCGATCGCCGCACGGATGGCCTCGCTGCGCAATTCCTGCGCGCTCAGCCGGATTCGCTCGTCCTTGCAGCCGATCGTGGCGGCCGCGCCGGTGCGGGCCACGATCACCGCGGTCACCGGCGTCGGGGCGTAGGGCACCACTTTGACCAGTTCGGTGTCGACGCGTTCGCTGCGCAGGTAGTCCAGGATGTGATCGCCCGCGTCGTCGTCGCCGACCGCCGAAATCAGCCGCGCCCGCAGCCCCAGCCTGGCCGCCGCGACGGCGCGGGTGAGGCCCTTGCCGCCGGGATGCTCCCGATAGCTGCCGCGCGCGGTGGCCCCGGAGCCGGGGATGCCGTCGACCACATACATGTGGTCGACGACCGCGTCTCCGATCACCGTGACCACACCGCGGTCGTCCACCGGAACCGGTTCCGCCGCAGCATGTTCGGAGGTGTTGCCGAAGTCGACGACATGCGCGCCGTCGAACACCGACGCCGTGGTCAGCTGCGCGGCCAGCTCGGTGAACGCCCGCCGCTCGGGAGCCCCGCGCAGCGAGCGCACCGTCAGCGCGCCGGAAACCGGTTGCGCGCCAAGGGCTTCGTGCAGCCGCGCCCACCGCTCGGCGAGGTATTCGCGCCGCTCACCCAGATCCTGGGCGTAGAGCCGAGCGGGATCCACTCCGGCGGGCGGGTTTTCGCGCAGCAGCCCCAACGAAAGTTCCGCGTCGACGACCAGCCGGTGGGTGGGCTCCAAGCGCAGCGCCAGATCGCGCACCAGCGGCAGCACCGCCTCCTCCCGGTCGATGCCCGCTCGCCGCGCGTACTGACGCACCGCCAGCAGATCCAACAGCGGCAGTACGTCGATTTCGGTGCTGCGCAAGCGATCCGGGCTCAGGCCGGAACGTTTGCACAAGCGGGTGAGGATATTGCGAACGGCAACCATTCCCGAATCCTGCGGGACCATGGCGATGCCACCCTCCTCTATCGGCGCGACACCGGTGGTCGTGCGCATGTTGGCCACGCGAATCGGGTTTAGCCAGCGGGCGAATTGTCAATTACCAAATTACAACGGCAATTGCGCCCGGGGAACGGCAAATGCCACACTGGATGTGGCGATCCCCATCGCACCACCAGGCACATCGGGAGGGCTGGTGATGAAAGTGATTCTGCAGATACGGCAGCCGCGACGGCGGCGGCGACACCGCCCCGCCGGATCCGACACCGACATGGTGCCCGAGCCGGTGAGGGACTGAACGAGCCGCCGAACACTTCCCGCGGCACCACACCGGCGGGCATCCGCCTCGCGGCGGCACACCGGTAGACCCGCCACAGGCCGTAGCGGACCCGGCCTCTCGGCGCCCCGGCCGCTACCGACTCCGTCGCCCGGCCCCCACAGCCGTGGCACCCACCACCGCGCCGATGCCCCGCATGCCGCGATCGGCGCGCGACGCCGACCGGCTCGCCCGAAGCCGCGGTCACCCCGGCCGTACACCAGCGAGCCGCCCCCTGGACCACCCGGCCCGGCAGCGGACGCCTCCGGCCCAGGGCACCCACCACGCCCGCCGCAGCGGCGGATCACCCACCATGCGGCGCGGCCACCGCGGCGCACCAGCGGATGCACGACAGGAGGCATTCGTGCTCATCGACCTCAGCACCCTGGAGCCGGCCTCACTCCACCCGTCGCACCGGAGACCGCGATGACCATCCACACCACCGAATGGACGATGACCAGTGACATAACCCCCGAATCGGCCTACCGCGACACCGACGCGACCGACAGCTGGCGGCTGAGCTGGCTACCGGACCGGCGGCTGACCCGCGGCCAGGCCATGGCCGGGATGTCCCTGGACGAACTGCTCAGCGACCCACACGCCGTGCACGACCGCGCGACCCAAGCCCGGGCCGAGGCCTACGCCGACGAACTGGGCATCTTGCGCGACCACGCGGTGATCCTGCTCGCCAAGCGCATGGCCGCCCGCCTCGAGCAGGAACTGCCGCCGAAAGGAGATCCGGCGCCGCCGGGGCACACTCCACGGCCCCGGCGCCCCCGCATCCCTGAACCGCCGTTCGTGCACGGCTGACCCGTCTGCTTCAGGCGTGCGCTTTGTGCTCGGCCCCGACGGCCTCACCGAGACTGCGGTAGCCCCCGGCGCGCAACCGCTGCGCCAACCCGCGATGGATTCTGCGCATCCAGAACGGGCCGCCGTAGATGAAACCGGTGTAGCCCTGCAACAGCGTCGCCCCCGCCAGGACACGTTCCCACGCCTGGTCGACGGTTTCGATGCCACCGACCGAGATCAGCACCAGCCGATCACCCACCCGCCGGTACAGCCGCCGCAACACCTCGAGCGAACGGTCGGCGACCGGCGGACCGGACAACCCACCCGCCCCCATGGCCTCCACCTGCGCGGCATCGGTGCGCAGACCGTCACGGCGGATGGTGGTGTTGGTGGCCACGATGCCGGCCAAGCCGAGCTCCACGGCCAGATCGGCGACCGCGTCGATGTCCTCGTCGGACAGATCCGGCGCGATCTTCACCAGCACCGGCACCCGCACACTGTCCAGCACCGCCCGCAGCAGCGGCCGCAGCGACTCCACCGCCTGCAGATCCCGCAGCCCCGGGGTGTTGGGGGAGCTGACGTTGACCACGACGAAATCGGCCAGCGGCCCCAGCAGCGCGGCGCTGGCGGCGTAGTCCGCCGCCGCCGCCTCGGGCGCCACGATCTTGGTCTTGCCGATGTTCGCCCCGATCGGCACCCCGCCGCGGCGCGCCCGCAGCCGTTCGGCGGCCGCGGCGGCGCCGTGGTTGTTGAAACCCATCCGGTTGATCAGAGCGCGGTCGGCGGGCAACCGGAACAGCCGCGGCGCGGGATTGCCCGGCTGCGGCTGCGCGGTCACGGTGCCGATCTCGGCGAAACCGAACCCCAGCGGCGCCCAGGCATCGACACCGTCGGCGTTCTTGTCGAAACCGGCGGCCAGCCCCAGCGGCGCGGTGAACTCGACCCCGAACGCCTCGGTGCGCAGGATCGGATCGCGGGTGACGAGGATCTTGCCCATCGCCCAGCGCAGCGGCGCGCACCAGGCCGCGAACCGCATCGCGGCGAAGACGAGGTGATGGATGCGTTCCGGCGCGACCAGGAACATCAGTCGGAGTAGCAGGGCGTACATCGGCTCACATTCCGGGTTCGGGCTGGGGTAGTAGTGCGGATTTTCGCCGCCGCAGCAGCACCCGCCTGCTGCCGTCGGTGTAGGCGCGCACCCGCGACAGCTCCCAGCCGCCGAACTCCGCCTGGATCGCCAGCCGCATGGACGCGGTCACCCGCGTCACATCCGGCGGCAGCCGCAACGGCACGTACTCGTAGTCGTCGCTGGTGGTCTCCCAGCCCGCGGGCAGCGCGCGCCCGCGCCCGCGATGTGCTGCCGGTTCGGTAGCTGCCGCGGAATCCTCGTCCGCGCGTGGTGTCCGAGCCATCAGTGCCCTCTCTTCCGATCGTCCGCACCGATCCGTTGCAGACCGTCGCCGGTCGCGGACCCCACGAACAGATCACCGGTGCGTTGCTCGACAGCCACCGAGTTCGGTTGCCGGACGGTGGCGTAGCGGCCCACTTCCTTCGGTATACCAGTCGACAGGTCGAATCCGACGACCTCGTTGCGCTGCGTGCACGTCACCCACACGGTGTCCGACCGCTGGTCGTAGGCAAGTGCGTAAGGCGAAGATCCTACCGGGAAACGCTGCCGCAGCACGAGCGGTCCCGCGGTGTAGACCAGCAGTTCACCGCCCGCGGTGTCGGTCACCACGAACCGGCCGCGGGTGTCACCGATCAGCTGCGTGGCCCCGTCCCCGGCGCGCAACGCCAATCCCGGCCGCTGCCTGCCCGCCTCCAGCTCGAAGATCGCCGTCTGCCGCCGGTCCAGGACGGTCAGCTTCCCGTCGGCTTCGGCCAGCACGTCGGCCGACACCAGGCCGGACACCGTGCGGGTCACCGCACCGTCGCCCGCCAGCTCCAGCACCCTGCCGTCGGCGGTACCGACCAGCAACCCGCCGTCGGAGCGTGCGCGCACCGCCCGCACGTCACCGTCCACGGCCACCACGGCCACCGCCCCGGAGGCGAGGTCCACCCGCAGCACCCGGCCCGGCGCGGCCGCCAGCATCTCACCCGGCCTGCCCGGCGCCAGACCGCCGGCACGCTGCGGCAACGTCACGGTGCGCACCACCGGCTCGGCGGCGTCCGGATCGAACACCGTCAGCACCGAACCGTCCAGACCGGCCAGCAACCTGCCGCCGGCATCGGCTTGCAGCTCCGCCAGCGGACCGGCCGCCAGCACCCGCCCCGCCGGCGGCACCGCAGGCGCGGGCGCGACCGCGGGGGTGGCAGGCTCCCTGGTGGGCAGCTCGGAACCGCCGGAGCCGGAGGAGCATCCGGCCAGCAGCACCAGCACCGCCACACCCGCGAACACCGAGACGAGCGAGCCGCGAGGGCGCATCCACCGAACTCCTTACTACCGACGAATCTTCCGCAACCTCACCATCTGACCATGATGCGACACCCGGCCGGCCGACCGGGGTGGCGGCTCGAGCAGAATGTCGGCGGCGGGCGCTACGGTGGAGACCACACAGTCCGATACAGGGAGATCCGGGTTGAAAGCCGACCATACGTCGGGATTCGTCATCGATGACCTCACCGTCGGCCCGTACGCGCACGGCTTCGGGACCACCGCCGACGGCCACCCCTTCGCGTTCCGCACCGTCCGCGCCACCCTGACACTCGAGATCTACCGCCGCGATCTCGGCGACGCCGTCCCCGGCCCGGAGGACGTGCTCGCCAGCGCCCAAGCCACGGTCACCGACATCGACCTCGACGACGAACGCAGTGTCGCCGCCTTCGTGCGGGATATGATCCCCGACACCGCGACGATCGAGGCCGCCGCGGAACGGGACGTCACGACCGTGCGTGCCCTGCTGGGACGGATCAGCTCCGTCATCGAAGGTATGTAGGAAGTGATGACCCACACACGATTCACCCGCGCCGCGCTCACCGCGGCCGGCCTGCTGCTGGCCGCGGCCGCCGCCGCGTGCGACACCGCGACCGACGAGGCCGCCGTCGACGCCGCCCGCTCCTCGGCGAACGCCTCGCTGTCGTCCTCGATCGCCGCGTCCTCCAGCGCCGCCCACCCGCCGCTGCCCACAGCCGCCGACCTCGACGCCCAGATCAAGCGGGCCCTCGACCCGGCGCTGCCCGACAGCGAACGCACGGCCCTCATCGAGGACGGAGACTCCTTCCGCCAGGCCATCCCCGACATGTACAAGGCGCTGCAGGACAACCCGCGCGCCGTCTACGGCGTCACCGACCCGGTGTTCGACAACCACGACGGCACCCTCACCGCCACCATGCGGCTGGACAAGGACGGCACCGGCGCCGCGGTCCGCACCACCGTCGTGCACTTCGTGCTCATCGACGGCAAGTGGAAGATCTCGCGCACCGACCTGTGCGGCATCCTGCGCTCGGCCGACTACCGCACCCCGGCCTGCGGCTGACCCGCGACGCGATGCGCCGTTGCGGATCACTGCGGTGGGGGCGGTGGGTGCACCGCAACCGCTACCTCGTCCTCGCCTTCTTCGTGCTGTTCGTGCTGCTGTCCGGCTGGTACGGCCGCGACCTGGCCGGGCGGCTGACCCAGGAGGGCTGGTTCGACGAGAGCAGCGAATCGGTCGCCGCCGCCGAACTGGCCGACCGCACCTTCGGCCGCGACACCGACAGCGATCTGATCCTGCTCTACACCGCACCCGAGGGCGCCACCGTCGACGACCCGGCCGTCCGCGGCCCGGTCACCCAGCAGCTGGCCGGACTGCTGGCCGCCTACCCCGACCGCATCCAGAAGATCGACAGCTACTGGGACAGCCCGTTCTCCGCCCAGGCCACCGACGCCACCCACACCCACGCCTTCGCCAGCGTCGGCCTGCGCGGTTCGGGCACCGCGACGGTCGAGAACTACGCCGCGATCAAAGACCATCTCGGCGCCGGACGCCCAGGCGGCGGCCCCGGCGGCACCACCGTGCAGCTGGCCGGGTTGCAGCCGATCGTCGAAGGCATCAACACCGGCATGCAACGCGACATCAGGCGCGCGGAGATGATCGCCCTGCCGCTGGTGGCGATCCTGCTGTATTTCGTGTTCGGCGGCGTGATCGGCGCGCTGCTGCCGGTGCTCATCGGCGGCATGACCATCCTCGGCACCCAGGGCGCGCTGCGGGCGCTGACCGGCCTGCTCGACGTCAACGTCTTCGCCAGCGCCGTGATGACCCTGGTCAGCCTGGGCTTGGCGATCGACTACGGCCTGTTCACCGTCACCCGCTTCCGCGAGGAACTCGCCGCGGGCCGCACCGTCGAAGAGGCCACCGCCCGCACCGTGGCCACCGCGGGACGCACCGTGCTGTTCTCCGCGGCGATCATCGCCGTCAGCCTCGGCGCACTGTTCATCTTCCCCAACGGGGTGCTGCGCTCGGTTCCGCTGGGCGGCATCAGCTCGGTGCTGCTGGCGGCGCTGCTGTCGGTGACCGCCCTGCCCGCGGCGTTGAGCATCGCCGGACGCCGCATCGACTTCCTGGGATGGAAACGCTTCTCCCGCAGCAAAACCGAAGCCCAGATCGACGCGGGTTTCTTTTCGCGGCTGGCGCTGTGGGCGATGCGCCGCCCCGTTGCGGTGGCCGTGCCGATCGTGCTGGCCCTGCTCGCGTTGAGCATCCCCATGCGCCATATCGAATTCGGCGGCCTGAGCGAACGCTATCTGTCCGACGACAACCCGGCCCGGGTCGCGCAGGAACGTTTCGACGCCCTGTTTCCCAGCTTCCGCACCGAACCGCTGAAACTGGTGGTGGTCGGCGCCGACCCGAGGCAACTGAGCGACATCCGCTACGCCGCGAATCAGATCCCCGGCCTCACCGGCCGCTTCGAACCCGCCGCACCCACCAAGGACGGCGTCAACGTGCTCGCGGCCGGGCTGACCGACAAACGCGACGCCGACGCGGTGATCGCCGCGCTGCGCGCCATCCCAGAACCACCCGGCGTTCGGGTGATGGTCGCCGGCGTGCCCGCCCTGGAGCGCGACAGCATCAACGGCCTGCTCGACGGCCTGCCGATGCTGCTGGCCATCCTGGTCGCCGCCGCGCTGGCGCTGATGTACGCGGCGTTCCGCTCGGTGGTGCTCGCGCTGAAAGCCGTGGTGATGAGCGCACTGAGCCTCGTATCCACCCTGGGCATGCTGACCTGGATGTTCGTCGAGGGGCACGGCGCGGGAGTCTTCCACTTCACACCGGGACCGCTGATGTTCGCGGTGCTGGCGCTGATCGTGACGGTGGTGTTCGGACTGTCCACCGACTACGAGGTGTTCCTGCTGTCGCGGGTCTCCGAAGCGCGCGCCGCGGGCGCGGACGCGCCCGAGGCCATCCGCTACGGCATCGCCCACACCGGCGGGGTGATCACCTCCGCCGCCGCGATCCTCATCGTGGTCACCGGCGCGTTCGGCTTCTCGGATCTGGTGCTGATGAAATACATCGCCTACGGCATGATCGCGGCCTTGATCCTGGACGCGACGGTCATCCGCATGCTGCTGACACCCGCGGTGCTCAAACTCATCTGGCGGTGAGCCGGTCCGGCGCGCCGCAACAACAACGGACGCCCCGACGCCTCGGTTGCGGCGGGGCCGGGGCACCGGGCCGCAGGCCACCACCTCGCCATGAGTGTTCCAGCAGGTACGGGCGGGACTCGCCCTGAAGCGTCCGCGGATGTGACACCGGATCCTCCACCGCCGGATAATGGGGTTTGCCGACCAGAACTGAACCGGTGAACGGGCCGACAGATTGTCAGTGCCTTACCACGACGAGCCAGTGTGCGGCGGCTCGACAGGTGCGGATATGAGCGACAGCTCCGACTTCGGGAACGGATTCCGGCGACCGACAGGAACCGCCCCCAACGCCGTGGCCGCTTTCGCCGCGGCGTGGGAAGCCGACGCTCAACCACCTGCCATTGCCGATTACCTGCCCGCCGCACAGCTGGGCGCGCTGCTGGAACTGATCCGGATCGATCTGCGGCACCGGTGGCTACGCCGACCGGCCGGTACCGGCGAACCCACCATCGCGCCCCGCCCCAAGCGACTGCGCGAATACTTCGTCGAGTTCCCCGAACTCACACCGGAGAAGATTCCCGCCGCTCTGGTGTACGAGGAGTTCCTGATCCGCCGCCACAGCGGCGAACCGGTCGATCCGCGCGCATGCCTGCGGGAATATCCCGAACAGGCGGCACAACTGCGCGTGCTGCTCGCCGCGGACGACAACGGTGACCACACCACAGGACCCGGTCCGGAACCTAAGGTCACGCCCTCCTCGATGACCTCCTCGTGGACTACGACCCGACCTGCCACCGGCCTGCTGACATCGCCGGGCACCCCCACCACGGGGGCCACCGGTCTGGACCGCATCGCGGTCGGCGATCGAATCGATGATTTCGACTTGCTCACCGAGCTGGGCAGCGGAGCGTTCGCGCGGGTGTTCCTGGCCCGGCAACGATCGCTGCAACGGCTGGTGGCGGTGAAGATCTCCGCCGACCGCGGCGACGAACCGCAGACACTGGCCCAGCTCGACCACGACTACATCGTGCGCATCTTCGATCAGTGCGTGCTGGACGGGCCGGGTCCCGGCAGCGAGCCGGGCGAACACCGGCTACGGCTGCTGTACATGCAGTTCCTGCCTGGCGGCACCCTGATGAACGTGTTGCGCTGGGTGCGGGCCACCCCACCGGGGCAGCGCGGCGGAGCTCTGCTGCTGGAGGCGGTCGACACCGCGATGGCGGATAAGGGTGAGATCCGGCCGACCGATTCCAGCGTGCGCGCGCAGATCGCGGCACTGTCGTGGCCGGAGACCGTCGCGTGGCTCGGGCGCAGGCTCGCCGAGGCGCTGGCCTACGCGGACGCGCACGGCGTGCTGCACCGCGACGTCAAACCGGCCAATGTGCTGCTCACCGCCGAGGCCGTGCCGAAGCTCGCCGATTTCAACATCAGTTTCAACCGTGATCTCGCCGACGCCGACCCGCTCGCCTATTTCGGCGGTTCGCTGTCGTACATGTCGCCCGAACAGCTCGAGGCCTGCCTGCCTCGCGGTGAGGGCCGCGCCGAGGAGCTCGACACCCGCGCAGACATCTATTCGCTCGGCGTTCTGCTGTGGGAGCTGCTCACCGGCGCCAAGCCCTTCGACGACACCGCCGCGGACGAATCTCTCGCTGGCACGCTCACGGCGATGGTGCGGCGCCGCCGCGCCGGGGTGGACCCGCGCGCGCTCGAGCGGATTCCCGCCGACTGCCCGGCCGCACTGCGCCGGGTCTTGCTGACCTGTCTGCGAGCAGAGCGCGAGCAGCGGTGGGCCGGTGGCGCGGAACTGGCCCAGCAGCTGGAGGTGTGCCTGGACGAGCGGGCCCGCGACCTGGTCGATCCGCCGCCGTCCAGTTGGCGGCTGCGGCTGCGGCCGTGGCTGGTGCCGCTGTTGGCCTTGGCCGTGGTCATCCCGAACGCGGTCGCATCGGCGTACAACATCCAGCACGGGCGAACCCTGATCATCGAACGTCTGAGCGTGTCCTCGCAGCACGTGTGGTGGATCGCCGTAACCGTGGTGAACGGAGTGTCCTTCCCGCTGGGGCTCGGATTGGTGTTGTATCTGTCGCGGTGTGTGCTCATCGTCTCGCGCGGCCTGCGCCGGGGCCGGATCTACGACCCACGGATGCTGGCGCTGGCTCGATCGGATGCTCTTCGGTTCGGTGAACGTACTGTGCTGGTGGCGTTTTCGCTCTGGAGCCTGGCGGCGATCACCTTTCCGATCGCGATCCACTTCACCACCGCGGAATTCACCGGGGAGTTGTTCCTGCATTTCCTGGGCGGAGTGCTGGTCTTCGGCGCGATGGCGGTGGCCTACCCGTTCTTCTTGGTGACGTTCTACCTGGTGCGCTGCATCTATCCGATGTTCCTGCGCCACGGCGACATCGGCTCGGACGAAGCGCTGCGCCTGCGCGGCCTGGCTCGCCGATGCACCGTGTACCTCACGGTGGCAGCGTCGGTACCCCTACTGGCGATCGTCGGGGTGACGTTGCTGCCGCCAGCCGACATTCCGTTGCTGCTCGCGGCCATGCGTGTGTTGTGCGTGGGCGCGATCATCGCCTTCATCGTCGTCTATGTGCTCTTCCGGGCGCTCGAGGCCGATCTACGGGCGCTGGAACGTGTGGTGGCCCCTGTGGGCAGACCGGGACAGCCGAATGCCGCCGGTCGGTCGGGGTGGCTCGGGCTCAGCGGCGCACCGGCAGGACCAGCTGGGCGCCGGTGACCGGGTGGTCGAGCACTTCGACCGGGTGCTGGTAGACACGCGTGAGCAGTTCGGTGGTGAGCACCTCGCGGGGTGGGCCGTCCGCGGCGATGCGACCGGCGTCCAGTACCGCGACGCGGTCGGCGTAGGCGGCCGCGACACCGAGGTCGTGCAGCACGACGACCACCGCCGCGCCGTCGGCGGCACGCTCGGCGGCCAGGCGCAGCACCGCCTCCTGGTGGCCGAGGTCCAAGGCGGCGGTCGGCTCGTCCAGCAGCAGGGTGGCGGTGTCCTGTGCCAGCACCCGCGCCAACGCGACGCGGGCGCGTTCACCGCCGGACAGGGTCGGGAACGAGCGGGTGGCCAGATGCGCGACGTCGGTGGCGGCCATCGCGGCGGCGATCTGTTCCTCGTCGTGTTCGCGGCGTTCGGTGCGCACCCACGGCGCGCGGCCCATCGCCACCACCTCCCGCGCGGTGAACGGGAAGCCGACGGTGTGGGTCTGCGGCAGCACGGCCCGCCGCCGGGCCATGTCCAACGTCGTCCACTGCGCCAACGGTCGCCCGTCCAGTTCCACCGTCCCCGCGCTCGGCGCCAACTCCCCGGCCAGTGCCGCCAGCAGCGTCGACTTACCGGCCCCGTTGGGCCCGACCAGAGCGACGACCTGCCCGGCCACCGCCTGGAAATCCACCTCGTCGAGCACAAGCCGCGCCTGCCCACCCCCGCGCCGCGCCACACTCAACCCCGACGCGCGCACCGTCACATCCCCCTGCCGCGGCCACCCCGGCACCTCGTGCGCCATCCGCACCTTCACCTCACACCTCGCGTCGAGTGGCACACCATCGAGAACTGTTCTCGGCGTTTCCCGCAGCCATGCACCACTGGTGCACACCCGCTCATGCCCAGCCTCCGGCGCGGGCGCGGGTGCGGCGCAGCAGGTAGAAGAAGACGGGCCCGCCGAGCAAAGAGGTGAGCATGCCGAGGGGCAGGTCGGCGTTGTCGACCAGGGAGCGGGCGGTGACGTCGGCGGCCAGCAGCACCACCGCACCGACGACGGCGCTGAGCGGGATCAGGATCCGGTGGGCGGGGCCGACCAGCATCCGCACCAGATGCGGGACGATCAGCCCGACGAACAGGATGATGCCGGTGAAAGCGACACCGGCGGTGGCCAGGATCGCCACCACGACGATCACGTTGCGCCGCAGCCGCTCCACGTCGACGCCCAGATGACGGGCCGCCGACTCCCCGAGCGCCAGCAGATCCAGCCGCGGCGCCAGCAGCACCGCCGCCGCGACACCCACCGCGGTCAGCGGCGCCACCACCCCCACCGACTCCCAGGTGGCGCCGTTGAGCGACCCCAACTGCCAGAACACGATCTGATCCCGCGCCGCGGGGGAGGCCACGAACAGCAGCAGCGCGATCAACCCGCCCGCGAACGCGTTGATCGCGACACCGGTCAGCACCAGCGTGACGACCTCCGTGCGGCCACCCGAGCGCGCCAGCAGATACACCAGCAACGTCGTCGCCAATCCCGCCACGAACGCCGCCGCGGCCACCGACCACGCCGCCACGAACGCCCCACCCACCACGATCACCGTGCCCGCACCGACCGCCGCGCCCGCCGACACCCCGATCACGCCGGGCTCGGCCAGCGGGTTGGCGAACACACCCTGCAACAACGCACCCGCTGTCGCCAGCGCCGCACCGACCAGCATCGCCAGCACCACCCGAGGGAACCGCACCTGCCACAGCGTCACCTCACCGGAGGGATGCGCCGGCATCGGCCCGACCGTCAGCCCGATGCGGTGCAGCACACTGCCGGCGACCTCGGCGGCCGTCGTGGGCACCTGACCGATCGCCGCCGACGCCACCGCCAGCGCCACCAGCCCCGCCACCGCGACCACGAACACCACCAGCACCCGCGACCGTGCGCGCGACTTCGGCAACGGCGGCACCGCCGTTTCCGTCTCCGAAACGCTCATGCGTGCCCGGCGCCGTACACCGCCGCGCTCAACGCCGCGATCACCCGCCCGGTGTTGGGCCCGAAACTCAACAGCACCGCATCCGACATGTCCACCACCCGCCGGTCACGCCCCGCGGGGGTCTGCGCGATCCCCGGCACCTTCTGCAGCCCCTCCACACCGCCGACGGACTTCAACCCGTCCGACATCACCAGCAGCACATCCGGCGCCGCACCGATCATGGCCTCACTGGTGATCGCGGTGAACGGCTCCTTCACCCCGGCCACCGCGCCCGCGTCGCGCGCGTGCAGCGCCGCGATCAACGCGTCCGCACCCGACCCGGGCCCGGCGAGCATCGTGATCGCGGTGGAACGCAGATACAGGAACGCGATGGTCAGCGGCGGATCGGCGGCGGGCACCGCGGCGCTCGCGGCGGCGATCTCGTCGCGGGTGCGCTGCGCCAGCGCCTGCCCCTGCTGCGGCACACCCAGCGCGGCCGCGACCGCCTCGATCTGCGGCACCACCCCGTCCATCGTGCGTTCCGGATCGAAGTAGACGACCGTGACCCCGGCCGCGCGCAACTGCTCACGCACCGCGGGCGCGGCGCTGGTGGTGTCGGTCAAGAACACCGACGGCCGCATCGCCAGCACCGACTCCACGTTCAGCGACCCGTTGCCTCCCGCCACGTTCGGCACGTCCCGCACCGCCGGAAACGACGCCGAGGTGCTGCGGCCCACCAGCTTGGGCCCCAGCCCCAGCGCGTACACGATCTGGGCGAGGGTCCCGTAGCGGTCGACGGCGATGATGCGGGAAGCGTCGGTGACGGTGACCTGCGCGCCGTCGAACGACCGCACCGTCACCGGCAGCGCGGGCGCCGGCTCCGGCCCGATGGGCACCGGATCCGAATCGCTCAGCGTCGCCGTCGCGGGCCCGTGCCCGCCGTGTGAGGACCCGGCATCGCCACCACATCCGGCGACCCCCGCCAGCAAGCTCACCGCGAACAACACCGGCAGGACACGCCGCCATCGGGCTCGGACTCGGTTCCCACGCCCACCCCCGGTCGCTGCAGTGCTCATGCGGGCAAGGCTAATCTGTGTCACTCCGCGCGTGCACTGACGTCGTCCAGGGCCGCGGCGATCGCCCGCGGCAACTCCAGGGTCTCGGCGGCCAGCACGCCGGTGAGCTGCCCGATGTCGCGGGCGCCGACGATCATGCTCGCCACGCCGGGCCGGTCCCGGATCCAGGCCAGCGCCACCGCCAGCGGCGAGGTGCCCAGCCCGTCCGCCGCGGTCACCAGCGCATCCACCACCCGCGTCGCGCGGTCGTCGAGACCATTGCGGATCTCCGCCGCGGTCGCCTCGTCGGCGCCGCGCGAATCGGCCGGAACGCCGTCGCGATACTTGCCGGTCAGGATGCCGCCGGCCAACGGCGCCGAGGCGATCACCCCGACCCCGTGGAACCGCGCCGCGGGCACGACATCGCTCTCCGCACCCCGCGCCAGCAGCGAATACGGTGTCTGCGCCGCGGTCACCGGCGCCACCGCGGCCAAGCTGGCCAGCTGCCAGGCCCCGAACCCGCGCACCCCCGCGTACCGGACCCGCCCCGACCGCACCACCTGCTCCACCGTCGAGGCCACCTCCTCCAGCGGCGTCCGCGGATCCCACACCGCGACATTCCAGATGTCGAGATGATCGGTGCCCAACTCCAGCAGCGTGCGATCCAGCTGCCGCAGCAGCGCCCGCCGCGAGGTGTCCACCGTGACCTGCGCCGCCTCCGGCACACCCGCCGCGGCGAACCCCCACGGCGCGACCCCCGCGCACCCACTGAGCACCAGTTCGTCGCGGGAGACCAGATCACCGAGCAACTCGGCCAGGATCCGCTGCGCCGCCCCGCCCGCGTAGGCGGGGGAGGTGTCCACCAGCGTGCCGCCCGCCTCGACGAACGCCACCAGCTGCCCCGCCGCGTCCTCGGCGTCGGTGTGCGCACCCCAGGTATGGGTCGCCAGGCCCATCCGCGACACCCGCAGGCCGCTGCGGCCCACCGTCCGCTGTTCCATCACCGTGTCCGCGCATTCGTCACGGCGCCAAGCCTAGAGTGTGGATACGCGACTGGGCGGCCACCAGCGCAGTGGGTCGCGCTCGGGTGCGCGGGCAGACCCGCGACCCGCGCGGCGGCAGCGGCCCGGCAGCCGGGCACGCCGCCGCGGCCTCGACACTGTACTGTCGCTGCGTAATTGGGGCCGGTTTCGGGCCGGATGCCACCGGCCACCGCGCCAATGCCCAGGTGAGGACGCGTATTTCACGCGGAAGTGGAGGATGGTTCGTGGTAGGCGAGTCGATGACCTGGGTGCAGGCCTTGGTGCTGGGACTGGTGCAGGGACTGACGGAATTCCTGCCGATCTCCTCCTCGGCGCACCTGCGCATCGTGTCGTCGGTCTTCTTCGGCGACGACGCGGGCGCCTCGTTCACCGCCGTCACCCAGCTGGGCACCGAGGCCGCGGTACTGGTGTACTTCGCCAAGGACATCTGGCGCATCGTGCTGGCCTGGTTCGCCGGGCTGCGCGAGCAGATCGGCGCGCGCGGTCGCCAGCAGCTGCCGCTGCACGATCAGCCCACCACCAGACTCCCGGTCCTCACCGCCGACCACACCCGCGTTTTCGACCAGCAGGCCCAGCGCGAACTCGACTACCGCATCGGCTGGTATGTGATCATCGCCACCATCCCGATCGGCGTGCTGGGGTTCGTGTTTAAAGACGAGATCCGCACCGGCGCGCGCAACCTGTGGCTGGTGTCGTTCATGCTGATCTTCTTCGCCCTGGTCATCGCCGCCGGTGAGCACTTCGGCCGCAAGGAACGCCCGATCGAGCAACTGACCACCCGCGACGGTCTGGCGATGGGTTTCGCACAGTGCCTGGCGCTGATCCCCGGCGTCTCCCGCTCCGGAGCCACCTCCACCGCGGGCCTGTTCCTGGGCTTGGAGCGCGAAGCGGCCGTGCGGTTTTCGTTCCTGCTGGCCATCCCCGCCGTGACCGCATCGGGCCTGTTCAGCCTGCCGGACGCGTTCGAACCCGCCGGTGAGGGCCTCAACGCCAGTGGGCCGCAACTGCTGGTGGCCACCGTGCTGGCGTTCGCGGTCGGCTACGCGTCGGTGGCGTGGCTGCTGCGTTTCGTGGCACGGCATTCGCTGTACTGGTTCGTCGGCTACCGCATCGCGCTCGGGGTGATCCTGCTGGGTCTGCTGGCGGGCGGGGTGATCTCGGCGACATGATCGCTAGGCTGACCGCATGACGGTGATCCTGTTGCGGCACGGTGTGTCGACGTCGAACACCGCCCGCACTCTGGCCGGTCGCAGCACCGGCGTCGAGCTCACCGAGCGCGGCGAGGAGCAGGCGAGGGCCGTGGCCGAACGACTGGCCGGGCTGCCGATCGAACGCATCGTGCACTCCCCGCTGCTGCGCTGTCAGCGCACGGTCGCGCCGCTGGCGGAAAAGTTCGGGCTGGAACCGGTATTCGACGACCGGCTGCTCGAGGTCGACTACGGCGAGTGGACCGGCCGCCCCATCGCCGAACTGCTGGAGGAACCGCTGTGGAAGGTCGTGCAGCGGCACGCCTCCGGCGCGGTGTTCCCCGGCGGGGAAGGGCTGGCGCAGGTGCAGGCGCGCGCGGTCGCCGCCATCCGCGAACACGACCGCGCCCTGGCCGAGCACCACGGCCGCGACGCGCTATGGGTGGCGTGCACCCACGGTGACGTGATCAAGTCCGTGCTCGCCGACGCCCTCGGTATCCACCTCGACGGCTTCCAGCGCATCGTCGTCGAACCGGCCTCGCTCAGCGTCGTGCGCTACACCGCGACCGCCCCCTACGTGTGGCGGCTCAACGACACCGGCGCCGACCTGTCGGCCCTCGCGGGCGCCGGCGGGCAACGGCAGGCAGCGGCCGGGCCCACGCCGGGAGGCGAGGTCTCCGGACCAGTCCCCGGTGGCGAACTCGGCAACAACGCGAGTGCGGATAATGGGAATGCGGAGCGTCGAGATTCCTTGTAGACAACCCAGCGGTCGTCGTATGGATCCCCGCGCCGCGGGTAGTCGATCAGGGTCATATCAGGAGGTGCATGTGTCACGCGCAATCCATGTATTCCGCACCCCCGATCGTTTCGTCGCCGGGACCGTCGGTGAGCCGGGCGATCGCGCGTTCTACCTGCAGGCCGTGCAGGAACCCCGCGTGGTCAGCGTGCTGCTGGAAAAGCAGCAGGTCAAAGTACTCGCCGACCGGATGGGTCTGCTGCTGGACGAGGTCGCGCGCCGCTTCGGCGCCGAAGTGCCCCCGCAGGCCGAGGACGTCAGCGACAACGCGCCGCTGGTCACCCCGATCGACGCCGAATTCCGGGTCGGCACCATGGGCCTGGGCTGGGACGCCGACGCGGGCGCGGTCGTGGTCGAGCTGCTGGCGATCACCGAGACCGAGGTCGACGAATCGGTGGTGCTCGACGACACCGAGGAGGGCCCCGACGCGGTGCGGGTGTTCCTCACCCCGATCCAGGCCCGCGAATTCGCGCTGCGCTCCACCCGGGTGATCGCCGCGGGCCGCCCGCCGTGCCCGCTGTGCGGTGAGCCGCTGTCGGCGCGCGGGCACATGTGCGTGCGCACCAACGGCTACAAACGCGGTGACATCTTCGGCGCGGCCGAACTAGAGGAGTGATTCGGTGGCCGAGGCCGGGGACGGATTCCACAGCGGCGAACTGACCGTGATCGGGCGGGTGAACACCGCCAGCAACGTCACCCTGGTCTGCGAGGTGAACGACACCGCCACCGGCGCCACACCGTTGCGGGTGGTCTACAAACCCATCCGCGGCGAACGACCGCTGTGGGACTTCCCCGACGGCACCCTCGCCGGACGCGAGGTGGCCTCCTACCTGATCTCCGAGGCGATCGGCTGGGGCGTGATCCCCGAAACCATTCTGCGCGACGGCCCTTTCGGCCCCGGCATGGTGCAGCGCTGGGTGGAAGGCGCCGACAACCACACCGACCGCGGCGACCGCCTCGACCTGATCGATCTGTGCCCGGCCGGCGCGGTGCCCGACGGCTTCCGCGAGGTGCTGCGCGCGCAGGACGACCTGGGCAACGAAGTGTCGCTGATCCACGCCGACGACCCACGGCTGCACCGGGTGGCGGTGCTGGACGTCCTGCTCAACAACGCCGACCGCAAAGGCGGGCACGCGCTGGAAGGGGTGGACGGGCAGGTCTACGGCGTCGATCACGGCATCTGCCTGCACACCGACCACAAACTGCGCACCGTGCTGTGGGGCTGGGCCGGGCAGCCCATCGACGACGGGTTGGTCGCCGACATCACCGCGTTCGCCAAGCAACTGCCGGGCGCGTTCGCCGACACCATCGGCGAGCACATCACCGACGCCGAGATCGACGCGTTGATCGAACGCACCCACCGGCTGCTCGACGACCCGGTGATGCCGCTGCCGCGCACCTCCCGCCCCATTCCGTGGCCCGCCTTCTGACCGTGCGCGACACCGTCCCGGCCCCGCCCGCGGCTGATTCAGCGAAACCGAAATTATTGACATCCGACGATTCGCTGAAAGACGCAGGTCGCGGCGGGCGAGCGCGGCGGGCGGGCGGCATGGGCCACCGGCCCGGGGAACGATGAGCTCCACCACACCTTTACCCTCGTAAGCATGCAGTCCTGGTCCGATACCGCCCTCCCCACCGTCCCCGGAGCAGGACCGCCGTTGCGGTTGTACGACACCGCCGACCGTCTGGTGCGCCCGGTCGCGGCCGGCCCCACCGCCACCATGTACGTCTGCGGCATCACCCCCTACGACGCCACCCACCTCGGGCACGCCGCGACCTACCTGACCTTCGACCTGGTCAACCGGCTGTGGCGCGACGCAGGCCACGACGTGCACTACGTGCAGAACGTCACCGACGTCGACGACCCGCTGTTCGAACGCGCCGCCCGCGACGGCGTGGACTGGCGCGAGCTCGGCGCCGCGGAGACCGACCTGTTCCGCGAGGACATGGCCGCGCTGCGGATCGTGCCGCCCCGCGACTACATCGGCGCCGTCGAATCCGTCGACGAGGTCGTCGAATTCGTGCAGAAACTGCTGGCCTCCGGCGCCGCCTACATCGTCGACGACGCCGAATTTCCCGACATCTACTTCCGCGCCGACGCCACCGAGCAGTTCGGCTACGAATCCGGCTACGACCGCGCCACCATGGAGCGGCTGTTCGCCGAACGCGGCGGCGACCCCGGCCGTCCCGGCAAACGCGACACCATCGACGCTCTGCTGTGGCGCTCGGCGCGTCCGGGCGAGCCGTCCTGGCCCGCCCCGTTCGGCCCTGGACGGCCCGGCTGGCACATCGAGTGTTCGGCGATCGCGTTGAACCGCATCGGCCCGGAATTCGACATCCAGGGCGGCGGCAGTGACCTGATCTACCCCCATCACGAGTACTCCGCCGCGCACGCCGAGTCGCTCATCGCCGGGCGCCGCTTCGCCCGCCACTACGTGCACGCCGGCCTGATCGGGCTGGACGGGGAGAAGATGTCGAAGTCGCGCGGCAACCTCGTGCTGGTGTCCACGCTGCGCCGCGGCGGCGTCGATCCGGCCGCCATCCGTCTCGGCCTGCTGGCCGGCCACTACCGCCAGGACCGGATGTGGACCGACGCCCTGCTCGAGCAGGCGCAGCGGCGCCTGCGACTGTGGCGCGAGGCCGCGGCGTTGCCCGCGGGCCCCGCGGCCACCGACACCGTCGCCCGGCTGCGCCAGCATCTGGCCGACGACCTGGACACCCCCAAGGCACTCGACGCGATCGACAACTGGGCACGTCAGGCGTTGGACTACGGCGGCAAGGACGCCGAAGCGCCCGCGCTGATCGCCACCGCCGTCGACGCACTGCTCGGCATCCGCCTCTAGCCGATCCCTTGCCCGCATTCCCCGCCCGTGATGGGGTACGGGGGTGTGCAACCTTCCCGGCCTCGGCCTGCTGACCTCCCTGCGCGCCGGCCGGTTGCGGCCGGCGACCGGACCCGCCGATCCGCGGACGATCGCCGCGCGCGCCCGCTTCTTCGGCGCCGACACCGTCGACCCGCGCACGGGCGCCTTGCGCACGGACCGGGTGGTGCTGTCCTGGGTCGGCTGCAGCACCTACGCCCTGGCCATGGGCGGTTCGGTGTTGCTGCTCGACGCGTGGGTGCCGCGGCTGACCAGCACCGGCTACGTTCCGGCCACTCCGCAGGATCTGGTGGACCTGGCCCCGGCGGCGATCTTCATCGGCCACGGTCACTTCGACCACGCCGCCGACGCGGGCCGCATCGCCCGAGCCGGCGGCGCGGTCGTGCACGGCACCGCCGAGCACTGCGCGACCGTCGCCGCACAAGTCGGCGACCCGGCATTTCCCACCGCCACGCACGGTGACGCGGACACCGCGATCGGCACCCGCGAGGACTGCACCGTGGGCACGGTGCAGGTGAGCGTGGTGCGCCACCTGCACTCCGCACGCACCCCGCCCGACCCCGTCGAGGGATCACCCCGATTCTTTCCCCGCCCCGAACCGGGCATCGTGCTCAGCCACCCGCCGACACCCCGCGGCCTGCTGGACGGCCTGCCGCGGCTGCGCGACCCCGAAGGCGGGGTGCTGCTGTACCAGTTCCGGGTGCCCGGCTTCTCCCTGGTGTGGCACGACTCGTCCGGACCGCTCACCGAACGCGCCCCGCAGGTGTTCGACACCCTCGCCGCGCTACCGGCCACCGATGTGCAGATCGGCGCGGTGCAGGGCTACAACCAGATCAGCAACGGCCTGCGCGATCCGCGCACCTACATCCAGGCTCTGCGCCCCGGGCTGTTCGTGCCGAGCCATCACGACAACTGGCTGCCCGGCCTCACCGCCAGCGCGGCGACCTACGACGCACCGCTGCGCGCGGAACTCGAACGCATCCCCGCGCCACGGCGACCGCAACTGCGTGTCATGCACGACCCGGCCGACTACGTGCACCCGCAGCGGCTCACCTTCCGGTTGTGAGACAGCGTCTGTCGGGCGCTGGGTTCGTGCACGCTCGCGGCGCAGCACGTGATCTACTCGGCCGCGAGCGGATCATCGTCCGCCAGTGCCCCGGAAGCCCGGCAGCGCGGTGAACAGCTCGACAGCAACCCGCACGATTGCCGGCTACCCGTCCGGGCCGAGCCTCCGCGTCCGCGTCGGGGTCGGGGTCGATACTTCCGCGCTCACCCTGCCTCGTCTCGCCGGTCGACCGTATCGTGCAGTCGCGACGAGGTCCGCCACCGCAAGCCTCCCCGGATTCCGTCACGACCGGTCGCGGAAACCCTTGCGATACCGCAATTTCCGAGCATCCACCGGACGTGACGATGCCGATCACCCGGCGGTCAGTGCCGCGACGGCGGTGGCGTACATCGTGTTCTTGATGGCGCCGAGGGTGGCGGGGTCCTTGCCGGCGAGCGGGGTCAGCAGCGCCACGGCGGAGTCGGTGACGGCGCCTTCGGCGGCGGTGGCGTCGACGATGTCGTAGGCCTCGGCGTCCGGACCGCCGAAGCGGCGGCCGGTGGTCATCGAGGCGACGGCGCTTTTCGGCGTGAGCTTGGCCTGGATCAACGCGGCCATGCCGGGGGTGAAGGGGATGCGGATGTCGACTTCGGGGAAGCAGAAGTAGCCGCGGTCGGCGCGCATCACCCGGTAGTCGTGCGCGATGGCCAGCATCGCGCCCGCGCCGAAGGCGTGGCCGGGCAGCGCGGCGGCGGTGGGCACGGGAAAGGTGAGCATCCGCGCCAGCAGCGCCTGCACCCGCGCGACATACCACTCGGCGCGATCGGCGTTGGCGGCCAGCCAGTCCAGGTCGAGTCCGTTGGAGTAGAACTTGCCGCCGGCGATGGTGACCAGGCCCTGGGCGCCGTCGGCGAGAGCGGTGTCGAGGTGGGCGCCGATCCGGTCGAGAAAGTCGGGGGAGAAACGATTCTCACCGTCACCGAGATCCAGGACGGCGATCTTGTCGTGGTAGTCGAGGGTGGGCATGGCGGGTCCTTCCGGTAGGGGAGCAGTGCACGGATCAGCGCGGTGGCGGGCCGACGGCCAGCACGGCGCGCACGGCGCTGCGCAGGTAGTCGCGCGCACGGGGGTCGGCCAGCCGGTCGCGGCGCAGCAGCACGGCGGTGGGCAGATCGACCAGGCACAGCGTCATGACGTCGACGGCGTGACGGTCGCCGCGTCGCCACAGCTGCCGCGACAGCCGCACCAGCAACTCGACCAGCACCGCGTCGGTGGCCGCCAGTTCGGCGGCGAGGGCTTCGGGCATCTCGCCCAGCAGTTCCTCGCGCCGCACGGCCAGCAGCAGCCGTGAGGAGTCGGGATGGCGCTCGGCGAAGATCGCGGGCGCCTCCGCGGCCGCGACCACCGCCTCGACCGCGCTGCGGCCGTCGAGCGCCGTCTCGACCAGCGCGGTCTGCAGGTCCAGGAACCGGCGCGCGGCGCGCAACCAGGTGCGGCCCAGCAGCTCCGCGCGCGATCCGAAGGTGTGGTAGATCGCGCCGTTGGACACGCCGGTGGCGGCGGCGACCGCGCGCGTCGTGACCGCGGCGGGGCCGTGGCGAACGGCCAGCGATTCCGCGGCGTCGAGCACGGTGCCGGGGTCGTGCGTGCGGGGGCGTGGCATGCCGCCACTATAACAGAGCAATTGCTCTGTTACGTCGCCCCGGCCGGGGCTAGGTATTTCCGCAGGTAACAGGTACCGGAGCGTCTTCTCGGCGTACGCAGCGGTACTTCCCGTGCTCCCTCCAGGCGACCCTACGATGGGGTACTGTTCGGTCCCTCCCCCTGACCGAACGAACAGAACGGCGCCCGCATGTCACGAGTGGTCACCAAGGAGCAGTACTTCGACACCGGCCTGGAAGTGCTCGCCGAACTCGGCTTCAAAGGCCTCAACATCGGCGTCCTGTGCCGCCGCCTCGGCGTCACCAGCGGCTCGTTCTACCACCACTTCGGCAGCTGGCAAGGATTCGTCGACGCCCTGCTCGAGCACTGGGAGAACCGCCAGGTGCGCATCCTGGGCACCATGCCGTTCAACCAGGGCAACCCCGACGACGACATCCGCGCGATGTCCGACCTCGCCGCCGGACTGCACCACGCCGCCGAAGCCGCCATCCGCGCCTGGGCGGCCAACGACGAATCGGTCAACCTCGCACTCAAGCGCGTCGACGAATCCCGCAGGCGCACCGTGCACAAAGCGGTCAAAGGAGTCGTCGGCGACGACGCCACCGCCGCCGTGGTCACCTCACTGGGCATGGCGATGCTCGTCGGCTACCAGCAGATCGCCGCGGGCGGGGAAAACCTCTCCCTGGACCAGCTGCTGGCCGAATACGCGCGCCTGATCTACTCCCACGCCCAACGCTGAGCTACCCCAGCAGCTCGTCCACATAGCACCAGCGCCACGCCTCACCCGGCTCCACACTGCGCATCACCGGATGCCCGCTGCCGGCGTAGTGCTTGCTCGCGTGATTGCCCGGAGAAGAATCGCAGCAGGCCACGTGCCCACAGGCCAGACACATCCGCAGATGCACCCACGCCAGCCCCTCGGCGAGGCATTCGGCGCATTCGTCCGGCCCGCCGTGCGCGCGCACCAGCGGCGCGTCGCGCAGATGCGCGCACGCGTCGTCGGTCCCCGCCGCGGCCAGCGGCTCGACCCGCTCCTCCTCGGTCTCGTCGAAGCGATCGATGATCGACTCCTCCAGATCCAACTGCGCCAGCACATGCTGCAGGATCTCGTAGTCGACCGTGCCGGAATCCCGCACCTCCAACACGGTCGCGCGTTCGGCCTGCAGCATCGCCAACCGCAGCCGCCGGTACTCCGCGGTGGGAGTCACCAACTCCGACTCCGCCCGCCCCAACCGCTCCCAAGCGGCGTTGCTCTTCCACAGCACCCGATCACGCAACGTCTGCACCACTCCCTGCGGCGTGTCCGGCGTGACCTCCCGATCCAGCGCGGCCAGACCGGCCGCGGTGGCCTGCTGCAACACATTGGCCTTCTGCAACGCGTCCTCCGCGCGGCTGGGCGCACGCAACCGCAGCCACCGCACCAGCCACGGTAACGACGTGCCCTGCACCAGCAACGTCCCCGCCACCACCACCAGCGCCAGCAGGCGCAGCACCGCGAGCAACGGCGTGTCCTGCGGCAGCAGCAACACCGCCGCCAACGTCACCACCCCGCGCATCCCCGCCCACGACACCACCACCAGATGACGCACCGGCACCGCCTCGCCGCCACCGAGACTGCGCGACAGCAACGCCGACCCGAACACCCACACCGGACGCGCCAGCATCGTCGCCGCCAGTACCGCCACCGCCGACCACAGCAGCGTCGCGTGGTCGAGCTCGCTGTGCCAGGCACCTTCCACGATGCCGCGCACCTGCAGCCCGATCAGCACGAACACCGCGCTCTCCAGAATGAACTGGATCGTGCGCCAATTGATGCGCTCGGCGATCCGCGACGCGGCGCTCTGCCACACCGGCGCGTTGTGCCCGAGGATCATCCCGCACACGACCACCGCGATCACCCCCGAGGCGTGAATGCTCTCGGCGGGAAGATACGCCGCGAACGGCGCCAGGAACGACAACGTCGTGTCCATCACCGGATCGGTGATCCGCCGCCGCAGCATCGCCAGCAGATAGGCCACCACCACCCCCACCGCGGCGCCGCCACCGGCCGCCAGCGCGAAATCGGCCCCGGCCGCCCACACCGACACCGTGCCCGCCATCGCCGCCAGCGCCGTCCGCAACGCCACCAGCGCGGTCGCGTCGTTGAACAGCGACTCGTCCTCCAGGATCGTCACGATCCGCCGCGGCATCCCGATCCGCCGCGCCACCGCCGTCGCGGCCACCGCGTCCGGCGGAGCCACCACCGCACCCAACGCCACCGCGACCGCGAACGGCACCGGCAGCAGCCACCACACCACCACCGCCACCGCGAACGTCGTGAACAACACCAAACCGACCGACAACAACCCGATCGTGCGCACATTCGCCCGGAAATCCACCAACGACGTGCGGATCGCGGCGGTATACAGCAAAGGAGGCAGAAAACCGAGCAGAATGATCTCCGGCTCCAAATGGATCTCCGGCAGGAACGGCAGATACGACGCCGCCACCCCGCCCACCGTCAACACCAGCGGTTCGGAGATCCCGAACCGACGCGCCAGCGCCGCCAACGCGGCCGCCGACGCGACGAGAACAACCAGGCCGATCGCGACATGCACGGTGGAATTCTTCCAGAGCGCACGATCGGCTAACGGCCCGCACAGTAGATGACACGTGCACGGCCGACCGAACTACTGTGCCCGGCGCGCACACGCGCCATGCTTGTCGACGACAAGGAGGTAGACATGGAGGAGTTCGCGTCCTGGCGGGCGAACGGACGACGCCACACACATCGCGGCCACCAGATCTTCTGGCGCGACGCAGGCGCAGGCCCCGACGGGACGCTGGTGTGCATCCACGGATTCCCCACCGCGTCCTGGGACTGGCACCGCATCTGGCCCGGCCTGTGCGAACGCTTCGCCCGCGTCATCGCTCCCGACATGATCGGCTTCGGCTGGTCGGCCAAACCCCGCCACTACGACTACCGCATCACCGACCAAGCCGACATCCACGAAAACCTGCTGCGCGAACAAGGCATCAGCCGATTCCACATCCTCGCCCACGACTACGGCGACAGCGTCGCCCAAGAACTGCTGGCCCGTGACGTCGAACGCCGCGCCGCCGGCGACGAATCCCTCACGATCGAATCGGTGTTCCTGCTCAACGGCGGCCTGTTCCCCGAAGCCCACCGCCCCCGCCCGGTGCAGCGGCTGCTGGCCGGTCCGCTGGGCCCGCTCGTGGGCGTGCTCGGCAGCGAACGCACCTTCCACCGCAGCCTGGCCGCGGTGTTCGGACCCGACACCAAACCCACCGACGTCGAACTGCACCAGTTCTGGCTGCTGTGGTGCAGCAAACACGGAAAACGCAACGGCCACAAGCTGATCCGCTACATGGCCGAACGACGCAGGCAACGGCAGCGCTGGGTGGGCGCGCTGCGGCAGGCCCGCGTCCCGATCCGGCTGCTCGACGGCCTCACCGACCCGGTCTCCGGCGGCCACATGGTGCGCCGCTACCGCGAACTGATCACCGACCCCGACGTCGTCGAACTGCCGCGCATCGGCCACTACCCGCAACTGGAAGCACCCGAGCAGACCCTCGCGGCACTGCTGGAATTCCACGACACCCGCGTCCACAAGCCCACCGCCTGACCCGCGTTCCGGACCGGCGGGGCAGCCGGTCCGGAACATCGGGACGCTCCCGCGGCACCAGGGTGGAGACCACGCCACGCCAGCGGGCCGCACCGCCGAAACACCGTCGCGCGGAGCCACTCTCACAGCCCGACAACGCGCACCCCAGGAGCCGCCGATGCCCGCCGCAGACCTCTCCCTCGAGACCATCGACCTGAACCAGACCGGGCGCGTACTCACCGCGCGGGTCGTCGCACCCCCGTGGAACTTCGTCACCACCGCGGTCGTCCGCGACCTCGACACCCTCACCGCCGCGGCCGACGCCGACGACAGCGTCGGCGCGGTCGTGCTCACCGGGGGACTACCCGGCCGCTTCCTCACCCACGCCGACCCCGCCGCCCTCGGCGGCATGATCGACAAACCGCGCCCCTTCGTCCCCGCCCGCGCCGCGGCACCCTTCCTGCGCGCCGCCGCGGCCGCCCTGCACGTGCCCGGCGCGACCGACCTGGTCGAACGCCACGGCGGAGGACTCGGCGCTGGCCTGGTCTGGGGCTACCGCTGGAAACGCACCACTCTGCGGATGAACCGCTCCGGCGTCGCCTACCTCGCCGCCATCAACGGACCCGCACTCGGCGGCGGCCACGAAATCGCCCTCGCCTGCGACCTGCGCTACGCCGCCGACGCCGAGCACGTGCGCCTGGGCCAGATCGAGACACTGGCCAACCTCATCCCCGGCGGCGGCGCCACCCAACGCCTCACCCGCCTGCTCGGCGCCGCCAAAGCGATCGAGATCACCCTCGAAGGCACACCCTTCACCGCCCAGGAAGCCCTGCGCCTGGGCCTGCTGCACCGGGTGATCCCCACCCAAGACCTGCTCGCCGAAACCCAGGCCACCGCCGCACGACTGGCCGCACGCAACCCGCTCGTCGTCGCCGAACTCAAACGCGCCGTCTACTTCGGCTCCGACAAATCCCTCTCCCGAGCCCTGGACGCCGAACAAGCCGCATTCGTCTCCGTCGGCACCACGGCCGCCGCCGCACGCACCACGAAAGCGTTCTTCGAAGACCTCGCCCGTCTCGACGACACCCCGTTCCTCGCCGATCCCCAGCCCTGGCTCGACGGCACCCGCGTCGACCAAGTCAGCGGATAGCACGGCCCGAGCCCGCAGCACAGCGTTCAGAAGTCAGCCGCTGGCGACCTCCTGCGAACCGGGTTGGAAGAACGCCAAAATCCTGCGGCTGGCGTCCGGCGCCATCAGCATCTCCTGGATGGACGCGCACTCCCGGGCGACAGCGCTGGTGCGTTCGAACATCTCCCGCTCGTATTCCGCGACGGCAGAAGGGAAGTCCTCCGGGCGCGCGGCCAGCGCCAGGCCGAGCAGCGCGCCGTCCAGCAGCGCCATGTTGGCGCCCTCGCCCACCGGCGGCATCAGGTGCGCGGCATCGCCGAGCAGCGTGACCCCCGGCGTCGACGGCCAGGTCAGCCCGACCGGCAAAGTGGTGATCGACCGCGGCACGACCGCGTCGTCGCAGGCCGCGATCAGCGCGAGGAAACGTTCGTCCCAACCGGAGAGCAGATCCATCAGCCGCGCCCGCGCGGCGGCGGGGTCGTCGAACGGGATCCCGCTGGTGGACCACCAGTCCTCGCCGGTGTTGTAGAAACTGAGGCCGATGCGGACGCGGCCGTCACCGTTGCGCTGCGCCGCCAGCGACAGTCCGTCGCCCAGCACCCAGTAGTTGCCGCGCCCGACCATCGCCGCGAGATCGGGGTGGCTGCGGTCGATGTCGGGAATGCCGAGTTCGACGACGTTCTGGCCGATATGCGCCGGGCGGGCGTCGGTGAGCAGCGCGCGAACCCGCGACTGCGCGCCGTCCGCGCCGACCAGCAGCTCACAGGTCGCAGTGCTGCCATCGGCGAAGCGCAGCACACCGTTGTCGGCGGATTCGAACGCCCGCCCCCAGCGCACCACGCCCTCGGGAAGGGAATCCAGCAGCAGGCCGCGCAGATCGGCGCGATCGACCTCGGGTCGCTCGAGCGGGGCGTCGTCGGGGGTGTCCTCCTGCAGCAGCAAGGTGCCGTCCGGCTCCAGAAGGCGCATGTCCTGACCTTCGCCGCGGGCGATCGCGTGGAACCGCTCGATCAGGCCCGCCTCGCGCAGCGCTCGCTGCCCGGTCCCGGAATGGATGTCGAGCATGCCGCCCTGGCCGCGGGCCTCGCGCGAGGGCTCGCGTTCGTACACCACGGCGTCGATGCCGTTGACGTGCAGCACGCGGGCCAGCGCCAGGCCGCCGAGGCCGGCTCCGATGATGGCGATGGACATGATTGCCTCTCTGATACACCGTACTGTTCCGATACAGTGTATCGGGACGGGCGTTGTATTGTCAGCGCATGTTGGTGTGGGAAAGACCCGAACCACCGAATCGACCCGTACCGGCTCCCCTGAGCCGGGAACGGATCGTGCGAGCGGCGATCCGGCTGGCCGACGCCGACGGCCTGGAAGCAGTGTCGCTGCGCAAGGTCGCCGCCGCCCTGGATGTCGGGCCGATGCGCCTCTACGGCTACATCGCCACCAAAGACGAGCTGCTCGACCTGATGGTCGACGCCGTCTACGCCGAGATCCGCCCCACCGGAAACAGTCGCCGCGAGGTGCTGCGCTCCGTCGCCGAAACCACCCGGCACGCCGTCCACCAGCACGAATGGCTCGCCGACCTGCTCGGTGGACGGCCCCAGCTAGGACCGCACGCGCTCGCCAGGGGAGAAGCGGTCATCGCCGCACTCGACGGCGTCGACGTGGACCTCGTCATGCCGGTGGTCACCGCGGTGGACGCCTACGTCATCGGCGCGGTGCGCCGCGAGATCGCCGAACGACGCGCCGAGCGGGCCACCGGAATGGACGAAAAGCAGTGGCAAGCCGCCTACGGACCCTATCTGCAGCGCGCCTTCGCCACCGGCCGATACCCCGCCTTGGCCACGGTCATCCGCGACGCCGCCCACCTCGACGCCGACCAAACCTTCCACACCGGCCTCGAGTTCCTCCTCGACGGCATCGAAGCCCGCATCCCGAGCTGACGCACCACCGACACCGGCCGCCCGCGGCCCGGTCGACACGATCCGGCCCCGCAGCCCGATGACATCCGCACCGACGCGCACTACCTCAGCGCCCGTGCGGTCACTCGGCAACACTGCGGCACCCGGACCGCCTTCGCCTCGCGACAGGACTGTTCGCCCTCGTCAAGCCGTCGGCGCGGGCTCACGCTCGCCGGCACCGGCACGTTCCCCGGCCTCGACCGACGCCCGCGTCACCGTCACCCAGGTGTTGTTCACCGCCGCCGTCCCCGAGAACGTGTCCGTCAACGCCGGATCGTGCAGCAGATTCACGTTCGCGCCCGGCAGCGACGCCGCCACCGTCCACCCCACACCCGGCTCCTGATGCCCCCACCCGTGCGGAATCGCCACCGTCCCGGCCCGGATGTCATCGCTCACCTCCAACGGCACCACGATCGACCCGACCCGCGAACGCACCGTCACCGGCTCACCGTCACACAACCCCCGCGCGGCCGCATCCTCCGGATGCATCAACGCGGTGCAACGATCCCGCCCCTTCACCATCGACGGCACATTGTGCAACCACGAGTTGTTGCTGCGCAGATGACGACGACCGATCAACTTCAAGTCGTAGCCGTCCGACGGCGCGGTCACCGCCCTACCCGCTCGCGCGTCCGCCAGCACCTGCCGCGCAGCCGCCACGAAATCCTCCGGCGCCAAATGCACCTTCCGATCCTTCGTCCCCAGCAACGACCGCAACCGCGGCCGCAACGGCCCCAGATCGACACCACCCGCAGCCGCACGCACCTTACCCACCGTCAAACCCTTACGGCCACGCCGCAACACCCCGTACGGACCAGCCGCCACACCCAGCGACGCGATCCGCAGCGGGCTCACCCGATCGAACAACGCGTTCAACGCCCGCGCGGTGAACCGGCGCGCGGGCAACGGCAGCACCTCGGTCACCAACCGCGCCATGATCTGCCAATCCTCCAACCCATCGGCGGGCGGCTCGAACACCCGCGCGTCGAAACGCAGATTGTTGCGCACACTGAACACCGGGAACAGGATGTTGACATCCTCCCGCTCCAACGGCGAAATCGGCGGCAAGATGATGTCGGCATGCCGCGTGGTCTCCGTGACGTACATGTCCACCGCCACATAGAAATCCAGCGAATCCAGCGCCGCCCCCAACCGGCCCCGCTGCGGCGTCGACAACACCGGATTGCCCGCATACGTGATCATCGCGCGAATCCGGCCCGGCCCCTCGGTCAGCATCTCCTCCGCCAGCGCCGCCACCGGCAACTCCGAACGGAACGACTTGTAGGTCCCGGAGCTGTCGGTCCACGCCCCGTACCCCACCGGCAGATACTTCCCGTACCGCACCGCATCGATCGGCGGCGTCGCGAACATCTGACCACCCGCCCGATCCACATTGCCGGTCACCGCGTTGATCGTGTTCACCAGCCAATGCGTCAACGTGCCCGTCACCTGCTGACACACCCCGATCCGCGCGTACACCACCGCAGAGGACGCCGCCGCGTGCTCGCGAGCCAGCCCGCGAATCGTCTCCGCGTCCACACCCGCGTACTGCGCCATCGCCTCCGGAGACGCCTCGGCCACCAGCGACCGCAACAGCTCCCAGCCCGTGCTGGACGCCCGAATCGCCTTCTCGTCACACAAATCCTCGGCCACCAGCACGTGCAGCATCGCCAGCAGCAGATACACATCCCCACCCGGAGCCACCGCCACATGCTGATCGGCCAGCCGCGCCGTCTCCGTCCGCCGCGGGTCGATCACCACGACCTTCCCCCCGCGCCGCCGCACGTCCCGGATCCGCTGCTTCGCATTCGGCATGGTCGTCACCGACCCGTTCGACACCGCCGGATTCGCCCCCAGGATCACCAGGCGATCGGTCCGATCGATATCGGTCACCGGCATCAGCACATTCGAGCCGAACATCCGCCACGCCACGAATTCCTGCGGGAACTGATCGATCGACGACGCCGAGAAGAAATTCCGCGTCAACAACACCGACCGCAGCAACACCGCGTACAGCACCGACGAACTGTGCGCGGCCGGATTCCCCAGATACATGCCCACAGCACTGTTCCCGTGCTCGCGACGCACCTTCCGCAGCCGCCGCCCGATCTCGGCGAACGCCTCGTCCCAGCCGATCGGCTCGAACGACGAACCCACCCGCCGCACCGGCGTCCGCAACCGGTCCGGGTCGTGATGCAACCCGCCCATCGCCGTCGCCTTCGGGCAGATGTAGCCCTTCGACAACACGTCCTGCGGATTGCCCTCGATCCGCGTCACCTGATCACCCTCGACCGTGACGAGAATCCCGCAGTGCGCCTCACACAACGTGCACTGGCGGGCAATGGTGGTAGCACTCATGAAATTTCACCTTCTGCCGGATCGCTTCCCACAGGCTATCTGGGACAGCTCGTTCCGTACAGCTCTCTATGTCGGACCGATGCGGACATGCACGTGCATGTCGTGCCAGCCATCCGCGTGCAACCCCGCGCTGCGCTTCACACCTTCCGGCGCGAACCCCGCCTTCACCGCCGCCCGGCACGACGGCAGATTACGCACCGAATGCGACACCTCCAGCCGATGAAAACCCACCCCGAACGCCCACCCGGTCACCGTCTCCACCGCGGCGGGCGTCACCCCGCGACCCCGCCACCCCGGAGCCGTCCAGTACGCGATCCCCGCCACCCCGTCCGCCGGCGCCATATGCCGCAACCCGACCCGTGCCGCCACCACATCGCCGACCACGACCGCCCACTGCGGGCCGTCACCACCACGCCAACCCGCCCGCCAGCGCGCGATCAACTCCCGCGCCTCGGCCTCGGAAACAACATCACGAACATGCCAGCGTTGAATATCCGGATCCTGATAGACGGCCCGGATCACCGCCGCATCGTCATTCGTCCACGGCCGCAACAACACACCCTCACCCCGCAGGCTCGGCTGGGATTCGGCGGCGAACACTTCGGCGGCGACCACATCGGGCATCAGAGCGGACACACCCGGATTGTCACCCGACCCACCACCCGCCGCCACGGAATCGTCGAAGTGCCCGATGACGCCTCGCCGCAAGCGGTTCGCACGCAACCCGCACCGCCGGCGGTGAGCGCGGAGACGCCATCGGGCGCGGTTCGAGGACCTCGCGCTGCGCATACCGCGAATAGGCCGCGAACATCTCGGTGCCGAATCACCTCGCCGAACAGCGGCCCATTCCCACACGCGCGGCCGCCGACGGGGGACCGGCTTACCGAACACCCCTGTCCGGCCGTGGCCACAGGGCACCCCACGCCACCAACGAGACGGACGTGCTGTCAACCGTCCCAGACCGTGCGGCAGCTACACCGTGCTCGGTTCGGCGCGGGCGCTCGGCACCGGCACACCGGAGTCGACCAGAATCGACACCAGCAGCCGACGGGAGCGGGCCGGATCCGAGGCGAGCGCGTCCATCCGGTCGATCTCCGACTTCAGGATCGCCACCACCTCGGCACACGGTTCCGGCCCCGGGAGACCATCGCGGGTGCACGGCAGCAACCGGCCGATGACATCGGTGCTCAGTCCCGCCGCCAGAAGAGCCCTACGCGGCCGGGACTCCCACCGCCGCACCGCCGACGGCAGCCACCGGCTTCGGCGCCGAGAACCCCGGCAGGAACCGGTTCACCGCGGGGATCATCAGATGGATCAGCGGGCCGATCCCGAAGGCGTACACCAGCGTTCCGACGCCGACACTGCCACCGAGGACGAACCCCGTCGTCAACACCGTCAACTCGATCGCCGTGCGCACCACCCACACCGAGCGACCGGTCCGACGAACCAGTCCAGTCATCAGTCCATCCCGCGGACCCGGACCCATGCCCGCCCCGATATACAGCACACTGGCCACAGCGTTCAGCACAACCGCGGCCGCCATGGCGCCCACCCGCACGCCGAGCGCATCCCACGACGGCAACCACGCCAACCCGGCGTCGACCGACACCGCGATCACCACGACATTGCTCACCGTGCCCAGCCCGGGCAACTGCCGCAGCGGAATCCAGACCAACAACACGGCAACACCGGTGAGCGCCGTGACGGCACCGAAACTGATCGGCACATGCCGCGCCACACCCTGATGAAACACATCCCACGGATCCAACCCGAGCCCGGCCCGCACCATCACCGCCATCGAGAACCCGTACAACCACAATCCGACATACAACGCGACCAACCGACGAACCAGCACCACCCCAGCGTGCCCGCAACTGGACACCACAACCAGAGCCAATCACCGATCACTGGACCGTACAACGAAAGCCACGAAACGCGGCAGCGTGAGGACGTCGCACCGTAGTCCCTCATCCAGACGACGCAACAGGATGTGCCGCTAGGCCAGGGGAGTGCGATCTAGAAAAAATCCAAGACTTACCGAATCCCCGCCAGCCGAGTACGCGCCAGGCGCTCGGTTGCGAGGCGATGACGAAGGACGGGCACACGGACCGCGGCGGGTTCCGTCTCAGCCGCGCCGTTCCCTGGAGACGCCGTCCGAGGAGGTGACAATGCGTGGATACCGAGCCGAGGAGAAACCTGGTGACCTACGAAGACGATGCGGTCGCGTCACTGTGGGCGAGGAGGGCTCGCTGGGCCCGCGCCGCCGATGCCGGGAAGCGGCGCGCGGACCGCGCTCGCACCGCCGTACTGAATCTCGGCGGCGCCGGGGCCATCGCCGCGGCGATGACCGCGACCATCTTGCGGACCTCCGGCCTGCCACAACTCGTGGTCACCACCATCGGCGCCATCTGCCTTGCCGTGGCGACCTTCCTCACAGCTCACTTCCTCACACCCGCCGAGTTCCGCCGCTGGTCTCGCGCCCGCGCGGTGGCAGAGAGCATCAAGCAAGTGATCTACCGGTTCCGCGCACGAGCGCACCCCTTCCTCGGGGACAGCGCCTTGCCCAACCTGTACCGGGCAATCGCCGAGATCGAGGAGAAAGCCGAGGACCTCCTGCCCTACATGACCGAAAACGCTCCCGACTCCACATCCAGAGGCGACACCCAACGCCCGGATACCCCGGCACCCCCTCCGCTGACCCCCGAAGACTACGTGCACCTCCGAGTGCAGCACCAGATCACGCACTACTACCAGCACAGGGCGCAAAATTACGCCCGACGAGCACGGCGCCTGCGGAGGTGGACCCTCATGCTCGGCCTGGCCGCCACCGTCCTCGCCTCCGTCGCCGCGGTCCTGGCCGGCACCGCGACCGTCTCGACCCCCACCTCCCCGGCCTCCGCACTGACGCCATGGGTAGCGGCGCTCACCACGCTCAGCGCGGGAGTCGCCGGTCATCTGACCGGCCGCCGATACGAGTTCTTGGTGATGACATATTCCGCGACGGCACGTCGCCTGCAACAACTCCTCCAGGAGTGGAGGGCACAGGGACCACCCACCGACGACCAGCGGTGGACAGCCTTCGTCGACAACTGCGAGAACATAATCGCCGCCGAGAACCAGACGTGGGTCGCGAAATGGGCCGAAGAACCACCTGACCACAGATGAAGCGCCGGTCCCGTGCACAGCGGCAGGCCGTCTTCGACACCGCAGAACGAGTAGTCCACTACTCGCGCCACCTGTCGCAAACCGCGACAGCATTTCCCTTATGTATCGGGTATTCGTGAGCCATTCCAGCCGCGACAAAACGGCCGCGGTAGCCGTCACCCGATGGCTGACCGAGAACGAACCGAGCCTGAGCGGGGAAATCTTCCTCGATGTCGACCCCCGAACCGGCATCGCACCAGGAACCCGCTGGAAGTCCGAACTCGTCCGGGCAGTCGACCGCTGCGAAGCGGTCATCTGCTTGATTTCCTCCGATTGGGAACGTTCAGCCGAGTGCCTAGCCGAATTCCGTCACGCGGAATCTCTCAACAAACGAATCTTCTGCGCTCGCATCGACCCCGCGGCTCGCGGACAGAAAACCCGCGAGTGGCAATTCTGTGACCTCTTCCCCGACGGGCACAGCCCGGTCACCACCATCACATCGGAAGACGGCGGCGCCCCGACCGTTCTCGCCAGCGACGGCCTCCACAGGATGCTCCGCGGTCTACGCGAAGCCGGAATCGGCGCCGAACACTTTCCGTGGCCACCACCGGGCGACTGCAAGCGTGCCCCCTACCGTGGCTGGCAATCGATGGAGGACGTCGACGCGGCCATCTTCTTCGGCCGTGACCCACAAATCCTGCGCGGCCTCGACGTCCTTCGCGGCATGCGCTCCACGGCTGTCGAGGGCCTGTTCGTCGTACTCGGCCCGTCCGGCGTCGGGAAGTCGTCATTCCTGCGCGCCGGACTTCTTCCCAGGCTGCGCCGCGACCGCGACAACTTCCTGCTCTGCGACATCGTCCGCCCCGAACGCGCCGCGGTAACCGGCGATCAAGGCCTCGCGAACGCCATCCTGCAACTCAGATCCCGCGCCGGCCTGACCCGTCCGGCGCTCGGCGACATCAAAGCCGCCTGCCTGGCAGGCGACACCGGCCAGCTGACGAACTGGCTACGCGAGGCACGGCGTGATCCGCTCGACCCGAGCGCGGCGCCGACGCTGATCCTGCCGATCGATCAAGCCGAGGAATTGTTCACCACCGAGGCCGGGCCGGAGGCAGCCACATGCCTCGGGTTGCTCGGCAAGCTGCTGCACTCCGACGCGATCGCCGAACTGCCCATGATCGCCGTCGTCACCATTCGAGCCGACCGATATGAGGCCCTACAGACAGCGCCGGAACTACTCGGCGTGCACACCAGGGAATTCAGCGACTTGAAACCGATGCCGGTGAGCGAATTCAAAGAAGTGATCACCGGACCGGCCGCTCGCGCCACCACCGCGGGCCTGCGCCTGAGCCTCGCCCCCGCGCTCGTCGCCCAGCTGGTCACCGACGCCACCGGCGGCGCGGACAGCCTGCCGCTGCTCGCGCTGACGCTCTCACGCCTCTACCTCGATTACGGCAGCACCGGCGAACTAACCCTCGCCAACTATCAATCGATGGGCGGCATGCAACATATCGTCCACGCCGAAATCGATACGCTGCTCGCCACCGATCCCGACCTCCGGTCACAGCAACTCGACGTGCTGCACGCGGCGTTCATTCCGTGGCTGGCCACCATCGATCCGAATACCGACCAGCCCTCACGCCGAGTCGCGCGCTGGAGCGAGCTGCCGCCGGCCAGCCACGACCTGATCAATGCCATGGTCGCCCGGCGACTGCTCGTCAAGAACGAGCGCGGCGGCGAGACAGTCATCGAGGTCGCGCTGGAAAGCCTCCTCCGGCAATGGCGCCCACTGACCCGGTGGCTCCAGGAACAGGCCAAGGACCTCAAGGAGGCTGACAACCTCGATCGCGCGGCTGCGGACTGGAACCGCAACGCACGCAGCCCGGAGTGGCTGATCGAAGGCGCACGACTCGCCACGGCGATGCAGTTGGCGAACTCCCCGATGTTCACCGACCGGGTTCGGCACGCGGCCGAGTTCCTCGAAGCTTCCAAGAAACGCGAAGATGCCGAGGCTGAGGCCGAGCGGCAACGCCGAGAAACAGAATTGCGCAACGCGCAACAACGCCGAGACGAGGCTCAAGCGCACGCGGCCGTGCTGCACAAACGCACGAAGGTCCTGCGTGCGGTGCTCGCCCTGACACTGGCGGTGGCCCTGATCGCGGTGACCGGCTTCGTACTGGCAGTCGCCGCCCGCAACGACGCCAACACGAAACGCCGGGAAGCCGACGATCGCAGCCGTGAGGCACTCGCCGAACGACTGACCTCGCAAGCACAGGCGATGCTCGCAGGAGGCCAACCCGGCAGCGAACTACAGGCAATAACAAAATTGCTGGCCGCGCAGCGTATCTCCGCGAACCCGAACATCGGTGCACTGGTCACCGCGTTGAGCAAAAAGCCCGAACTGCAGAAGATCGTCGACCCCTCCGGTGGCGGTCCCGGGACTCCCGCGCTCAGCGCTGACGGTCAGCGGATCGCAGCGTACACCCCCTCAGGAATTCGACTGTTCGACACCGAGACCGGGCAGCCGATTGGAAAGCCGTTCGCAGACTCCAAGACCACCAGCATCATAAAGCCGAGTTCCGACGGCAGATTCGTCGCGATATACAGCAAGGACAAAAGGATCCGGGTATGGGACTCAGCCGTCCCACAGCCCATCGGTCAGCCGATGACCGGCACTGTGAATTATGCCGGTGTCGTGGCGGTCAGTTCCGACGGGCACCGAGTCGCCGCGATAGACAAAGGCAGTGCCGGCACCGCGGACACTTTGCGGTTGTGGGACACGGAGACCGGGCAGCAACTCGGAAGTCCATTGACAGGATCCGTCGGCCGAATGTCCGCTCTGGCGTTCAGCCCAGACGGGCGACACCTGGCATCAGCCAGCTCGGACAATACCGTTCACCTATGGGACGCAAGCAACGGATCGGCACTCGGCGAACCGTTGCGAGGCGGCGGCGACCCCCGCATGGGCGACAATGACGCGACCTTGAGCGTGGCATTCAGCCCAGACGGCCATGCCGTCGCCGCAGGCGGCCACACCGTGGGCATCGGAACATTGCTCAGCGCCGGTTCACCGCTACGGTTGTGGAACGCCGAGACCGGCGAGGCGATCGGCACACCGATTTTCGGAAACTACGGAGAAATTCAGTCTGTGGCATTCAGCCCGGACAGCGGCCGGATCGCCACCGGAAGCACCGACAAGACCGTACGACTGTGGGACGCACGCACCGGCCAGCCGATCGGCGATCCGCTCGGGTTCCAGGGACCGATGTCGGATGTCGCCTTCACCCGGCAAGGAAATCGGATCGTTTCGGTATCCAGCGACACCGTCCAGGTGTCGAACGCCGATACGTATGCGACACTCACCACGAAAATGGGTGGAAGCATGGCGGCTACCACGGGGGACGAGGGAGGCTACGGGCTCGACAGTACAGCCGATCGCCCGCGTATCCTCGATTTCCACGACGACACCTTCCGAAGCTTCGACGCCGATACCGGCGAACCGGTCGGGCCCGCCATTGTCACGGAGGCACTTCGCGGAACCCAAGCGTTCGACCTCAGCCCGGACCACCGCTGGCTCGCAGTCACGACCGGAAAAGAAATCCATATCGTGGACACCTCCAACGGACAGCCACACGGCGAACCCATCAGGGGACACGACGACTACGTGAACTATGTGGAATTCGACCCCAGCGGGCAGACAATCGCCACTGCAAGTGACGACAAAACAGTCCGACTCTGGGACTGGCGAAACGGCCGACAGATCGGCAATCCTATGACCGGTCACGAATACGGCGTCCGATCCATTGCCTTCAGCGACGACGGCCACCGTCTGTATTCCCACAGCGCGGACTCGCTTCGGATCTGGGACACAGCGACCGGACGAGCGATCGGCAAGCCGATCGGCCGCCCCAACGCTTTCGGTTTCGGCGACATGTCGATCAGCGCCGATGGTCGGCGCATCGCCGGGGCGAGTGGGAAAACGATCCAGCAATGGGACGCCGAGAGCGGCGAGGCGGTCGGCCCGCCGATGGAAGGCTCCGACCGACAAGTAGACATCGCCTACAGTCCCGATGGCCGCCACCTGGTCTCGATCTGCGCGGACAATACACTGCGATTTTGGGATACCACCACAGGAAGCCAGATCGGCGAGGCCGTCGACACGACGGCCGCCGGCCAAGCCACCTACGTCGAGTTCAGCCAGGACGGCCGCCGCATCTTCATCAGCGCCACACGCGTCTCCCTCGACGGCAGACCGCCATTCGTGGGCGGCGGTATCTGGCAGCTGCCGGCGCCCATCGCATGGATGGACGCGTTATGCGACAAGCTCACCTCGAATCCGAGCCATGAGCAGTGGAAAGACTGGATCTCGCCCGACGTGCCTTATCGAGAGCCGTGCCCCGGCAAGCCCAGTCCTTGATGTCATCGTGCTCATCAGTTGGTCGCCACTGTTGGGCAGTACCGTCAGATGAGCAGCAACTCAAGCTGCGCTACGTCACTGTGACGAAACCATGCGGAGCGGGGAGGGGCAGTAGAAGGGCGTGGCAGTCAGACGTCACAGCGGCAACGCAACGCATGCATATTTATGCATGCGTTGGGGAGTCATTCGACCACACGGAACAGCCATGGCCGAAGCCCAACACGAGCCCGGCAGCTCTTGAGCCTCACCGGATGAACCTGTCCGCACGCCAGATCGAACAGCACGCCACACGTACTCAACCACCCCCACCGACCAGCCCGAAGCTTTGCCGATAATCAACATTATGTCAACTAGAGGTTGCGCCCGACTCCCCTCGAGTCGGGCGCCGTCATCCCCTCGACAGCAAGCAGCTCGGCGTCAGCCCTCCACAGCTGTGAGACGTGTCAGTCGCGCTGAGAATCGTGCGGCAACGCCCTGAGCCACTCGCTTGATACCGGACCCGACCCCAAATGACCCGGCGCCAAGGCTTCAGAGCCGAGCCAGCATGTCCGCCAGTTCCGCGTGCAGGTCGAACAGTGCGGGAATCTGGTCCGACGGGCGCCGGCCCATCCCGCACTCGGTGGCGATGCCGAATTCGGCGACCGCCGTGCGGGCAGCCTCGATGCGTTCGATCGCGCCGGCGCGGCCGTCGGTGGCGTGCACCAAACCGAGGTACAGGTCCGTCTCCGGCGGCAGAGCGAGATCGGCGAGGGGCTTGAAATAGTCGGCGTCCGCGCGAGAACGCGGCACCGGCAGATGAATCCAGTCGACCGGCCGGCCCAGACCGGCCAGGATGCGGCCCGCGACCGCCGCCAGCTTACTGGTATCGACGGGCTCCGCGAAGTGGCGATGTCCGAAATCCCCGTAACAAAGGTGATAGCCGAGCTCCACCGTTTCGGGCACCGCGGCACCCAGCCGAATCAGTCGTTCCCCCACACCTTCCAGCTGCGCCGGATAGTCGGCACCGAACCAGGACGGGAAGATGCCCTCGAAAATGGCGAACTCGACAGCGGCATCCCATTGCACCGCAAGGTCTTCGGCCGGTATCCCGGCGAGGATGACGGCGAGTTCGTCCAGCAGCCGCGCCTCGTACCTGCGTTCCAACTCCCCCTGCGGGCCTGCGACGAATGCTCCGATCACCGCGATGGGCGTCGGCAAGCTCACCTGGAACCGGGTACCCGCGGGTATGGTGCCGTCTTCGCGCAACTGCCGGAAGACCTGCCAGGATTCCAGAGCCGCCTCCGCGTAACCCAGAGCGCCGAAGTCGATCGACGCCGCCGCCACGCCGGGTTTGGGCTGCACCCGTTCGCTCGGCCCGTATTCCGGACTGGGCGGCGGAACAGTTTCCAGGTCCGGATGTGCCTGCATCTTCGGCAGCTGCCACACCACCCAGTTGTCCCGCTCACCCGTCTCTCCGTCCGGTATGCGCTTCAAGTGCTTCCCGATCCGCCGCGACGCCTCGGAGAAGACCGTCCGCGCATCCGCCAACGGAACACTGCCGCACAGATGGACCCCACGCCATTCACCCACCGCAACCTCCTCCAGGCCGCCCACCGCTGCCAGATATTTGCCGCACATCCAGACAGAAGTCCGATGTGACAGAAAGCAATCGATCAGTTCACGCTATGCGGTGCAGCGTAGGGGCAGATGGCGAACTAAGTTCACCACCCCTGGGAAACTGTCAGCGATCGGTTCACCAGCGGACCGCCTCAACCGGCGGCCTTGCCGGTCCGCCGAAGATTCGGTGCGGTTGGTGCATGCCGGGTAAACGCTCGCGCCGCCTGTACTAGGACAACACGCACCTCGCCCATGGCGGTCTGACCGAACCGCACTCTCCCCCTCCGGTCATTCACCGTCGCCACCGCCGATCCGATCGACCGATCAGACCTACCACGGTGCGGCCGTGGCGATGGTTGCTGTCGGCGACGCCCTCGCCTTTGGCAACACCTGCGTTTTGACGGAGAGGCCCCCTGCGGTGTCTGTGCTGTTGTGTGTTTCGGTTCGGTTGGTGCGTGATTTCGTTTGGAGTGTGATCTATGCATATATACGCACAGGAACGTATCGCAATTTTTTCATCGAGTTGTCACACAGTTACGCCGCCGGACCAGCTGCCGACGCCAGAGCTCTGGGCAAGGCAACGCGCACGTCTTCGACGCCGAATCGGGCAATCACTGTTCTGCGCAACGTCTTCCGGCCCGTCCCGACTTCCGTCAGCACTCCCCTACCCCATCTCGCAAAACCGGTCGACGAGACGTACTCCTCCCTTGCTCCCGCTCGCGCAGCGGCATTCGCGATCCGATACGAAGCTGAACTAACGTTCGAATGGTGCTTGGACATTCACATGCGACCAGTGGCGCGCTGGCCTGGTCGGCGGCAGCGGCGACGCTGCCGGTCACGATCTTGACGTTTCCGGCTCTGCAGGACGCGACGGGACATCTCGGTACCGTCGATCTGCTGCTGGGGGTCTTCCTCACCGCCGGCGCCGCACTGCTGCCCGATGCGGACCATCCCGACGGAACCATCTCGCATGCCTTGGGCCCGATCACGCACACCGCATGCAAGCTCATCTCGTGGGTCTCCGGAGGTCACCGCGGCGCCACCCACTCTTTGGCGTTCGTCGCGGCCGTGGCCTACGGCACGTGGGCCGGCGAGCACTGGCTCGGCCGCTGGTTCACCCTCGGGCTGGTGTTCTTCCTGCTGGCCCTGGCCGTGCGCGCTCTGCATCTGTGCCCGTCCGGCAACAACTTCAAGGCGTGGGGACCGATCGTCGTACTCGCCTCCGCGGGCACCTTCGCGATGGAACATTGGATCGCCGACAAGCCGGTCTGGCTGCCGTTCGCGGTCGGGCTCGGCGCGCTGGCCCATCTGATCGGCGATTGCCTCACCGAGCGCGGCTGCCGCTTGTTCTGGCCTTTCGATGTCCGAGTCAGTTTTCCCGTCATCGAGCGCACCGGCAACAAGGTCGAAACCTTTCTCGTGGCACCACTGTTCACGGTCGGTACGCTGGCCATCCTCTGGTACACCATCACGCACCAGCCCTGACGTCACCGCTCCGCTCCCCTGGCTTCCGACACCCGGCGAGATGGCGCCCTGATCGGAGGCCTGGGCAGCGGCAGGCGACCACTGATTTCGCATAAACGCTGCCCTCCTTGTCCTCTGTGCTTTCTTTGGTTTGTTCGCTTTTGTGTGAGGTAGGTGGAACCAGAGGGAAATACATCGTTCAATGCGCATATCTAAGTATCGACATCTTATTTTGCAGGCTGCCAACCCGGCACCGTTTTCCAGGAGCTCCGCACTTCCCGGGCTACCCTGATGCGATGCTCGCCTCCGCCATGAAGCCGCAGCGCTGGACTCCGCCGCCCTCCCCAGCCCGAGCACGGCAAACCCGCAGTACCCCGCCTCTTCCCGCGGTGCGGCGTATCGAGCTGCCCGGCGCGGGCCCGGAGGATGTCGTCCTCTCCCCCGACGGCAGGATCATCGCGGGCGTCGAGGGTGGCGCCGTTCTCAGCATCGATCCGGCGACCGGCGAGGTCCGCGAACTCGCGAACACCGGGGGCCGTCCGCTCGGCCTGCACGCCGACGCCGACGGGCGCGTGTTGATCTGCGATTTCGAGCGCGGCTTGCTGGAGCTCGATACCGAGGGCGCGTTGACCGTTCTGGTGGACGAGATCGATGGGGAGCGACTCCGGTTCGCCAGCAACGTGGTGCGCGATACCGACGGCACGATCTACTTCTCCACCTCGTCGCGCCGATACTCGCTGGATGAGTACATGGGTGACATCCTGGAGCATTCCGGCACCGGTCGCCTGTTCCGCCGGGACCCCGCAGGCGAGGTCGAGACGCTGATCGATGATCTGCAATTCGCCAACGGCGTCGTCCTGGCGCCGGATCGCTCCGGTGTGGTCGTCGCGGAAACCGGCGGTTACCGCCTCACGCGTTATTGGCTGACCGGCCCGAAGGCCGGCACGCAGGAGCGGTTGATCGAGAACCTGCCTGGATTCCCGGACAACCTCGGTCTCGGCAGTGACGGCCTGATCTGGATCACGCTTCCTTCCCCGCGCAATCCGTTGCTGGACCGGCTGCTTCCCCTGCCGGGCGTGCTGCGGCGGATCGTGTGGAAACTGCCGACATGGGTGCAGCCGAAGCCGGCGCGGACGGTGTGGGTATTGGCGGTCGATTTCGACGGCAATGTCGTGCACGACCTTCAGGTCGAAGGCACCGACTATTCGATGGTGACCGGCGTGGTGGAGCAGGACGGCGTGTTGTATCTGGGCAGTCTCACCGAGCGGGCCGTGGCTGTGTCGAGGGTGCCGTAGGGTTCACTTTTCAGTGCACACTTGTACACTCGAATGGTGACGAATGGTGTGCCCCAGCGGCAAGCGGAGGTCAGGGCGCTGGCTCGGCTGGCCGGTGACGAGCTCGGCGGCGCGGTCGATGGGATCGCGGCCGTGCACCGGGCGATCGCCCGCCGTGTGTTCGGTGCGGTGCGGTGGGGCGTGGGGCCCGCGGCGGCTCCGGTGCAGCTGATGCACGACGCGATCGCCGAGAGCATCTACCGCGTGGTCAGCGGTTCCGCGGTGGCGGTGGGTATGGTCGCGGAACGGGCGGCGGATCTGCCCGGTGTCGCGCCGTCGCGCACGGTGTACGGCTCGGGGTTGCTGGCCGCGTTGCAGGGTTTGATCGGTGACGATCTCGAGCGGACGCGGCCGATTCTGGCCGGTCCGATGACGTTTCGCATCGACGGCGCTCCCGTGCCCGCAGAGCTGGTGGGTGCGCGAGTGCGGCGGCCCGGTGGGCATGTCGTGGTGTTCCTGCACGGCTTGGTGGAAACCGAGCACGCGTGGCGTTGGGGCGGCGGGCCGACCTATGGCGAGCGGCTGGAGGCCGATCTGGGATGCACGTCGCTGCAGGTTCGGTACAACTCGGGGCTGCACATTTCGGAGAACGCGGCGCAGTTCAGCGAATTGATGCAGGGACTGATCGACGGGTGGCCGGTGCCGATCGAGCGGGTGTCGCTGGTGGGGCATTCGATGGGCGGGTTGGTCGCCCGTGGCGCGTGTTTCGTGGCGAGTGAAGCCGGGTTGCCGTGGGTGCGGCGGGTGCGTCAGGTGGTGTGCCTGGGTTCGCCGCATCTGGGCGCGCCGCTGGAGCAGGTGGTGCATTACGCGTCGGCGGCGCTGGTGCGGTTGCCGGAGACTCGTCCGTTCGGGCGGCTGTTGCGGCGCCGTAGCGGGGGTATCCGGGATCTTCGGGACGGCTCGCTGGTGGATGAGGATTGGCGTGATCTGGACGCCGACGCACTGCGTCGCCGGGTGGTCCGCGAGGTTCCGTTGTTGCGGGATGTGGACCACTATTTCGTCACCGCGACCGTGACGCGCAGTGCACGGCATCCGCTGGGGCGTGTGATCGGTGACGGGTTGGTGCTGACGCCGAGCGGTACGGGTCGTGCGCGGGCCCGGCGCATCGGGTTCGATGTCGACAAGGGGATGCATCTGGCGTCGGCGCATCACTTCACGCTGCTCAATCATGCGGCGGTCTATCGCGCGCTGCGTGCCTGGTTGGCCTCGGAAGCGGTGGTGTCGGGCGGAGTTTCGCCGTGAATTCCCTGCGGGCGGGGCAGGGGGTGGCCGTGCCCCGCCGCGGCGTTCAGAGGAGGTCTTCGGGGTCGGCGTCGGCTTCGAGGCGTACGTCTTCGGCGAAGTGGGTTTCGGGGTCGTCGTGCTCGGTGTGGGCGGCGTAGAGCAGCAGGCAGCCGCGGATGCCGTCGAGGAGGTCTTCCAGGAGGTCGAGGGCGGGGCGGGCGGGGTCGAGGCGGCTGATGCGGAAGCCGGTGAGCATTGCTTCGCGGGTGTCGGCGTCGACGCCGAACCGGTGGGCTTGGGCTTCGATCTCGGCGACGCGGGCGACGAGGCTCCATGGGGCCGGGACGCGGCCTTCGTGGACGGCCACCGCTTCGGCGATCAGGTCGAGGACGACTTCGGTGGGGGTGTCGCCCTGGGCGAGTCGTTCGAGGACGAGGGTGGGGGTTTCGACTTGGAGTGCTTCGAGGTCGTCGGCTTCGGCGACGACGTCGGTGGTCGGTACGTTCGCGGCCTCGCCCGCGACTTCGGCGGCGGCGTAGAGCCAGTGTGCGGCGGCGACGGAGGCGGAGGCTGGGTCGAGTTCGGTGAACAGTTCGATGCTGCCGAGCGGGTCGGCGCGCAGGAGTGCGTCGGCGGCGTGCACCTGCGCCGGGGAGACGTCGGGGCGGGACAGTTCGACGGCTTGGCGGGCGCGGCCGGAGAGGTCGCCGCGTTCGGCGGATTCGATGGCTTCCTGCTCGATGCGTACTTCGGCGGCGACGGTTTCGAGTAGGGCGGCGTCGTCGATGTCGTGGAGGGTGCGGCCGATGCGGTGGGCGGATTCGACGACGCCGCTGTAGGAGACGAGCAGTCCTTCGTCGGTGGGCAGGTTGGGGCTGCGCAGGCCTGCTTCGACTTCTTTGAAGTTGCGGCGTTCTTCGGCGCGGCGCCATGCTTCGCTGTTGGGGACGTCGGGGTCGCCCGCGGCGCTGGCGGGGTGGGTGTAGGTGCGCCATTGGAACCGCGAGAGGGTGGTGAGGTTCGACGCCAGATCGGTTGCCTGGTCCCTGGTCACCTGCGGGGGCAGGGTGGCCACCGTTTGGGCGAGGTCGCCTCGTCCGGTCGCCCAGGTGGCGACGAGGGCGGCGCGGTCGGCATCGAATGCGTATCTGGTCACCTGGGCAAGTCTGGTCGATCAGCGGCGGATGCGCTCGGTCAATTGATTCGCTTGTGTGATGTTGTACGGCGTTTCCCGGGGACGCGCTGGGTGGATGGATTCCGGCTCGGGACGCCGGCGAGACCGGTTGCGCGTGTGCCGACCGTTGCGGGTCGGGTCCGCGGGTGGTGACGCCGCGCGGTGTGGCGCGGACCCGGGTGGGTTTCGTGGCGTGGTCGGCTGCGATGGGTGAGGGTGCTGGCGGCGGGCGTGGCGTCGGCGCGGCGGTCGCGGATGGGGTGATCGTGACCATGGTGGGATCTGCGACACGCTGGTGCTTGCCGGACACTTCAGCAATCTTCCAGTTACGCTACCGCGATGCGTACACGCACTCACCGGCGCGGGTTCGCCGCGTTGTCGGCCGCTGCGGCGATGCTGATGGCCTCGGGGGTTTCAGCTGCTCAGCCGGGCCGGGAGCTGCCGGTGTTCGGTCGCGACTTCTTGTGGGGTGTGGCGTCGTCCGGATTTCAGTCGGAGGGTCACGCGCCGGACAGCAACTGGTCGCGTTTCATCGAGGCGGGTGGGACCGAGCACCCGTACCTGGATTCGGTGGACTTCGCCCGGCGCTATCGCACCGATATCGACCTGGCGGCGCGGCTGGGTGTGCGGGTCTACCGGGTCGGTCTGGAGTGGGCGCGGCTGCAACCGGCGCCGTACGCGTGGGATGAGGCGGCGTTCGGGTTCTACGACGATGTGATCGCCCGGATCGTCGCGGCGGGGATGCGGCCGATGCTGACGCTGGATCACTGGGTGTATCCGGGGTGGGCGGTGGATCGGGGCGGATGGCGCAACCCGGGCATGGTGGAGGATTGGCTGGCGAACATGCGGGAGGTGGTGCGCCGGTATGCCTCGCACGATCCGCTGTGGGTGACGTTCAACGAGCCGGTGGCGTATGTGGGCACGGAGTTGCGCACGGGCGGGATCGGTGTGGACGAGGCGCCGGTGATGCTGGACCGGATCGCGCGGGCGCACAACGAGATCTACGACGTCATCCACGGTTATCGGCCGGATGCTCAGGTGACGAGCAATCTGGGTTATGTGGCGGGCGCGGAGACGGAGGTGAATCAGCCTATCGTGGACCGGATTTCGGCCAAGCTGGATTTCATCGGGCTGGACTATTACTTCGCTCCGCTGCCGCAGACCGGGGAGTCGGCACAGGGCGGCGCGGAGGGTGGGCCACCGATGTGGGAGCTGCCGGTGCATCCGGAGGGCATCTACTACGCGTTGCGGCATTACGCGCGCCAGTTTCCCGGTCGTCCCCTGTATGTGGTGGAGAACGGGCTTCCGACGGACAACGGGCAGGTGCGCTCGGATGGGTACACCCGCGCCGATCATCTGCGGGACACGGTGTATTGGTTGCAGCGGGCGAAGGCCGACGGCATGAACGTGATCGGTTACAACTATTGGAGTCTGACCGACAACTACGAGTGGGGTTCCTACGCGCCGCGGTTCGGGCTCTACACGGTCGATGTGCTGACCGATCCGACGTTGGCGCGCCGTCCGACCGATGGGGTCGACGCGTATGCCCGGCTGATCCGCGCGGGTGGTGTCGAGCCTGCGTATCGGCCGACGCGGCCTCCGGTGCCGTGTGTGCACATCGATGCGGCGGAGACCTGCGTCGGGGAGGATCCGGCCTAGCGCGGTGGGGGCCGGATGGGTGCCGGGGGTGGCGTGAAGTTGTCTGTGGCGTTGTGGATTTGCGGCCGTAGCGGTGGCGGGAGAATTTGTGACCGAGGTCCCAGCGTCGGCTTGTTAAGCGTGTCACAGCAATCGGGGGCGCAGGGTTTCGTGCTCGTCGCGGCGGATCTGCGTATGACGAGTTCAACGACGTGCGTGAAATGTTACTCATCGGTTGGGTCACGCTCGGCTGGTAGGCCGTCGGAGCTGCGGTGATGTGTGGGACATCGATCACGCTTGCTTGCTGTGGCGCAGGTGCTTACGGTGATTTCCGTCGATGGCCGATGACGCCCGATCGAATTACATCTCATTGATGTGCCGCGATATTCACCGTCCCGGGGCAATTCCACTGTTATTGCTCTGGGCGGCAGCATTATTCCTGCGGCACCGGCGAAACTGGAGCAATGGTACAACCAACCCCTTGGCAGGTAAGCGAAGCGCGAGACCGTCGGAGCCGTGGCTCCGGAGGCGCCGGACGCGGGGCGAGGCCACCACGGGGTGTGGATTGGGGCTTCTTGTTCGCCGCGGTCGTGAGCGCGGTCGGCTTCGCCTTGTTGTTCCAGCCGTGGCTTTCGGCGTCGGGTGCGGGAGGTGAGGCCCGCTCCGATGCGTTCGGCCGGGTCACCGGCGTCACCAACGGTTTCGACGAGTGGTCGGTGTCGAAGTTCCGTGATGTGAACATCAGCGGCGCGTGGGGTCTGCTGGCCGCGGCGGCGATGCTCGTCACCGTGTTCGCCGCGCTGGCGCAGATCCGGTTGCGCACCCGCGCGCTCGCCGTGCTGGTGATCGGCTCCAGCGTGACCGCGGCGGTGGTGGTGCTGATCGCCCTGATGTATCTGGATGCCAGGGGGCCGGAGCTGCGGATCCTGATCGATCCGGGTGAAGGTCTGGGCGCGGGATTGGTGCATCGGTTCCTCGGCGAATTCGGCAGTGCTTCCGGTGCGGGTGAGCGGCGCATGGCCAGCGCTGGGCTGACCGGGATGGCGTTGCTCGCCGGGGTGCTGAGCTGCGCGGCCGCGGTGGCCGCGATCGCGCAGGGCACTCGTCGCTACGGCTTGGGCCCGATGCGAGCCCTGACTTGGCTGGTGACGCCGCTGCCCGCCCAGCCTGCGCGGGATGCCGAGCCCGTGCGGCCCGCGGCCGTCACCACGGCGCCGCGTCCGGTGGCGCAGCCCGCGCCGGATGCCGCCGAGCGGTTGCTGTGGGACGAACTGGTCTTCGACGACGACTTGGTCGCCAATGTCACGTGGGTGCGGAATACCAATCCCCCGCGACGCGAGTCCGCCGGGCATCGGTCGGAGACCTCGACGCCGGTCCTCACGCGCTAGCGGCGGACGGCCGGTCCGGTCCCAGGACGAGCGCTCGCGTCTCGGGCGACCACTGCACGTATTCCAGTTGGGCGCCGTCGGCGTGGCGGACGTACACGAACGTGCCGGTGGCGCTGGTGAACGGCCCACCGATCAGCTCCGCCCCGTGCTCGGTCACCGTTCGCAGCAGGGTGTCGAGGTCGTCGACGATCACCGGGCCTACCGTGCCGCGGTACCGCTCGACGTCGTCGGGATCGCCCGCGATGAGCAGGAAGTCGCCGACGGCGGCGAGTTCGGCGCGTTCGAAGCCGAAACGGAGGTCGGCCTTGGCGCCGGCCAGCCGTTCGTAGATCGGCAGCGCGGTGTCGAGGTCGGAGACGAGGACTCTGGCATAGGTTTTCAGGATGCGCACATCTGCGACGCTAGGTGGGGATCGGCGTGACCGGCAGTACGCACTTGAAAGTGAGTGGTGAGGGTGAGCGAGACCGAGGAGCAGCAGGCCAGGGCTGTCGCCCTGCGTGTCTTCGCGGCGCTGTCGACGAAGTGGGCGTTGCGGGTGCTCGAGCAGATCGGTGACGGGGAACACCGTTTCGGCGAGTTGCATCGGTCGATGGATGGCATCAGCTACAAGATGCTGGCCGAGACCTTGCGTGCGCTGGAACGTGAGGGCTTGGTCGCGCGCCGCGATCATCGGACGGCCAATCCGCGGGTGGAGTATTCCCTGACCGCGGCCGGAGGCGAGTTGCTGCGGCTGGTGCACGGTATGTGCGCGTGGTCGCGCGCCCATCTCGCGGAGCTGATGTGAGGGTGGCGGCGCGGCGCCGGGTCAGTCCGGTAGCGGGGGCAGTTCGAGGTTGTCGCGGAAGGTCGCCCCGACGTAGTCGGAACCGACGATGCCGCGGCGGCGTAGTTCCGGCAGCAGTCCGTTGACGACGAAGTCGCGGGTGCGTTCGTCGGCGAGCCCGCCGAGGGAGATCACGTCGAGCACGCCCGCGTTGTAGCGTTCTTCGATGGCGTCGGCGAGTTGTTCCGGGGTTCCGGCGGCGGCCCAGTGGCCGGTGTCCTTGGCGGCGATGATCAGCTCGCGCAGTGTCTTTCCCGACCGTGCGAAGTTGCTGAAGATCTCCACGCGGCCGCGTCTGCGGTGCACGGATGTCACCTCGGGCAGCAGGCTTTCCGGGAGGGGCTTGTCCAGCGGCAGGCCGGACAGGTCGATGCCGCCGCCGAGCATGTCGGCGAGGGCGGCGCGTCCGGCCTCGAAGTCGGTCGCCTCGGCTTGTTCGCGCACGAGGCGCTCGGCTTCGGCTTCGGTGGCGCCGTAGGTGGCGTGGAAGGAGCTCATGATCAGCGGCAGGCCATCGGCGCGGCCGAGTTCGCTCGCGCGGGCGCGGATGCGTTTGGTGTAGGTGACGGCGTCTTCGAGGGTGGGCAGGGAGGTGAACACGACCTCGGCGAACCGCGCGCCGAGTTCGATGCCGCCCGCGGATTGCCCGGCCTGGAATTGCACGGGTCTGCGTTGTGGCAGGGGCGGTATGTTCAGCGGCCCTCGGACGGTGAAGTACCGGCCCGCGTGGTCGATGGGCCGCACGCGGGTGGCGTCCAGGATCGCGCCGCCGTGCCCGTCGGAGGTCAGGGCGCCGGGCTGCCAGCTGTCGAACAGGGCGTTGACCACTTCGAGGGATTCGGTGGCGCGGGCATACCGGTCTTCGGGGCTGGGCAGTTCCTGGTCGCCGTAGTTCTCCTCCCCCACCGATGAGGTCACCGCGTTCCATGCCGCGCGGCCGTTGCTGATGTGGTCGAGGGTGCCGAAGAGCCGGGCGAGGTTGTAGGGGTGGTGGAAGGTGGTGGTCACCGTCGCGATGAGTCCGACGTGCGAGGTGACGGCACTCAATGCGGACAGGAAGATCAGCGGTTCCTGCGCGCCGATCGCGCCTTGGGCGCCGAAACTGAGCAGGTCGGCGGCGAACAGGGCGTCGAATTTGTGTTGTTCGGCGATTTTCGCGACGTCGATCGATGACGCGATCGTGGTGGCGGACGGATCGATGGCCGCCGCGTAGACGCTGACCGCGCCGCTGACTCCGGTGACGGTCTTCAGCGGCCGTCGTCGCCCATCAGCATTGCCCATTGCGGTGACGCTACCGGCGCGCACCGCCGCGGTAACGGGTTGCGATCAGCGAGATGTTTTCCGGCCGAGCGGGTTTTGGGCTGCCAAGGGTGGGGCCGCGGTGAGGCGTCGCTAGGCGGGTTCCGGACCGTCGGTGCGGTCTTGGGTGCCGGCGCGGCCGATGCGCGACAGTCGTACGACTCCGGTGTCGAGATCGATGTCGAACCGTGGCGTGTGGGTCTGCCCGTCGCTGTCCTCGCTGCCCTCATGGGTCAGCTTCTTGCCCGGAAACAGCTCCCCGATGACGCCCATGCGATCACCATACGCGTCGACGGCCTCCGCCGGCCCGGGGCGGCGCTTCGTTCCGGGCGGTGTTGGGTCGACGAGCGGGACGGCCGGTCGCCACGTGGTAGCCGGTAGCCGGTTTCATTTCGGCACCCGAGTGAACGGGGCTCGGTTAGCATCGTGTTCGCTCCGATCGGCTGAGGACCGCGGTACGGGGAGCACTGGGCGACCGACATCGGAATCGAACGACAGATCGGCCCATCGCATGGAACAAGACGCCGACCTCGCCCAGGCCCGGGTCTTCGTGGAGTTGTTGACCCGGCGTGCCCGGATGCTGGTGCGGGACATCGAATCCGCGCAGCGCCGCGATCCCGCCGCGCGGCACGAACTGTTCAGCGAATTGTGTGTGGTGCGCGGCTATATCGACCGGCTGCATCGCAGGTTCCCGCAACTCGCGCATCCGCAGCCGGCCTCGGTGCCCGTGGCCCGGCGGACGCCGGGTTGAGTGGGCGCCGGTTCAGCGTCCCGGCGCGGCGGGGGTGTGCTCGGGGACGGGCACGGTGAGCATGGCGACGATCATGTCGACGATCTCCGCCGCGTCCCCGGGGCGGGCGGTGCGCACGCCCGCTTCCAGGGTGCGCTCGTAGTCGGCGATCAACGCGAACATGACGGTGGCCATGGTTTCCAGGCGTTGTCTGCGCAGGCGCCGTGGCAGGCCGGTGAGGGCGGCGTCGAGGCGGGTGGTGATGATGCGGACCGCGGCGCGGTCGGCCCCGGCGAGGCGGTGCGCGTCCGCGACGACGGGATGGGTGCGCACCACTTCCAGGAACCGGCCCAGATGGGTGACCCGGTCGTGGCCGAGCAGTTCGAGGATGGGTGTGGCGAGCATGGCGACGAGGGCGTGCACGTCGTTGGCGCGGCCGTCGGCTTCGTGGGCGGCGAGCAGTTGCATGCGCCGCTGTTCGAGCCAGTTCATCCGCCGTTCGACGATGGCTTCGATCAGGCCGATGCGCGAGTCGAAGTAGTAGTGCACGGCGGAGTTGTTGCGCTGGCCCGCCGCGGCGGCGATGTCGCGCAGCGGCACGTCGGCGCCGCGTTCGGCGATGAGGCGTTCGGCGGCGTCGAGCAGGGCGGTGCGCGAATCGTCGCTCGGCATAGCAGCACTGTACTGAACATGAGTATTGACGATGTTAAACACAGATGCTTAATTGAACGGCGTGGATGATGTGGCGGAGGTCACCGGCGCCGGACCGTGCCGCCCGCCTGCCGGGCGGGCCGTCGCGCTGGGTTTCTGCCGGTGGTGGCACGGCGGGAGCAGGCCCGGGGGCCGCCGATGATCACCAGCGGTCCGATCTTCCAGCTGTGCTGGGTGGTGGATGATCTGGCGTCGGCCTGCGAGGTCTTCACCAGCCGGTACGGGGTCGGCGAGTGGTTCACCATCCCGGAGGTTCACTTCGGGCCCGATGCCGCGCAGCTGCGCGGCGCACCCGCCGACTACACGATCGGTGTGGCGCTCGGTTATGCGGGCGGCCAGCAGTTGGAGCTGATCGAGCCGCGCGGCGGAGCGAGCTTGTACGCCGAGCATCTGGACCGCGCGGGCGCCGGACTGCATCATGCCGCCTGGGTGCCCGAGGACTACGACGCCGCGCTCGCCGAGGCCGCCGCGGCGGGCATCGAGATCACCGCGCGCGGCCGGTTCGACGGCGTGGGGATGGAGTTCGCCTATCTCGACGGCGGGCCGATCGGTTCGCACATCGAACTGCTGCGGTTGTCCCCGCAGATGAAGGCGTTGTTCGACCATTTGATTCCGGAAGGCTTCACCAACCCATGGCGGTAGGCGGTGAACGCTACGTCGTCCTCGGCGCCGTCGAGGGCGGTTCTGCGCCGTCTGCGGCAGTTCCCATCACGTCACGGCCCTGACCGGCGCCGGGACCCCTGTGGCGCGCTCGGCGCGCCAGGAAGGCGAGCACCATGCGTTTCACCTACGCGGAGACGATGACCGATCCGTCGTACTACCTCGCTCTGGCCAAGGCCGCCGAGGAGGCGGGCTACACCTCCATGGCGGTGGCCGACAGCGTGGCGTATCCGAAGGAATCCGACGCGAAGTACCCCTACACCCCCGACGGCAGCCGGGAGTTCCTGGAGGACAAGCCGTTCGTCGAGGCGTTCGTGCTCAGCGCGGCGATGGCGGCGGTGACCACCACGCTGCGTTTCACGCCGTTCGTGCTGAAGCTGCCGATCCGGCCGCCCGTGCTGGTGGCCAAGCAGGCCGCGTCGGTGGCCGCGCTCAGCGGCAACCGGTTCGGGCTCGGTGTCGGCATCAGCCCGTGGCCGGACGACTTCGAGATCATGGGCGTGCCGTTCGACAAGCGCGGCGCGCGGATGGACGAATGCATCGACATCGTGCGCGGGCTCTCGGCCGGTGGGTACTTCGAATACCACGGGCAGTTCTACGACATCCCGCCGATCAAGATCAGCCCGGTGCCGACCGAACCGGTGCCGATCCTCGTCGGCGGGCACAGCAGGCCCGCGTTGCGCCGGGCCGCGCAGCGCGGCGACGGGTGGATGCACGCCGGTGGCGACGGCGCCGAACTGGACCGGCTGCTGGGCGAGTTGGCCGCGTTGCGCGCGGAGTACGGCACCCGGGAGGGCTTCGAGGTGCACGTCATCTCGCTGGATGGATTCACCGTCGACGGGATCAAACGCCTCGAGGACAAAGGGGTCACCGATGTGATCGTCGGCTTCCGGCTGCCCTACACCACCGAGCAGGACACCGAGCCGCTGGAGACCAAGATCGCCAGCCTGTCCCGCTTCGCGGAGAAGGTCATCGCCAAGGTCGATAGGTGAAGCCGGACGTCAGGATTGCAGTGCGGCGGTGGCCGCGGCGAGGGTCTGCGCGCGGTAGCCCGCGCCGAACAGCGCGACGTGCACCAGCAGTGGATGCAGCTGGTGCAGCGGCGTGCGGGTGCGCCAACCGTCGGCGAGCGGATGGGTTTCGTGGTAGGCGGCGCGGATTCGGTCCAGGTGCGGTGCGCCGAAGAGGGCGAGCATGGCCAGATCGGTTTCGCGGTGGCCCGCGTGCGCGGCGGGGTCGACGAGCATCGCCCGCTCCCGCGTCCACACGATGTTGCCCGACCACAGGTCGCCGTGGAGGCGGGCCGGTGGTTCGGCGGGGCCTGCCAGCTCGTCGATGCGGTCGATGACCCGCTCGATCAGGCCGACGCCGTCGGCGCCGAGCGTGCCGGCCGCCCGGGCGAGGTAGGGCGCGAGGCGCTGTTCGGCGTACCACCGCGACCACGATCCGTCGGTGGGGGCGTTGGGCAGCGGCAGACTCGCGATCCAGCCCTCCCATGGTGCGCCGAACGACTCGGCGCGCGCGGCGTGCAGCGCGGCCAGTTCACGGCCGAAGCGCTCGGCGGCCGCGGGGCCGGGAGCGGTCTCCTCCAGCCAGGGCAGCACCAGTGTGCGGTCGTCGGCGGCCACGACCTCCGGTAGCAGGCACTCGGCCGGGCCGGGCGCGGCACGCAGCCAGCACAGGCCCGCCGCCTCGGCCGCGAATACCGGTGCGGGATCGGCCGAGGCCTTCACGAAAAATGTTCGGCCGTCGGCGGTTTCGGCGCGGTGCAGGGTCCATGCGTGGCTGGCGCCGAGATCGGTCACGGCGCGGACGGGCGCCTCCAGCAGCGCCGACAGCTGGGCCGCGCGGCTCACCCGGTGCCCGCGGTGAGCCGTTTCATGGTGTCCTCGTCGGCAGGGAAGAACGATTCGATGGCCAGTTCGGCGACGGTGACGTTCATCGGGGTGCCGAACACCGTGGTGACGCTGAGGAACGACAACTCGGCGCCGTCGTGGTCGATCCGCAGCGGGACCACCGCCTGGTCGGGTTCGGGGACGGTGAGTTCGACTTCACCGCCGGGGTAGGACCGCAGTTCCTCGAGCAGGTCGGCCAGGTCCCTGGAGCCGGTGACCTCGGCTTGACGGGCCAGGCGGGCGAAGATGTGGCCGCGCCATTCGGGCAGGTTGCGGATGCGCCCCGCCATGCCGTCGGGGTGCAGGCTCAGCCGCAGCGCGTTCACCGGCGGTGTCGTCAGTGCCGGATCGATGCCGGCGATGAGCACGGCGACTCCGCTGTTGGCGTCGATCATCGTCCAGTTCTGGTCGATGGCCAGCGCGGGGTAGGGCTCGTGGCCTGCGAGGATCTGGCGCATGGCGCCGCGCACGGCGTCCATGGCCGGAGTGTCCAGACCGGGTTGCGCGTAGGCGGGGGCGTAGCCCGCGGCGAGCAGGACGCGGTTGCGTTCGCGCAACGGGATCTCCAGGTGTTCGGACAAGTGCACGATCATGGTGCGGCTCGGGGTGGCGCGCCCGGTTTCGATGAAGCTCAGGTGCCGCGCCGAGGTGTCGGCCCGTCCGGCCAGCTCCAGCTGGCTCAGCCTGCGTTCCAAGCGCCAATGTCGCAGCAGGTCACCTGCCGTTGGGGTAGTCACGCCCCGATATTACGAACGGCCGAGCGGGACGGCCATTACCTCTCGGGTAATGGCCGCCGATACCCCGCTGCGATGTCAGGCCATTTCGGGAACGCGCAGATGCGCGAACGCCAGGTCGAACTCCCCTACCTCGAGCACGTTGGCGCCCACCCGCTGGGTCGCCGCGCTCCTGATCCGATTGCTGTGCTCGCGGGTGGCGTCCATCGCCTCGCGACTCGACCAGACCATCGCGCCCACCCCGCGGCCGCTGTCCCGGTCGACGAACAGGCTGGCGCTGCAGAATCCGTCGAGCGTCTCGATCTGTGGCAGCACTTCCATCCGGAAGGTGTCGATCAGGCGCTCGACCTGCCCGGGATCGACCTGCACCCAGCTGCACCTGGCACACGCGGTGTCGTCGGCCGGATGGTCCCGGTGCATCACCGCGATGTCCCATTCCTCGACGCGCTCCACCACGCCGCCGAGCTGCCTGGCCAAGCCGTCGCGCAGTTGCTGCGCGCGTCCTCTGCTGGCGTGCAACGCCTGCTGCGACTCCCACGAGGTCGAAGCGATGCAGCGTCCCGTCGACCGGTTCACCAGCAACGACAGTCCGACCCATCCTTCGAGCTGCGGCAGATTCGGCATCACTTCATCGCGCAGGTATGCGATCCCGTCGTCCATCGATGACGGCTGGGCCGCGATTGTGCTGGAACGTGCGTACACGGGCCACCTCCCGCCCTACTCTGGGTGGCGCCCCGGTGGCGCCACCGGACATACTCACCTTCCTCCGGCCTCCGCCCGCACGCAATGCCTCGGTCGCCGCCACCGAACGGCCGTAGCCTGAGACCGTGACCGACCTGGTGAAGCTGGAGGATTCCGCGTCGCTGCGCTTGGCGCGCCTATTCCTCGGCGCTACAGTGGATCTCGTCATCGACCGCCCGTACGGCAGCAGGCACCCGCGCTGCGGCTTCCGCTATCTGCTCAACTACGGCTACGTGCCGCTCACCCGCGCTCCCGACGGCCAGGAACTGGACGGGTACTTCCTCGGCCCCCCCGAACCGTTGGACTTCGCCCGCGGACGATGCGCCGGGATCATCCACCGGTGGTACGACGACGACGACAAACTGCTCGTCGTCCCGAGCGGCGACCCGGCGCCGACCGCCTCGGCGATCGCCGAGGCGGTCGAGTTCCAGGAGACCGCCGGTCACTACGTGATCATCGGCGGATGACCGGCGCGCGCATCGGGCCCGGCTCGATTGGGCGGGCCGATACCGGGTAGGTCCCTGCCATGGAACTGTTGGTGATTCTCGGACTCGCGGTGCTCGTCGGCGCGGTGATCCTGTATCGCAAGAGGTCCGGTAAACGGCCCGGCGCACCCGAGGTCCCCGGAAACGACGGCGAGTAGGGAGCGGCTATGAGCGCGATGGATCCCGATCCCGCGAAAACCCCTGACCTGGAACCCGGCGGCGGCGTCGCCCCCGGCTCCACGCCCCCGGACACCCCGCAGACGTCCGGGCTGTCCGCGCCGGAGCCGAGCACCCGGCACCACTTCCCGGTCACCGGCGTGGTGGCGATGCTCATCGGCGCACTGGTGGTCCTGCTGTTCGTGGCCGTCGCGGTCGGGCTCGTGGTGTCGATGCTGTGACCCGCCGCTACCGACGGTCGGCCGATCCAGCAGATCGGCCGACCGTGGGTCATCGCGCGCCGGTCACAGAATCGGCCTGCCGCCGGTGACGGCGATGCGAGCGCCGGAGACGTAGCTGCCGTCGTCGGAGGCCAGCATGACGTAGGTGGGCGCCAGTTCGGCCGGCTGGCCCGCGCGGCCGAGCGGGGTGTCGTCGCCGAACTGGGTGACCTTCTCGACCGGCATGGTGGAGGGGATCAGCGGAGTCCAGATCGGTCCGGGCGCGACGCTGTTGACCCGGATCCCGCGCTCGCCCAGCAGCTGCGCGAGGCTGGCGGAGAAGTTCGCGATGGCGGCTTTGGTCGCCGCGTACGGCGCCAGCGTGGGTGAGGGCATGTCGGAGTTCACCGAGGAGCTGCCGATGATCGACGACCCCGGCGGCATGTGCGGCAGCGCCGCCTTCACCAGGTAGAAGTAGGCGTTGATGTTCAGCTTGACGGTGTGTTCGAACTCCTCGTCGCTGATCTCCTCCAGAGTCTCGTGCGTCATCTGGAAGGCGGCGTTGCTGACCAGGACGTCGATCTTGCCGAATTCCCGCACCGCCCGATCGATGACGGCGCGGCAGTGCGCGGCCTCGGACAGGTCGCCGGGCACGAGCACGGCTTTGCGTCCGGCCTGGGTCACCAGGTCGGCGACTTCCTTCGCGTCCTCGTCCTCGTCGAGGTAGGAGATCAGCACGTCGGCGCCTTCGCGGGCGTAGGCGATCGCCACCGCCCGCCCGATGCCGCTGTCGGCGCCGGTGATGACGGCGGCCTTGCCGGTCAGTTTGCCGGAGCCGCGGTAGCTGTCCTCACCGCAGTCCGGTACCGGATTCATCCTGGCCTGGATGCCGGGGACTTTCTGCTGCTGTTCGGGAAACCCCATGTCGGTCCTCTCCTTCTCCGTGTCGGGGCTGCGGATGGTTCAGGTGTCCTGCCGCAGGCGCCAGTCGCGCACCGCGTCGCGGGCACGGTCGAACAGCGCCAACGGCGGGCCCGCCACCAGATTCGCCAGCGCGGACTCCCCCGCGCGCGGATGCGGCCGGGTGGGCGCCACGGCCTCGGCGGCGCGCAGGGAACCGGCCATCCGCCGCAGCTGGCCGGTGGAGAACTGCGCGCGCAGCAGGGCGAACTCCTCGGCCTCCTCGTGGGCGGCGTGTTCGTGCACGGCGTCGGCGAAGCGGGCGAGCCGTGCGTCGAAGTCGGGATGGTCCACTCCTAGGTCGTAGAGGTCGGCCAACGCGCGCTTGGCCGCGTTCTCCTCCTCGAGCCGCGGCTGCACGATATCGGCGTCGGCGCCGAAACGGGCGCGTCCGGCGACCGGATGCACGACCTCCTCCTCGGCGCTCTCGTGCACCGCCAGCAAGCGCACCAGATCGGTGAACAGCTCCTGTTTCCCGTCGTGCCCGGCCTTCAGTCGCGCCAGCAGGGTGCGAATCTCCTCGTGCTGGGCGGTGAGCAGGTCGACGACATCCTGGTCGGTCATCGCAACACTCGTTTCTGTCGCTGTGAAATGCCTTGCCCGGCTTGATCATTCGTGCGCGAGGCAACCGGCTCCACGTCTCGGGGTCGCCGGGCCCCGCTGCCGGGCGGGTACCCCGGCGGCCGGGCGCCAATCAGCGTGCCCGTCCCTACTCGGCTTCCTGCGGGGGCAGCAGCCGCGGAAGCAGCGCCGCGGCGGCGGTGGCGGTGGTCGCGCAGGTGGTCGCGATCCCCCAGCCGACCGGATCCAGCGGGCGGCAACCGAAGTATCCGCACAGTCCCGGCGTCATCACGATCGCGCCGAGCACCGCGCCGCTGGCGGCCGTGGTCAGCCACACCAGTGGGCTGCGGTAGCCGGAGACCAGCGTCTGGCCCAGCTGCGTGCCGATGAGCGCGACCAAGCCGATGGTGGCGGCGCGCCGCTGCGTGCCGGTCATCCGGCCCAGGGTCCAGGCCACCGAGGCGCTGGTGGCCGTGGCGACACCGCGGACACCGAGCGTGCGCAGCAGATCGGGACCCAGCCGCGCGGGCGGGAGTTCGGCCAGCCGCTCGGCGGCCCGCTGCGCCTGGGCCTGCGGATCGTCGGCGTCGTCCGGATCGACCGCGTCCCCTTCGCGCGAGAGGGCAAGCGCCATCGCGGGGAACATGTCGGTGAGCATGTTCACCAGCAGGAATTGCCGGGTGCCCAGCGGCGCCTGGCCGCTGACGGCGGTGCCGTAGAGCGTGAAGGCCACCTCCCCGGCATTGCCGCCGACCAGCACCCCGACGGCGTCGCCGACGCGCTGCCACATGCCGCGGCCTTCGACGAGGGCGTGCAACAGCACCAGCGGGTCGGGGCGGGTGAGCACCATGTCGGCGGCGTTGCGGGCGGCGACCGAACCCTGTGCGGCCAAACCGATTCCGACGTCGGCGGTGCGGATGGCGGCGGCGTCGTTGCTGCCGTCGCCGGTCATGCCGACCACGTGACCCGCGCGGCGCAGCGCCGCCACGATGCGCACCTTCTGCTCCGGGCTGACGCGGGCGAAGACGGTGCTCTGCTCGATCAGTTCCGCGCGCGCGGTCTCGTCGAGGCGGTCGAGGTCGGCGCCGGTGACCACCTGCCCCGCCTCGATGCCGAGCTGGCGGGCCACCGCCGCCGCGGTCACCGGGTGGTCGCCGGTGATCATGCGGACGCTGATGTCGTTGCGCTGCAGCGCGGTCACCAGCGGCACCGTCTGCGGGCGCGGGGCGTCGGCGAGGCCGATGAAGCCGAGCAGGCTGAGTTCGGCGACCGCCGCCTCGACGTCGTCGGGTGCGGCGGACAGGTCGCGGCGCGCCACCACCAGCACCCGCAGGCCCTGCTCGGCGAGATCGCGGACCACCTGCTCGGCGCGCTCGCGCATGCGGCCGTCGAAGGGGAGGTCGGTGTCGTCCATCCGCACGCCGGTGCAGCGCGACAGCACCACTTCGGGCGCGCCCTTGACGATCAGCCGCAGTTTGCGTGCGGTGTGGCCGAGGGTGGCGGCGTAGCCGCGGTTGGATTCGAACGGGATCTCCTCGATCGCATCCCAGTGGCGGGGGTCCTCGCCGAGCGCCTCGGCCGCGGCCTCGACCACCGCGCGGTCGGTGGCGTGCGCGGGTGGGCCCTCGGCGGGATCGGGGCAGGCGCGGGCCGCGGCGCGCAGCAGTCGGCGGGCTTGCTCGCAGTCGGCGTCCGGAGCCCACTGCTCGTCGAGATCGGCGAGGGTGGTCAGGCGCAGCCGCCCTTCGGTGAGGGTGCCGGTCTTGTCGAAGCACAGGGTGTCCACCCGGCCCAGCGCCTCCACGGTGCGGCTGGCGCGCACCAGCACGCCGTGCCGCGACAGCCTGCGGGCGGCCGCGAGCTGCGCGACCGTGGCCACCAGCGGCAGCCCTTCGGGGACCGCGGCGACCGCGACCGCGACGCCGTCGGCGATCGCGGTGCGCAGCGGCCTGCCCCGCAGCATGCCCAGTCCGGTCACGATGCCGCCGCCGCTCAGGGTCAGCGGCAGGGCGCGGTCGGTCAGGCGGCGCAATTGCGCTTGCACACCGGCCTTCTCCGGCGGGATGGCTCCGGCGGCGGCGCGGCCGGCCTGGGTGTCGTCGCCGACCGCCACGACGATCGCTCGCCCGGTGCCGTTGACCACGGTGCTGCCTTCGAAGACCATGCAGGCGCGGTCGGCCAGCGCCCGGCCAGGGGTGGCCGCGACCTGTTTCTCGACGGTGATCGATTCGCCGGTGAGACCGGATTCGTCCATTTCGAGGTCGTCGGCGCGCAGCAGCCTGGCGTCGGCGGGGACGACCTCCCCTGCGCGCAGCACGATCACGTCGCCGAGCGCGAGGACGTCCGCGGGCACATGGTGTTCGCGCGGCTCGGCGGTGTCGAGTTCGGCGCGATCGATCACGCGTGCGCTGAGTTGTTCACCCTCGAACAGGCGGTGCAGCGCGTTCTCCGCGCGCTGGCGCTGCCAGGCGGAGACCAGTGCGTTGACACCGAGCACCGACGACAGCAGCACCGCGTCCGAGGGCGCGCCGAGCACGGCGGTGGCGACCGCGCCGACCCCCAGAATGGGGGTGAGCGGATCGGCGAGTTCGCGGCGCAGCTGGCCGGCGAACGACGCCGCCGACGCGACGACGCGCACGCCGGGGATGCGGGTGACCGCGCCGGGCCGAGCGCGTTCGGTCACCGGGAGCGGGCGCGGCAACCGGCTGAGCACCTCGTCGGGTTCGAGGGCATGCCAGGGCAGCAGCGGGGCGAGCGTGGCGGGCGGGACGGTGCGTCCGCAACGCCATCCGGTGTAGGCGCCGGAGAGCAGGCCGGTGTAGTGGGCGGCGGTCATGGGCGAGGAGCGGCCCGCGCTGTGCGGGGCGATCGCCAGCAGCAGCCCGCCCAGCGCCGCTCCCGACAAGGCCAGCGAACGGCCGCGTTCGCTGACCTGACGAGCCGGAGCGATGGCGGCCAGGACGCGATCGGCCTGCGCGAGGTCGCGGCAGACCGCGTCGGCGGTCCACGGCATCCGCAGCGCCTTGCCTTCCCGCACCGCCAGGCCGATCGCGACATCGGCGTGGGCCAGCGCCTTGTGCGCGCGGGGGCTGAGCACGGCTACGACGTGACCGTCCTTCTGCAGCGCGCGCACCAGCCCGCTCATCGACGTGGACGGGGAGACGAATTCGTCGGCCATGGACCGCAACTCGGCGGCGTCGGCGCCACCGGCGAGAGTCACGCGCAGGCCCGCGCTGCGGGCGCGGCCGAGCAGGGCGTGCGCCCTGCGGTCGAGTTCGCGGCCGATCAGCACGCGTCCGACCGGTGTTCCGTTGTCGTGCAGCTCGCGCCACACCGGGCGCAGCGTCACACCGTCATCGGGTTTTCCGGTCGCGGGGTGCACCAGCCGGCGGTGGCCTCCGGCCGACAAGTAGCGTCCGGTGCCGTCCGGTTGCGCGTCGTCGCCGTCGGCGGTCTCGTGTTCCCACAGCAAGCGCTGGCCTGCGCTCCATACCTGCGCGACCGACCATCTCGGGTCGGTCGCTTCGGCGTCGAGCACCAGACGCCGGGCGGTCAGCAGCGACTCTCCGTCGATGACCAGCGCCGACAATCGGTCCAGCCGCCGCCACACCCGCGGGTGCAACGTCAGCACACCCGCCCGGCCCAGCATCGTGGAGACCAGCGCCCCGTAGGCCTCGCGACTGGCCCGCGCCGCCTTGGGCGCGCCGAGCTCCAGCGCGTCGGCCGCGCCGAACAGGCCGCGTCCGCCCAGGACGGAGGTCACCGCGCCCGCGAGCGCGCCGGCGGCCGTTTCGTCGGCGACCCGTTCGATCGGTCCCTGCGGCATCTCGACCACGCGGTCGGGCGGCGACAGCGGATCGCAGACTTCCGCCGGACGCCGGTCGATCTCGACCTCCCAGTCCTGCCATTGCACATAGCGGGTCAGCGATTCGGTCAGCGTGAAGCCGCGGTGCACCGCGTCGATCACCAGATTCGCCGTGCCGGCCGCCGCCGTGTTGCCCAGGGCGTTGCCGATCGCGTTCGCCGTGGTGAGCACCAGGTCGGTCCGGGTGCGGCCGAGCTGCTCCTCCAGCCGTTTGCGCAGGCGCGGCTGGGTGTCGACGAAGGCGGCGGCCGCGCGCAGCACGCGGGCGGGCCCGCGCAACGGCAGCACCGCGCTCACGGCGGACAATCCGATCGCGCACACGTCGCCCGCGACCTGGATTCCGGCCGCCAGCAACGGTTCGCGGTCGCCCGGGTGCTCGCAGCCGCGACTCCAGTCCAGGTCGCCGACCGCGGTGTCGGCCTCGACGGATTCGATGGCCGACACCAGCGCGGGCAGGTCGGCCGCACCGTGTTCCAGGGCGGCCACCACGCGGCCGGTCACCGCGTTCACCCGCCACCAGCGCACATCGCGGCGGCGATCCAGCCTCCGGTGCAGCGCCTCGGTGACGTCCGAGCTCTTGCCTGAGTCCAGTCCGCGCACCTCGACGGTGGCCCGGTCCTCGTACAGCGCCACCCGGCGGCGCGACCGCAACGCGTGCGGGTCGATCAACGCCGCCAATTCGTCGCGCAGTTCCTCGTCACGGCTGAGGTTCAGCAGCGACGCGCTCGCCCGCGCGCCCGCCGCCACCGCCTGCGCCGGCGCCTGCACGGCTCTGGTTCCCAGATCGACGGCCTTCTCCACGCTCGCGCGGGCCATCTCCGCCGCCACCGACGTCGGCGCCTCGAGCCACCACGGTGAGACGACTCCGCGTAGTAAGAAGCTCATACACGGCAGCTACCCAGGCAAGGACAGAGCAAACCGTCGCGGCCGCGGCGCGTGCGCCGTGGCCGGGCCCTTCGCGGGCCCGCCGCGCCGGTCAGTTCGCGGTCGGGTCCAGCACGATCTTCACCGCGCCGTCGGTCTTCTGCTGGAAGGTGGCGTAGGCCTGCGGCGCATCGGTCAGCGGGAGGCGATGGGTGGCGAAGGTGTCCACGCCCAGCGGGTCGCCGTCGCGCAGCAGCGGCATGATGTCCTCGACCCACCGTTTGACGTTGGCCTGGCCCATCCGCAGCTGGATCTGCTTGTCGAACAGCACCCGCATCGGCATGGGGTCGAGCATGCCGCCGTAGACGCCGATCACCGAGATCGTGCCGCCGCGGCGGACGATGTCGATGGCCGAGCGCAGGGCCGCGAGCCGATCGACGCCCGCGGTGTCCATCACCTTCTTGGCCACCGGATCCGGCAGGAACGCCGCCGAGCGCTGGGCCGCCGATGCCAGCGGCGAGCCGTGGGCCTCCATGCCCACCGCGTCGATCACCGAGTCGGTGCCCCTGCCGTCGGTCCAGCCGCGGATGATGTCGCCGAGCGGCTCGTCGACGGCGTCCAGGTCGATCACCTCCACGCCGCGTTCGGCCACCCGCGCCAGCCGCTCGGGCACCCGGTCGACGCCGATGACGCGGTAGCCGCGATGCGCGGCGACCCGGCAGGCCATGTCACCGATCGGGCCGAGACCCAGCACGGTCACCGATCCGCCGTCGGGCACCGCGGCGTATTCCACCGCCTGCCACGCGGTGGGCAGCACGTCCGACAGGTACAGGAAGCGGTCGTCGGACGGGCCGTCGGGCACTGTGATGTGGGTGGCGTCCGCGTGCGGCACCCGCAGATACTCCGCTTGGCCGCCGGGCACCTGCCCGTAGAGCTTCGAATAGCCGAACAGGGCCGCGCCGCAGCCGTATTCGCGCACCTGCGTCGTCTCGCATTGGGTGGGCAGGCCGGCGCGGCACATGTAGCAGGCGCCGCAGCTGATCTGGAACGGGATGACGACGCGATCGCCGGGCCGCAGCCCGGTGACGGCCGAGCCGGTCTCCACCACCCGTCCGATGGGTTCGTGGCCGAGGACGTCGCCGTTGCTCATGTAGGCGCCGAGCACTTCGTACAGGTGCAGGTCGGATCCGCAGATACCGGTGGAGGTGACCTCGATGATCGCGTCCGTCGGGGCCTCGATCCGAGGATCGGGCACCGTCTCCACAGCGACTTTGCGTCGTCCTTGCCAGGTCACTGCCTTCATCCGCGCGGCTCCTCGGTCGGGGTTCGATACCTGTCCCGGTCCTACCCGGACACTTCGGCCCGAAACGACCGCACCGGGTCGGCCGCCGGCGGCGACCGGGCAAGACCGCAGGTCACCGGGCGGCGGCGCGGCCCGATACGCGGCAGGTGTGCCGCCGCCGATTCCGGGTAGGCGGTAGCCGTGGACCATTCACGAGCTCCTCTCCTGGAAGCGCTTGCCGACTATCACCGGCTGGGCCGCTACGGCTTCACGCCGCCGGGACACCGGCAAGGCCGCGGTACCGACGAACGCGTCCTGGAGGTGATCGGCCGCGACGCCTTCGCCTCCGATGTCCTGGCCACCGCGGGGCTGGACGACCGGCTCTCCCGCGGCGGCTATCTGTCGCGCGCGGAGGCGCTGATGGCCGACGCGGTGCGGGCGGAATCGGCGTTCTTCTCCACTTGCGGCAGTTCGCTGTCGGTCAAGGCCGCCATGATGACGGTGGCGGGCGGGCAGGACGGCGGCCTGCTCGTGGCCCGCGACAGCCACAAATCGGTGGTCGCCGGGCTGATCTTCTCCGGTGTCCAGCCGCACTGGATCACCCCGCGCTGGGACGCCGAGATGCATTTCGCGCACCCGCCCTCACCGTGGCAGGTGGCCGAGGCATGGGACGCGCACCCCGACGCCGCGGGCGCGTTGATCGTGAGCCCGAGTCCCTACGGCACCTGCGCGGACATCGCGGGCATCGCCGAGGTCTGCCACGAGCGGGGCAAGCCGCTCATCGTCGACGAGGCGTGGGGCGCGCATCTGCCGTTCCACGACGACCTGCCGACCTGGGCGATGGACGCCGGCGCCGACCTGTGCGTGGTCAGCGTGCACAAGATGGGCGCCGGATTCGAACAGGGCTCGGTGTTCCACCTGCAAGGCGACCTGGTGGATCCGATCCGGCTCAGCGAATGCGCCGACCTGCTGATGACCACCAGCCCGAACGTGCTGGTCTACGCCGCGCTCGACGGCTGGCGCAGGCAGATGGTCGAGCGCGGGCAGGAACTGCTCGGTGCGGCGCTGCGCACGGCCGAACAGGCGCGCCGACAGCTGACCGAGATCCCGGGCATCACGGTGCTCGAAGACGAACTGCTCGGCGCCGAGGCCTCGCACGACCTCGACCGTTTACAGGTCCTCATGGACGTCTCCGGCACCGGAGCCAGCGGCTATCAGGCCGCCGACTGGCTGCGCGAGCATCGCCGCCTCGATCTGGGATTGAGCGATCACCGCAGGCTGCTGGCCACGCTGTCGCTGGCCGACGACAAGGACACCATCGACACCCTGATCGACGGCGTCGCCGCCTGGCGCGATCAACTGACCGATCCGCAGCCACCGCGCATCCAGCTGCCCTCGCCCGAGGATCTGCAGCTGGAGTCGGTGATGCTGCCGCGCGACGCGTTCTTCGGCCCGGTGGAGACGGTGGACGCGCGCGACGCCGTCGGCCGGATCGCCGCCGAGCAGCTCACCCCCTACCCGCCGGGCATTCCGGTGGTGGTGCCCGGTGAGCGCATCGACGCCGCCGTCGTCGACTACCTGCGCACCGGGCTCGACGCGGGCATGAACGTACCCGACGCCGCCGACGCCCGGCTGCGCACGATCCGGGTCGTCGCCCGCGAGTGAACCGAAAGACCTTATTTCTCAGGAGGTTTCGAACATGGCCGGACCGACCGCGCTCGCCTTGGTGTGCACGCTGAAGAAGTCGCCCGCCGAATCCAGCAGCGACCTCATCGCCCGCCAGGTGCTCGACGAACTGGCCGGGCACGACGTGCAGGGCACGGCGCTGCGGGTGGTCGACTACGACGTGCTGCCCGGCGTGACCGCCGACGAGGGCCCCGGCGACCAGTGGCCGTCGATCCGCGAGCGGATCGCCGCGGCCGACATCCTGCTGGTCGCGACCCCCACCTGGGTCGGGCACATGTCCTCGGTGGCGCAGCGGGTGCTGGAGCGATTGGACGCCGAGCTGTCGGAGACCGACGACGCGGGCCGCCCCGCGATGGTCGGCAAGGTGGCGACGGTCGCGGTGGTCGGCAACGAGGACGGCGCGCACAAGATCGTCGCCGATCTGTACCAGGGCCTCAACGACATCGGCTTCACCATCCCGGCCCAGGGGTGCACGTACTGGAACGACCAAGCCATGGGCGGCACCGACTACCAGGATCTCGACTCGGTGCCCAAGGCGGTGGCTTCGGCGACCGCCGCGCTCGCACGCAACGCCGCACATCTGGCGCGCGTGCTGCGCGCCCAGCAGTACCCGCCCGCCGCATGAGGTGCGGATGATCGCGCCGGCGCCTTCGCCAGCGCCGGCGCGATCGCCTCGCTCAGGCCAGCACCGCGTCCACGGTCTTCTTCAGCGCCGACGGCTGCGCGGGCGAGGTCGGAGCCTTCTTCCTGAGTTCCTGCATGCGCGCGCCGATCTCCTGAAGCTGTTTGCGCCCCAAGGCTTCCCGCACCTTCGGGAACCACTCGTTCTCCTCCTCGTCGATATGGTGGTCGACGTTCTCGATGAGCACGGTGGTCTTGGCGGTGAAGTGCTCGTCGTCGGGCTTCATCGCCGCCAGCTCGGTGACCAGCACGTCGGCGACGTGGTGCTCCTCGTAGGACTCCAGGACGTCGTCCTCGAGGTCGGGCACGAGTTTGCGCACCTCGGGGTACATGCACTCGTTTTCCAGATAGGTGTGCACGGTGAGCGCCTCGATGATCTTGTTCACCACGTCGGCTTTGGCGCGGGTGGCGTCCTCGCCCGCTTTCTCGAACTCGCGGAACAGCTTCCGGATCGCCTTGTGGTCGTCGCGAAGCAGCACGATCGCGTCGGTGGTCATCGCTTTCTCCTTGCGTCGGGGCCGGTCTGTGCCGGGCATTCCCGGCGCCGCGCCGCCGAAACCGTGGCCTGCGCCCTACAGCCGGATCCCGCGCCGGCCGTATGGTGGTGAGCCGCACCCAGCACAGGAAGGTTCCAGATGCCCCACGCGGACGACTACGCACACGAGGTGGCCGAACTGGCCGGGCAGGCGGAGATCACCGTCGCGGTCGCCGAATCGCTCACCGCGGGCCGGCTGTGCGCCACGCTGGGCGCGGCACCCGACTCCTCCGCCTGGTTCCGCGGGGGCCTCGTCGCCTACAGCACCGAGGTCAAGCGCACCGTTCTCGGCGTGCCCGACGTGCCGGTGGTATCGCGCTGGGCCGCCGAAGCGATGGCGACCGGCGTCCGCGAGTTGCTGAAGGCCGTTGTCGCCGTGTCGGTCACCGGTGCGGGCGGTCCCGACCCGCAGGACGGGCAACCGCCGGGCTCGGTGTGGTTCGCGATCGCCACCGAGAACGACGTGCGTGCCTGGCATCATCAGTTCGACGGGGAACCGAAGGACGTGCTCGACCAGACCGTCGCCTCCGCGTCCGAGGCGCTGTTGGACACCGTGCGCGCCTTGCACGCGCGGCGGTCGCCGAGCTGACCCGCGCGGTCAGGACGAGCGGCGATGCCTGCGGTGGCTGGTGTCGCAGAACGGGTAGTTCTTCGAGCGCTTGCACAGGCACAGCGCCACCATGAACCGGTCGCAGCGCAGCGTCCGGCCGTCCGCGGTGACGAACTCCACCGGCCCCTCGATCAACGCGGGGCCGTCCGCGGTGAGTGTCACTCGCCGCCAGTGCTCATTGCCGGATTCGGTCGGCACGGATCACCACCAGATCTTCCATTCGCTGGCCGGGGCTGATCAGCCCGGCCGCTTCCAGCCAGTCCGCGCGGCGGCGCAGCACCGGCCCGAACGGCACCGTCGCCCGCGCCACCACCGCGGCCTTCAGGCCCCGCTCGCGCAGCTGGTCGAGGGTCGTATCGGGATCCGACAGCGCCGAGTGCACGATCAGCGCGATCCCGCGTGGTTTCAGCAGCGTCGGCAGCGCCGCGCACAACTGATCGAGAATCGCCCTGCCCTGCGTTCCCGCGTCCCACGCGCGGGCGATGCCGCGGCTGTCGGTGCCCGCGGGAGCAGGGACATACGGCGGGTTGGCCAGCACCAGATCGAAACTGCGCCCACCGAGCACGGCGGCGAAATCACCGCGCAGCACCTCGGCTTCGATGCCGCGCAGCCGGCAGTTCAACCAGGCCGACGCGACCGCGGCCCTCGACACGTCCACGGCGGTCACCCGCGCGGCGCCGGTATAGGCGGCGGCGACGGCCAGCGCGCCGGTGCCGGTGCACACATCCACCGCGTGCCCGCCGCGCGGAATGCCCGCCTCGGACAGGGCACGCACGAGCAACCAAGTGTCCAACTGCGGCGGATAGACGCCGGGGGGTCGAATCAACATCACTCTGGCCGGATAGCCAGCTCAGCGCCGCTCAATCAGCCGCGCCCGGCGCGCCCCCGGTCTCCCGCAACGAACTGCGGCCCGCGCGCCAGGCGTCGAGCACATGATCGGCGAATCGGTCCTCGAGCAGATTCGTCACCTGGATGCCGAAGGCCACCGACTCGGTCAGCTCCGGTTCCCGCCGCAGCAGGTCACCGATCACGCCGGTGCGCATGATCTGCTCGTGCACCGCGTCGGCTTCGACGTGCTCGCGGAAGAACAGCACGCACGCCGGGTCGGCGTCCAGCCGTTCCAACGCCTCCACCAGACGCTGCGCACCGGGCGGCGAGGTGATCTCCACCGTGGCGAAATGCCCCACCAGCGCGCCACGCAACGACCGGTGCAGCCCGAACAGCGACATCATGTTCACCAGCGCGAGCATCGGCGCGGGCACCACGTCCAGGTAGTGCAGATAGTCCGGATCCAGCCCCGCGCCCGCCAGCAGATCGGCGTACAGCTGCGCGTGCACGCGCTCGCCGCGCCCACCCCCGAACTCGTCGAACTCCACCGCCACCAGCGACGCCTTCGCTTGGCCGCGCAGCCGCGGAATCACCCAGGCGTACGGGTCGGCCTCTTTGTGGTGGTAGATCGAGCGGTGCACGAAGTACTCGCGCATCTGCCACCACTCGCCCTCGTCGCGCAGGAAACGGCTCAGACCCTCCGGGTCGGCGGGGGTCACCAGCAACCGGTCGAGTTCGGCGTCCAGATCGGCTCCGCCGGGCACGTCCTCGCGCAGCGCCCGCAGGAACCGCTGTTCCAGCGCGGCGCGCAGACCCAGCAGGCCCGGATCCCATTCCCAGCCCGCGTCGACCGTCGTGAAACCGTGATAGTGCAGCTCGTAGCAGGTGTGCAACGCCAGATGCAGGTCCTCGCCGTACGGGTCCACCGGACCCGGCTCCGGTACCGGATCGCGCCCGGGCGCACCGCGCAACAGCTCCACCACCGCCTCCGACAGCTCGCCGCGTGGGCGCGGCAGATCCTGTTTCGGGGCGCCTATCATCACCGTCATACCGGGCGCTTACCCCGGCGGGGCGCCCTTAGCGGGGCGCCGCGCGGAAAGAATGCGGTGGCCGTCCCCACACTGTGGGGACGGCCACCGACGAGACGGACCTGCGGAGCTACCCGTTCGCCTTCTTGTACGCCTCGACGACCTCCGCGGAGATCCGTCCCCGCGCCGAGACGTCGATGCCGTTCTTGCGCGCCCACTCCCGGATCACCGTGGCCTGTTCCCGATCGGTCGCCGACCGCAGGGCACCGCCGCGGCCGCCGCGGCGCGCGCGACCGATCTTGCGGGCATACGGAACCCATTGTTCGAAGAATCCGCGCAACTGACCGGCATTCTCCGCCGACAAGTCCATCTCGTAGGCCACGCCGTCAACGGCGAAAGACACGGTTTCCTCGGCCTGAGACTTGCCGTCGTAGTCATCGACCAGTGTGACGACGACCTTGCGTGCCATAGAGATAATCCCTTCACGGTTACCGAGCGCGTGCAGTCGAAAAAACAATCGTAGCCAGTAGATAACAGATCGGTTCCACCCCCGGAACACCGGGGTCCCCTGCCGGCGCGCGGGACGCGACGCAGCGGACGATTCGCCGCGGGCGGCCGCTGCGCCATCACATAGTGCACGCGCACGCGGCCGAACGGCAAACGCCGCATCGACCGCGGCGCGGCCTACCGCCTGCCGCTGCATCTGGCGAAGCAGGCAGGCGCGCGGCCACTTCCCCACTCCGCACCGGCACGAGACGATCACCGCACGGGCGGGAACAAGGTCTGCGGCGGCCCGCCGCGGGGCGCAACTTTCACTGAATGAACGATTCCGCGAGTCCGACTTCGTGGTTCCCGTCCTGGCCGTTGCGCACACTTCACAGGGGACCGCGGGTGCGGTCGGTGTGCGCGGAGCAGAAAAAAGCGGTGCATGAGCATTCGGTGTTCGATCCGCGGCCGCTCGACGCATCGAAGGCGGACCCGAATCGCGATCAGCTGTTGTCGCCGACGTGATTCGCCGCGCACTCCGCAATTTCTCGTCCCGGCGTCCGGGTTCGCGCGCACCGCACCGGGTCACTCGATCCGGCGTAGCCTTCGCCTGCCCGGAATCGGCGCCATTCGCGCGCCCGGGTTTCTTTTCCGCCGGGCGGCATCACCGTCGCGGGTCGATGCCGCCGGTCGGTCCTCTCGTTCGACGAAATATCGGAGTACCCCTTCCATGAGTGTTCCTCGGCCGCTGGGCATGCCGGCCCAGCCCGTGCGCGTCCCCCTCGCCGGAACTGCTAGCTGCGTCCGACCGTCCCGCTGGAACCGCACCACCGGCTACACCGCCGCCGTGCCGTATCGCGCTCCCGCCGGGCTCGAGCCTCCCAGTTTTCGCACGCCAGGGCCGGGCATCGCCCGATGGCACGGCCCGCCCGTCGTGCGGATCGGGCGGATGCGGAGCGACGCCGTGACCACAGGGATCCGCCTGTGGCGCCGGATGATTCTTCAGGACGACGGTGCGTCACCGTACACGGTCAACCAGATGGCCCGCCCCAGCGCCTCCGCGAGTGCGTCGTCGGTGACCCCCGACCCGGAAGAGAAGCTCGCCGCGATCGCCCGCTCCACCATCGAGGTGAGCACGATGGCGGTGGCCTGCGGGTCGATCGCCGGACTGATCCTGCCCTCGGCCCGGTCGGTCTCCAGCCGCGATCGCACCACCCGCACGAACGAGGCGACCCGGCCACGCCAGTACGCGCCGACGTCGCGGTCGTAGGCGGCCACCTCGCTCAGCGCCAGCAGCAGGGATCGGTGCTCGCGGAAGCCGGCGATCATGGTTCGCACGGCCGCGACCACACCGGCCTGCCGCCCGGTGTGCTCGGTGACCCACCAGCGCTCGGCGGCCTCGAACAGATCCGCCGTGGCCAATTCGGCCATCCGGATCAGCAGCCGGCTCTTGTCCGGGAAGTACCGGTAGAACGTCGATCGCGCCGACTGCGAGGCGGCGGCGATCCGGTGCACGGCGATCTCGGTGTAGGGCGTGCCGTCGGCGAGCAGTTCCTCCACCGCGGCCAGGACACGCCGCTCGAACTCCGCGCGCCGGTCGTCGACCGGTTTCCGCGCGTTCCTGGGGACTCGGGTCAGCGAGGGCATCCGGTTCCTCTCCGCGGCGCGACGGCCGTCTCGGTCGGCTGTGCCGGTCGGTTGCGTCCCACCATGGCGTCCATTCTGCCGACACGGCACCGATATTGACATTCGGAGGCGCACCGCTCACCATCGATCGGACACAGTGTCCGAGACTATGTGACCGAGGTGTTCGGGCATGCGCGGATCCCCTTCTCCGGCAATCGAGTACACCGATGTGGTGGTCGTCGGCGCGCGCTGCGCGGGCTCCGCGGCCGCCATCGCGTTCGCCCGCGCGGGCCGGGACGTCGTCGCGCTGGACTCGGCGCGTTTTCCCTCCGACACCCTCTCGACCCATCTGCTGTGGCCCGCAGGCCTGGCCGAACTGCGCCGCGCCGGAGCGCTCGAGCGCGTCCTTCGGCTCGGCGCGCCCGCACTGACCACGGCCTTCGCCGACGGCGACGGCGTCGCGGTCCGCTCGTCGTTCGCGCCGGTGGACGGCATCGACCACGCGATGTGCGTGCGGCGGACCGGACTGGACGCCGCGCTCGTGGCCACCGCGGTCGAGGCCGGAGCGCGGATCCGGGAGGGCGTGCGGGTCACCGATCTGCTGTGGTCCGGCGGGCGCTGCGCCGGTGTCCGCTACAGCGCGGGCGGCGGCGAGCACGAGCTGCGCGCCCGCCTGGTCGTCGGGGCCGACGGCCGCCGCAGCACGGTGGCCAGGCTCGTCGGCGCCACCCGGCCCCGGTTGTCCGCGCCGAGCGGGCGCGACTGCTACTTCGCGTACTGGCACGACGGCGCGGCCGACCAGCGGCACATCGCCGCGCAGTGGCGCTGCGGTCCCGATCTGGGCACCGCGTTCCCCTGCGACGACGGCTTGCTGCTGAGCCTGGTCCAACCACCCGCGCAGCCCGGCGGACCGGGCGCGGGACGCGCCGAACTCCGATACCAGGAAGCCATCGAGCGGCTACCGGGACTGCGGCTGCGGCTGCGCGACTGCCGCAGAGTCGGGCGGGTGCGCGCGGCCACCGGCCTGTCCTCCTACTTCCGGCGCTCGACCGGGCCGGGCTGGGCGCTGGCGGGTGACGCGGGCCATTTCAAGGACCCGGTGACCGCGCAGGGCATCCGCGACGCCTTGCGTTACGGCCGGTTGCTCGGTGAACTCGCCGCGCCGGCCCTCGACGACACCGAGCATCTCGACACCGTCCTGACCGCATGGCAACAGCTGCGCGATCGCGAGTGCCTCGGCGTCTACCAGTGGACCAATCGCCTGGCCAGGGGCACGGCGATGCGCCCGCTGGAAATCGAGCTCTACCGCAGGGCCGCGGGCGACCCGGCATTGGCCGACCGGGTCACCGAAGTCTTCTCCCGCACCGTGGAACCGAAGGACGTCTTCACTCCCGCCCGCGCCGCCCTGTTCGCCGCAGGAGCGCTGCGCGAGTCCTGGCGGGCGCCGTGGCCCGTCCTCGCCGACCTGGCCGGCGAATGCCGCGACGCGGTCTCCGAACTAAGGGAAGCCCGCGCCTTCACGCGCACCGGTTCCGCCGAAGCCATCCCGTCCCGCCCGCCGCGGGACACTCTCGCGGCATCTTCAGGAGATCGACATGCATGACCCGCGTCCCCGGCCGACCATCGACCTCACCCGCCGCGACCTGCTGCGCGGCGCGCTCGCGGCCGGCGTATCCGTCGCCGCCGCCGCGCAGGCACACGCCGCGCCACCGGAAGCCCGCCGAACGCCCGGATTGCGCACCGGCGGGAAGTCGGTCGCGATCCTCGGCGGCGGAGTCGCCGGGCTGTCGGCCGCCCACGAATTGATCGAACGCGGATACGAGGTCACCGTCTACGAACCGGCGTTCCTCGGCGGCAAGGCGCGCAGCATGGGCGTGCCTGGCACCGGCACCGACGGCCGCGCGGACCTGCCAGGGGAGCACGGCTTCCGATTCTTCCCCGGCTGCTACCAGAATCTGCCGGACACCATGCGCCGGATTCCGTTCCCCGGCAATCCCGATGGCGTGGCGGGCAACCTGGTTCGCGTCGAGGGCACGGTCGCGGGTTTCCGCGGCAGGCCGCCGCTGTTCGCGCCGGTCGAATTCGGCGGCCTCGATCAGCTGACACCTCAGCGCATCCAGAACACGCTGATCGGCGCGTTCGGGTTCATCCCCGAGCTGCCCCCGGCCGAACTGGCGTTCTTCGCCAAGCAGATGACCGTGTGGTTCACCTCGTGTACCGAACGGCGGTTCGGGCAGTGGGAATACGTGACGTGGGAGCAGATCCTGCGTGCCGAGGGCAAATCGGCGGCCTATCGCGAATACCTGGTCAGCGCCCTCACCCGGATCACCGTCGCGGCCAAACCCCAGTTGAGTTCGGCCCGCACGATCGGCACCATCGGTGAGGCCCTCGTGCTGGCCGGCACCGGGGCGATCCCGCAATATTCGGCCGGTATCGACCGTATCCTCAACCGCCCCACCAACGAGGCCTGGATCGATCCCTGGGTGACGTATCTGCGGTCGCGGGGCGTGCGATTCGCTCTGGGACAGCGGGCGACGCGGCTGGAGTTGCGGGACGGCCGGATCGCCTCGGCCACAGTGACCGGCACCGACGGCCGCTCCACCGCGGTCACCGCGGACTGGTATCTGTGCGCCATGCCCGTGGACAAGGCGGTCGGGCTGCTGAGCGACGAGATCATCGACGCGGACCCGCATCTGGCGGGAATGCGCGAACTCAGGACCGACTGGATGGTCGGCATCCAGTACTACCTCGCCCGCCCGACCGAACTGCCGGAAGGCCACATCGCCGCGCTGGGCTCGCCCTGGGCACTCACCGCCCTGCGGCAGGCGCCGATGTGGGTCGGCGACTTCGCCGCGCGATACGGCGACGGCACGGTGCGCGAATGCCTTTCGGTGGACATCTCCGACTGGGACTCCCCCGGCATCCGATTCCACCGGCCCGCCAAGCAGTGCACCGCCGACGAGATCGCCGAAGAGGTCTGGGCCCAGCTGAGCGAATGGCTCAACACCGGCACGGGCTGGCTGCGCCCCGAGGACATCCGCTCCTGGCATCTGGACCCGGGGATCACGTGGACCGCGAGCGGCATCCACAACGAAACCCCGCTGCTGGTCAATACCGTCGGCTCCTACGACCACCGCCCTGAGGCCGGCTGCGCCGTCGCCAACCTGTTCTTCGGCGGCGACCACGTGCGCAACAACATCGACCTCGCCACCATGGAGGGCGCCAACGAGTCCGGGCGCGCCGCCACCAACGCGATCCTCGATGCCGCCGACGACCCCGCGCCCCGCGTCCCGGTCTTTCCCCTGGTATCCCTGCCGGTCTTCGACCCGTTGAAACGCATCGACGCCGACCGCTACCGCGCCGGACTGCCGCATCTGCTCGACTTGTGACCAGGCGGGCGGAGCCGGCCGGATGACCGAGCCGACGCGGCGCGGGAGGCAGCCGGATCAGGACGCCTCGGCGGCGGTCGTGCTCGTGGTGGTCAGAATCGTGTGTGCGACGAGCCGGGGGTCGTCGATCATCGGCACGTGGCCGGTGTCCGGCAGAACGGAGAACGCGGCCTCGGGCAGCCGGGTCCGCGCGATCGGCAAGTGAGTCTGTGCGGGCAGCACACGATCGTGCTCCGACCAGGCCACCGTGACCGGGCACGGCAGCGGGTCCAGCGCGGCGATCTGCTCGTCGGTGCCGAGCAGATCGGCCGTGACGGTGCAGCCGAGCAGGTCACGCAGGAAGGTCATGGCCTGCGCCGCGTCGGCGCGGTCTCCGTGGACGGCGATGTTGCGCAACGCCGCTCGCCGCACCGCCGCGCTGCGCAGGCCCACCGGGGCGAGGAAACCCAGCAGCCGCCCCGTGATCACCTCGCGGGCGATGCGGCGGGTGGCGGCCGTACGGCTTCGGTCTCCGGCTTCCCAGAAACCCGCGGGCGAGAGCGCGCACACGGTCTCGGCTCGGCCGCGCCGGGCCAATTCGATCGCCATCCAGCCGCCCAGCGAATTGCCCGCGACGTGTACCCGCCGCAATCCCAGCGCGTCCAACCGGCGCTCGATGTCGTCCACCAGGTGCTCGACCCGCGCCGGCCGCCGCAGGGCGGGCGGACCACCGCGATGCCCGACCGCGGTCGGGGTGATCACCTCGTGGCGCGCGGCGAGCAAGGGTGTGACGTGATCCCACACCCGTTCGGACATCGTGACTCCGTGCAGCAGAACGAGCGGGGGCTTGCTGGGCATTGGCGTCCCTTCGAATTCGTGGTGCGGTCTCGAAGGTGGATACCACAATCTCGCCTATGGTTGCAGCGGAAACCCCTACTTCACCGCGCGATTGCCGGGGTTTGCTCCCCGGAATGCTGCTTCGCTCCGACGGTGTCGCCACCGCCCCGGTATCCCCCGCACCGACACACCATGAATTCCGCGTGCCGGAGTTGTGAAGCACCACAATGTCTCCGGCGCGCGGAAGCATCGGGCCCGGAGATGTCCCCCACCGAATCCGGCCCGGCCGAGCATGTTCAAGCCCGGTGAACGGATCGTCCGGCAGCGCGGGATGTCCGCCTACCGAGGCGCGCTTCCCGGTCCGGGATACCGACAGCAACCGGGCGCGGTGCCGCGGATCGCAGCACGTGGTTCGCGTCGGCTACCGCGAAGCACGACCCGCGGGGAATGGCGAGACGCTCGAGCACCCGGAGGCCGCCGCGCCGCCGGACAACGGGACGCGGCGCCGCCGGGGTGCTCGAACTGCTCGCGCGCCGCCCCGACCCGGGCGCGAAGTGTCCGCCCGGGTCAGACCGCTTCCGGACGCCAGGTGGCGATCGCCCAGATCACGACGATGTTCAGCGCGATGACCAGGATCGACCATGCCGGGTAGTACGGCAGCCACATGAAGTTCGCCAGGATCGACAGGGCCGCAAGGCAGATCGCCACCACCCGCGCCCAGGTCGCGCCGGTCATCAGGCCCAGCGCCGCGATGACCAGCAGGATGCCGAGCACGATGTGGATCCAACCCCACGTCGTGGTGTCGAACTTGTAGACGTAGTCGGCGCCGACGACGATGAGCTCGTCCTCGGCGACGGCCGAGATCCCCTCGAAGATCGACAGCACCCCCACGGTCAGCAACAGGATCGCGGCCGCGATGGACGTGCCCGCCGCGATGCCACGGCGGACGGGGTGTGACTCCGGTTCGGTCATGTGCGTCATCGGTCGCCCCCTTTCTCGGGAAGTAATAGACGCCTTCCGAATCTCCACCAGTCGCCCCGTCCGGCACTTCACCCGTTTCGGGTGACTCCCATATTCCGCGATCGCGCGAAATGAAAATTCCATAACGACGACACACGATCTGATCGAGCGGAGTTCGTACCGGGTAAGTTCCGCTACCGAGGCGCGGTAGTGATCTGTCAGCACACGGCCCGGGAGGCACGGTGACCACATCGCACGTCCCCGCTCTACGCCGCATCCCGGCCGCGGCGGGATACGCTGCCGAGATACCGGCGTTGCCGTTCACTCCGATACCCCGGCCCGATCTGTACGCCGCCGCCGACAACATGACGGGCACCGGGCACGTGCTGCTGATCCACGCTCCCGCCGGGACCGGGAAATCCGTACTGGCGGCCGCCTGGGCAGCCCGGCAGGCCGCGCGCGGATCCGAGGTCGCCTGGTTGACCGTCACCGAGCAGCTCGACGAGGTGACGTCGCTGTGGGCGGTCCTGCACGCCCGGTTCGACATCGCGGCGATCACCGAGCCCGGCTCACCGACCACGTACGCCGCGGCGCTCGCCGAGACGCTGGCCGCGCGGACGACGCCGACGGTCCTGGTGGTCGACGACGCGCATCTGCTCACCGATCCGGCCGCGCTGGCCGTCGTCGAGAACTTCCTGCTCCACGCGCCGCCCACCGTCACGACGGTGCTGTGCGCCCGCTTCGCCCCGCCGATACGCTGGCACGCCCTCGAACTCCACGCCCGGCTGACCCGCTGGGGGGCAGGCGAACTGGCCTTCACCGCGGACGGGATCGACGCGCTGTGCCGCGACCACGGGTGCCGACTCACCGCCGCTGAGCTCGACGCGCTCGACACCATGACGCGGGGCTGGGCCGCGCTCGTGCGCATCGCCGCGAGCCATATGGCCGCCGCGACCGGCGATCGCACCGCTGCGCTCGCCGCGCTCGCTCGCCCGGCGCGCGCGGTCGCCGATTTCCTGCACGGGGAACTGATCGAGGCACTGCCGCCTGCGCTGCGCCGGTTCCTCACCGACACCAGCGTTCCGATCGCGTTCACCGAGCAGCTCGCCGACGAACTCGTGGGCGGCGGTGCGGGGCAGGCACTGCAGGAACTGGACCGGGCCGGCTTCCCGATCGACGCGGTCGTGCGCGACGGCGACGTGTGGTTCTCCTGTCCTCCGCTGCTGCGCGCGTATTTCCTGGCCGAAGCCCGGCGCCTCGGACCGGATGTCTGCGCGCAACTGCACCGCCGGGCGGCCCGATGGCTGCGGTCCGCGGGGCTGCCCGAGACCGCCCTGCCGCATCAGCTCGCGGGCGCCGACCACGACCAGCTGTGCGAATTCTTGTCGGCGTCTGCGCTGCGCATGGTTCTCGACGGCACGGGCCCGACGCTGTTCGATCAGCTGGCCCGCTCGGCGCCCGCGTTGCTCGACGACCCGTTCCTGTGGTTGGTGCGCGTCGTCGACGCGGTCGTCGCGGGCAGCGCCGCCGCAGCGGTGGCGTGCCTGGACACCGCGGCGGCGCGGCGCGCGGCCAAGGTCTCCTTCGCCGCGCCCGAGCGGCTGGACGCGCTGACCCTCGCCGCGACCATCGACGTCGCGGCGACCACCGGCGCGGTCTTCCCGGAGTTTCCGGAGGACCTCGCGCCGACCGGCGACCCCGATCTCGACGCCTACACCGAGATCCAGATCGCCACCGCCTTCGTCGCGGGCGGCGCCGTCACGCGGGGGGAACAGCTGCTGCATTCCGGACTGGCGCTGGCCGAGCACGCGGGGCGGCCCCGCCTGGTGCTGCGTGCGCTGACCCGGCTGGCGTTCGCCGCCGACGCCGTCGACGCCGCCACCGCGATGCGGGCGCGTGCGGCACGCGCGCTGGCGGTCGCGGAGGAACACGGGCTGCTGGAGAGCACCGACGCCGTCCAGGCGACCGCCGTGGCCGCCTACGGCGCCTACCTGCAAGGTGAGACGCCCGGTGCGGCGCAGGTCGCGTCCGTGCTCACCGAGCGGGTCGATCACGACGGATCCCACGGTCCGGTCGCGGGCCGGCGCGGCCACGTCATCGGCCGCCTGCTCGACCTGGAACAGGCGGAGGAGCAGTCGGCCGCGGTCGACGCGCTGCGCCGCAGCCTGCTGGCCCTGCTGGAGCACACGGCGGTGCCCGCCACCACCGGCAGCCTGATCCTGCCGGTGGTGTGGGCGCTGCTGCGCGTGCACGATGCCAGGACGGCCCAACTGCTGGTCGAACGCGCCCGCGGCATCGTCGGCGAACTGCCCGAGGTGCGGCTGGCCGACGCGGCACTGCACGCGGCCGCCGATCGTCGCAAGGCGACCTGCGCGGTGCTCGAACCACTGCTGGACCGCGCGGGCGATCTGCGCCCGGTCAGCGCGGTCACCGGGTGGCTGCTCTACTCCGCGGCGCAACACGAGTCACGGGCTCCGGCCAGGGCCCTCACCGCGTTGGAGAACGCGTTGGGTTCCGCGACGCCGCACCGGCTGCTGCGGCCGTTCCTCGACGTGCCGGCCGCGATGCCTTTGCTGGACAGCTACGCGGGCCGTCTCGGCCGGGCGGAGAGCTTCGCGGAGGCGATCCGGCGTCATCCCGCGGCGCGCCGCAGACCCGCCTACCCCGCCTTGACCCACACCGAGATGACCGTGCTCAAGCAGTTGCCCTCCGGCCGCACCGCCCAGCAGATCGCCGAGGACCTCGGGGTCTCGGTCAACACCGTGAAGACGCACCTGCGCGGCATCTACGGCAAGCTCGGCACCAATTCCCGGGTCGACGCGCTGCACCACGCGCGCCGCGGCGGCCTGCTCTGACGTCGCGACCGGACTTCCCGCCGCCGGGCGCGGCTCTACGCTGAGGTATGGCCCTCTCACGCCGGGAACTGTTGCGCGTCGGCACCGCCGGGTCGGCCGCGGTCCTGGCCGGCGCCGCGGCGGCGAGCAGCGCCCGTTTTCCCGCCCCGCGCCGGCTCGGCGATCCGTTCTCGCTCGGCGTCGCGTCCGGCGATCCGGCTCCCGACGGTGTGGTGCTGTGGACGCGGCTGGCCCCGGACCCGCTGGCGCCGGACGGCCTCGGCGGCATGCCGGTGGACCCGGTGACGGTCGACTACGAGGTCGCCGAGGACGAGTACTTCCGCCGAGTCGTGGCGCGCGGATCGGCGGTGGCCACCCGCGCGCTCGGCCACAGCGTGCATCCGGAGGTGCACGGACTCGCGCCGGATCGCTGGTATCACTACCGGTTCCGGGCGGGTTCGGCCGTCTCGCCGATCGGGCGCACCCGCACCGCCCCCGCGCCCGGTCGAGCCTTGGCGCGGTTGCGCTTCGCCTTCGCCTCCTGCCAGTCCTGGAGTTCGGGCTACTACACCGCCTACGAGCACATGAGCCGCGAAGACCTGGATCTGGTGGTGCATCTGGGCGACTACATCTACGAGCGAGCCTGGTCACGCGGGCGGGCCGGCGTGGCGATGGGTCCGCATTTCCGCGACGAAGCCGTCGATCTGCCCGGCTACCGGCTGCGCTACGCGCTCTACAAAGCGGAGCAGCCGCTGCGCGCCGCGCACGCCGCGTTTCCGTGGCTGGTCACCATGGACGACCACGAGATCGACAACAACTGGGCCGGCGAGGAGCCCGGCATCGGTCTGGACATCTGGCGGGTGCCCGCGCTGTTCCGAAGGCGCCGCGCCGCCGCCTTCCAGGCCATGTACGAGCACCAGCCGCTGCGCTTGGCGCAGTTGCCGTCCGCGGCGGGCATCCGCCTGCACCGCCGTTTCCGGTTCGGCGACCTCGCGGAGATCACGATGCTCGACACCCGCCAGTACCGCACGCCGCAGGCCTGCGGCGGCGCCGTGGTCAGCGGCTGCGCCGAGCGGTTCTCCCCCGGCCGCACGATTCTCGGTGCGGCACAGCGCGATTGGCTGATCGACGGCCTGACCCGGTCGCCGGCGCGCTGGCAGGTTCTCGGCAATCAGGTGGGCATGAGCCAGAACGACTCCGATCCGGGTCCCGGGGTCAGCGTCTCCACCGACGCCTGGGACGGCTACGTCGCCGACCGCAACGCCGTGCTGGGCGCCGCCGCGGCCCGCGGGGCGGGAAACCTGGTGGTGATCACCGGCGACCGGCACGAGAACCAGGCCGCCGACCTGCGGCGTGACTACTCCGATCCCGGATCACCGGTGGTGGCCGCGGAATTCACCGGGACCTCGATCACCAGCAACAGCGACGGAACCGATCTGAGCGACAAAGGCCGCCGTCTGCTCGCGGCCGATCCGGACGTCAAATTCTTCAACGCCCAGCGCGGGTACGTCCGGGTGGAACTCGACCATCGAGTATGGCGCAACGATTTCCGCGTGGTGCCCTATGTGCGCCATCGCGGCGCGCCGATCCACACCCGCGCCAGTTACGTGGTCCAGGACGGCGTTGCGGGTGTCACCGAGGCGTGGACTCCCGGCCACACCCCCGCCCCGCCGTCGGCGCCCGATGCGGTGAGCCGCGCCGACGCCGAGCACGGCCCGCGCTGACTTCACCCGCCCCGCTTCACCCCGCCGACTCCGCGCGCAAGACCAGCACGGTGATCTCACTCGGCGCGAACACGCGCAACTGCGGCCCCCAGAATCCCGTGCCCCGGCTGGTGTAGAGCTGGGTGCGCTCGCCGTGGCGGCTCAGCCCGGCGACGACGGGCTGCTCGAGGCGGACCAGATAGTGGAACGGCCAGATCTGGCCACCGTGGGTGTGGCCGGAGATCTGCAGCGCCACACCGGCGGCCACCGCCTGCGCGATCTGTCTGGGCTGATGGGCGAGCAACACGACCGGTACGTCCGGGTCCGCGCCCGCGAGCGCTGCGGGCAGGTCGGGGCCGTGCCCGGTCAAGCCGACACCGGTGGGGTCGTCGATGCCTGCGATCACCAGCCGATCGCCGCCGCGGCGCACCACCTCGTGCTGGTTGTGCAACGGCTGCCAGCCGAGCGAGGTCATGTGCTGGATCCAGCCTTCGGCATCGCCGAAATACTCGTGATTGCCGGTGATGTAGAACCGGCCGAGTTCGGCCTCCACCTTGCCGAGCGGGTCGACCTGCGCGCGCCGCTTCGCCACCGATCCGTCGGCGAGGTCGCCGGCGTGACAGGCGATGTCGGGTCGTTGCGCGTTGACCACCTCCACCACGCGTTCCGACCAGCGCAGCCGGTCCAGCGCGGCGTAGTGGGTGTCGGTCACGACGACCATGCGCAGTCCGTCGAGCGCGGAGCCGAGACCGGGAATCGACACCTCCACCGTGCGCACCCTCGGCACCCGGCGCGCCTCGATCACACCCCACACCACCAGCACCGTCGCGACCGCGAGCACGCCGACGGCCACGATCCGGGAGCGAGCCGGGTCGCCGACGCCGGCGACGGTCAATCCCGCGCGCGCCAGATTGCCCAGCACCGACCAGCTGAACAGCACCCACATCACACCGAGCACAGTGTCGCCGACGATCGAGGCCGCGTCCGACTGCGCGGGCCCGTGACCCAGATACATCGCCGCGGGCAGGCCCGCGAACCCGAGCAGGAACAGCGCCGAACCAAGCCAGAACAGCGGACCGGATTCATCGGTGGTCGCGGCCACCAGCGTCCACCAGGGCAGCAGGAACAAGACAGCGGGAATCGCCAGGAACAAGATCAGGCGGGGCACATACTTCAAGAGGGCTCGTCCTCGTGCGCGGGTGTAGCGCGCGGTCCCTCTCCGGCGCCATGGGCGCTTCCGACCATAGCAGCGGTCATGCCACGCCGAGCCGCTCGGCGGCGACGGCGAGATCCTTGTCCCCTCGGCCGGACAGGCACAGCACGATCAGCGAGCCCGCGGGGATCTCACCACGGTCGGCCATCTCCATCAGGTGGCCGACGGCGTGGGCGGATTCCAATGCGGCGAGGACGCCTTCGGTGTGGCTGAGCGCCTGCATGCCCCGCAGGGCGACCGCGTCCGTCGCGGCTCGATAGGTCACCCGGCCGCTGTGCTTCAGATGGCTGAGCTCCGGCCCGACCCCCGGATAGTCCAGTCCCGCCGCGATACTGTGCGTCCGCGCGATCTGGCCGTCCTCGTCCTGCAGCAGATAGCTGTAGGAGCCGTCGATCTCGCCGGGGCTGCCCATGCACAGGGTCGCCGCGTGCTCTCCGGTGTCCACCCCCAATCCGGCCGCTTCGACGCCGATCAGCCGGACCTGCGGGTCGTCGGCGAAGGGATGGAAGACCCCGATCGCGTTGCTGCCGCCGCCCACACAGGCCAGGACGTAATCGGGCAGTCTGCCTTCGACTCGCGCGATCTGGGCCCTGGTCTCGGTGCCGATCACCGTCTGGAAGTCCCGCACGATCCGCGGATACGGCGCGGGCCCGGCCGCGGTCCCGAACAGGTAGTAGGTGGTGTCCACGCTGGCCACCCAGTCGCGCACCGACTCGCTGATCGCCTCCTTCAGCCGTCGCGAGCCGATGTCGACCGGCCGCACCTCGGCGCCGAGCAGCTTCATCCGCATCACGTTCGACGACTGACGGCGCATGTCCTCGGTTCCCATGTACACCACACAGGTCAATCCGAGCATCGCCGCCACCGTCGCCACCGCGACGCCGTGCTGTCCCGCGCCGGTCTCGGCGACGATCCGCTTCTTGCCCATCCGCCGGGCCAGCAACGCCTGCCCGATGGCATTGTTGATCTTGTGGGCGCCGGTGTGGGCCATGTCTTCGCGCTTGAGATACACCCGGACGCCCGGCACGCCCAGCAACCGTCCGAAGCGCCGTACCTGGTGCAGCAGCGTCGGCCGACCCACCCGGTCCCGCAACAGCTCTCGGTACTCGGTGACGAAGCCGGGGTCCTCCCGCGCCAGGCGATAGGCGTCCTCCAGGTCCAGCAGGGCGGCCATCAGGCCCTCGGGAACGAATCTGCCTCCGAACACGCCGAACCGGCCACGCTCGTCGGGGAACATCTCGTGCCGGGATGCGCTCACCGCCACGTCAAGGTCAATCCTCATCAACACCAACGCTTTCACCGCCAAAGAGCCGACGGGTCAGTCTGTTCCGCTAGCGCTAGCACAACCCGACAGGTTGGCAACGACCGAGTTAACAGACTAAATCGGTCGGATGGCTAAGGTCTTCTCACTGGTGGAGGCCCTCGGCGCGGGATGCCCTGGCGCGTGGCTACCGGTCGGCAGGCACCGTGGCGGAGATCTGGGCGACCAGCTGCCACGGACGCTTGGTGTCGGTGGTGGCCTTGCCGCTGGTGAGGATGGCCCCGGACAGCCCGCGAGCCGGGTCGGCCCAGCCGTACTGGGTGGTCAATCCGCTACGCCCGAAGTGCGATCCGGTGTCGCGGCCGAATTTCGACCTGCGCCCGCCGAGTTCGAATCCGGCTCGGCTGACGCGTCCGGCGACGCCGGGTATCCAGCGCGCCGGGCGCACCGCCTCGGCCAACGTCTCCGGCCGGATGATGCGCCTGCCGTCCGGTGCGCCGCGGGTGAGGATCTCGTAGAACCGCGACAACTCCGCCGCGGTGGTGACCAGATTGCCCGACGGCAGTTCGGCGGTGAGGAAGGCGTCGGTCGCCGAGCGCGATGCCCGGTCCATTCGCCCGCCGATGGCCTTGCGCGCCAGGTAACTCGCCGTGCGCGACGGCGCCGGACCGGTCTTCACGCTCGGCACGACTTCGCCCACATCCTCCGGATGCACACCGAAATTGGTCCAGCGGAAACCGAACGGCTCCAGCACCTGCTCGGCGAGGTGCTCGCGCAGCCGCTTGCCGGTGGCCCGCTGCACCAGCAGCCGCAGGATCAACCCGATGGTCAGCGCGTGGTACACGCGGAACCGTCCCGGCTTCCAGCTCGGGACCAGATCGGCCAGCCCGCGCACGGCCAATTCCTCGTCGAGCACCAGATCGACGCCTCGGTACGGCGGTGTGACGAACGGGATCCCGGCCGAGTGCGAAAGCACGTCACCGATCGTGATGGCGGCCTTGCCGTTGGCGGCGAACTCCGGGATGTACACGGACACCGGCTCGTCGAGGGCGAACGCGCCCTGTTCGACGAGCATGAACATCAGCGCCGCGGCCACGCCCTTCGCGGTCGAGAAGCCGCAGAACGGCGTCTCCGGAGTGGCCTGCACCTTGACCGCGTCGGGTCCGTCCTCCGGCGCGTTGCCCCAGCCGTGACCGATGGTGCGGTTGAGCAGGATCTTCCCGTCACGGCGCAGGCAGACCTGGATCGCCGGGGTGGTGCCGAGGCGGTACCACGCCTGCACCGACGCCCACAGCGATTCCACGTCGGCGCGGCCGATCCCGGTCGCGGTGGGTTCGTCTTCGTGACCTCGGGTCGTCACGGCCTCCAGGTCGTCGACGATCGCCACCGATCCGGCGGTTGGTGCGCTCACCCGGCCAGCTTATCGGCCCGCCGAGGATGTCGCCGCCGCGCGGGCGGGGCGGTCGATGTCATCAGCGGCCACTCAGCCAGCTCTCCTTCAGCTTCGCGTGGTTGTCCCACCAGGCCTGGACGACGGCAGGGTCGGCATTCCAGGGTGGCGGCGGCGACTCGCCCGGGAACAGGAAGGTGTCGTCGGGGACGGCGGCGGTTGTCGGTTCCGGGTACTCCGTCGAGGTGCGCGGGTGCGGCGGCGGCTGCTGCTCGGCGGGCGGCGGTCCGGGGGGCATTGGTATCGGCGGGGCGGGCAATTGAGCATGCGCGTTCGCGGGAGGCGGCGGCACCGGCGGTTCGGGATACGGCTCGGGAGTGGCGGCCGCCTCCGGCACCACGGAGATGGGCGCCTGCTCGACCGCAGGAGCGGGGGCCGCCTGCGCCGGATTCGGGTCGACCGGCTGGGTGGCGGTGGCGGCCGCCGGTCCACCGATCTCGGCGTCGGCCGGACGGTCGTCCCGTGCCTGCGCGACCGCGATCGCGGCGCCGCCGAGCAGCGCGGCGACGGCGGCCCCGGCCAGGATCACCCGGCCGCCGTGCTTGCGATCGGCCGCTGCCGGTTCCGCCGCCGCGCCCCGGAACGGAGCCGCGACGACCAAGGCCGCACCGTAAGCGGCGGCGTTGGCATGGTCGGGCGCCGTGACGACCGGCGCGTCGAGCCCGGCTCGCAATGCGGAGACGACCTCCGGATCTCCCGCCGACGAGCCGCACAGCACCACGGCGTCGGGCAGTACCCCGGCTGCTTCCAGAGCGGGCCTGATCCGGTCGGCCGCCGAACCCGCGGTCTCCGCGTCGACGACACCGGACGACCAGGATCCGGACAGCAGGATTTCCTCTCGATTCGGCGCGGCCACGAGATACGACGTGTGGTAGCCGACGACCTCCATCACCAGCAGGGTGTCGTCCTCGGCCAGTCCGGGCAGGTCAGCGAGCAGCGCGAGCAGCGCCGTCTTGGTCGACACGAGCGACGACGAACGCCATGAGGCCGACGAGAGTTGCGAGACGATTGCCCGCCGTTCGGCCACGGTGCGGTAGGCGACCGCGACGTCATCGATTCGAGCGCCGGAGCCCGCGGCGGCGGTCAACGCGTCGAGCGCGGCGGCCACCGATGCGGCGGTGGAGTGCTCGACCGGCTGTTCGATCTCCCCCAGCACGGCGGGACGGGTGCCTCGCCGCGCCGTCGACGCGATCATCACCCCACGTACCACCGCCTGCTCCGCTGATATTCCGACTGTGGCCCTCATGAGATCACCTCTGCTCGACCGGTCCCGGTAAAGGTTCGTCACCGCGGGTCGCCGGCGACCGGCCCCGGTCGGTGCACCGGGCCACCCATCCGCCGAGCGCCCACCGCACGAAATGGCGTCTTCGAAGACCACTGACAGTGACTGGCCTCTTGGGCGCCGCTGGTAGATGCCACGCGATAGCTAACGACCACAATACGTCGGTTGACGCGGTCCGGATACGCCTTTGCGGCAGGCGTCGCGCGCTCGGGGGCACGGTCGTGGCCGCATCCATCGGCGCCACTCCGGCGGCGGGGTTCGAACCGATCCGATGGCGTGCGGAAGCGGCTGGTATCGCGTGGCGATCGGCGGAGAACACGGTCGGGGCCAGTGCTCGAAGACCTCTTCGAGCGCTTCGGCGGCTCGCCTGCACGCGGGTCGAGTCACGTCCGCGCCGCCCTCAGGCCGACAGACCCGAACGCAACCGGGGCCGACGTCGACGACGCCTCATTCACCCCGGGTTCCCCTCAGGGCTGGGGCGGGCCGTCGCCGGATGCGAGCCGGCTCGGGTGACAGCCGATGTCAGCCCGCCGGTGGCGGCGGGGGTGGCCCTGGCAGCGGGATGACGATGCCGAAGGGCAGGGTGATAGCGGGCGGCGGCGGGGGTGCCGGCTCCACGCCGCGTTCCGGTTCCGGTTCGGGTTCCGGCGCGGGCGGGGTGGTGGTGGCAGGTTCGGGGTGGCGTGGTGCGACGTCCCGCTGTGGGGCGTCCGGCGCGGGTACGGGGGCGGTGGCCGCTTCCGGCTGCGCGCAGTCGACCGTTCCGGCGTCGGCGCTTCGCGGTTCGGCGTCGGCACCGTCGACGTCCGGGTTGCGCAGGTGTCCGGGGGCCGCACCGTATGTTTGCCCGGGCGCGAGGGGGATGCGGCCGGATTCCGGCTGTCCCGGTTGCGGCATCGGAGCGGGAATCGGTTGCACCAGGCAGGGATGCACCGGCTGGGGAGGCGGGCAGAAGATCCCGCACGGAATCGGCGGCAGACCGGGCAGCGTGATCATCACCTGTGTCTGTGTCTGCGTCTGCGGCCGTGGCGACGGCGGCGGCGTCGCCACCTCGGGCGCGGGCACCGTCGCGGTGACCGCGGTCATGTCGGTGCCAGGCCCCACCGGCGGCAACGACCCCGGCGCCACCAGATCCGGCGACACCCGCACCGGCGTCGGCGAACCACCCGTCCGATACGCCCGCGCCCAACTCAGCACATTCGCCGCATACGCCATCGAG